>NZ_CP189837.1:680364-1360728 GCF_050261105.1 Ornithinimicrobium pulveris | reverse complement strand
GATACCCGCGTGAGCCGGGCGACCACCCGCCTGGCCCTGGCCGTGTCCGGGTTGCTGCTGCTCGCCGTCATCGCCGGGATCCTCGCCTCGACCCGGACGCCGTCGACGCCCGAGGGTAGCCCGGAGGCGACCGTGCAGGCCTACGCCCGCGCGATCTTCGCCAACGACAACGAGGCCGTGGTGGCCCAGCTCAGCCCGGACACCGAGTGCAACCCGGACACGCTGACCTACTGGGTGGACTCGCGGTCCCGGGTTGTCCTGCGGGACAGCAGGATCACCGGTGAGTACGCCCGCGTCGACATCGAGATCGTCAACCAGGACACGGGGATGATCGGCAGCGCGCCCTCCGGCGACCGGCAGACCATCGACCTGGAGCGGGTCGATGGCCGGTGGGTGATCACCGGTGAACCCTGGCCGATCTACTACAACTGCGAGCAGGTGAACCGGTGATGGCGATCGGGATCCTGCTCATCCTGGCCCTCATCGTCGGAGCGGTCGTGGTGCAGGCGGTCATGCGCGTCCACCGTCCGGCCCAGCCGGTGCACCACTCGCCGCAGACCGCCGGGCCGCGGATCCGCCGCTTCTTCCAGTACCTCCTGCTCGCCGGTCTGCTTTTTGCCGCCCTCGGTGGGGTGAGCGGCCTCGTCGGCCGGGCCGTGGACCCCACGGAGCGCTTCGACGGGGGCCCTGACCTGGCGCTGATGCTCACCTTCACGGTGGTGGCGCTGCCGCTGTGGTTGGCGCTGGCGTGGTGGACGCTGCGCCAGCAGCGGCGCGATCCCGAGGAGGCCACGACCGCCGGCTGGTCTTGGTATCTCACCGCCGTCGGCCTGGTCACCCTGGCCGTCGCCTCGGTCGGGTGGTATCAAGCGCTCTCGGTCCTGATCTCGCGGACGCAGGCCTTCGACGGCAGCGCGCTCGCCATCCCCGTGGTGTGGTCGACGGCGTCGGCGCTGCACCACATCTATGGCCCCCGCCGCACCCCTGCCGATCTGCTGCGGCCGCTGCACTTGATCGGGTCGTTGGGTGGTCTGATCACTGCCACGGTCGGCTTGATCCTGGTGCTCTCGGCCACCCTGCGCGAGTTGCTGGGACTCACGCTGCCGACGCTGGTCCCGCGGACGGTGCCGCTCATCCTGGACGGCGCCATCGTGCTCGGGATCGGTGTGGTCATCTGGTCGCTCTACTGGCTGGCGCGGGTTGCGACGAGCGAGCGGGACACAGGGTGGCACGCGCTGGTGCTGCTCTTCGGCGTGGGCGGCGGGCTGCTCGCCGCCGTGATCGCCGGGTCCCTGGCCCTGTATGGCGTGCTCGTCCTCCTCGTGGGTGAGCCCACCCAGACCGACCCGGCCGTGCACCTGCATCCCTTGCCGACCCAGCTCGGAACGGTGATCGCGGGCTTGCTGGTCTGGTGGTATCACCGCACCCTGCTCGCTGGGCGGCCCAAGGGGCTGCGCGAGCGGACCGAGGTCAACCGGGTCTATCGCCATCTGCTCGCCGCGGTCGGGCTGATCGCCGCCAGCGCCGGGCTGGTGATGGTGATGGTCACGATCGTCGAAGCCGTGGCAGGTGGCGCAGACCTGCTCGTCGGGCCGTCGGCGATCAACGCCCTGCTCGGGTGCCTGGTGCTGCTGGCCGTCGGGGTGCCGGTGTGGTGGTGGCACTGGCGGCATGCTCAGCACGCGCGTCGCCTCGACCCCACCGGCGAGGTCGCCTCCCCCACCCGCCGGGCCTATCTCCTGCTGCTCTTCGGCCTGGCCTTCGTCGCGGCGGTCATCGCGCTGATGACGCTCGTCTACCAGATCCTGCAGAGCGTGCTGGACGGCGGCGTGGACGCCGAGACCATGCGCCGGATCCGTTTCCCGCTCGGCATCCTGGTGACGACCTCACTGCTGTCGGCCTATCACTGGACGGTCTTCCGCGAGGATCGCGCGACGGCCGAGAAGGTCGAGGCTGAGTCTGCGGTCGCTGAGGGCCACCGGGACCAGGACCTGGCCGCCGGCGAGGCAGGGGTCACCTCGGCGGGGACGAGTTCAGCGGCCGGGAGTTCAGCGGCCGAGAGTTTGGCGGCCGTGACTGCCGCGGCTGGGGGTTCAGCGGCCGCGACGGCAGCCAGACCGACCACCCCGCGCCATGTCGTCCTCGTCGCCCAAGCAGCCGCCACGGACTCGCGCGTCGAAGCCCTGCGCGCCGACCCGCACCTCCACCTACAACTCGTCACCCGCACCGACGGCGCAGCCACGCCGTGGACCGAGGAGGCTGTCCGCTCCGCCCTCGCCCAGTACCCCACCGGCGACCTCGTCGTCCTCGCCGAGGAAGACGGCCTGCGCGTCATCCCGGTCCAGCTGACCTGACCCCTCAGCCCCAGCCAGCCCAGCTAGCCCGGCAGCCCTAGCCACCCCACCTGCCCCCTCAGGCCGGCCAGCCCATCTACCCCCGCAGCCTCGTACACCTCACCTACCCCGCGGCCCCAGCCACCCCATCTGCCCATCCACTGAAACGTGCACAACGAAAGCAGCCGAGGGAAAGGCGCAGGTGAGCGTCGGCATACGGGACGTTGTGCACGTCTGAAAGTCCGCCCCGCTGGACGGATCAGACCCAGATCGCGGCGTCGAGGCCGTCGCTGAAGCGCTCAGGCTCGCGCGGCAGGCGCTCGGCAACGCCACGAGCGATGCGGGAGACGCTCCAGGCGACGGCTGCCGCGTCGAGGATGTCGTCGGCGCCCGTGCGGTTCAGGTCGAGGTCGGCGGGCAACTCGATCCCCTGCCCGACCAGGAGCCCTGCGCGGGTGCGAGCGCCTTCGGCGGTCTTCTTGGAGTGCTCCAGCGGCGCCCCGGCCATCACCGCGAACGACAACTCGGGATGCACCTCGAGGACCTGGAGCGTCGGTTCACTGCGGCGAACATAAGCGTCGACGTCGAGGATCGCCTCGCGCAGGTAGTACGCCTGCGCGGAGACCGACCTGCCCGACAAGGACGTACTCACGGTGCGGGCTTCCTTGTACGTCGTGGCCTGGACCGCATCCCGGATCGGGGTGGCGAAGACCGAGCTGCGTCGGGGACCCAGCCGAGCCCGGGCCAACCGATCGGCCTGCCGAGGCCCCAAGTCGGGCAGGCCTATCGGGATGTCCACCCCGACCAGCTCGAGCTCGGCGTGCGCACCCGCCCGGTGGATGAGCGTGTCGATGTCCGGTGCGGAGACGATCTGCATCGCGCCGACGCCGGAACGCGGCAGCAAGGCTCCGACCCAGCTGCGGCGAGCCCGGTCGACCCCGAGGACGTAGGCGCCGCCCGTCGGGTCGACCGCGTCCTCGCGCGAGGCCAGACCGAGCAGTTCGACCGAGAGCCCGACGGCCTGGTGCGCGTTCTCGACCATGAGCGGCCGTCCGCCGTCCCGCTCCTCCAACTCAGCAAAGAGGCTCGCATCGCGGAAGCTCAGCACCGGAACCCCGGTCCGCAGCGCCAGCGCGATCTCGCTGAGCGTGCCCCAGCTGTTCCCGACCCCGATGAGCACGTCGCAGCTGCGGACGAGCAGAGCGTTGCGCATCTCCCCCATCCCCGTGGGGACGGTGAGAGTCAGATGCGGGTTCGCGGCATCGCGATCCTCGCCGGGCAGCAGCCCGATGCTCGTCCCGCCCTCCTCGGCGCACCCCCGGGCCGCCCCGGCCATCACGCCACCCAGGCCCCCGGTGACGACGACAAGTCCCTCGCACGCGAGCAGCCGCCCGACCTCGACTGCGAGCGCGACCTCCTCCGGGGTGGCGTTCGACGGCCCGACCACGCCGACATAGCGGGCAGGATGGCGCAGGCGGTGACTGTGGCCGGCCCCCCGGCCATGACGATCCGTGGCCCCGGTCACGACAGATCACGTCCCCGGTCGGGGGTGGAGCGGTGCGAAGTCGGGCGGTCAGGGATGAGGCGGGACACGGCATACCCCAGACCGAAGAGCGCCAGGCCGGCGAGCAGGGACAGCAGGAAGAACCACGGCTGGTCCACCATCGGCAGCAGCGGCTTGTCCCGTTGATAGAAGTAGTTTCCGCCGGTCAGCGCGTTCGTGACCACCGCGGCGAGCGCATAGATGAAGAACCAGACGATCGCCCGCCGCAGCCCCGCGAGGCTCGGCCGCCAGTCGGTCGTGATCCACGCGAAGGCGGGTATGAGCAGCACGACGGCGTGGTTGACGAAGAAGCTCCAGCCCAGGATGTTGTCCACGGGCTGAATGTTCTGCGGGTAGGCGAAACTCGTGTAGGCCCAGGTCCCGAAGAAGAACAGCACATCCATCACCCGCCGGCTCCCGGTCGCCAGATAAACCAGAGCGAGCAGCACCGAGATCCGGGAGATGTGCATCGGCAGCGAATCGTCCCAGCGCCAGCCGGTGGCGGCGTAGAAGCCGTACATCGTGCACTGCTGGATGATCACGAAGCCCAGCGCGACCCGGCGGATCGTCCGCGCGTGCCGCCGCACCCGATCGCGATTGGTCAGCAGCAGCACGGCGAGGAGCACCACCCCGCCGACGTAGCTGAGGTGGTCCGGCCCGCCCACCGAGATCCACTCCGGGTGCGGGTCGAGGAAGGTGTCCACCCTCGACAGGCTAGGCGGTGGTGGGTGCAGTTGCCGGACCGCCGCGGTGGGGACAGGCTGGGCCTATGAGCGAGAACACCAGGGACGACGGTTTCGGCGACTTCGACTACACCCGCGAGCAGGCGGAGGACGCGGCGGTCAACCTCGACGAGCCGGACGCGACCGACGACGTGCCGTGGTCGCCGCCGGAGAGCCAGCCGCTCTTCGACGAGGGCCAGGAGGACTCGGCGGGCGATGGCGAGACGATCGATGAGCGGATCGCGCAGGAGGAGCCGGAGCTGGGGACGGCGTACGGCGCCCCCGAGACGCCGGCGCAGCTGCGCGAGGAGGGCGTGACCGAGGACGTCGTGCCCGGCACCGAGGAGGCCGCCGAGAGCGCGGAGATGCTGGGCGGGGACGACCCGGACGCCATCGCGCCGGAGGAGGACGTCTACGCCCCGGAGCCGTGAGGCTTGGGCTGTGCTGAGCTCTGTTCGCGCGCCTCGAGCGTGAAGCCCTGGTCGCGCAGGCGGTCGGTCAGCAGATCACCGATCGCCACCGCGGGGGTCAGCACGCCCCCGTCCCGTATGTCGTCGCGCTCCTTCCCGCGCGACTCCACCAGCGCGAGAGCCGACTGGCCGAGCATGACTGAGGTTGCGGCATACCCGGGATCGCCGTGGGCGGCGACGGTGGCGACATACTGGCGTCCGTCGTCGGTGGTGGTCGTGGTCTCGACCCGGAACCGGCCGGCTGCCCGCGCCTGTGCCGAGGGTCCCTCGCCGGGAGCGGGCAGCAGGCGCTCGGCCAGCGAGCTGACGCCGGGGGTCACGAGGGCTGCGGCGAGCGCGCCGAGACCGGCGGTGAGGCCGAGCGCGCGGAGCTGTCCACGTGCGCCGCGCCCGGTGGGGGTGACCTCGCGATAGCGGAAGCGCTCGCCGTACCCCTGCTCACGCAGCGCCTGCGAGCGGCGGACGAGGCGGGTGTTGTAGGTCGCCATCAGGAAGGGCGCGTTCCACTCCCCCGTCTGCGCGTCGACGAAGGGCGTCCAGACATCGCGCTGGCCGGAAGCGCCGCGCGCGCCGCCGGTGAGGGCGAACGGGTCGCCCGCGAGGCGGCGACGGGCCGGGTCGTCCTGGACGGTGCGCAGCTGCAGCCGCATCGAGTCGATGGTGCCGCCGCTCAGACCGCCCTTGAGGGTGCGGACGCGCAGGGTGGTGTCGGCGAGGCCACCCGCGTCGTCCGCGTCGGCGGCGCGGCGCAGCAGGTGGACGGCGAGGTCGGAGGGCACGGAGTCGAAGCCGCAGGAGACCACGATCCGGGCGCCGGTCTCGCGGGCGCGGTCGTGGAAGCGCTCGGCGATCTCGCGGACGAAGAGGACCTCCCCGGTGAGGTCGGCGTAGTCGGTGCCCGCCTCGACGCAGGCCTGCACCAGAGGTATGCCGTAGCGCAGGTAGGGCCCGACGGTGCTCACCACCACACCGGTCGCCTCGGCGAGGGCACGGAGGCTGACGGGGTCGGTGGAGTCCGCCTCGATGAGCTGCCAGTCGGCGGCGCGGGGGCCCAGATCAGCCCGCACCTGCTCAAGGCGCTCCCTGGAGCGGCCCGCGAGGCCGATCCGCAGTCCCTCGGGCGCGGTGGTGGCCAGGTGCTCGGCGGTGAGGCGACCGACGAAGCCGGTGGCGCCGAACAGGATGAGGTCAAGGGTGCGGGCCATCGGTCCAGCATGCAACACGCAGGTCGACGCGGTCGGCCCGGCTCCCCGCCAGGAAGGCGACCGAGGCGAGAGGTAACGTCGAAGGCTGACCTGACCACACGGCATACAGGAGCATCGTGACCACCCTCCCCGGCAGCTCGATCGAGATCTTCCCGCTCAACCTCGGAGGCAACCCCTTCGGGTGGACCGCGGATGAGAAAGCCAGCCACGAGGTGCTCGACGCCTTCGTCGCGGCGGGCGGCACCTTGGTGGACACCGCCGACTCCTACAGCGCGTGGGTGGACGGGCACGAGGGCGGTGAGTCCGAGGCGATCATCGGGCGGTGGCTGGCCGGACGCAGCCGCGAGGACGTGCTGATCGCGACCAAGGTGGGCAAGAAGCCCAGCCGCGACGGGCTGGCCCAGGCGACCGTCGACGCTGCGCTGGATGAGTCGCTGGAGCGCCTCGGGACCGACGTCGTGGACCTGTACTACGCGCACTTCGACGACGAGTCGGTCGCGGTCGAGGACCAGGTGCGGACCTTCCACGGTCTCGTCGAGGACGGTCGGGCGCGGGCGATCGGACTGTCCAACTACTCCCCCGAGCGGCTGCGCGCGTGGTGCGAGTTCGCTCGCCAGGAGGGGCTGACCATGCCGGCGGCGCTGCAGCCGCGCTACTCGCTCGTCTCCCGGGAGGCGTATGAGCGCGACTACGCCCCTCTCGCGGAGGAGTTCGGGATGGCGGTCTTCTGCTATCCGGCGCTGGCCTCGGGCTTCCTGACCGGGAAGTACCGCTCGGAGGCGGACTTCGAGGGCGCGGCACGGGGGTCGGCGGCCAAGCGGTATGCCGACGCCGGTGGTCTGCAGGTCGTCGATGCCCAGGTCAAGGTCGGAGAACGGCACGGCGTCGAGCCGGCGACGGTGGCGCTCTCCTGGCTGCTGGCGCGCGACGTGACGGCACCGATCGCGTCGGTGTCACGCGCCTCCCAGCTGCCCCCGCTGATGGCCGCGCCCGCGCTGAAGCTGACCGAGCACGACCTCGCCGAGCTGGACGACGCGTCCCAGGGGTTCTGAGGCCTGACGAGGGTGTGCGGGGTTGCTTGGGCCCCGAGCGGGACTCGCCATCGCTCACCTCCGGCCAGTACCCGCCCACCGCCTCCCACCCGGCGTGTCTTGCACTGTGCAGATCTGGTGTTGCGGGTCGGCTACCTGGGCGCAGATCTTGCACAGCCGGATCTGCACATCAGCGGCACCTACGCTCGCTCAGCCCTCGAGCGTCAGCCTCCGGTGGTGAACCGCGGCTCGCGCCGCCCGCCGCCATAGCCGAACGGCTCCATCGGAGGCCGCCGCTCCAGGTCCTTGCGGAAGCCACGGCGCGCCAGGAGGGTGAGCACCCCGGCCAGCGTGAAGGCCACCGCGGCCACCCACCAGGCACCCTGGAAACTCACCAGCGAGACCACGAGCCCGAAGGCGAGCGGCCCGAGCGCCCCACCCACGAACGCCCCGGCCTGCACGACCGAGGACGCGCTCGTGGGGGCGTCGCGGCCGAGGCGAGCGACGGCATACAACATCAATCCGGGCCACGACCAGCCCACCGCGAACGCCACGAAGCCCAGCACGACCACCGCCCACGGCGTCGGCAGCGCGCCGAGCAGCGCCACGCTCACGCCACCGACGAGCATCATCGTGGCGACGACCGGCAGGTTCGCGCCGTAGCGGCGGTCGGCCTGGAAACCGCTCGCGATGCGCACCAGGATCGAGGTGCCGGAGCCCGCGGCCATCAGCACCCCAGCCTGCCCGACGGTGAGGCCGACCTCGTGCGCCCAGCTCGCCAGATAGGCGCCCAGGAAGTTGGCCGCCGCGCTCGCCGCCGTGATCGCGGCGCCGCACAGCAGGAGCGGTCCCCAGGGCGCCTTGTCCAGTCCCGTATGCCGCTTCTCCCCCTTCTTGCCACCTCGCCGCGGCGCGGGCTCGGGGCGTGATCCGCCGTTGAGGAGGAGTCGGGCGAGAGCGGTCAGCGCGACGAGCAGACCGATGCTGCCGACGATCGCGAAGGTGGCGCGCCAGCCGAGGTAGGCGGTCGTGGTCGGGACGGCGAGGCCGCCGAGCATGATCGCGGCGGGGACGGCGCTCTGCTTGAGTCCGAAGCCCAGGCCCCGGCGATGGGCGGGCAGCAGGGTCGCGACGGTGCGGTTGGAGGTGCCCTGGCAGATCGCGTTGCCGGCGCCGAGGAGGGCGAGCGCGGCGACCAGGCCGATGACCTCCTGGACGAGGAGGGCGACGCCGAAGGAGCCGGCGGCGACGAGGAGGCCGCCGAGGAGGTGTCCACGGGAGTCCCCGAAGCGCTCGATGAGCGGGCCGCCGAGGATGGTGACCAGGGCCGCGACGGCGAAGAAGGTGCTGACCACGAGGCCGAGCTGACCTGCGCCGAAGCCGAGGTCGCGCATCAGGAGCACTGCCTGGGAGCCGACCAGGAAAGGCGCGATCGCGCCGAGAGTGGTGAGCGCGCTGGCACCCACCATGAGGCGCGCGCTGCGGCCAAACCTGGGCAGGTGGGGCACGCGCTCTCCTCTGGGTGGCGACACGAACAGATCGACGTGATCGATTTTCCCCCACGCAGGCCGTCGATGATGCACGATGTGCTGGTCAGGGTTGGCATGGGGCCTCCCCCACGTGGTCCAAGGGGAGTACACATGAAGAAGTTCGCGTCAGTCCTGTGCGGTCTTGGGATGGTTGCCGGGGTGGGGCTGTCTGCGCCCGCCGGTGCGGCCGAGAGTGACCCTCAGGAGCCCTACACCTACGACGTCATCACGATGACGACCGACGACCCGAGGGCGCAGGCTGTGCTTGCCGAGCTCGATGCTCAGGTGCCGGGATGGCGGGCGAAGGTGCAGGCTGCCCGCGAGGCCGCGCCTGCCGAGCAGCCCGTGCTCGAGGCGGTGAACCGGGCGATCAATCCGGATGACTACGTGTGCGGTGCCACGGCGTTGGACGCCTATGTGGACGAGATCCTCACCGGCGTCGATGAGTGGACCTTCTTCCTTCTCGCCATCCTTGGCGCGTTGGAGATGCCGACCTACGACGCCCTGCTCTATGGCACGCAGGGCGATCCGGACTATGCGCTGCCCGGCGACGCCAAGGCCCTGAACAAGGCGTTCAGCAAGCTGAAGAAGTTCTGGACGATTCCCTCCGCTGACATCCAGCTGATCGGGATGCACGGCGAGATGCTGGCGGACCGGGACCGGCTGACCCGGATCATCTCGGTGTTCTACGGGACCGACGCGGCCGACAGCGCAGAGATCGCCGACCTCATCACCGAGATGATCGCGAGCGAGCCCGAGTTGGAGGGTGGCGAGAACCCGATCTTCACGCTGAACGCCTTCGCCTTCTCGGCCGAGGAGATCAACGAGCCGCTCTTCGAGGGAGTGCCGGACAAGATCGTCATGGGCGAGGGCATCATCGATGCGGTGAACTGGATGGGGCTGGGCACGGCGGGGTCCGAGGCGATCCTCGCCCACGAGTTCGCCCACCACGTGCAGTTCGAGGCTGGCCTGATCGAGGCGGACCTGCCGGAGCCCGAAGCCACCCGTCGGGTGGAGCTGATGGCGGACGCCTTCGCCTCCTACTCCGCTGCCCACCGGACCGGCCTCAACCTGCGCAAGGACACGATCCTGAAGGTGCAGGCCTCCTTCTACAACGTGGGTGACTGCCAGTTCGACTCCCCCGGACACCACGGCACGCCCAACCAGCGACTCGCCGCGGCCACCTGGGGTGCCGACCTCGCGATCAAGGCCCAGAAGCAGGGCCACAAGGTGAGCATCTCGACGCTGTCGGACAAGTTCGAGGCCCACCTGCCGATCCTGGTGGCCCCCGACGCCCCCTGACCCTCCCCGCCCGCCATCCCCCACCGGACGCGCGGCATGCTGCCGGAATCGCCCACCGAACGCGCGGCATGTCGCCCATCCGGGCCATCGGACGCGCGGTGTGCCACCGGCTATCCCCACCGAACGCGCGCTGTGCCGCCGATCCGGCCCACCGGACGTGCGGAAGCTCGCCGCTGGCGCCACCCAGTCGCGATTTCAAACGTGCACAAGGTGCAGGTGCCGGGCAAAGCCGCAGGTGAGCGTCGGCATACGGGCGTTGTGCACGTTCGAAAGTCTGCCGATCCTGGTCCGGTCCCATGTCTCGATGACTGTGGATCTGCGCGGTGGGGTTGGGTTGCCATAGCGACCCAACCCCACCACGCGCCTGCCCGCGCCAGCTTCGCCCGCGTCCGGTCGCCACGATCCCCAGCACAGCGGACGTCCGGTGGGCAATTTCCGGTGCACCACGCGCGTCCGGTGGGAGTCAGGGGCGAGTGTAGACCTGCTCGCCGGCGAGATGGACCGAGCGGACCCGCTCGCGGAGGTCGACGAGGTCGTCGAACTGGCCGTCGATGACAACGACATCGGCGATCTTGCCGGGCTCGAGGGTGCCGTGATCACCCTCGACGCCGAGCAGCTCGGCGGCCGAGCTCGTGGTCGCCTCCCAGGCCTGCTGCGCGGTCATCCCGAGCTCGGCCATCAGGCGTACTTCCTCAAGGTTGGTGCCGTGGACACCGACGCCAGCGTCAGTGCCCATCGCGACCTTGACGCCCGCCTCGACGGCGCGGCGGAAGGAGTCGTCGTGGATCTCGGAGACCATCTTCGCCTTGGCGAGGACGCGGTCCGAGATCGAGGCGCCCGCCGCGGCGAACTCCAGGACGGCCCGCGGCGCTGAGAGCGTGGGGACCAGCCAGGTGCCGTGCTCGAGCATGAGGTCGATCGCCTCGTCGTCCAGGTAGATCCCGTGCTCGATCGACCGTATGCCGCCACGCACCGCGGTCTTGATGCCGTCGGTGGCCTGGGCGTGGGCCATCACGTGCAGGCCGGCGGCGCGGGCCTCGGTGACCAGGGCAGCCACCTCGTCATCGCGGAAGTGCCCGTGGAGGGGGTTGCTCAGCGGCGACATCACACCGCCGCTGGTCGCGACCTTGATGACATCGGCACCGGCGCGAATGAGCTCCCGGACCTTCTTGCGCATCTCCTCCGGTCCGTCGACGACACTTGACGGGACCCCCGGGTGAGCGGCGATCAGACCCAGCTCGGCGCCGCAGACATGCCAGTCATCGCCGTGTCCCCCGGTCTGGCTGAGCATGTTGATGGCGATCTGCATGCGAGGGCCCCGGGTGATGCCGCGGCGGACGGCTTCGGCCAGGCCGAGGTCCGAACCGCCAGCCTCACGCACCCAGGTGATCCCGGTCTGCAGGGTGGCCCGCAGGCGGTGCGTGGCCTGGAAGAAGGGCAGCGAGAAGGGCGTCTGCAGGATCCGCATCAGGTCGGGCTGCTCAAACATGAAGTGCACGTGGCAGTCGAAGAGGCCGGGCAGCACAGTCGTGCCCGTGCAGTCCACGACCTCGTCCGCGTCATGGCCCAGGCTCGCCCCGACCTCCTCGACCCGACCGTCCACGACATAGACATCGGCGGTCGCGGGCGCCGACCCTGTGCCGTCGAGCACGGTGCCACCGGTCAGCAGAAGACTCGTCATGGCCCCACCGTATGCGTCATCACCGTCGCCGGGTGGCTGTGGGCGGCCCACAGCCAGCACACTCAGTCCTTCACACATGCACAACGGAGAAGGTGAGAGGGAAACAGCAGGTGGGCGACGGCATACATGGCGTTGTGCCCGTTCGAAAGTCCGCCTCAGCACACCCAGCCGGCCAGGGATCAGGTCTGAACCGCCGTTCAGCTCTCCCACCGGCGCCTCAGCGCACCAGGCCGATCAGGCCTTGCGTGCGCGGGAACGACCAGAGCCGTCCTTGGCCTCCTGCCCCTCGCGCTTGTCACTGCCGCCGGGAGCGTCCGCGACCTCACCCTGCGAAGCAGTCTGGTCCTGCGGCCGGGAGGACGCCTGCTCGATCCGGTCGACGACCTCGACGCGCGGGTAGACCGGCTGCCACATCAGGTCGTAGATGTCCTGGATCGGGTTGGCGAGGGTGCGGGTGGCGACGCCCTCAGCCTCAGCCGCCTGGGCGACCCGCACCGCGACCGCGGCCGATACCGCCCGCAGCTGACGCATCGAGGGCAGCACCGGCGAGCCGGGGCGACGAGCCGAGGTCATCTCCGCCACGGCCTGCGCCGCGGCGGTGATCATGCCGTCGGTGACCTGGGTGGCGCGCACCGCAACCGTGCCAAGACCGATACCGGGGAAGACCAGTGCGTTGTTGGCCTGAGCGAACTCATAGCTGACGCCGCCGTACTCCAGCGGCGCGAAGGGCGAACCGGTCGCGATCAGCGCCCGACCCTCGGTCCAGTCGATCAGGTCCGCCGGCACCGCCTCGGCCTTGGGAGTCGGGTTCGACAGCGGCATGATGATCGGCCGAGCGCAGTGCGAGGCCATGTCGCGCACGATCGCCTCGGTGAAGGACCCGGCCTGGGCCGAGGTGCCGATGAGGATGGTCGGCTGCACGTTGGCCACCACCTCGGCGAGGTCGTAGCGACCGGAGGACGTCCACCCGGCCAGCTCCTCGGCGGGGCGGGCGTAGCGCTGCTGGAAAGCACGCATCGGTGCGTCCGACCGCAGCAATCCACGGCTGCCCAGACCCCAGAATCGACGCTCGGCCTGCTCGCGGGACAACCCCTCGGAGACCATGATGTCGCGCATGAGGTCGGCGATCCCGATGCCGGCCGTGCCCGCGCCGTAGACCACGATCCGCTGCTCGGAGAGTTTCTCGCCCTTGGCCCGCACCGCCGCCAGCGCGGCCGCAGCAACGACCGCCGCAGTGCCCTGGATGTCGTCGTTGAACGAGACGTGCTCCTCGCGATAGGTCTCCAGGATCCGGTGCGCATTGTCGGCGCCGAAGTCCTCCCAGTGCAGCATCGCGTTGGGGTAGTGCTCCTTGACCTTGGCCACGAAGCGCGCGACGAAGGCGTCGTAGCGCTCGCCGCGCACGCGGGCGTGCCGCACACCCAGGTAGCCCGGGTCGTTGAGCAGCTCCAGGTTGTCGGTGCCCACGTCGAGCACCACCGGCACCGCCCGCAGCGGGTGGATCCCGGCCGCCGTCGTGTACACCGCGAGCTTGCCGATCGCGATCCGGATGCCACCCACGCCCTGGTCGCCGATCCCCAGGATGCCCTCGGAGTCGGTCACCACAATGAGGTCGACATCGTCCTCACCCTGGCCGTGCGAGCCGAGCGCGTCATCGATGCCGTCCGGGTCATCGATCGACAGGTAGATCCCGCGCGGCCGGTCGAAGGTGTTGCTGAACTCCTGGATCGCCTGACCCACCGTGGGCGTGTAGATGATCGGCAGCATCTCGTCGAGGTTCTCCGCGACCAACCGGTAGAACAGGATCTCGTTGAGGTCCTGCAACTGGTTGAGGAAGACGTACTTGCTGAGCGCATCCGGCTGGCTGCTGAACTGCCGGTAGGCACGCTTGAGCTGCTCGTTGAGTGTGTTGACCGCCGGCGGGAGCAGTCCCACCAGCCCGAGAGCACGACGCTGCTCGGGGGTGTAGGCCGGTCCGAAGTTGAGCATCGGCCGGGCCAGGACCTGACGGCCCCGGACAGCGATCTGGACGGACTCGACACCATCCTGGGTGCGGAACTGGTATTGGCGCGGCATGACCGAACCCTACCGCATCACTCCCGCATGATGGAATAACTTTTCCGCTCAATGGAGAGTCTCAGCGTTGGCGGAGCGAGCAACCCCCTCCCTGTATGTCGTGTCACTCCCCTCTACGGGGTCTCCCCCTTTCCTCCGCCAGCCACCTCGCCACCCCGGCGGTCCCGCACCGCCGAGCGCACGACGGCACCCAACCCGACCAGCGCGAGGGCACCACCCAGGATCCAGGCGAAGGGCGAGGGATCGGACGAACGGTCCTTGCTTCGACTCATGACGTGAGACTAGACCCGACCACCGACAGACCACCCCGATATCGTGATCCCGTGCCTGACGCTCCCGAGCTCACGGTGGTCCTGCCGCACTACGGCGACCCCGAACCCACCCTGGCCACGCTGCGTGCCCTCCTCGCCCAGGAGGACTCCCCCAGCACCCAGCTCATCGTCGTCGACGACGCCAGCCCCGAGCCCTTCCCCGACGTGGCAGACGAGGGGCTCCACGGCATACGGGTCCTGCGGCGAACCGCTAACGGCGGCTTCGGCTCTGCCGTCAACACCGGAGCCGCCCACGCCGAGGCCCCTCTCCTGCTCATCCTCAACAGCGACGTCAAGGTCGAGCCGACCTTCCTGCGCGACCTGCTCAGCGCGGCCGCCCCGTGGATGCCAGCCGTGGCCTCGCCCTGGGTGGTCGGGGAGGACGGGCGCTACCAGTGGGTCGGGCGGCATTTCCCGACCGCCGCTCACCAGGCGGTCGAGTGGCTCACGCCGCTCGCTCGCTTCCGACACCGCCCGCTCCTGCACGAAGCCGTCGGCCATGACACCTACCCCCAAGAGGGGCGCGACATGGTGGTGCACTGGGTGGTCGGAGCCTGCCTGCTGCTGCCGACCGAGGAGTTCCACGCGGTGGGCGGCTTCGACGAGCGCTTCTTCATGAACGCCGAGGAGGTCGACCTGCAGCGGCGGCTGCGCCCGCGCGGTCTCCCCTCGGTCGTCCTCGGGTCGGTGCGGCTCGTGCACGCCGGCGGCGGCTCCTCCGATCCGCTGCGTCGGCGGCGGTGGCTCGTCGAGTCTCGGGTGCGCTATGCCAAGAAGCACGGGACGGCGGTCCCGCTGCGCCTCGCGCTGTCGGCGGCCACGGCGGGCAACCTGGTCGCCAACACCGGTCGCCAGCTCGCGGGCAGGGAGATCGACGCCCGGCGCGTCGCCCGCGAGGAGTTCGATCTCATCTGGCGGAGCAACTAACGGGGGGTAAAGCGCGTCCCGGTCGCGACAAGTCGTGTCCCCGGTCGGGACAAAACGCGTCCCCGGTCGGGTCAGATGTCGAAGGTGACGCCCTGCGCGAGGGGCAGCTCGCCGGAGTAGTTCACGGTGGTCGTGGTCCGGCGCATGTACGCCTTCCACGCGTCCGAGCCGGACTCGCGCCCGCCACCGGTCTCCTTCTCGCCACCGAACGCGCCGCCGATCTCCGCGCCGCTGGTCCCGATGTTGACGTTGACGATCCCGCAGTCCGAGCCCGCCGGCCCGCAGAAGATCTCCGCTTCGGCCTGGTCCTGGGTGAAAATGCTGGACGAGAGTCCTTGCGGCACAGCGTTGTTCAGCGCGATCGCCTCGTCCAGGTCGCGGTAGGTGAGCAGGTACAGGATCGGCGCGAACGTCTCGGTGTGCACCACGTCGCTCTGCTCGGGCATCCGCACCAGCGCGGGTCGGACGTAGTACGCCCCATCGGCGGCCTCGGCCAGCTCCCGCTCCCCACCGGCGAGCACTTCACCGCCGGCCTCGACCGCCGCCTCGAGCGCGGCCCGGAAGGCCTCAAACGAGTTCTCGTCCAGCAACGGCCCCACCAGCGTCCCCTCCGCCAGCGGGTCACCCACCGACAGCTTCCCGTATGCCGCAACCACCCGGTCCGCCACCTCACCGACCACATCCGCGTGGGCGATCACGCGGCGCAGCGTCGTGCAGCGCTGCCCGGCCGTGCCCGCCGCGGAGAAGACGATCCCCCGGGTGGCGAGGTCCAGGTCGGCGCTGGGCGCCACGATCGCGGCGTTGTTGCCACCGAGCTCGAGCAAGCTGCGGCCGAAGCGCTCCGCCACCACCGGCCCCACAGTCCGCCCCATCCGCGTCGAACCCGTCGCCGACAGCAGCGCAACATCCGGTGAGGCGACCAGCGCCTCCCCGACCTCGGGACCACCCAGCACGACCTGCGACAGCGCGAGCTCAGCATGCTCGGAGTCCTCGATCGCCCGCTGCAGCAGCGCGTGGGCGGCGAGCGCGCACAGCGGCGTCTTCTCCGACGGCTTCCACACCACCGGGTCACCGCAGACCAACGCGATCGCGGTGTTCCACGACCACACCGCCACCGGGAAGTTGAAGGCCGAGATGACGCCGACCACGCCCAGAGGGTGCCAGGTCTCGGTGAGCCGGTGCCCGGGGCGCTCGGACGGCATCGTCTTGCCGTACAGCTGACGCGAAAGCCCCACCGCAAACTCGCAGATGTCGATCATCTCCTGCACCTCTCCCAGCGCCTCGGAGGTCACCTTCCCGGCCTCGATGCTGACGAGCGCGGCGAGATCGGTCTTGTGCTCGGTGAGCAGGCGCGACCAGGCCGCCACGAGCCCGCCACGCACCGGGGAGGGGGTGCTGCGCCATACCTGGAAGGCGTCGTGGGCGCGCTCGACCGCGGCCTCCACGTCGGCGGCCTCCACCCAGGCCAGCTGGGAGACGACCGTCCCGGTGATGGGCGAGCGCCCGGCGTGCTCCCCGGCGTGCGCGGCCAGGTCGACACCGCACGCCCGCGCCGCCTCCTCCGCCCGGGTCCGCAGGTCGTCGGCGCTCGGCAGGGTGGTGCTCACGTGGGCTCCTTGGGTATGCGGTGTGGCTGGGCGAGTCCTCCCGTCACCCTACGTGGGGCCTACGGTGGGTGCCGTGAGTGACCGAGGTGAGGCTGCGGCATACGGGATCCGGGCGGTGCGACGCGACGATGCGCCGGGCGTGCTGGCCGCCTTCGAGTCCGCGCCGGACATGGACCGCCAGGGCGACGTCACCGATCTGGCGAGCGCCGAGCAGTACGTCGCCTGGCTGTGTGAGCTCACCCGCGTCTCGGTGGCCATCGACCTGGATGGGCTGCTCGTCGGGCTCGTGGCGGTGACGGTCGACCAGGCCAACCGGAGCGGCTGGGTCTTCTACTGGCTGCACGCCGACCACCGTGGGCGCGGGTTGATGGCGCGTGCGGTCACGACCGTGTGCAACGACCTCCTGCACCCCGACCGGGGACAGGAGATGTCGTCACCGGAGACGCCGGTTGCGGGGAAACTGGACCGCCTCGAGCTCGGCCACCGGGTCAACAACCCCGAGTCCGGCGCCGTGGCCAGGGCTGCGGGTTTTGTCCAGGAGGGCCGCGAGCGCGGGAAGTTCCTCATCGACGGCGAGCGCATCGATGTGCTGACCTACGCACGCCTGACCACCGACCCGTGGCCGACGACCGAGCCGCTACCGGCCAGCCAGCACCACAGCACCCCACGCTGCTAGGTTCGCGACGGTGAGCGCTCCCGACCGCACCGACCCCGCCTTCGATGACGCCGTCCTCACCTGGCACGCCTGGCTCGACGCCCACCCCGAGCCGGCCTGGGCGGAGCACGCGACCCAGGACTACCTGATCGACCAGCTGGAGGCACACGGCATACGGGCTCGGCGGTTGCCCGACTCGACCGGCGCCATCGCCGAGCTCGGCTCCGGACCCCGGTGGATCGGGCTGCGCGCCGACCTGGACGCGATCTGGATGGGCGACGAGGACGGGTACGCCGTCCACTCCTGCGGCCACAGCGCCCACACGGCGATGCTGCTCGGCGCCGCCCAGCTGCTCGCCGCCGAGGAGCTGCCCGAGGGGACCGGGGTGCGCTTCCTGCTCCAGCCGGCCGAGGAGACCGGGACGGGGGCGCTGGCGCTGATCGACGCCGGCGCGACCGAGGGGATGACGCACCTGTTCGGGATGCACCTGCGACCCAAGGACGAGTTGCCGATGGGGCAGTTCGCGCCCGCTCTCCACAGCGGCGCCTCGCTCACCGGCGTCGTCACGATCACCGGCGAGGACGCCCACGGCGCCCGCCCCCACCAGGGCCGCAACGCGATCGACCCGCTCGTCGCGCTGCACCAAGTTCTCCCCACGATCCGGTTCGCGCCCGACGAGTCCTACTCGATCAAGATCAGCCGCATCCGTGCCGGCGGCAAGAGCCTCAATGTGATCCCCGGCAGCGCCGAGGTCGCCCTCGACGTGCGCGCGCAGCGCAACGAGATCCTGCACGCGCTGCAGGAGCGCGCCACCGAGGCGATCGAACAGATCGGGTCCCTGTATGCCGTGTCCGTCACCTCGACCTGGCGCGACCTCACCCCCGCGGCCGAGGTGCACCCGGAGGCGTCGGCGTTGCTGGCCGAGGCGGTGACCGAGGTGGCTGGAGCGGACGCGGTAGCACCGGAGGTGGTGACGCCCGGCGGCGACGACTTCCACTTCTATGCCTACCGGCAGCCCGATTTGCGGTCGGCGATGCTGGCGGTCCCGGCGCAGGTGGACCCCGGCCTGCACCACCCGAAGGCGACGTACGACACGTCCGTGCTGCCGACCGGGGCGCGCATCCTCGCCCGAGCGATCCAGCTCGCCGCCGCGCGTCCGGTGGGCTGAATAGGGAGCACAGCGCACGTCCGGTCGGCACGATTTCGACCGGACGGGCGGGACGCAGCGAATCCGGCCCACCGAACGCGCGGGACGCAGGTCAGTGATGCACGATCCATGCCTGCCCAGCCCAATCCCACGACTCCGGCGCTCCTGCGAGGCCGAACCACTCCTCCACAGCGGCCGCGACTAGGGCCTTCTGGTCAATCCAGCGGTCCTCAACCTCGTCCCAGACGGGCCGGACATTGATGCGGTCGAGGTCGATGAAGACCTCACCGTCGCTGGTGAAACCTGAGCCGTAGCGTCGGTCGTACGGAAGGTCGGGGGCGTACCTGTCGTCCGGATCGCGCGGGAACGCGGTGATATAGAGGAGACGGTGCCCCTCGGCGTCGACATGAAGGCTGCCCGGCGGCTCGGCGGCGATCAGAGCATCGATGTCGTAGGCCTCCTCGGGCGGCACCGGCTCCAGACGGGGCTCGGGATCGGGGTCCGGAGCCGTTCCATCCCACAGTCCCTCCTCGAAGCGCTGCAGCTTCCCTCGCACGACCGGGCGGTCGACGAAACCGAGAACGACCTCACGAACTCGCTTGCCCGCCCGCCAGCGCTCCCAGATCGACCCGTCGATGACCTCGGCCCAGGACACCCGGTGCAGCTCTGGCGCCGACGCACGCAGAACGCGCCACGGATCCTGCCGAGGGCGAAGCGGCAACTGGTAGCGGTCCGCGATCCAGGCATGTTTCGACGTGCGGCCGCTCAGAACCAGGTAGTCGTCCGACGACCCGTCGAGGAGCCGCCCAAGGGACAGCTCCCCTTCGACCGGAGAAATTTCCCCGTAGAGCGAGCGCAGCACGTCCTCCGGAGCTGGGAGGCCAGCCGAGTCCACCCACCGCAGCAGGTCATAGCTCTGTTTGTCGCCCATCAGACCTCGACGTCGTCGACGGCCTCGGTCGCCTGCAGGGTGTGGAAGTAGGCCGGCGGCTCGCGCCAGGGATCCTGCACGCCACCCTCGGAGGCGGCGGCCTCCTTGATCGCGGTCCAGACCCGCTCCGGCGTGCACGGGATGTGGACGTGTCGCACCCCGAGGTGGGCGAGCGCGTCGACGACGGCGTTCTGCACCGCCGGCGTCGAGCCGACGGTCGCGGACTCCCCGATCCCCTTGGCGCCCAACGGGTTCCGATCTGTGGGCGTCTGGGTCGTCGTCGCCTCCAGCTGCACCAGGTCGGCCGCGGTCGGCATCGTGTAGTCGGCGAAGGTCGAGGTGATCGGCTGCCCGGCCTCGTCGTAGACGAACTCCTCGAAGAGGGCCTGCCCGATCCCCTGCACCGCCCCGCCGTGCTGCTGGCCACGCACCAGCAGCGGGTTGATGATAGTCCCGCAGTCATCGACCTGCACGTGCCGCAGCAGCCTCACCCGGCCGGTCTCCACGTCGACCTCCACCACCGAGACGTGCGTGCCGAACGGGAAAGTCGAGCCGTCCTGGGCGAAGTCGTGGTCCACGGTCAGGTCCTCATGCGCCTTGGCCGCGACGTCCTCCCAGCTCACGCTGGCCGCCTCTCCCGGCACCCCGCGCACGCCGTAGCGACCATCGACCACCTCGACATCCTCGGTCGCCACCTCGAGCAGCTCCGCCGCGACCTCGATCGCCTTCTCTCGCAGCTCCACCGCCGCGAGATGCACCGCGCTCCCACCCAGCTGCATCGAACGTGCCCCACCGGTGCCGCCCCCGGAGCGCACCACCGTGGTGTCGGACTGGACCACGTCGATCTGCTCGACCGGCGCCCCGATCTGGTCCGAGACCAGCATCGCGTAGGCCGTCGCGTGCCCCTGCCCGTGCGCAGACGTCCCGGACAGCACGCTCACGCGGCCGTCCTCCGCGACCCGGATGCCCGCATACTCCTTGCCGCCGAAGCCCGTCACCTCGACATAGCTGGCGATCCCGATCCCCAGCTGCCAGGCTGCCCCGCTCTTCCGACGCCGCTCCTGCTCGGCCCGCAGTTCCTCCACGCCGGCCGAAGCGAGCGCGGCGTCCAGGGCGACGGCATACTCCCCCGTGTCGTACCGGGCACCGAAGGTGGTCTCGTGCGGAAAGTCCCCCGGCGCGATGTAGTTGCGCCGCCGAAACGCCTCCGGCGCTAGCCCCGCCACCCGAGCCGCGTGGTCGACCGCCCGCTCGATCATCGCCGCGGCCTCGGGCCGTCCCGCCCCACGGAAGGCCCCCGTCGGTGCGGTGTTGGTGAGCACCGACACCGCGTCATACCGGACCTGGGGGATGACATAACTGCCCTCGGACATGGTGCGCGTCGAGCCGGAGGAGAAACTCCCGCCGAAGCCGGCATAGGCGCCGCAGTCGCCGACCACCCGACAACGCATCCCGCTGATCCGGCCCTCGTCGTCCAGGCCGATCTCGACGTACTGCACCTGTCCCCGGCTGCTCATCGAGAGCATCGACTCGCTGCGCGTCTCGACCCAGCGCACCGGTCGGCCGAGGTGGCGCGCGGCCAGAATGATCGCGGAGTGCTCGGGGTTGATCCCAGCCTTGCCGCCGAACGCGCCACCCACGTGCGGCGCACGCACTCGGACGGCGTCCCGAGGCAGGGCCACCAAGGTGGCGATCAGGGTGCGGGCGAGATGGGGGTGCTGGGTGCCCATCAGCACGTCCATCCCCGTGAGCTCTCCCCCAGCCACCTCGGGCCGGACCAGGATCACGTGCCCCTCGATCGGGCTGGAGGCGACGCGGTTGTTCTCCATCCGCAGCCGGGCGACCGTCGCCGCCCCCTCCAGCGGGTCGGGGACCTCGTCGCCATTGGTGACCCCGATCACCACATTGGAGCCGAGCACCTCGAACTGCACCTCGGCACCCTCCTCCAGCGCAGCCTCCATGTCGACGACCGGTTCCAGCTCGCGGTAGTCCACGTCTACCAGCTCGGCCGCGTCCACCGCCTCCCGGCGGGTGCGCGCGACCACCAGCGCCACCGGGTCACCGACATAGCGCACCCGGTCGACCGCCAGCGCCGTGCGGGGCACGTCGTCATCGAGCTGGCTGAACAGCGGCACCGGCCCGCTCCCCAGGTCCTCCGCGGTCAGCACCGCGACCACGCCCGGCTCCTGGGCAGCGGCGCTCACGTCGATCCCGCCGAGCTCGGCGTGGGCGATCGGGCTGCGCACGAAGACCGCGTGCAGCACGTTCGGGTCGTCCTGATCCAGGTTGTCCACGAACCTCCCCCGCCCGCGCAGCAGGTCGGGGTCCTCGACCCGCCGCACCTCGGTGCCCAGGATCGAGCCGGCGCGCACGGGCGGCTGCGAGGACGACGGGGAGTCGGTGGACGAGCCAGGAAGCGTCATACGGGTCATCCTGCCAAGACGCACCGACACCCCGCCTTCTGCGCCGCCTCCGAGTCACACCCGTGACCACTCGTCCGGGCGCGTCGCGGGACCACCTGCCCCGTATGCCGCAACCCACCCGCCCTGGGACCCCCCTCACCCGCCCGGCGCACGTGTGTCGGTGCCGGTCGGCATGATGGTCCCCATGAGCCAGCCCCGCACCGATCTGCTCGATCTCGACTCGCTGCTGTCCGCCGAGGAGCTCGCGGTGCGCGACAGCGTGCGCGCCCTGCTCGCCGAGGAGGTCCTGCCCCACGTCGCGGGCTGGTATGAGGAAGGTCGCCTTCCCCAGGCCCGGGAGCTCGCCCTGCGCTTCGGTGAGTTGGGGCTGCTCGGCATGCACCTCGAAGGCTACGGGTGCGCGGGGATGTCCGCGGTGGAGTACGGGCTGGCCTGCCTGGAGCTGGAGGCGGCCGACTCCGGGATACGCTCGCTGGTGTCGGTGCAGGGTTCGCTGGCCATGTATGCGATCTGGCGGTTCGGATCCGAGGAACAGAAGCAGGAGTGGCTGCCGCGGATGGCAACCGGGGAGGCGATCGGCTGCTTCGGGCTGACCGAGCCCGACCACGGCTCAGACCCGGCCTCGATGCGCACCCGCGCCAGGCGCGATGGGGAGGACTGGGTGCTCGACGGGAGCAAGTTGTGGATCACCAACGGGTCGATCAGCGATGTCGCGGTGGTGTGGGCGCAGGCCGATGACGAGGAGAAAGGCACGACGATCCGGGGTTTTGTGGTCCCGACCGACACCCCTGGTTTCTCGGCGCCGGAGCTGCGCCACAAGATGTCGCTGCGCGCCTCGGTGACCAGTGAACTCGTGCTCGAGGGGGTGCGGCTACCAGCTGACGCGGTGCTGCCGGACGTGCGCGGGCTGAAGGGGCCGTTGTCCTGCCTGTCCGAGGCGCGCTACGGGATCGTGTGGGGCGCGATGGGCGCGGCACGATCGGCCTTCGAGACGGCGGTGCGCTACTCGATCGAGCGCGAGCAGTTCGGCCGCCCCATCGGTGGCTTCCAGCTGACCCAGGCCAAGCTCGCCCAGATGCACGGCGAGCTGGCCAACGGCACCCTGCTGGCGCTGCACCTGGGCCGACTCAAGGACACCGTCGGACTGCGGCCGGAGCAGGTCAGCGTCGGCAAGCTCAACAACGTCTCCAAGGCGATCGCGATCTGTCGGAACGCGCGCACGATCCTGGGCGCCAACGGGATCTCCGGAGAGTTCCCGATCATGCGGCACGCCAACAACCTGGAGTCGGTGCTGACCTATGAGGGCACCGAGGAGATGCACACCCTGGTGATCGGCCAGGCGCTCACCGGCCAGGCGGCGTATCGCTGAGGCACTCGCCCGAGCCGACCGGCTCAACCCCGGGCGCGCGCGAGGAGGCGGGATACGGCATACCCACCGGCCATCACCGCGCACCCACCCACGGCGCCGACGACGATCGACCCACGCCGCCCCAGCCCCTGCAGGAAGGGCCGTTCGCGCAGGTAGAAGTAGTTGGCGCCGGTCGCCTGGTTCACCCGGTCGGTGACCGCGAGATAGCCGAGGAAGGCGACGATCGAGGTGACCAGGCCCTCCCGTGTCGGCCACCACTCCTCGGTGACCGCGGCGAGCACCGGCAGCAGCAGCGTCACCACATGGTTGACCGCGAAACTCCAGCCCATCGCATGCGTGACCGGCGCATTCCCCCACGGATACGCCAGGCTGCCGTAGGCGAAGACGCCGAAGTGGAAGACGAGCTGCATCGCCCAGTCCGCGCCGGTGAGCAGCCAGACCAGCCCGACCAGCGAGGTCACCCGGCACACATGCAGCGGCAACCCCTGCTCAAGGCCCTCACGGTGGGTGAGGTGGTAGGAGTACATCGCCACCTGCTGCACCACGACCACCACGATCGCCAAGCGCCGCACCAGCTCCTTGCGCCGCTTGATGAGCTCCTTGCGGGTAAGCAGAAGCACGAGCAGCGTCAGGTAGAGCGCCAGATAGGCAGCATGGTCCCGCCCACCGATCTCCAGGAGCGGGGGCGGATGATGCCAGGACAGGACCACACCCCAGAGGGTACGTCGTGTGCCCGGGTCGCGCGGGTCCTCTCCTGTCGGGGTGCAGTCGCCCTAGCAGCTGCTCAGACGACGAGGACGCGACCGCCCATGCCCAGCAGGCCCTGGCTCCAGACCAGGTCCATGAAGGCGGTCGAGACCCGGGCGCAGCCGTGCGAAGCCGGCCAGGGCGGGATCGACTCCGAACCGTGGATGGCGTAGTCGCCGTCGTAGAACATCGGGCGGTAGAGCTTGCCGAGCTCACCGTCGCGCCAGCCGGAGCCGTCGGTGTACCAAATCGCGAAGTCGCCGGCCGGGGTGACCGCGACGTGGTCGTTGCCGCGGAAGGTGTAGGGCTCGCCGTTGCCGGTCGAGGTGTTGAGGACCATCGACGTGCCGCCACCGCGGACGACCAGCAGCAACTGGCTGCCCAGGTGCACCTCGATGTGGTCGCCACCGGCGGCAGCGGCCGGGCGGTAGCCGGTGGCGAGCGCCCCCGTGGTCAGCGGCCCGCAGATGCCGTCGCGAGAGAGACCGTGCGCCTTCTGCACCGCGTAGACAGCCTGCTCGGTGAGGTGGCCGAAGCCGCCGTCGGCGGTGCCGCACCAATACCCGTTCGCGGCGAGCTGCTCCTGGAGGACACGGACATCGTCGCCAGAGTCGCCTCGACGCCACTCGGTGCGCGGCGGGGGCGGCACGGGCTCCGGCTCGGGCTCCGGGGCGGCCTGGACCGGCTCGGGCACCGGCTCTGGCTCGGGCAGCGCGTAGGTGTCGTAGGAGTCCTGCAGCCCCCCGACCATCGCCCCCATCACCAGACCGAGCCCGCCCCGGATCATCGTGCGCCGGTGCAGCACCAGCTCACGCATCGGCACCGGCACGTCATAACGCTGCAGTCGCATCGCCAACCACCCCTCGGTGAGGACCTCGGTCGACCCGCGCCGACCAGAACACCCAGTAGACGCCGCAGCACCTCACTTCTGTTGCGCGCCACGCGCACACGATGCCGATTCGTGACCAATCCGACCGCGGTGCTCTAGTTTGAGCGCCATGGATCAACTCGCGGCGGGGATTGCCCAGGTCAACGACGTCTATTGGTATGCGGTGATCGCGCTCCTCGTCGGGGCGGGCCTGTGGTTCAGCCTGCGCACCGTCCTGGTGCAGATCCGGATGCTGCCGGAGATGATGCGGGCCATCACCGAGAAGCCGGTGGGCTCCAGCAGCGACGACAGCATCTCGGCCTTCCGCGCCTTCACCATCTCCGCGGCCAGCCGGGTCGGGACCGGCAATGTGGCCGGTGTCGCGGTGGCGATCGGTCTCGGCGGGCCGGGTGCCGTCTTCTGGATGTGGATGCTGGCCGTGATCGGTGGCGCCACCGCCTTCGTGGAGTCCACCCTGGCTCAGCTCTACAAGGTCCGTGGCGGCGACAGCTATGTCGGTGGCCCGGCCTACTACATCCGGGACGGGCTGCGGCTGCCCTGGCTGGCGGCCACCTTCGCGGTCATCATCACCTTCACCTACGGCTTCGTCTTCAACGCCGTCCAGGCCAACTCGATCTCGCACTCGGTCCAGGCCAATGTGGGTGGCGATGACCGCACGGCTGCCTGGATCGTGGGCCTGGCCGTCGCCGCGATCACCGGGGTGGTGATCTTCGGCGGCGTTCGCCGGCTCTCTGCCGTCACCGAGATCATCGTCCCGTTGATGGCGATCGTCTATGTGGCCGTCGCTCTCTTCGTGGTCGCAATCAACATCGATCAGGTCCCGGGGATGATCGCCACCATCGTGGGTCACGCGCTCGGCTTCCGCGAGATCGCCGGTGCTGCCCTCGGCGCGGCCCTCATGCACGGCATGCGCCGTGGCCTGTTCTCCAACGAGGCCGGTATGGGGTCGGTCCCCAACGCGGCGGCGACCGCCTCGGTCTCGCACCCGGTGAAGCAGGGGCTGGTCCAGTCGCTGGGTGTCTACTTCGACACCCTGATCGTCTGCTCGGCCACCGCCTTCATCATCCTGCTGAGCAACCCGCAGTACGGACTCACTGACCCCGAGGGCATTGCGCTGACTCAGAACGCCCTGCAGAGCCAGGTCGGCTCCTGGGCCGGGCCCTTCCTGTCGGTGATCATCTTCTTCCTGGCGTGGTCCTCGGTGCTGGGCAACACCTACTACGGCGAGGCCAACATCCGCTTCCTCACCGGCAACCGCGGCATGCTGCACGCCTTCCGGGTGCTGGTCATGCTCTGCGTCCTGGGTGGTGCGCTCGGCTCGGTCGCGCTCATCTGGAACCTCGCCGACCTGGTGATGGGCCTGATGGCCACCATCAACCTGATCGCAATCCTGCCGCTCGGCGGCCTGGCGATCGCGCTGCTCAAGGACTACGGCGAGCAGCGGGTGTCCGGCAAGGACCCCGTCTTCCACCGCGACCGCCTGCCGCAGGCCAAGGGTGTCTCGGTCTGGGGCGACGACGACATCGCTACCTTCACCACGCCGGCCGGGGACGCGCCGAAGGCCTGAGTCACCGCCCACCTCCGGGTCTGCCACACGGTCGGCATCACCTCTGACCGGCGGTCGAGCAACCCGTCGGTGGCCAGGCCTGTCGGCGACGGTCGTTACCCTTGCTGCCCGTGGACAACGACAGCGACGGCGGAGCAGGCAGGGGTAGAGGTATGGACAGCAGCTCGACGCGGATCGCGGTCCTGATCGACTGCGACAACGTCTCTGCCAAGCACGCCCAGGCGGTGCTGGAGGAGCTGGCCACCTACGGCTCCCCCACCGTCAAGCGCGCCTACGGCGACTGGACCACCACCCAGCTCAGTGGCTGGAAGGCCGAGCTGCACCGGCATGCGATCTCCCCCGTCCAGCAGTTCGCCTACACGACCGGCAAGAACTCCAGCGATTCCGCGCTGATCATCGATGCGATGGACCTGCTCTGGCAGGGCAATGTGGAAGCTTTCGCCCTGGTCTCCTCCGATTCCGATTTCACCCGCCTGGCCACCCGGCTGCGCGAGTCGGGCAAGAAGGTCTACGGCCTGGGCCAGCGCAAGACCCCCGAGTCGCTGCGCCGCGCCGTCGACCAGTTCATCTTCCTCGAGGTGCTCCAGGAGAACCAGGAGAGCTCGCGGGAGACCGAGCCGACGAGCGGCAGCACGGACAGCGGTGAGGGCGACGACATACAGGGCACCAGGATCAACCTGCAGAGCGCGCTGACCAAGGCGGTCAACGCCACCTCCGGCGACGACGGCTGGGCCGGGCTGGGCGCGGTCGGCCAGCACCTCAACCGGGCGCACGCCGACTTCGACCCCCGCGACTTCGGTCATCAGAAACTCAGCTCCCTCGTCGACGAGCAGCCCTGGCTGGAGACGCGCACCTCCGGCTCGCACCGCCAGGTACGACTGAAGTCGCGGTCCACCGGCAGGTCCACCGCGAAGAAGACGACCGCCACCCGTTCGACCTCCAAGACAGCCACCGCGAAGCGAAAGACTTCCACGAAGGGCGAGGCATGAGCACCGACCTGCTCGCGACGAGCGCAACCCTGGCCGCGGTGACCTCCTCGGCGAGCCCGCTGGCGACCGGTATCCCCTTCCCGGACATTCCGCGCGGCTTCTCCATCGGCCCGCTCACCATCCACTGGTACGGCCTGATGTACGCGCTCGGCTTCCTGCTTGCCTGGGTGCTCGGCACGGTGCGCGCGCGCCGCAGCGACAACGACTGGGATCCCGACGAGGTCACCGATCTCATCTTCTGGTGCGCGCTCGGCGTCGTGCTCGGTGGTCGCATCGGCTATCTGCTCTTCTACGGCTGGACGCGGATCGCCGAGGACCCGCTCTATATCGTGCGGATCTGGGAGGGCGGGATGTCCTTCCACGGCGGGCTGATCGGCGTCCTCGTCGCGATCTGGCTCTACGGCCGCAAGAGCGGCCGCGGGTTCTTCCGCGTCGGTGACTTCGTCGCACTCCTGGTGCCGCTCGGCCTGTTCTTCGGGCGGCTCGGCAACTTCATCAACGGAGAGCTGTGGGGCAAGGAGACCGACGTCCCCTGGGGCATGGTCTTCCCCGGCGCCGGCGACGTCCCGCGCCACCCGACGATGCTCTACGAGGCCGTCCTCGAAGGGTTGGTGCTGTTCGCGATCCTGTGGATCTACGCCGGCCGGCGACCGCCCGTGAGGGCGATCTCCGGCGCCTTCCTGCTCGGGTATGGCGTGTTCCGGTTCGCGGTCGAGTTCCTGCGGGTCCCTGACGTCCAGTTGGGCTACCTCGCCCTCGACTGGGTGACGATGGGCCAGATCCTGTCGACCCCGATGATCCTGTTCGGTGCCTACCTGATCTGGTCCGCCTACCAGCGACCCCGCCAAGATGCCGAGCCGCAGCGGGTGGAAACCGCTGACCAGCCGTGATCCGCGCCTGACGTTACGTCAGGAATTGTTACAACAACGTGACCGCGGGGTGATTGCGGCTGGCCACCCCTCGGTGTTCGCATAGGGGAATGCCCGGGTGACCCCTGCCCGGCTCGTCAGAGAAAGAGAGACGCACCGATGCGTAATCCCACCACCCGTCGCTGGGGCTTGTCCCTCACCGCGGGCATCACCGCAGTCACGCTGGCCGCCTGTGGCGGTAGCAACGGGGACGGCGGTGGATCGACCGACGAGGCCGGTGACGTCGACTGCTCCGCCTTCGAGCAGTACGGCGACCTGGACGGCACGTCGGTCTCGGTCTACACCTCGATCATCTCCCCCGAGGACGAGCCGCACATCGAGTCGTTCAAGCCCTTCGAGGAGTGCACCGGCGCGACCGTCAACTACGAGGGTTCGCGTGAGTTCGAGGCCCAGCTGCTGGTCCGACTCGAGTCCGGCAACGCCCCCGACATCGCCTACGTGCCCCAGCCCGGTCTGATCGCCCGTATCGCCCAGGACTTCCCGGACAAGATCTACGAGGTCGGCGAGGACGCCGCGTCCAACATCGACGAGTACTACGCACCGGAGTGGAAGGAGTACGGCTCGGTCGACGGCACCCTCTACGGCGCCCCGCTCGGCGCCAACGCCAAGTCCTTCGTCTGGTACTCCCCCTCGGCCTTCGACGAGGGCGGCTATGAGATCCCGGAGACCTGGGATGAGCTGATGGCCCTGTCCGACCAGATCGCCTCGGACCACCCGGACACCCAGCCCTGGTGCGCCGGCATCGAGTCCGGCGGCGCCACCGGCTGGCCGGCCACCGACTGGGTCGAGGACATGGTCCTGCGCACGGCCGGTGTCGACACCTACGACCAGTGGGTCAACCACGAGATCCCGTTCAACGACCCGGCGATCGTCGAGGCGATCGACAAGGCCGGCGAGATCCTGCGCGACGAGAAGTACGTCAACGGCGGCCTCGGCGGCGTGCAGTCCATCGCCACCACCCCCTTCGGTGAGGCTGGCCTGCCGATCCTGGACGGCGCCTGCTTCCTGCACCGCCAGGCCTCCTTCTACCAGGCCAACTGGCCCGAGGGCACCGAGGTGGCCGAGGACGGCGACGTCTTCGCCTTCTACCTGCCCGGCATGACCGCGGACGAGAGGCCGATGCTCGGTGGTGGCGAGTTCACCGTCGCGCTGGCCGACCCGGCCGAGCGCCCCGAGGTCGCGGCCCTGCAGGCCTACCTGACCAGCCCTGAGTGGAGTAACGAGAAGGCCCGCGTCACCGGCGCCGGCTGGATCTCGGCCAACTCCGGTCTGGACCCGGAGAACCTGTCCTCGCCCATCGACCAGCTCGCCTTCGAGACGCTGACCGATGAGTCCTACACCTTCCGCTTCGACGGGTCGGACCTGATGCCGGCCGCCGTGGGCGCTGGCACCTTCTGGTCGGAGATGACCGCCTGGATCGCCAGCGGCAAGGACACCCAGGCCGTCGCGGACGCCATCGAGGCGTCCTGGCCGTCCGAGTAAGTCACCGATCCATGTGAGTCGTGACGGGTGGAGGCGCATCGCCTCCACCCGTCACGCGCACCTGAAGCGAAAGTGAGCTGGCATGGAATATCTGCTCGGAGCTGATTCGTCCACGCAGAAGCTGGTCGTCATGGTCGTGGCGATTTTGCTCTTCGTCGGCGTCATGGCCTTGGTGCTGTTCGTGGCCGAGCTGCCCAAGATGCCGCGGTGGGCGACCACCCTGGTCTTCGTCGGGCCGGCGCTGCTGCTGCTGGGCTTCGGCCTGGTGTATCCCGCGATCAACACCGTCATCGCCTCGTTCAAGACCAACAACCTGCAGGACTGGAACGGGGTCAACAACTACGTCGCTGTCTTCAGCAATCCAGCACTGCGACAAGTGCTGCTGAACACCCTGCTCTGGGTGCTGCTGGTCCCGGTCGTCGCCTCGGCTATCGGCCTGATCTATGCGGTGCTGGTGGACCGCACCCGGTTCGAGAAGCTGGCCAAGACCCTCGTCTTCCTGCCGATGGCGATCTCGATGGTCGGCGCCGGCATCATCTGGAAGTTCGTCTATGACTACAAGCCGACCAACCGGCCGCAGACCGGTCTGGCCAACCAACTCCTGGTCTGGATGGGCTTTGAGAGTCAACAGTTCTTGTTGAACTGGCCAGCCAACACCTTCTTCCTCATCGCGGTCATGGTGTGGATTCAGGCCGGCTTCGCGATGACAGTGCTGTCCGCGGCGATCAAGGCGATCCCGGACGACATCATCGAGGCGGCCAAGCTGGACGGAGCCAGCAACATGCGGATGTTCCGTTCGGTGACCGTGCCCTCGATCCGCCCGGCCCTCGTGGTCGTGATGACCACGATCGCGATGTCGACCCTGAAGGTCTTCGACATCGTGTACTCGATGACCGGCGGCAACTTCGGCACGTCTATCGTGGCCAACGAGTTCTACATCCAGACCTTCCGCACCGGACAGCGCGGCATCGGCGCCACCTTGGCCGTGCTGCTGTTCGTCATGGTCATCCCCTTGGTGATCTACAACGTCCGTCAGATGAAGCTTGCGGAGGAGCAGCGATGACCAGCAACGCACCGGTCGCACCGGTCAAGGACGCGGACGGCGACGGCCGCAGCACCGGCCCCGCCAAGCCCCGCAAGCTGACGAAGGCCGAGCAGCGCGCCGTCGATGCCAAGACGAAGCTCTCCTCGCCCTGGGCCTCGGCGATCGCCATCATCATCGCCCTGCTGTGGACGATCCCCACTTTCGGCCTGTTCGTCACCTCGTGGCGCCCGGCCGGGGAGATCCGCACCAACGGCTGGTGGAACTTCTTCGCCAACCCGCAGGTGACCACGGAGAACTACCGCGAGGTCTTCACCGGTGGTTCGACGGCCTTCGGTGATGCCTTCATCAACACGATCGTCATCACCCTGCCGGCCGTGATCATCCCGATCACCCTGGCACTGCTGGCGGCCTACGCCTTCGCGTGGATGGACTTCCCGGGCCGCAACTGGCTGTTCGTGGCGGTCTTCGCCCTGCAGATCGTCCCGATCCAGGTCACCCTGATCCCGCTGCTGACCCAGTACAACAACTGGGGCCTGACCGGCTCGTTCTGGCCGGTCTGGTTGTCGCACACGATCTTCGCCCTCCCGCTGGCGATCTTCCTGCTGCACAACTTCATGATGGACATCCCGCGCACCCTCGTCGAGGCTGCCCGGGTGGACGGTGCCGGGCACGTGAAGATCTTCTTCCAGGTGCTCCTGCCGCTCCTCGTCCCCGCGATCGCGGCCTTCGGGATCTTCCAGTTCCTCTGGGTCTGGAACGACCTGCTCGTCGGTCTGGTCTTCGGCTCCAGCCGCGACATCTCACCGCTGACCGTGCGCCTGGCCGACCTGACCGGAACCCGCGGCACCGCGTGGCACCTGCTCTCCTCGGGTGCCTTCATCGCGATGGTCGTCCCGGTGACGGTCTTCCTGCTGCTCCAGCGCTACTTCGTCCGCGGCCTGCTGGCCGGTGGCGTCAAGGGCTGAGCAGCCCAACCCAGCACGACGCGAAGGGCCCGGTCCACCTGGACCGGGCCCTTCGCCATACCTCCCCCTCCTTCACCCCACCGAACGCGCGCCATGCTCCGCCCAAGCCCCACCGAACGCGCGCCATGCTGCGCGCAGGCCCCACCGAACGCGCGCGACCTCAGTCCGGCAGGTCCCCGGTCCGGCACAACTGGGCCCACCACCGGGCGCTGTCCTTGGGCGTGCGCACCTGGGTCTCGTAGTCCACGTGCACGATCCCGAACCTCTTGGCGTAGCCGAAGGCCCACTCGAAGTTGTCCAGCAGCGACCACACCAGATAGCCGCGCAGGTCCGCCCCCGCCTCGATGGCCTCTGCGGCTGCCCGTACGTGGCTGCGCAGATAGTCGATCCGCTCCTCGTCATGCACCATCCCGTCGTCGCCGACCTCGTCCGGCCACGCCATCCCGTTCTCGGTGATGACCAGGCCGGTCCCCCGCGGACCGGTGTAGTCCCGGTGCAGGCGCACGATCAGGTCGCGGAAGGCGTCCGGCGTGATCTCCCAGCCCATGTCCGTGACCGGTATGCCGCGTCGCACCACCTGCACGTCCTCGCACCCGACATTCGGGCTGGGTGGGTCGAACCGGCGGGCCTGCTCAGCGGCGGTGTGCATCGCGGCCGGCTCCGCCCCGGTGACCGCCTGAGAGGTGTAGTAGTTGACTCCGAGCACCTCGATATCGGCGCTGATCAGCTCCAGATCGCCGTCCTGCACCAGCTCCTCCGGCCACAGCCCGCCGAGGTCCCGCTCCAGCTCCGCCGGGTAGGAACCAGTCATCATCGGCTCCACAAAGATCCGGTTGGCCATCAGGTCCACGCGGCGCGCAGCCTCGACATCGGCCGCCGAATCGGGGTTTGCCGGCACAGCAGGGGTGAAGTTCAGGGTCGCCCCCAGCGTGAGCTCCGGGTCTCGCCGGCGCAGCTCCTGGATCGCCAACCCATGCCCCAACAGCAAATGGTGGGTGGCCCGGAGCGCCGCGACCGGCTCGGTGCGCCCGGGCGCGTGGACACCTGCGGCATACCCCAGATATGCCGAGACCCACGGCTCGTTGAGCGTGGTCCAGATCCGCACCCGGTCACCGAGCGCGTCATGCACGACGCCCGCGTAGTCGGCGAAGCGCAGCGCCGTGTCGCGCTCAGGCCAGCCGCCGCGGTCCTCCAGCGCCTGCGGCAGGTCCCAGTGATAGAGCGTCAGCCACGGCGTGATCTGTGCCTCGAGCAACTCGTCGATCAGCCGCGAGTAGAAATCGAGCCCCGCCGGGTTGGGCGTGCTGCCGTCGGGACAGACCCGCGCCCAGGACGTGGAGAAGCGGTAGGTGTCCAGCCCCAGCTCGCGCATCATCGCCACGTCATCGCGGTAGCGGTGATAGTGGTCGCAGGCGACCGACCCGTCGTCGCCATTCCACACCGCCCCCGGGGTGCGCGCGAACTCGTCCCAGATGCTGTCGCGGCGGCCGTCCTCGGTCGCCGCGCCTTCGATCTGGTATGCCGCGGTGGCAGCTCCCCAGCGGAAACCGGCGGGGAAGGTGGGTCGGGTCGGGCGCGGATCGTTCATGCTCCGATCCTGCCGCATCCCGTCAGAGGGCGCTGATTTTCATCTCCACCGAGCGCGACTCCCCGGGCCGGAGCAGGACCTCCTCGGGCTGCCGGTTGAAGGCGTCCGGGCCGCACGTCATCGGCTCGACCGCCACCCCGACCCGACCCAGCCGCTCGCCCGTGTAGACCTGCACCCACGGGGCTGCCGAGGTCAGCCGGACGCCGCCCGCGTGCGGATGGGTCAGGGTGACCTCCCACTCCGCATCCGGGAGGCCCGTATACGCGTGGTCGACTGGTCGTCCGCCGATCACCTGGGGGTGGCGCAGGTCGAGCTCGGTGCCGTCGACCGCAGACAGCTCGGTGGGAACCATCCGCTCGTCAGCACCCAAATAGGCACTGGCCGGGACGGTGATCGTGTACTCATCGACGGGACGGAGCCCGCAGGTCAGATACGGGTGGGCGGACGCTCCGAAGGGCGCATCGACGGGGCCGACGTTGGTGCCCACGACGTGGATCTGCAGGCCGTGGCGCGCGTCAAGGACGTACTCGACCCGGCAGCGGACCGGGAATGGGTAGCCCTCGCTGGGGGTCAAGTCGAGCACCCAGCACGCCTCGGCGTCGTCGATGTACTCAGGCTGCCAGTCCTGGGCGTAGCCGAAACCGTGGAGGGCGGCCCCCGTCTCCGCCTCGTTAACCGGCAGCTGGAGAGAGACTCCGCCCACGGCATACCGGGCCTGGGTGATGCGGTTGGGCCACGGGACGAGGACGGCCCCCTGGTAACCGTCGGAGCGGCCGTCCGGGTCGAACGGGACGATCAGGTCGCGCCCGCGGAAGGTGAGCGCGACAAGGGTGGCGCCGACCGAGGCGATCGTGGCCTCGTAGTCGCCGCTGCGAAGTCGGGTGATCGTGCCGTTCGCGCTCATGCTTTCCTCCACGCTCGGGGTCAGGGTGAGGCTAGAGCATGGGTGGCGACGCGCGGAAGGGTTCGGGCGCAGGAGACGACGCTGGTAGAATAGTCAACAGCGTCCCGCCCCGTCTCGCCTCGGGACGCTGATCCCAGCCTTTCGGCTGACAGGTCGCGCCCCCCATCCGTCGCTCGTCGACAGGTGGCGCTGCGCGCCGGGTGAGACGCCCTCATCATTCGTCTCGAAAGATCTTCGTGAGTACTTCTCGCTTCGCCGACCTCGGCGTGCCCACCGTCCTAACTGCCCCGCTCGCCGAGCGCGGCATCACCGACCCCACCCCGATCCAGGCAGCGACACTGCCGGACAGTCTCGCCGGCCGGGACGTGCTCGGCCGCGGGCGCACCGGGTCGGGCAAGACCTATGCCTTCCTGCTGCCCGTCGTGGCCCGCTTGATGCGTGAGCCGGCCGCCGCGACCCGCCGTAGCCGGACGCCCCGCGCGCTGATCCTGGCCCCCACCCGCGAGCTGGCGAGCCAGATCGCCGAGTCGCTGGCGCCGCTCGCGACCGCGGCCCAGGTGAGCACGGTCACCATCTTCGGTGGCGTCGGGCAGAACCCTCAGGTCCGTGCCCTGCAGGCTGGCGTCGACATCGTCATCGCCTGCCCCGGACGCCTGGAGGATCTGATCGGTCAGGGGTTTGCCGACCTGTCCGGGATCGAGGTCAGTGTCCTCGACGAGGCCGACCACATGGCCGACCTCGGCTTCCTGCCCGCGGTGCGGCGCCTGCTGGACCGGACCCCCAAGGGCGGTCAGCGGATGCTCTTCTCGGCCACCCTGGACGCGGGCGTGGATGTCATCGCCAAGCGGTATCTGGACCGGCCGGTGACCCACCACGCCGACTCGGCCCAGTCGCCGGTCGCCACGATGGCCCACCACGTGCTGCACATCGACTCAATTGACCGTCTCGGGGTGCTGACCGACCTGGGTGCTGCGCCCGGGCGGGTCGTGATGTTCACCCGCACCAAGCACGGCGCCAAGAAGCTGGCCAAGCAGCTCAACGGCGCCGGGGTGCCGGCGGTGGACCTGCACGGCAACCTGTCCCAGAACGCCCGGGTGCGCAACCTCGAGGCCTTTCACTCCGGGGCGGCCAGCACGCTGGTGGCGACCGACATCGCGGCGCGCGGCATCCACGTGGATGACGTCGCGCTCGTGGTGCACGCCGACCCGCCGGTCGAGCACAAGGCCTACCTGCACCGCTCCGGCCGCACAGCCCGTGCTGGCAACGAGGGCACGGTCGTGACGCTGATGACCGATGAGCAGGTGCGCGACGTGCGTTCGCTGACCCGCGCCGCCGGCATCAAGCCGACCACGACCAGGGCTGGTGTGGGGCATCCCATCCTGCGTGAGCTCGCTCCCGGTGAGCGCACACTCGTCCCCGGCGGCCTGACCCTGGCCCCGCTGCAGCAGCAGCCGGCTGGCTCCAGCAAGGGCGCGCAGTCCGGTGGCTCTGGGCGGAATGGCAAGCGTCGCGCGGGCGGTGGCGACGGCCGGGCGGGCGGTGGCAGTTCTGGTGGCGGTCGCGGCTCCGGTGGCGGTCGCAGCTCTGGCCGTGGCAACGGCGGCTCGACCGGCTCAGGCCGTGGCGATGCTTCCGGCCGCTCGGGTGGCTCCACCGGCTCGGGCGGCGGCAATGGTTCCGGCCGCGTCAGCGGCGCGCAAGGCTCCGGCCAGCAGCGCCGCGGCCGCAACGCCTCCGGTGCTGGTCGTGGATCAGGCTCAGGTCGGAACTCCGGCGCGAGTAGGTCCAGTGGCTCTGGCTCCATCGTCGCCTTCTCCACCTCTTCGCGCTCCGGCCGCCGCTGACGCCACCCAGCCGGGCCAGCTCTGAGACCGCTCACTCGAGCCCCGCTCTGATACCCAGGAAGCACCGTCAACGCGTCAAATCGCGAACTTCAAACGTGCACAACGGATGCGGCGGCGGCAAACCCGCAGGTCAGCGGGACATCCGCCCCGTTGTGCATGTTTGGATTCCTGGCCAGCCCACGCGGTGCGAGCTGAACGCTCCTGGCTGACGCGCGAGCACCACGCACGCCCGGTCGCACCAGGAGCGAGCACGACGCACGTCCGGTCGCACCAGGAGCGAGCACGACGCACGTCCGGTCGCACCAGGAGCGAGCACGACGCACGTCCGGTCGCACCAGGAGCGAGCACGACGCACGTCCGGTCGCACCAGGAGCGAGCACGACGCACGTCCGGTCGTACCCGAGGCGAGCACGACGCACGTCCGGTCGGGGGGAGGCTGCTGCGCTCAGGCGTCGAAGAGGCCGCGCACGTCGGCGGCGCTGATGCGGCCGGACTGAAACTCTCCCGAGTCCACGACGGTGGCGAAGAGCTTGCGCTTGCGCTCCTGCAGAGCCACGACCTTCTCCTCGATGGTCCCCGACGACACGAGCCGGTAGACATGCACCGGTTTGGTCTGGCCGATGCGGTGGGTGCGGTCGACAGCCTGCGCCTCGGCGGCAGGGTTCCACCACGGGTCGAGCACGAAGACGTAGTCGGCCTCGGTCAGAGTCAACCCGAAGCCACCCGCCTTGAGGCTGATCAGGAAGACAGGGTCATCTCCCTCCCGGAAGGCCTTGATCCGACGATCACGATTGCGGGTGCTGCCGTCGAGGTAGACATACCCCAGCCCGGCGTCCTCCATCGCCTCGCGCACCATCCCCAGGAAACCGGTGAAGCTGGAGAAGACCAGAGCCCGGTGGCCCTCGGCGGCCAATTCCTGCACGTGCTCCAACAGCACCTTGATCTTCGCCGACTCCGCCGCCCCCACGTGCTCGTCGAAGACCAGCGAGGGGTCGAGCGAGAGCTGGCGCAGCACGGTCAGCGACCGGAAGATCGCGATCCGGTTCTTGTCCATGTCCTGCAACAGCCCCAGCACCCGTTGGCGCTCACGCTGCAGATGCTTGTCGTAGATCTTCTGGTGCGCCGCGGCGAGCGGGACCGGCACCGTCTGCTCGATCTTGGCAGGGAGCTCGGCCGCCACCTCACCCTTGGTCCGCCGCAGCATGAAGGGTCGGATGCGCCGCCGCAGCTGCTCCAGCGTCTGCGGCGACTCCCCTGCCTCGATCGGTTTGCGATAGCGCTCGGTGAACAGCTCAGGCCGCGGGAACAACCCCGGCGAGGCCAGCGAGGTCATCGACCACAGGTCCATCAGGTTGTTCTCCAGCGGGGTGCCGGTGATCGCGATCGTCCGCTTGGCCCCCACCCGGCGCGCCGCCTGGTAGGTCGCGGACCTGTGGTTCTTCACGAACTGCGCCTCATCGAGCACCATCGCGCTCCACGGCAGCGCGGCGTACTCCTCCGCCTCCAGCCGCAGCAGCGTGTAAGACGTGATCACCACATCCGCCGCACCGATCGCCGTCAGCAGATCCTGGCCCCGCCGCTTCCGGGTGGAGGTCACTGCCGCGACGCGCAGGTCGGGCGCGAACTTCGCCGCCTCCTGCACCCACGTGTCGATCACGCTCGTGGGTGCAACCACCAGCACCGGCCCCTCCGCAAGGTCCCCTCGGTGCTCTGCGCGCGTGATCATCGCGAGGGTCTGCAGGGTCTTGCCCAGACCCATGTCATCGGCGAGCACACCACCCAGCCCCGCATCCCAGAGCGCGCTCAGCCATTGGTAGCCGTCCAGCTGGTAGGGCCGAAGCGTCGCGGCCAACTGCTCGGGCTGCTGCACGACCCCCCGATCCGCGTCACCCAGCTGCAGCAGCTCATCGACCGCACGCTGCCAGCCGACGCTCTGCCGATCGACCACGCCAAGTTGGACGAGCTCCTCCCAGAGCCCGAGCTGGTATGCCGACAAACTCACCTGACCTCTTGAGGGTCGGTCCTCGATCTCCTTGGCTTCATCGATCAGCCGCTTGAGATCCTGCAGCTCGGGCTGATCCAGGCTGAAGTAGATCCCCGACTCCAGGATCAGGAAGGGCATGTTCTCGGCCAGCGCTGCGAACAACGGCTCGAAGGGCACGGTCTGCCCAGCGACGGTCACCTCCACGTGCAGGTCGAACCAGTCCTCGGTCTCGCCCTCGGTGGTGCTCAGGCGCACGACGGGCGCTTCCGGCGCTTCCTCGTAGTCCGCGAGCTCGCCATCGATCTCCACCTCGACGTCGTCGCGCTCCTGCAGCAGGGGCAGCAACTCGCTGGCGAAACGCACCGTCAGCTGTCCCCCGGTCGTCACCCTGGGATAGGGCCGCGGCACGAGCGGCTCCCGATCGACCAAGCTGGGCAGCCGCTCCAGCACAGGCACCAGCGCTCGCAGGGCCTCAGCCTCGGCCTGCTCGTTGCGCGGACCGTCGTAGGCCCCGGCCACCAGCGGCAGGAGCACCCGCTCCACACCACCATCGGAGGAGGGAACGGCATACCGGAAGGACCACTCCAGCTGGAGCACGTGTCCGTCCTCGGGCACCACCCGCAGGTGGAAGCTCGGCCGCGATGATGCCGCCGCCGGCACGCTCCCGTCGCGCGAGCTCAGATTCACGTGCCGCGCGATGACCGGGTAGTACTGCGTGAGGAAGCGGTTGACATCCTCCGGCGGCACCCGCAGCGAACCGGTCCGCTCCAGCAACGGCACCGCCGAGTCCACCGGCACCCCGTCGATCGGCCAGAGGGTGAGCACGCCGTCCGGGTCGAGGTGCCCGACCCCGTGGGCCGGCCTGCCCACCAGGAACTGACGCCCCGTCCCCGGCGCCGGATCGGCCAGCACCCACGGTCGCAGCGACAGCGAGCCGTCCTCACCTCGCGTCAGGTCCAGGGTGATGCTCGCGGCACCCTGGCCCAACCGGATCTCCCCCACCCCGCTGCCTGGCACCAGCTCCACCCCGGCGTCCAGACATCGCTGCAGCAGCGGCCACCCGACCGATCCCACGATCGACAGCGAGAGCTGATCGCTGGCGTAGTGGTAGTACGCCCCCGCCCCGCGCGCGACCGCGTGCAGCTGCGTCACCGCCGCGCGATGGTCGGGACGCACCCCGGCCGATCCCCAGGCGCTCGACAGATCGCGCCAGCTCACCCCGGTGCGGATCCAGCGGCGACTTCGCCCCGGGCGCACCGGCCGCAGCAGCACGCGCATCGCCTCCTCGCCACGTCCCTGCGGCTCCTCGACACTCACCTCCAGGCCCAGTGGGTGGTGGGTGGGCTCGGCATCATCCTTCCCACCCTCCAGGAGCCTCAGCCGCGATCCGTCGCTCGTGGTGCGCACCAGTCCCTCCAGCGCGCTCTCCCAGTCCGATCGGGTCCGCATCCCGTCGGCGGCCAGCCGACGCTGCACCTCCAGGATCACGGCGACACAGTGCTTGCAGTCGCTGGTCACCGGACAACTGCACCGGCCCAGCCACTCGGATCCGGTCCCGATCCGCTGCACGATCGTGTTGTAGAGCTCACCGCCGCTGCCCTGCACCGTCGCCAGCAGCATCGCCCCACCCGGCCCGGCGATCAGCGTCTGAATGCGATGCTCGGCCAGGCACTGCTCACCGCGGGTCAGCGTCGCCAGCCCCACGTCCTCGATCAGATCGTCCCGGCTGACGGACTGCACCCAGCTCGCGGCGGTCAGATCCTTCGGCACGCAACAGACAGTAGTTCCCGCCACCGACAGACCAGCCTCGCCGTCCACAGGGCCGGGCTGGCATGCTGGTCAGCGGGTTGAGCACGCACGAACGGGGAGGATGGGTCATGTCGCGCGACACGGGCGTCGGCCTCCGCTGGTGGCCGGTCCTGCTCCTTCTGCTCGTCCTCGTCGTCGCCGTCACCTACGGCCACCGTTACCTCATCGGCTTCTCCACCCCGATCCCGTGCGAGCTGGACCACCAGAGCTGCCTCGCCCAGGAGCGGCGTCGGGTTCAGATCGCGTCCCGGTATGCCGTGGGGTTGCCGATCCTGGCCGCGCTCACCTTGGTGTCGGTCCTGGTGGTGGCGGTGCGGCGGCCCGGTCGCGCGCACGCCTCACCCGGAGGGGGCTCGGGTGTGCTGGCGCACGTGCTCCTCGCCGGCCTGCTGAACGCCCTGGTCTGGGCAGCGGCGGCGCCGCTGGTCCTGTTCTCCGGCTTCCTCGCACCGGCCTGGGCGTGGTTGCTCGGGACCTTGGCGGGGCTGCTGGCCGTGGTCGGTGTCGACCGGGTCCACGCCTCCCGCCGGCCATCCTGGAGCCCGCGCAGACGCCTGCTGCTGGCCTGGATCGGTGTCGTGCCACCCCTGCTCGTGCTGGGGTCGACGCTCTTCCTCCCGGCGGACATCGGCCAGCCTGGGGCCATCTACACCCTGGTGGTGCTCGGGGTGCTGACGCCGATCGTCGTGCTCGTGGCCCGCCTGCGCGAGCCCTGAGGCACTCAGACGGGTCACTCAGACGGGGTGGCTCAGACGTTGCGCCGGTACTGACCACCGACCTCGAAGAAGGCCTCGGTGATCTGACCCAGCGAGCACACCCGCGCAGCATCCATCAGCACCGCGAAGACGTTGTCGCCTGCCATCGCCGCCTCCTTCAGCTTGGCGATCGCCTCGGCAGCCTCCTGGGAGTGCCTCTCCTGGAAGTCGGCGACCCGCTCCAGCTGCGACTGCTTCTCGGTCTCGGTCGCCCGGGCCAACTCGACCTCGACGACCTCGCGCTCGCCCTCGGGGCGGCGGAAGGTGTTGACGCCGATGATCGGCAGCGAGCCATCGTGCTTCCGGTGCTCATAGAGCAGCGACTCGTCCTGGATCTTGCCGCGCTGGTAGCCGGTTTCCATAGCTCCCAGCACACCTCCTCGCTCGCTGATCCGGTCAAACTCGGCCAGCACGGCCTCCTCCACCAGGTCGGTGAGCTGCTCGATGATGAACGAGCCCTGGTTCGGGTTCTCGTTCATCGCCAGGCCCCACTCCCGGTTGATGATCAGCTGGATCGCCAGCGCCCGCCGCACCGACTCGGTCGAGGGCGTGGTGATCGCCTCGTCATAGGCGTTGGTGTGCAGCGAGTTCGCGTTGTCGTAGATCGCGATGAGCGCCTGCAAGGTGGTCCGGATGTCGTTGAAGTCCATCTCCTGCGCGTGCAGCGAGCGACCCGAGGTCTGGACGTGGTACTTCAGCTTCTGGCTGCGCTCGTTGGCGCCGTACTTCTCCTTCATCGCCACCGCCCAGATCCGGCGCGCCACGCGCCCGATCACGGAGTACTCCACGTCCATCCCGTTGGAGAAGAAGAAGGAGAGATTCGGCGCGAAGGCGTTGATGTCCATCCCGCGCGCGAGATAGGACTCGACATAGGTGAACCCGTTGGCCAGCGTGAAGGCGAGTTGGCTGATGGGGTTCGCCCCGGCCTCGGCGATGTGATAGCCGGAGATCGAGACCGAGTAGAAGTTGCGCACGCCCTGGTCGATGAACCACTGCTGGATGTCACCCATCATCCGCAGCGAGAACTCGGTGGTGAACAGGCAGGTGTTCTGGCCCTGGTCCTCCTTGAGGATGTCGGCCTGGACCGTTCCGCGCACGTTCTGCAGGGCGAAGACACGCAACTCCTCGGCCTCGGCACCGGACGGCTCGCGGCCCTCCTTCTCCCGGAAGCCCTCGAGCTGCTGGTCGATCGCGGTGTTGAGGAAGAAGGCGAGCACGGTCGGCGCCGGACCGTTGATCGTCATCGAGACCGACGTGGTCGGGCTGACCAGGTCGAAGCCGTCGTACAGCGCCTTCATGTCATCCAGGGTCGCGATCGAGACGCCCGAGGTCCCGACCTTGCCGTAGATGTCCGGCCGTTCCGCCGGGTCCTGCCCATACAACGTCACCGAGTCGAAGGCGGTCGACAGGCGGGTCGCCGGCTGGCCCTCGGAAAGCAGCTTGAAGCGGCGGTTGGTGCGGAACGGGTCACCCTCGCCGGCGAACATCCGGGCCGGGTCCTCGTTGTCGCGCTTGAACGGGAAGACCCCAGCGGTATACGGGAAGTAGCCGGGCAGGTTCTCCTTGCGCCAGTAGCGCACGAGCGCCCCGGCCTCGTCGTACTGCGGCAGCGCGACCCGGGGGATCTTGTTGCCGGACAAGGACTCCTTGGTCAATTTAGTATGCAGTTCGCGATCCCTGACACGGACCACCTGCTCATCTCCGGAGTAGGACTCGACCCGGGCTTCCCACCCCTCGATCAGGTCGGTGATCTCGGCCGGCACCTCCTTGCGCGCCTCGGCCAGCAGCTCATCGACCCCGTGGTCGGTCTTGCCGAGGGCGGCCAGCTCGTCGTCGACCTGCTCCAACCGCTCGACGCGGCGAGCCGCCTGGGCGTAGGCCTCGGTGTCGTCGTGATAGTCGCGGATGGTCTCCGCGATCTCGGCGAGGTAGCGCACCCGCTTGGGCGGAACCACCTGGCGGATCATCGAGGAGTGGCGCACGTCGACCGTGGGCAGCGAGCCCTCCTCGACGGGCAGCCCCTGCTCCGCCAGGACCTCGATCAGCACCTGGTACAGCGCAGTCACGCCGTCGTCGTTGAAGGTCGCGGCCGAGGTGCCGAAGACGGGCATGTCCTCCGGCTTCTTGCCGAAGGCCTCCCGGTTGCGGACCAGCTGTCGGCCGACATCGCGCAGCGCATCCATCGCGCCACGGCGCTCAAACTTGTTGATCGCCACCACGTCGGCGAAGTCGAGCATGTCGATCTTCTCCAGCTGCGAGGCGGCACCGAACTCAGGCGTCATCACATAGAGCGAGGTGTCGACATACGGGACGATGCCGGCGTCACCCTGGCCGATGCCGGGGGTCTCGACGATGACCAGGTCGCACCCGGAAGCCTTGAGGATGTCAATCGCCGCGGGCAGCGCCTCCGGCACCTCCTTGTCCCCACGGGTGGCCATCGAGCGGAACAGGATGTGCTCGCCCTCGATCGAGTTCTGCCGGATCCGGTCGCCGAGCAGCGCACCGCCGCCCTTGCGCCGGGTCGGGTCGATCGCCACCACCCCGATCCGCAGCCGGTCCTCCTGGTCCAACCGGAACCGGCGGATCAACTCATCGGTGAGCGAGGACTTGCCCGAACCACCCGTCCCCGTGATCCCCAGCACCGGCACGGTGCGCTCGGCCGCCGCTGCGGCATACCGGGACGCGTCCTCCTCGGGAAGGCGACCGGTCTCTGCACCGCTGATGGCTCGCGCGACCGCGGTCCGCTCCCCCGCCAGCACCTGGTCCACCTCGGCCGCCCCGACCTCCCAGAGGTCGAAGTCGGCGTCGCTGATGACGCTGTTGATCATCCCCGGCAGCCCCAGCCGCTGGCCGTCCTCCGGGCTGAAGATCGTCACGCCGGAGTCGCGCAGCCGCTGGATCTCCTCGTCGACGATGACGCCACCGCCACCGCCGACCACCTTGACATGGCTGGCGCCAGCCTCGGCGAGCTGCTGGACGAGATACTCGAAGTACTCGACGTGGCCGCCCTGGTAGGAGGAGACGGCCACCGCGTTGGCGTCCTCGTCCAGGACCGCGTCGACGACCTCCTGGACCGAGCGGTTGTGGCCCAGGTGGATGACCTCGGCGCCCTGGCTCTGCATGATCCGGCGCATGATGTTGATCGAGGCGTCATGGCCGTCGAAGAGGCTGGCCGCGGTGACGATCCGGACCGGGTTCTCCGGGGTGTGGAGCGGCGGCCGCTCCGGCTGGGTGGTCGTCTCCCCCGACGTCGCTGCGGACTGGTCGTTCTTCACTGACGTCTCCTCCTCGAGCGGGCCTGTCCCTCTCGATGGTAGACGAGAATTCGACCGCAGTTGACGTGCGGGTCAAGCAGCGCGGTCAGGCCCGCTCGGGCGACGGTGCCGGCCAGACCGCCGCGACGACCGCCGCCGCCGCGATGCCGATCAGCCCCGCGAGGATCAAGCCGGTGCCCAGATAGGTCATCAACGCGGCCACCATGCCCGCGGCGAAGAACTGCACCGCCTTGCGCAGCCCCGCCTGGTGGGCGGGCAAGGGCGTGCGGGAGAAGGCGGTCGGCATCAGCGCCGCCCCCACCAGGATCCCGATCGCCACGTACAGCGCCAGTTCCTGCTCCTCCCCGCGCGGCACCAGCCGCCGCAGCGCCCGCATCAGGCCGAACATCGAGAGCAGCGCGGCACCCCAGGCGACGCGTGAGGTGACCCAGGACATGGGGCAACGCTAAGGCCCGGGCGGAGCAACGGCATACCGGTCGATAGGTTGGAATCATGAGCGATGGACGCCAGCAGGCCCTCGACCGGATGCATGAGGCGGGTGTCAGCCAGCCCGCGATCGACACCTTCGCCGCGCATTACGACAACCTGGCCGCGGGCGCGACCGGGCTGATCGCCGAGGCGGACGTGGAGCCGGCGCTGCCGGCCGTCCTGCACGCCGACCTGCCTCGCGATGAGGAGGCCGAGCGCGCGGCCCTCGACCACACGGTGGTGATCACCCTCAACGGTGGCCTGGGCACGTCCATGGGGCTGGCCGGGCCGAAGTCGCTGCTGCCGGTCCGCGACGGCGAGTCCTTCCTGGACATCACCGTGCGGCAGGTGCTGGCGCTTCGCGAGCACCTGGGCGTCCGGCTCCCCCTACTCTTCATGAACTCCTTCTCCACCCAGGAGGCGACGCTGGAGGTGCTCGCCCGCTATCCCGAGCTGCCGGTCGAGGGCCTCCCGCTGGATTTCGTGCAGAGTCAGGAGCCCAAGCTGCGGGCCGATGACCTGACCCCGGTCGAGTGGCCGGCCGACCCGCGCCTGGAGTGGTGTCCGCCCGGCCACGGCGACCTCTACCCCTCGCTGCTGGCCAGCGGCATCCTGGACACGCTGCTTGAGCAGGGCTACCGCTACGCCTTCGTGTCCAATGTCGACAACTTGGGCGCGGTGCCGGACGGGGCGCTGGCCGCCTGGTTCGCGGCGAGTGGGGCGGGCTATGCCGCCGAGGTCTGTCACCGGACTGAGATGGACAAGAAGGGCGGCCACCTCGTGCGTCGCCGCTCGGACGGTCGACTGGTGCTGCGCGACACGGCGCAGACGGCCGAGGACGAGATGGTCCACTTCATGGACGCGGACAAGCACCCCTATGTCAACACCAACAACCTGTGGTTCGACCTCGAGCGGCTGCGCGCGATGCTCGCCGAGCGGGACGGGGTCCTGGAGCTGCCGCTCATCCGCAACGCCAAGACCGTAGACCCCAAGGACAAGACCTCCACCGAGGTGATCCAGATCGAGACCGCGATGGGCGGGGCGGTCGAGCTCTTCGAGGACGCGGTGTCGGTGGGTGTGACCCGCGAGCGCTTCGTGCCGGTCAAGACGACCAACGAGCTGCTCCTGCTCCGCTCCGATGTGTATGCCGTGGATCCCACCTCGGCCCGGCTGTCGCGCACCGTCGACCCCGCCCCGGTGGTGGACCTGGTCAAGAGCCACTACGGGATGATCGGCGACTTCGACGACCGCTTCCCGGCGGGAGCGCCGTCGCTGGTGCAGGCCGAGCGGCTCGAGGTGCAGGGCGACTGGACCTTTGGCGCGAACGTGCGGGTGGTCGGGGTTGCTCAACTCGGCGAGGAGGGTGGGGAGGTCGAGGGCGGCACGACCCTGGGCGAGTGAGCACGCCCCCAGGTCAGAGCCGGGTCGTCACGGACGACCTGGGCGCCGAGGTTGAGCTTCCGGCCGCTCCCCTGACGCGGCTGGTCTCCCTCGTCCCGTCCCTCACCGAAGCGGTGGCCGCCACCCGGCCCGAGGCTCTGGTGGGCGCCACCGACTGGTGCACCCACCCTGCCGACCTGGACGTCCGCCGGGTCCGCGGCACCAAGAACCCCGACCGACGCGCGATCGAATCGCTCGCGCCCGAGCTGGTGATCTGCATACAGGAGGAGAACCGGGAGCTCGACGTGCGGCGGCTGCGCGAGGCGGACATCGCGGTCTGGGTGGGCGTGATCGAGTCGGTGCAGGATGCGCTGCGCTGTCTGCGGGAGCTGTTCACCGTGGTTCTGCAGTGGGACGAGCCGGACTGGCTGCTTGACGTGGATCGGCTCTTCGGCGGCGAGGTCGAGGAAGTGCGGACGTCGGTCGCGGTGCCGATCTGGCGGGATCCGTGGATGGTGGTCGGGGCCAGCACCTACACGACTGATCTGCTCAAGCGAGCCGGCGTCGGCAATGTCTTAGGCGGGCACGAGGACCGCTACCCGAAGGTGGGCTTCGAGGAGATCGACGGCGCCGGCGCAGACCTGGTGCTGCTGCCCGACGAGCCGTACGTCTTCACCGCCGAGGACGGCCCGGAAGCCTTCACCCGGACACCGACCCGCCTGGTCAGCGGTCGCCTCCTCACCTGGTACGGACCGGCCATGATCGAGGCCCGCTCTCTCCTCGACTCGCTCTGACCCGGGGTGCAGTCGACGCCCGTATGCCGCAACCCACGTTGGTGACGCGTCCCGCATCTGGGAGGATGGTGGGTATGAAGAACTCGTCCGTGACCCTGACCATCCTGCGCGTCGCCGCTGTGATCGCCTCAATCTTGGGTCTGCTGCAGCTCACCTCGGGCTTTGGCTGGATGGACCGCGGCTGGCATGGCCGGATGGGCGAGATCTCGCTGGTGCTGATGATCGTGGCTGCCGTCTGCGCCTACCTGTGGTCGCGCCGGGGCGGCAACCGGGGGCTGTTCATGCACGCTGCCGGGATGGCGGTGATCGGCATCGTCCAGGTCGGCCTGGGCGAGATGGACATGGGCTGGTCGACGATCCACCAGAGCATCGGCGTGCTCTACGTCGTCGGCGTGATCGCGCTGGCCGTGCTGAGCTTCCGCAAGCCGCTCGACCTCCCCGAGGCCGAGCCCAAGATCGAACACTGAGCACTGAGCGCGTCCGGTCGGGCTGATCGGCGACACCACGCGCGTCCGGTCGAAGAGGGTGCCGGGGCGGGGCGGGGCGGGGGTCAGTCGGCGAGGGCGACGTTGATCTGCTGGATCTGGGTGAACGATTCGAGCATGCTTTCGAGGGAGAACTCACGGCCCTGACCGCTGGCCTTCATCCCGCCGTAGGACTGGCCGACCTGCTGGCCGCCGCCCTGGTTGACCTGCACCCAGCCGGCCTCGACCCGGTGCGCGGTGCGCAGCGCGGCGCCGATGTCGCGGCTGAAGACGAAGGCTGCGAGGCCGTAGTGCGAGTCGTTGGCCATCCGCACGACCTCATCCTCATCTCGCCAGCGCAGCACCGACAGCACCGGCCCGAAGATCTCCTCGCGCGCGATCCGCCAGTCGTTCGACACCTGCGACAGGATCATCGGCGCGTGGTAGAAACCGGGCTCGCCCACGGTCAGCGCCGACCGCCCGTCGTAGGCCACCTCCACCCCGTCGGTCGACAGGCCGTCCTCGATATACCCCTGCACCCGATCCCACTGCCGCTGGTTGATGATGCAGCCGAGGTCGCTCTCCTCCTCACGGGGATCACCGACCTTCAGCGTCGCCACCCGCGCGACCAATCTGTCGAGGAAACTGTCGTGGATGTCGTCGTGCAGGAACAGCCGCGAGCCGGAGGTGCAGCTCTGCCCCTGCCGCGCGAACCGGGTCGCGAGCAGCACCTGCTCGACCACCTCGTCGGTGTCGGAATCGGGGAAGACGATCGTCGGCGACTTGCCGCCGAGCTCCAGGCTGACATGGGCCAACCGGTCGCCAGCCTTGGCCGCGACCTGCCCTCCCACCCGAGAGCTGCCGGTGAAACTCACCTTGTCGACATCGGGGTGCACGACCAAGGCGTCGCCCACCTCGGGTCCGTATCCGGTCACCACATTGAGCACGCCGGGCGGCAGGTGCCGCTGGCAGACCTCCGCCAGCTCCAGGATCGTGGTCGGCGCGTCCTCGGCCGCCTTGAGCACGACCGTGTTGCCGGAGACGAGCGCGGCCGGCAGCTTGAAGGCCGCGATCATCAGCGGGCTGTTCCACGGCAGGATCCCGGCGACCACCCCCAGCGGCAGCCGCCGCGTGTAGGACAGCGCCTCGGGCCCACCGGGCAGGGTTACCCCCTTGACCTCGGCCCCGAGCCCAGCGAAATAGCGGAAGGCGCCCGCGGTCAGCGTCGCCTCGGGCCGCGCCTGGGTCCGGATCGCGTTGCCGGTGTCGAGCGCGGTCAGCGCCGCGAGCTCCTCGACCATCCCCTCGAGGTCGTCGGCGATGCGCGCCAGCGCCCGTTGCCGCTCCGCGGGGGTGGTCGCCGACCATGTCCCGTATGCCGTTCGCGCAGCCTTCACCGCACGCTCGGCGTCCGCAGCACGCGCCCTGGGCGTCGTGGCGATCACCCGGTTGCGGTCGATCGGGGTGATCACCTCGATGGTCTCGCCAGCCTCGGCCGCCACCCAGTCGCCGCCGATCAGCATTCCGTAGTCGCGGACCGGGCCGTCCATGCTCGGCAGCTGCTCGCCGCTGCTGGTGCTCATAGGTGGATCGCGGCGTCGAGACCGTCGGAGAAGCGCTCGGGGCGCTCCGGCAGGGTGCGCGCCTCGCCGAGCTTGACGCGGTGCGCGCTCCAGGCAGCCGCGCAGGCGTCGAGCATGTCTTCGGTGGCCACCCCCGTCGGGGCGGTGGTCGGGGCGAAGATGCCGGCGCCGGCCAGCAGCTCGCGCCGCTCGGTGTTGCCGGGCGCCGTGCGACGCCGCGAGGTCAGCGGGTCCCCGGCGAGCTCGGTGTAGGCCGCCTCGGGCAGGGTCTCGACCAGCACGAAGGGCAGGTCCTGCCGGACGTAGGTGTCGACCTCCATGATCCGCCGGAGCAGGTCGTAGACCTGCTGGGACAGGCCCGACCCGATCCGCTCGCGGTTGATCGCGTTGGCCTCGCTGAAACTCCCGGCGTAGACCGCCTCCCGCACCGGCGTCCCGGTGACGACCGCGGCCTGCTTGCCGAGGAACTTGCGGGCCTCCACATCGGCCGCGCGGCGGCTCTCGTCGGGCAGCCCCAGCGGCACATCCAGCGCGACCACGGTCACGGTGCCAGCGGCCTCCACGGCCTCGGTGACGGTCGTGGCCTGTACGATCGCGGGCGTCCCGTGCCCGGCAGCGTCCAGCACCGCGCCGACCCAGCCGTCCTTGGTCGCGGCGAGGCCGAGCACCGGCTGCTGCCGATCGGCATCGGCCCGACGGCCCGGCTTTCCGCTCGGCTGGCTGCGCCCCGCGCGAGCCTGGCTGCCCTTGCCAACACCACCCTGACCGGCACCGCCCTTCCCCGCGCCTGCCTTCCCAGCAGCAGCCTTACCAGCACCGCGCCCCTTCGTCGCTGCGCCACCCTTGACCGCTGCGCCACCCTTGTCGCCGCCTGCGCTCTTGTCGCGGCGGAACAGGCCCAGGAAACGTTGCCACACCGATGTGTCCGTCATGGCTCCCACTCTAGGTGTCGGCACCGACAGCCCACCGCCCCCGGTATGCCACGCTAGGCCCATGACGCGGCGCATCCTGGTGCTCAACGGCCCCAACCTCAACCTGCTCGGCACCCGCGAGCCGGAGATCTACGGCAGCGACACCCTGGCCGATGTCGAGGAGCTGTGCGCCGGAGCCGCCCAGGAGCACGGCGTGGGCGTCGAATGCCGCCAGAGCAACCACGAGGGCGAGCTCGTCGACTGGCTCCAGGAGGCCGGTCGTGACGAGGACATCATCGGCGTCGTCCTCAACGCCGGGGCCTACACGCACACCTCGATCGCCCTCCTCGACGCCGTCCGCGGCACCGGCATCCCGATGGTCGAGGTGCACGTCTCCAACCCGGCCGCCCGCGAGCGGTTCCGGCACACGTCATACCTATCCTCGGTCGCCGAGGCGAGCATCGCCGGAGCCGGGATCCGCGGATACGCCTACGCCGTGGACCACCTCGCGCGACGACACGGCTGACGCGACGTCAGGAGATTCCCCCACCATCACCCGAAAGGGCGTAGATTCACCCCTCATCGGGGACGACCAGCGCCCCGGGGCGAGCTGCCGCACCGCAGCGACTTTCGTGTCCTCAAAGGAGGTCCGGTGGCCAAGAATGTTGGCGCGGACGGGCGGGAGACCTGGAGTTCCTCAACGGGCTTCATCCTCGCCGCCGTCGGTTCCGCGGTCGGCCTGGGCAACATCTGGCGCTTCCCCGGGGTGGCGTACGACAGCGGTGGTGGGGCCTTCCTCATCCCCTACCTGTGCGCGCTGCTCACCGCGGGTATCCCCATTCTGTTCCTCGACTACGCGATCGGGCACCGCTACCGTGCTGCGGCCCCGCTCGCCTACCGCCGGATGGCCAAGAAGACGGAGGCGCTGGGCTGGTTCCAGATCGTCCTGTCCTTCGTCATCGCGGTCTACTACGCAGCCGTCATCGCCTGGGCGTGCAGCTACTTCGTCTACGCCTTCGACCTGCGGTGGGGCCAGGACACGCTGAACTTCTTCGTCGGCGAGTACCTCCAGGTCGGTGACCCGGAGATCTCGACCACGATCGTCCCGGCCGTGGCCATCCCCCTGGTCCTGGTCTGGATCGCGGTCCTGGTCGTGATCGCCCTCGGCGTCACCAATGGTGTCCAGCGGATCAACGTGATCTTCATCCCGCTGCTGTTCATCGCCTTCATCAGCCTCGTGCTGCGGGCGCTCACCCTGCCCGGCGCCACCGAGGGCCTCAACGCCCTCTTCACCCCGGACTGGAGCGCGTTGACCGACCTCTCGGTGTGGATCGCGGCCTACAGCCAGATCTTCTTCTCGCTGTCGATCGCCTTCGGCATCATGGTCACCTACGCCTCCTTCCAGAAGCGCAAGGCCAACATGACCAGCTCGGGTCTCGTCGTCGCCTTCGCCAACTCCTCCTTCGAGATCCTAACCGGCATCGGTGTCTTCGCCACGCTGGGCTTCATGGCTCACCAGGCCAACACCTCGGTCGGCGAGCTGGAGGGGCTGACCGGCCCGATCCTGTCCTTCGTGACCTTCCCCGCGGTGATCAACGAGATGCCCGGCGGCAACATCTTCGGCGTGGTCTTCTTCGCCTCGCTGATCATGGCCGGCTTCACCTCGATCATCTCGATCCTGCTCGGCGTCGCGGCGTCGGTCTCGGAGAAGTTCGGGCTGAGCTCGACGATGAGCGCGATCGCCGTCTCGGTGATCTGCGGCACCATCTCGGTCGCCCTGTTCTCCACCACCTCGGGCCTGCTCGCGCTCGACACCGTCGACCAGTGGGCCAACAACATCGGCATCGTGGTCTCGGCGATCGCGATGGCGATCCTGGTGGTCTGGGTCTACCGGCGCTCGGAGTTGCTGCGTCGTCACCTCAACGCGGTTTCCACCTTCAAGGTCGGCCGCTGGTGGGTGGCGATGATCGGCATCGTCGCCCCGGTCTTCCTGACGATCATGCTGATCGACAAGCTGATCTCGCTGATCACCCAGGGCTATGAGGACCTGCCGCAGTGGTATCTCGGCCTCTTCGGCTGGGGCACCATCGCCTTCGTCCTCGTGGGCGCGGCGATCCTGACGATGATCCCGTGGAACGGCCGCGACAAGGCCGACTTCACCCCCTGGCCCCCGCTCGGGGACCGCGCTGAAGAGGAGGCTCGCCGATGACCCCCGTCGCCGTCGTCATGATGATCGTGGCCATGGCCCTGGTCTGGGGCGGGCTGATCGCCAGCATCCTGTTCCTGCGGTCCCAGCCCGAGGTCAGTGACCACGAGCTCCCCGACCCGGACGTCGACCGCGGCGACCAGGACCGGCTCTCCCGGCCCCACCCGGACCGCGACCTCTAGGTCAGGTCACCTCCACCCCGGCGCGGGCGGTCAGCTCTCGAGCACCGCCCGCGCCGCGTGGTATCCGCCCAGGGCACTGACGCCGCCGCCTCGCCTCGAGCCGGCTCCCGCGAGCAGGATGCCCCTGTATGGCGTGTCCACACCCCATCGTTGCGCGGCGGTCTGCAGGGGGGCGTCGTCGTCGGCCCACGGCCAGGTCAGGGGCGCGTGGAAGATGTTGCCGCCGGGCATGGACAGGACGTCCTGCAGGTCGCGGGTGGTCTTGGTCTCCACGCACAGGTCGCCCTCGGGCGTACGCATGATGACGTCCTCGATCGGCTCGGCGAGCACCGAGGACAGCGAGGCCAGGGTGGCCCGCTGAAGCTGGGCACGTGCGGCGGGTAGGGAATCCACCTCGTCCAGGAGGCGGTCGGGGGTCTGCAGGGTGAAGACGGTCAGCGTCTGGGCGCCGGACTCCTGCAGCTGCGGGGACAGGATCGAGGGGTCGGTGATGCTGTGGCAGTAGATCTCCGCCGGCATCGGACTGGGGATCCGCCCGGCCACCGCGTCGTCGTGGGCCGTCTGCAACTGGATGTAGGTCTCGTTGATGTGGAAGGTCCCGCCGAAGGCGGCCTCGGGGGCCACCCCCGCCTCACGCAAGCGCGGCAACCGGGACAGGAGCAGGTTGACCTTCACCTGGGCGCCCTCGACCCGCTCCCCCGGGCTGCCCGCGAGCTCATCGAGCACGGCCGGCGCGGCCGCCCACAGGACGTGGCGCGCGGTGGCGCGCGACGACATACCGGACTCGTCGGTCCAGGTGACCGCCCCGTCCTCGACGCCCGTCGCCCGAGCCCCCGTGCGCAACTCCGCCCCCGCGGCGCGCGCGACCGCGGCGAGCTGGTCGGAGACCTGGCCCATGCCGCCGATCGGGACGTCCCAGTCGCCGGTCCCGCCGCCCATCACGTGGTAGAGGAAGCAGATGTTGTGCCGCAGGTCGGCCTGGTGCGCGTCGGCGAAGGTGGAGATCAGCCCGTCGGTGAGCACGACCCCGCGGACCAGGTCGCTGGCGAAGGTGCGCTCGATCACCTCGCCGAGCGGGCGATCGACGAAGTCGCGCAGCAGCGTGTCGTCGCCGACCAGCTCACCCAGCTGCGAGCGCCGCAGCAGCGGCTGGGTGACGGTCGGCCACAGCCGCCTGGCCAGTTCGCCGGAACGGGCATAGAACTCATCAAAACGCTCGGCGTCCGCGGCCGCGCCGACCGCGGCGAAAGAGCGCGCGGTGGCGTCGGCGTCGTGGTTGTCGACGAGCAGCCCGCTCTCGCCGCCCGGCACGGGGGTGTAGGAGGAGTAGCGGCGCCGGGCCAGCCGCAGCTGCAGCCCGAGGTCGTCGACGATCTGGCGTGGCAGCAGGCTGACCAGATAGCTGTAGCGGGACAGGCGGGCGCCCATGCCGTCGAAGGCGTCGGCGCTGACAGTGGCTCCACCCAGGCTGGGCTGGGCCTCGAGAAGGAGCACCGACTTCCCGGCGCGCGCCAGGTAGGCCGCCGCGGCCAGCCCGTTGTGCCCGCCGCCGACGATGACGACGTCGTGGGAGGTCACCTGCATCAGATGACGCCCATGGCCAGCATCGCATCCCCGACCCGGACGAAGCCGGCGGCGTTGGCGCCGAACACATAGTCGCCGGGGCGGTCGTAGTCCTCGGCGGTCTTCACGCAGCTCTCGTGGATGCCGCGCATGATCTCCTCGAGGCGGCCGTCGGTGTAGTCGAAGGACCAGCTGTCGCGGGAGGCGTTCTGCTGCATCTCCAGCGCGGAGGTCGCTACACCGCCGGCGTTGGCGGCCTTGCCCGGCCCGAAGAGGATCTCGGCGTCCTGGAAGACCTTGACGGCGCCGGGGGTGCAGGGCATGTTGGCGCCCTCGGCCACCACCTTGACGCCGCCCTTGACCATTGCCGTCGCGGCGTCCTCGTCGAGCTCGTTCTGCGTGGCGCACGGCAGCGCGATCTGGGCGGAGACGTCCCAGATCCGGCCACCTTCGACGAACGTCGCGCCGTCACGCTCGTCGGCGTAGACCTTGATCCGCTCCCGGCGCTCCTCCTTGATGTCCTTGAGCAGCTCGAGGTCGATGCCCTTCTCGTCCACGACATAGCCGGAGCTGTCGGAGCAGGCGAGGACCCGGCCACCGAGCTCGGTGACCTTCTCGATCGCATAGATCGCGACATTGCCCGAGCCGCTGACCACGACGTCGAGGCCGTCGAGCGAGGATCCCGCGTGCTGGACCATCTGGTCGGCGAAGTAGACGGTGCCGTAGCCGGTGGCCTCGGTGCGGGCCTGCGACCCGCCCCAGGCGATGCCCTTGCCGGTGAGCACGCCGGCCTCGTAGCGGTTGGTGATCCGCTTGTACTGACCGAAGAGGTAGCCGATCTCGCGGCCGCCGACGCCGATATCGCCGGCGGGCACGTCCGTGTACTCCCCCAGGTGGCGGTAGAGCTCGGTCATGAAGGACTGGCAGAAGCGCATGATCTCGGTGTCCGAGCGGCCCTTGGGGTCGAAGTCCGACCCACCCTTGCCTCCACCGATCGGCATCCCGGTCAGCGCGTTCTTGAAGATCTGCTCGAAGCCGAGGAACTTGACCGTGCCCAGCAGCACGCTGGGGTGGAAGCGCAGGCCGCCCTTGTAGGGACCGAGGACCGAGGAGTACTCCACCCGGAAGCCGCGGTTGATCTGCACCTGCCCGTGGTCATCGGTCCACGGCACCCGGAAGATGATCTGCCGCTCCGGCTCGCAGAGGCGCTCGATGACGCGCTCGGCGAGATAGTGCGGGTGGCGCTGGATGACCGGGCCCAGGCTGCCGAGCACCTCCTCGACCGCCTGGTGGAACTCAGACTCTCCGGGGTTGCGGCGCAGCACTTCTTTGTAGGCGTGCTGCAGAGCAGGGTCGATCGACGTCATTGAGCGGTGACCTTCCGTGACGGGGGTTCGGGCGGTCGGACTGGCCGTCATCATATGCTGCCACCCGCATACCTATTCCCTCCCATTCCTTCGACGCTGCAGGAAAGAAAGGACTCGTGAGCGAACCGAGCACCATCACCAAGCCCAGATCCGGGATCAACAAGGCTATGGGCCCGTTGAACACCCTCGTCGAACGCTTCATCCCCTCCGCCCTCGTCTTCGCCATCGTCCTCACCGTCGTGGTAATGATCGGGGCGCTCGTGCTGACCGACTCCGGCCCGGTCGACGTCGTCAAGTCCTGGGGTGACGGCCTGGCCGGGCTGCTGGCCTTCATGACCCAGATGGCGCTGATCCTGCTGCTCGGCTACATCCTGGCCAACACCGGCCCGGTGCGCTGGGCGCTGCTCAAGCTGGCGAATGTGCCCAAGGGCCGGATCATGCCCTACGTCTTCGTCGCCCTCATCACCTGCGTGGCGGCCCTGTTCACCTGGGGCCTGGGCCTGGTGGTCGGCGCGATCCTGGCGACGGAGGTGGCCGCCGCCGCCCGTCGCCGCGGTGAGAAGCTGCACTTCCCGCTGCTCGTCGCTGGTGGCTACACCGGCATGGCCGTCTGGCACATGGGCTACAGCGGGTCCGCCCCGCTCACCGCCGCCACCCCGGACAGCTTCCTGGCCGAGCACATCGGCGAGACCATCCCGCTGACCAGCACGATCTTCGCGGCCTGGAACATGATCACCGTCGCCGTCGCGCTGGCCGTGATCTGCGCGGTCTTCGCCCTGCTGGCCCCGAAGAAGGACGACGCCGTCCACGAGATGCCCGAGCACCAGATGGCCTCCGACGACGTGCACTACGACGTCGAGACCCCGGCCGACAAGCTGGACGCCAGCCGTGCCCTGACCCTCATCCCGGGCCTGCTGCTCCTGCTCTACCTGGTCATCCACTTCCGCGACGGCGGCTCGATCACCCTCGACATCGTCAACTGGAGCTTCCTGACGATCATCCTGCTGCTGGTCGCCAACCCGTTCGTGCTCATCGAGCTGACCAAGCGTGGCGCCTCCAATGTCGGCGAGATCCTGCTCCAGTTCCCGCTCTACGCCGGGATCATGGGGATCATGGGCGGCACCGGGCTGATCCAGGTGCTCTCCGACTCGATCGTGGCGGTCGCGACGCCGGCCACCTTCGGCATGCTCGCCTTCTTCTCGGCAGCGATCGTGAACTTCTTCGTGCCCTCCGGCGGTGGCCAGGCGGCCGTCCAGGGTCCGGTGCTGCTCACCGCGGCCGAACAACTCGGCGTCGACCCCGAGGTCGCGATCATGGCGCTGTCCTATGGCGACCAGCTGACCAACCTGATCCAGCCGTTCTGGGCGCTGCCGTTGCTCGCGATCGCCAAACTGCGGATCCGCGACATCCTGGGCTACACGCTCGTGGTGATGATCGCGTTGGGCGTGGTCTACACGGTCGCGATGCTGGTCATCGGCCCGAACCCGGGCGGCTGAGCCGACTCCCCCACGGGTCCTGGCCAAGGCCCGGACCTCCACCCGGACCTCCACCCGGACCAACGAGGTCGGGACACTCCCGACCAGATCGACCTGGGGCGTTCACGTGAACGCCCCAGGCCGATCCATGTGGGTCTGTCGCAACCCCGTCCCGTATGCCGCAGCGCGCCTCAGCCGCGCGGGCGCCAGTCGGGGCGACCGTCGCCCTCGCCACGCGAGCGGTTGCCGCGGTAGCCGCCGTCGCGCCCACCATCGCGGCCGCCGTCACGACCATCACGACGGCGGCCCTGGCCGTAGCCACCCGAGCGCCGCCCACCGTCACGGCTGCCACCACGTCCGCGATCGCCATACCGGGACCCGCCGCCCGGGCGACCACCCGGCCGACCGCCACGTCCCTGCGGACGGCGGGGGCGCAGGATGGCGTCGAGCTCGCTCTGCGGGATGGGGTCAGCGGTCGGGACCGAGCCGCCGGCCGTCTCGATCACGGCGACGTCCTCGGGAGCCACGGTGGTCGGGTCGGTCTCCACGCCGGCCTGGTCGAGCAGGCGGGCCACGGTGCGCTTCTGGTGCGGCAGCGCGAGCGTGACGACCACGCCCTCGTCGCCGGCGCGCGCGGTCCGTCCGGCCCGGTGCAGGTAGTCCTTGTGGTCCGCGGGCGGGTCGACCTGCAGCACCAGCGACACGTCGTCCACGTGGATGCCGCGCGCGGCGACATCGGTGGCGACCAGCACCGGCAGCGTGCCCGCCTTGAAGGCGTCGAGCACCCGGGTGCGCTGGGCCTGGTTGAGCCCGCCGTGCAGGGCCGCGGCGAAGACGCCGGACTCCCGCAGCTGCCCCGCGATGCGGTCCGCGCCGAGCTTGGTGCGGCAGAAGACCACGGTGCGGCCGGGCCGGTTGGCGATGGCCGCGGTGATCGGCTTCTTGTGGTGCGGGTGCACGAGGAAGACGTGGTGCTCCATCGTGGTGACGCTCGCGGTGGCGTCGTCGGTGGAGTGGGTGACCGGGTCCTTGAGGTAGGTCTGGGCGACCTGGTCCACGCCGTGGTCGAGGGTGGCCGAGAAGAGCATCTTCTGGCCGTCGGTCGGGGTGAGGTCGAGGATCTGACGGATCGCCTCGACGAAGCCCATCTCCGCCATGTGGTCGGCCTCGTCGAGCACGACGACCTCGGCCTCGGACAGGTCCGCGGCGGAGCGGTCGATCAGGTCGATCAGGCGGCCCGGGGTCGCGACGAGCACGTCGACGCCCTTGTCCAGCGCGGTTAGCTGCGGCGTGTAGGACATGCCGCCGGCCACGAGCAGGAAGCGCCGGTCGATCGCCCGGATGAGCGGCGCGAGCGCGTCGACGATCTGCATCGCGAGCTCGCGGGTCGGGGTCAGGATGACCGCGCGGGGACGGTGCGGGACGGCGCGGGGGCGACCGGCGAGCCGGTGCAGCATCGGCAGCCCGAAGGCCATCGTCTTGCCCGAGCCGGTCTGGCCGCGGCCGAGCAGGTCCTTGCCGGCGAGCGCGTCGGGGATGGTGGCGGCCTGGATCGGGAACGGCTGGGTGATGCCGATCTGCGCCAGGGTGGCGACCAGGTCCTCGTGGATGCCGAGGGTGGCGAAGCCGTTGTCCTCGTGTACCTGTGCGCCCGAGTCCTCGCGGGGTCCCGCGGCCAACCGCTCCTGGTATGCCGCATCCGCCTCATCGCGCTCAGCCTCGGCTTCGGCGTGGGCGAGCTCGGGGTCGTGGTCCTGACCGTAGCCGCGGCGGTCGTCCCGGTCGAAGCGGCGGTTGCCGCGGTCGAACCGGTCGTCGCTGCGGTTGGCGTAGCTGCGGTTGCCGTCGCGGCCGTAACGGTTGTCGCGGCGGTCCGAGCGGTTGTCGTACCGGTTGTCGGCGCGGTCGTTGCTGCGGTTGTCCCGGTCGCGGCGGTCGTCCCAGCGACGCTCGTCACGGCGTCGGTCATCGCGGCGGCGGTCCTGATCCCAGCTGCGGCCCTCGTGGAAGCCACGCTCGGTGGGGCGGCCCTCGCGCTCGTCGCGGTGGGCACGCCAGGTGTGCTCGCGGCGGTTGTAGCCGCGGTCGCCGTCGCGCTCCCTGCGGTCGTAGCCGCGGTTGTCCCGGCGGTCCTCACGTCCCTGGTAGCCACGGTCGTCACGACGCTGGTAGCCGCGGTCGTCACGGTTGTCACGCCGCTGGTAGCCACGGTCATCGCGGTCGCGGCGCTGGTAGCCACCACGGTCATCGCGGCGGTCATCGCGGCGCTGGTATCCACCACGATCGTCACGGCGCTGGTAGCCGCCGCGGTCGTCACGACCCTGGTAGCCACGGTCATCACGATCACGACGCTGGTAGCCACCACCCTCGTTGCGGTCACGGCGCTCAGCACGGTCGCCGCGGCCACGGGGGTCAGCGGCGTCGCGGTCGCGCCAGCGGTTCTTGTCGCCGCGGTCATCAGTGCGGTCATCGCGCCCGGTGCGGCGGTCACCGCGGGGGTCGAAGCCTCGACCCTTCAACTGGGCTCGGGCCTGCTTCTCGCGGGCCTGCCGGGCAGCCTTCTTTTGGGCTGCGGTGTGTCGGGGCTTCTTGCCGGGGTTGCCGACGGACTTCTTGGCCATGGTTGGCTCAACTCACTTACGAAATCATCGAGGTCTGTTCTCGCCTCGACGCCTCGTACGGCGTGACCGGAACTACCTCCAGGTGCATCGATGGGCACCCGCGCGGGCCTCCAGGATCGGATCGTCCCAGGGCATGGCCAGTGCCTCACGTGGACACTGCGCCTACCATTCTAGCGGTGATCGGTGACCGCCGACTCCACCGGGGAGGAGTCCATCGATGAGCCTGGCCTTCGCCACTCTCGTCGTGGTGGTCCTGATCGCGGCGTTCATCCAAGGCTCGACCAGGGATGGGTCTCGCCTTGATCACGGTGCCGGTCTTCAGCTTGATCGAGCCAGGTCTGGTCCCGGTCGTGGTGCTCTTGCTCATGCTGCCGCTCAACGCGTACGTGGCCGCTCGCGAGCGGCACGCCATTCACTGGCGGGGAGTTCGATGGATCACGGTGGGCCGTTTCCTCGGGACGTTCGCTGGACTCTGGATCATCACCGTCGCCTCGACACGCTCGCTGGGGCTTTTCATCGGGCTGTCCACGATCACCCTGGCACTCCTTGCCCTGGTTGCACCGAACTTCACGCCTGGTCGTACGACCTTCAGCCTGGCCGGAGTGGTCACCGGAGTCACCGAGACCTCCACAGGTATCGGCGGTCCTCCGTACGCACTGGCCTACCGGAACACAAGCGGCCCCACGCTTCGCGCGACCGTCGCACTGTGCTTCCTGATCGGCGAGGTGATCTCGATCGTCGTGCTCGCGATGGGTGGTCTCATCAGCCTGGAGATGCTGAAGGACACGTTGATGCTGCTGGTCCCGCTGCTTCTCGGCGCGTGGCTCAGTCGCTTCGTTCATCACCGCCTGGACGGCCCCATCGTGCGGATCCTCGTCCTCGCCTTCGCGATCGTGTCAGGGATCGCAGTCCTGATACGCGCCCTGTGAAGCCGAACCGAGCGACTATCCACATGGTCCTGCGGCTGGAAGCCTTACCAAGTCTTTACCTGTGGACAACGGAATATTGAGGGTCGAGAGGGCACACTGGCAGGACCGATGCTCGGACCGAAGAGTCCGCAGCGACGCCTACGACCCCGGGGGGTCCGTTCACGTGAAGCGCACTATCGTTCCCGCCTTGGCCTGCCTGGCTCTGTTCGCGGGCTGTGACAACCAGCCCTCACCGCAAGCGCCGCCGACCCAGGAAGACGCCCTCACCACCGCGACCGCTGCGCCGATCACCCAAGCGCCGGTCCATGATGTGGTGGAGACAACGGAGCCGGCACCCGTCACCTCCGAGCCGACCGAAGAGCCCACGGCGAACGACAACATTGACGAGCACTCCGAAGAGGGAGCGATCGCCTTTGTCGAGCACTACCTCGACACCTACAACTACGCGTTCGCGAACGCGGACCCCAGCGCGATGGAGGGACTCTCCACACCGGACTGCCTGTCGTGTGCGGGCATCACGGAACTGATACCGACAGACGGTGAACCCGGCTTCACTTACCTCAGGTACCGCGACCCTCGAGCACTTATCGCTGACGATTCGGGTCGCGTGAGCCTCACAATCGATCAGGCCGAACACGGTGGAGAGCCAGCGACCACGGTTCAAGCCCTCTTCACTCTGGATCACTCCGACGAGGGCTGGCTTGTCGATGAAATTCAGATTGAACAACAATGATCGGCGCAGCCCTTCTCGCCGTCCTCTTCTCCCAGCCCACACCCGCGCCAGCTCCAGAACCAGGATGCGGACCGCCAGGAGGCGGCGGCTTCTCCGGACGCGTCTGCGACCGAGGCGGCATCACAACGGGTTGGTTAGCCCCACCAGACGTCGTAGCGCTAGTCGACTCCCGCCCACAAGGATCGAGTGGCGACTCCCCGGCGGAATGGGCCAGCTGGTACGAGTACTCAGCCGTGATCGATTGCGATGCCAACACACCGCTAGACCCTCGCCGCGAAATCTGCGCCTGGTCCCTCGAGCAATGTGAGCAGTTTGAGCCAGGCTCCCCTGGCCCGTTGTCACGAGTCATGCGTCGGGAAGTGCACCGCGACGACCCAACAGAGTTTGCCTGGAACTTCATCGGCCACACCTGTCATACACCGCTAGTCCCGGCCCGTTCGGGAGAGCCGGCGCAGGAACTCACCGAAGCGATGATCCTTGAGCAGTTCCACCGCACGGACTTTGCGCTCCCCCAACTCGTCGTCCAGCCGGCCGACAACACGACCTTGGTCAATCTGCCCGTGTACTACCAGCTTGCCTGGCCGGCCGCCGGCTACGGGCCTGGCGACATCGACACCGTGACCCTCATCGGCCACGAGGTCCGGATCCGCCCTTCGCTCATCGGCGCCACCTACGTGACCGGTGACGGCGCATCGATCGGGCCCACGACGAGCCTCGGCGGCCCCTACCCCGACGGCGACATCACGCACGAATACACGAGTCGGGCCACGGTGAACGCGCATGTCAGCGTCGAGTACGGCGGCGAAGTCAGCGTCGATGGCTCCGACTGGCGGCCCATCCCCGGCAGCGCCACCGTCGAGGGTCCTGCGACCGAGATCGACGTGCGCACCAGCACGAACCGTCTCTACAGCACCCCGTAGAGGTCGCGCCGCAGAGCTCAGGCGTCGATGCGGTCGCGATCCAGCTCGTGGGCCGAGTCGACGATGAAGTCCTTGCGCGGGGCGACGTTCGTGCCCATCAGCAACTCAAAGACCTCGTCCGCCCGAGCAGCATCGGCCAGCGTGATCCGGCGCAGTGTGCGGTGCCGCGGATCCATCGTGGTCTCCGCCAGCTGGTCGGCGTCCATCTCGCCCAGACCCTTGTAGCGCTGCAGCGGCTCCTTGATGGTGCGGCCCTTCTTCTGCAGCGCGGCAACCGTCTTGCGCATCTCACCCTCGGTGTAGGTGTAGATGTACTCCCGGTCCTTGCCTCGGCCACCGGCCACCTCGATCCGGTGCAGGGGCGGCATCGCGGCGTACACCCGACCCGCTTCCACCAGCGGGCGCATGTAACGGAAGAAGAGCGTGAGCAGCAGCGTCCGGATATGGGCCCCGTCCACATCCGCGTCGGTCATGATGATGATCTTGCCGTAGCGCGCCAGGTCGACATCGAAGCTGCGTCCCGACCCCGCGCCGATCACTTGGATGATCGCGGCGCACTCGGCATTGGACAGCATGTCCGAGACCGACGCCTTCTGGACGTTGAGGATCTTGCCTCGGATCGGCAGCAGCGCCTGATAGTCACTCGAGCGCGCAAGCTTGGCCGTGCCGAGCGCGCTGTCGCCCTCGACGATGAACAGCTCGGTCCGCTCGGTCTCGTTGCTGCGGCAGTCGGCCAACTTGGCGGGCAGCGACGAGGACTCCAGAGCGTTCTTGCGGCGCTGCGTCTCCTTGTGGAGCCGCGCCGAGATCCGCGACTTCATCTCCGAGACGACCTTCTCCAGCAGCAGGGCAGCCTGTGCCTTGTCGCCGCGGTGCTTGCTCGTCAGCCGCTCGGTCAACTCCTTCTCCACGACCTTGGAGACGATGGAGCGCACGGCGTTGGTGCCCAGCACCTCCTTGGTCTGACCCTCGAACTGCGGCTCGGCCAAGCGCACCGTCACCACGGCCGTCATCCCAGCGGTGATGTCGTCCTTGTCGACCTTGTCGTTGCCCACCTTCAGCTTGCGAGCGTTGACCTCGAGCTGCTTGCGGAAGACCTTCATCAACGCCTGCTCGAAGCCGGCCACGTGCGTACCGCCCTTGGGCGTGGTGATGATGTTGACGAAGCTGCGCAAGGTGGTGTCATAACCCGTCCCCCAGCGCATCGCGACATCCACCTCGCACTCGCGCTCGACCTCCTTGGCCACCATGTGGCCGCGGTCGTCCAGCACCGGCACGGTCTCGGTGAAATTGGCCGAGCCCTGCAGCCGCCACACATCAGTCACGGCGGTGTCGGGGGCGAGGTACTCGGCATACTCCGTGATCCCGCCGGAGTAGGCGAACACCTCCTCGTGCGGGCCGTCCTCCCCCGGCGTCCCCGGCAGCCGCCGCTCGTCCCGGATGACCATCGTCAGCCCGGGCACCAGGAAGGCGGTCTGCCGCGCCCGGGCGGCGAGCTCGTCGTAGTCGAACTTGGCGCTCTTGATGAAGATCTGCGGATCGGCCCAGTAGCGCACCCGGGTGCCGGTCACCCCACGCCGGGCCTTGCCGACCACGGCCAGCTCGCTGCTCTTCTGGAACGGGCTGAACGGCGCCTCCGGCGAGGGCTCCTTGCGCCCGTCCTCGAAGACTCCGGGCTCGCCGCGCCGGAAGCTCATCCCGTAGGTCTTGCCACCCCGGTCCACCTCGACGTCCAACCTCGACGACAGCGCGTTGACCACGGAGGCGCCGACTCCGTGCAGGCCGCCGGACGCGGCATACGAGCCCCCACCGAACTTGCCGCCCGCGTGCAGTTTGGTGAAGACCACCTCCACACCGGAGAGCCCCGTGCGCGGCTCGGCGTCCACCGGGATGCCGCGCGCCCGGTCACGCACCTCCACCGAGCCGTCCTGGTGCAGGATCACCTCGATCCGGTCGCCGTGACCACCCAGCGCCTCGTCCACAGAGTTGTCGATGATCTCCCACAGGCAGTGCATCAGACCGCGCGAGTCCGTGGAACCGACATACATGCCCGGCCGCTTGCGGACAGCCTCCAGCCCCTCGAGGACCTGCAGGTGTCGCGCTGAGTAGTCCTGTGCCACGGGTGGAACTCCTTGTCTGCGGGTGCTGTGGCAGCGTAACCGCGGGCACCGACAGGCCTTCGCAGGCTCGCCCCGCACCCTCCCGTTCTACGCGCTGAGCGAAACGCCGCCCGCTTCGGGCACAAAGACGAGGCATCACGACGTTGTCGTGCTTGACTGTGTGAACCCCGGGCGAGGGTCGACCGACCCACCGCCAGGAGCACCGAGAGGAGACCCGACCGTGAACGCCACTCTCACCCCCGAACTGACTGCCTCCGACCGCTGCGACCGCTGTGGCGCCCAGGCCTACGTCCGAGCCCGTCTCGCCGACGGTCTTGAGCTGCACTTCTGCGCGCACCACGGTCGCGCGCACCTGGACAAGCTGCGTCACCTCGAGGACATCGACATCCTCGACGAGACGCACCGGTTGCACGCCGAGGAGACGCCGACCATCTGAGTCGGCCGCCGGGTCATCCGCCAGGATGCCCGAGCAGGCTCGGCCTGCGTCACTGCACCCGGACCCGCCCCAGCGCCTCGCGCAGGGCGGGTTCGGTGCGCTGTCCCCCGTATGTCGTTTCTCCCCCAGGTGCGGGCTGTCCAGGATGAGGGCGGCGGGCTGGCACACTGAGCGCCATGAGCGCGCTCGAGGTCCTGGTGGCCCTGCTGATGGTCTTCGGGCTGCTGGGCATCGTCTTCCCGGTGCTGCCCGGTCTGCTGCTGATCGTCGCCTCGGTGCTGCTGTGGGCGATCGATGCCGGTTCGACGACCGGGTGGGTGCTCTTCGGCATCGTCGCTGCGCTCTATCTGGCCGGCTCGGTGCTGCAGTGGGCGATCCCGGGCAAGCGGATGAAGCGGGCGGGGGTGCGCACCAGCACCTTGCTCGCCGGCGTGGTGACCGCGATCGTGATGGCCTTCGTGATCCCGGTGGTGGGGCTGTTCATCGGCTTCCCGCTCGGGATCTTCCTGGTCTCCCTGGTCCGCTCCCGGGACCGGATCGAGGCGTGGCGCGCCACCCAGCACGCGCTGCGCGCGGTCGGGATGAACATCCTGATCGAGCTGGTGACGGCCTTCTTCATCATCGCCGCGTGGGCGGTGACGGTGCTCTTCATCGCCTGAGGACGCGCAGGACCGCGCCTTTGCCCTGAGCACGCGAAAGGCCCTCCGGACATCCGGAGAGCCTGGTCGCTGCTGAGTTGAGCCCGCCCGTGAGAAGCCAGGCGCCGTGCGAGTTATCCCGCTAGAAGCCCTGCTCCTTGCGGCGGTCCCACTGCTGCTCCATGCGCTGCATGAAACCGCCACTGGGGCCAGGTGCCTTCGGGCCCTTGCCGGGGCCGCGTCCGCCGCCCCCACCGCCGGGTCCGCCCTTGCCGCCCTTGCCCCCGGAGCCGCTACCGCCGACCGAGCGGAGCTTGGCCTTGCCGTGGCGGCTGGGCGTCGCCGCCCACACACCACCGCCGACGAGGGCGAGGAAGCCGATCCCGCCGACCCAGATCATCTGGGTCATGACGCCGGTGAGGACCAGGCCCAGGCCAGCGAGCGCGACGAGGACGCCGAGCGCGAGGCGGCGACGGTCCAGGCCGGAGCCGGTCTGATTGGTCTTGAGCGTGCTCGCCAGTCGGGGGTCCTCGGCGTAGAGGGCCTGCTCCATCTGCTCGAGGACACGCTGCTCGTGTTCGGAGAGCGGCACGATGACCTCCCGGGGTGGCTGGCGGCGCCCGTCGATCCTCGACGGGGGGATCTGGTGGTCCCTAGGATATGTCCCCAACGCGCGAAGCACTAGCGGGAGTTCCCACTCGTTGCTCGGAGGGATGTCGATGAGGCAGCCCGAAGCCGGTCCGATGGTGCCGCTCACGCAACAGACTCGCTGGTCGCACGGCATACTCACCGAATCTGGCCGCCGCCCGATCCATCGCACGTTCAGCTTCCCGCCACCCGTGCTCCGGCTCGTCCAGACGTCCCTGGAGCAGCGTCTGCTCCGCCTCGCTGATCCCTTCGACCCGCACCCCGAGCAATCGGACACGGGCCCGCTGGAGCCCGAGAGCGGCATACAGAGCACAGGCGGTGGCGTGCACGTCCCTGGTGACGTCGGTGGGCACCTTGATCGTCCGCGACCGGGTGATCGTGGTGAAGTCGGAGAACCGGACGGTGAGCACCACAGTACGACCGAGCACCCCGCCGTGCCGCATCCGGCTGCAGGTGCGCTCGGCGAGGTGGAGCAGCTGGCGACGGATCACGTCCGGGTCGTCGACATCGTGCTCGAAGGTCTGCGAGGATCCCACGCTGCGCTCGGTGCGCGTCGGCTGCACCGGGTCGTCGTCGTGTCCCCAGGCCAGCGCGTGCAGGCGGGCGGCGGAGTGCTCCCCCAGCGCCCGCTGCAGGGTGCCGAGCGGGGTGTGCGCCACCTGGGCCACGGTGCGCAGCCCGAGGCGGTGCAGCTCGGCCTCGGTGGACTCCCCCACCCCCCACAGCGACCCGACGGGAAGCGGGTGCAGGAAGGGCACCACCGAGGCACGCGGCACCACCCGCATCCCGTCCGGTTTGGCCGCGCGAGAGGCCATCTTGGCCACCGCCTTGGTGGGGCCGATGCCGACCGAGCAGGTGATCCGCTGCTCGTCGGCGATCGTGTCCCGGAGCCACTGGCCGATCCTGGCCGGGCTGCCCCACTGCCGCCCGGTGGCGGCGACGTCGAGGAAGGCCTCCTCCATCGAGACCGGCTCGACCGTGGGGCTGACCTCGGCGAACACGGCCATCACCCCGTCCGAGACGCGGGCGTAGGCGTCGAAGTCCGGCCGCACCACCACCGCCGGCGGACACAACCGGCGGGCGGTCGCCATCGGCATCCCGGAGCGCACGCCATACGCGCGGGCCTCGTAGGTCGCCGACAGCACCACGCTGCGCCACCCGCCCCCGACGACGACGGGGTGCCCGAGCAGCTCGGGGTGGGCGAGCAACGAGACCGAGGCGTAGAAGGCGTCCATGTCCACGTGCAGGACGGTCAGGTCCTCGGTCACCATCCAGAGCTCCCCGGGCTGGAGTGCCACAGCTTGCTCCCCGCGTGGCGCACGTCGCCGCCGGCCGGGCGGGTGTCGGCATAGGGCGACTGGCGGAAGCCGGAGGCGTGCACGAGCACCCGGCGCCCACCCTGGGCGTCGTCCTGCGCCCTGGCCAGCTCCTCCGATTCCGTATGCCGCAGCCTGGCCTGGTCCTCGACGGCCGCCATCGCGGCCCGCACCTCTTCCACCCCACCGTGCTCCCAGGCTGCGGACAACCCGCCCAGCTCCCAGGCACCGGTCGCGCGGATGGACAACCCGCGCGGTCCGGTGCGGCGCACGACCCCGCGGACGAGGAGCAGCCAGGAGTGGAAAACCGTCGTGGCGAAAGGTCCTTGGACATCCTCGAAGAAGGTGGCATCGACCGGGCCGGTGCCGTCATCGAGGGTGAGGAAGACGACGCGGCGGCCCGAGCGCACCGGCGGGGTCTGGGTGGCGACCTTGGCCCCGGCCACCAGCACCTCCGAGGCGTTGCGGCGGGAGAGCAGGTCGCGGGACCGGGTGGTGCCCAGCGCCTCCAGCATCGGGGCATACCCGGCGACGACATGCTGGCTGACGTCCATCCCTAGCACCTCGAGCTCGGCCTGGAGCTGCTCGGCCACCGTCATCTCGGGCAGCCCGCTGCCGATCGGGGTCGGTTCGTCACCGAGCTCCAGAGCCAGCTGGGTACCGACTGGGTCCTGGGCGTGCCAGGATCGGCGGCCCATGGCCTGGGAACGGGTGCGGGCCGCGATCTCGCCCTCGCCGACGAGGGGTAGGGCACCCTGCTCAGCGCCAGCCGCCCTCACCTCGGCACCACCAGAACCAGCGCCCGTGCCCAGCACCGGGGGCGGGACCCGTCGTCCGGCCCGGCTACGTCCCGCACCGGTGCTGGCATGTCGGGTCCAGCGGTCCAGCTCGCGGACGTGCAGCAACAGGTCGCGCCGGGTCAGCTCGGGGCGCCCGTCAGCTCCTCGCTGCCCGCCTGTCCGGCCGCCGATCCGCTCCCGGCCGACCCGGTGCAGGGCGTCCAGCCCACCGGCGAGCACCAGCCGCTCGGCAGCCGGACGGCTGGGTCGGGCCCGTTGCCACAGGTCACCCAGCGAGCCATAGGGCTGACCGGCCACGATCCGGGAGACCTCGTCCTCGCTGATGCCCTTGACGTCGGCCAGTGAGAGGCGGATCCCATAGCCACCGGCCCGGCGTTCGACCTGCGCCATCACCTCATCGACATCGTCCGGAACACCTGGCACCCCCACAGCATGGGCACCCGTCCTGCCCGCACCCGGTCCGACAGTGCTCGCGCCGAGACCGCCCTGTCCGATCGCAGCATCGGAATCCTCCATCTCATCTCCCTCGACCCGCTCCACCCGGTAGGTCGCGCCAGAGGCGTTGACGTCCAGCCCCAGCACGTGCACCCCCATCGTCCGGGCCTCATCGAGGATGAGGCGTTTGGGATACATCCCGGGGTCGTGGGTGAGCACCCCGGCGAGAAAGGCCGCGGTGTGGTGGGTCTTGAGCCAGGCCGACTGATAGGTCGGCAGCGCGAAGGCCGCGGCGTGCGCCTTGCAGAAACCGAACGAGGCGAAGGCGGCCAGCACCTCCCAGATCCGCTCCACCTCCTCCCCGCGGTAGCCGCGGTCGGCCGCCGCCTGTCGCCACCAGAACTCGACCTTGCGCTGACCGTCCGGGGTGCCCATCGCCCGACGCACCTCATCGGCCTGGGCCAGGCTCACCCCCGTGGTCTCGGCGACGATCTGCAGCACCTGCTCGTGGAAGACGACCACCCCGCAGGTCTGCTCGAGATAGGGCACGAGCGAGGGATGGAGGTACTCCGGCTCCCCCCACCCCTGACGGGCGTGCAGGAAGGGCCGGATCATGTCCGATTTCACCGGCCCGGGCCGGAACAGCGAGATGTCGATGATGATGTCGGTGAAGTTCTCCGGCCCGAACTTGCCCACGAGCTCACGCTGCCCCGGCGACTCGATCTGGAAGCAACCCAGGGTCCGGGTCGAGCGGATCAGGGCATAGGTGTCCGGATCATCCAGCGGGACCTCCTCCCGGTCGTCCAGGTCGACCCGCACCCCGTCGACGCGCTCGATCTCTTCCACGGCATACGCCATCGAGGACTGCATGCGGATGCCGAGCACGTCCAGCTTGAGCAGCCCCAGCTCCTCGACGTCGTCCTTGTCGAACTGGCTCATCGGGAAGCCCAGCCAACTCGCCTCGACCGGCGTGCGGTCCAGCAGCCCGGTGTCGGACAGGATCACCCCGCACGGGTGCATCGCGATGTGCCGCGGCAGCCCGTCGAGCGACTCGACCAGCTCCAGCAGCAACTGCATCCGCGGCGCATCCAGACCCTGCCGTCGCAGCTCGGGCAGGTCCCGGATCGCCTGGCGCGCGTCCTTGGCGCGGATGTGCGGGAAGGCCTTGGCCAGCACGTCGATCTCCCCCGGCGGCATCCCGAGGGTCGCCGCGACGTCCCGGATCGCGTGCCGCACCCGATAGGTCTCGGCCATCGAGACGCAGGTGACCCGTTCGGAGCCGAACCGTTCGAGGATCCGTTCATACATCTCGGTGCGGCGGGCCGACTCCACATCGATGTCGATGTCGGGCAGCTGGGCGCGCAACGGTGAGCAGAAGCGCTCCATGAGCAACCCGTGCTCCATCGGGTCGACCCCGCTGATCCCGAGCAGGTAGGTCACCAGGCTGCCCGCCCCCGAGCCCCGCGCGGCCACCCGCACGCCGTTGTCGCGGATCAGGTCGCAGACCTGGGCCACGGTGAGGAAGTAGGTCGGGTAGCCCAGGCCCGCGATCACGCCCAGCTCCTCGTCCAGTCGGCGGTGGATCCGTCCCAGGTATGCCGTGTCCGCGCCGGGGTAGCGGGTGTGCACCGCCTGGGTGCAGCGTTCGGTGAGGGTCTGGTGGGCGGCACCGATCCCACTGACCCCGAGGACCTCGGGCTCGGGCAGGTGGACCGCCCCGATCCCCAGGTCGGAGCGGGGGTCCTGGTGGCACTGCGCAGCCAGCTCCAGGGTGGCGCGCAGCAGCTCGTCGGCGCGAGCGGAGGACCCGCTGGCCTCGGCGAGCCGGGCCGCGGTGGCGTGCATGGTCGCGGTGTCGGCCAGGTGACCGGCGGTGCTGACCCGGTCCAGGTGACGCTCATCCAGGGCCACCATCCGCCGGGCCGCGTCGAGGACGTCGACGACCCGGGCCTGCTCAGGGGTGGCGTGCCGGACGGCGGCGGTCAGCACGGCCGGGACCCCGCACTCCTGCGCGAGCGCCCACGACCGGCTGGCCTGGCCCAGGCTGGCCGATGTCCCTTCCGGACCGCCGTGGCAGACCAGCTCGACACGGAGCGCGTCGGCCGGCAGCGATCGCTTCCACGCCTGCAGGAGATGACGCGCCCGCTCACGGTGGCCGGCGCGGACCGCCCGCCCGACATCGGAGTCAGGTCCGAGCAGCACCACCACCGGCGCCACCTCATCGACCGGGGCTGCCGCCCTGGCGATCAAGTCGGGACGGGTCCTTGGCAGCCCACGCTCTCCCGCCAAATGGGTCTGGGTCACCAGGCGGCACAACCGGGCCCAGCCCACGCCAGGCTCGATCCCGCTGCGCTGCCCCCTGGCCAGCACGACCACCCGCGGTCGCTGGTCGTCGACCAGGGTGCCGCCCTTGACCGGTTGGGGGGTGCCGCCCTTGATCGGGTGGGGGGTGCCGCCCTTGACCGGGTGAGCACGCAGCGTCGCGGGGCTGTCCTGCGGGCCCGAGGACTGGCCGAGGTGAGATCCCGGCCCTCCCGCCTCCAGCGCCAGGTCGACACCCAGGATCGGCCGGATCCCGTGCTCGGTGCAGGACCGCACGAAGCGCACCGCGCCATAGACGCCATCGCGGTCGGTCAACGCGAGCGCGGACTGCCCCAGGGCAGCGGCGCGTTCGACCAGCTCGGCCGGGTGCGAGGCACCGAAGCGCATCGAGGCGCTGGAAGCGACGTGCAGGTGCACGAAATCATCGTTCGACATGTCCCTCCTGCTCTCTACTCCCTTACTCACTACTCAGCGACCCACCGGGGCCAGCTCTGCCGGCAGCGGTGTCCCGCAGGGCAGGTGGAGCGCGCCGCGCACCAGCTCCAGGAAGCGCTCGCCGGAGCGCACCAGGTCATCGGCATCCCGGGCGCTGACCAGGTCGGCACCACGTTCCAGAGCCAACCGGCGTCGTCCGGACTCGGCGAAGAAGACCGCCCACTCGGTCAGCTCCGGGGCGACCACGGGCAACATCTCCCAGACGCTGCGCGGCCGTGCCCGTCGGCTCGGCGCGCTGCGGGCGGCAAGGAGCGCCGCCGCAGCCCGCAGCGCCGACAGGTGCGCCAGGGTGTAGCGCTCGCCCGCACTGTTGCTGTGGCAGGCCAGCAGCAACCCACCGCGGGAGCGTTCGAGCAGGTCGAGCACGGTGCCCACCGGCCCGCTCCCCATCGGTCCCTCCGTTCCACTGTCTGCTTCCATCGTGCTCATCTCCCGTGTGCTCATCGCCTGCGTGCTCATCTCCGGTCCTCTCCGATCGTCATGCCGCTTCCCTCGCTGACCTGCTCCATCACTGACCCGCTCAATCCCTGATCTGCTCCAGCCCTGACCCGCCTAGTCACTGACCCGCTCCAGGAGCCAGGTCTCCCCCTTCCGCAGCTCATAGACCCCGGTGCCGGCGCTGCGTCCCGCGCTCGCCTCCACCCGCCAGACCTCCTGCTCCAGCCGGCCATCGACGCCGTCGCGCCACCACGGCAGCCGCTGGGTCCACTGCGCCAGGACCCCGCGCACCACGTGCACCCGGCCATGCCAGAGGAAGAGCGTCGGCACCTCCTCGACCACCGGCTCGGCGCCCCGACGCCACCCGTCCTCCAACCGCACCCGGTGCTCTCCCGGGTCACCCAACCTGACCTCCACCTGGTCCTGATACCGCCGCACGCGGCCACCTCCTCGAACTCTGTCGAGCAGTCGTCGCCACTCGAAAGAACCACTCGAAAACCACTCGATATCGAATTTCTGTTCGATGAGACAACTGTACGACTGACCACCGACAGAGTGTCAACCGCGGCCCCTCCCCTGTGGATAACTCTCGCCCCGATCGCTTCGACAGGGCAGGATGAAGATCAGTTGTCCGCGTCCGGGCCACGCAGGGGATGGCCCGGGCCGGACACTCATCGCGCTCGGGTTACGCTCAGGGCAACGCCATCGCGAGTCCCTCGGAGCCCCTTCGGACTCGCTTGTCGCCCCCCGGACGAGGAGCCCACGTGCCGCACCCCCACCCGCTGGACGGTGTTGACCTGCGCGCCCGCGTCCAGGCCGCCCTGGATCAGCATCTGGCCGGCCAGCGCGAGGTCCTGGCCGAGCTCGGCCCCCCGATGGGCCCCCTCGTCGATGCCGTCGCCGACCTGCTCACCGGCGGCAAGCGACTGCGCGCCGCCTTCCTCTACTGGGGCTGGCGGGCGCTCGGCGGACCGGATGATGACGCAGCCATCCGCGCCGCCAGCTCGATGGAGATCTTCCAGGCCGCCGCCCTCCTCCACGACGACGTCATGGACAACAGCGACCTGCGGCGCGGGCGCCCCACCGCGCACCGCAGTTTCACCGCCGAGCACCAGCGTCAGAGCTGGAGCGGCGACCCCGAGCGCTTCGGCCACGCCGCCGCCATCCTCGCCGGTGACCTCTGCCTGAACTGGACCGATGAGGTCTTCACCAGGAGCGGACTACCGGCCGACGCGCTCGAGCGCGCCCGCCCCGAGTTCGACCGCATGCGCACCCAACTCATGGGCGGCCAGTACCTCGACATGCTCGAGGGCGCAGTCGGCTGGGCCGACCTGGCCTACGAGGAGCGGCTCGAGCGGTGCCGCACCGTGATCCGCTACAAGAGCGCCCAGTATTCCGTCGGTCAGCCGCTCCTCATCGGCGCCTTGGCCGCAGGGGCAGGTGAGCAGACGGTGCGCGCCCTGACTGATTACGGCACCGCGCTCGGCGAGGCCTTCCAGCTCCGCGACGACGTGCTGGGGGTCTACGGCGACCCTGAGCACACCGGCAAGCCGGCCGGCGATGACCTGCGCGAGGGCAAGCACACTGCCCTCATCGCGCACGCGCTGGAGCTGGCCGACGCCGAGGGCGCCGAGCTGATCTCCGCGAGCCTCGGCGATCCCGACCTGGACGAGCCCACCGTGCAGGCGTGCCGCGAGGTGCTCGCGGCGTCCGGGGCGTTGGAACGCACGGAGGCGATGATCACCGCCGGCGCTGACCAGGCCCGCACGGCTCTGGCCGACGCCTCGGAGCTCACCGCAGAGGGACGCGCCGCCCTGGAGGCGCTGATCGAGATCTGCACCCGGCGCCAGACCTGACGAGGATGAACCCGGCGCCAGACCTGACGAAGACGAACCCGTCGAGAGTCCCTGTGAGTGCCCCTGGTTGAGACGCTCTGGGGCGCGAGAGCGCACCAGATGGGGGCATTCACAGCGGGAGGGGTCAGACGGCCGCGCGCCTAGAAGGCCTGCTCCTGAGCGCGTCGGCGCACCTCGGTCTTGTTGCCCGAGCGGAGTGAGGCGATCGCGCTGCCACCCTGAAGGGTGTCGTCGGCCTCATGGAGCCATTCGATGATCTCGGGATCGGTCAGCCCGTTGTCCGCGAGCACCGTGATGGTGCCACGCAGGGGGTGCAGCGGGCCCTCGTCGTCGAAGAAGCTCGCGGGCACCATCACCGCGTTGTTGGGGCCACGCCGGACCCCGACGACCTCCCGCTCCTGGAGCCAGCGCTTGACCTCCGTGAGACGCACCCCGGTGCGCTCCACGATGTCGGGGACGGCCCACCACTCCTCGACCTGGGCATCCAGATCCTGGGCGCCCGCATCCTTGGCCCGCGCATCCTGGGCGCCCGCATCCTGGGCACCCGCATCCTGGGCATCCAGACCCTTAGCACCCGAACCCTGGGCGTCGAGGGAGCCAGAGGCATCGTCGGGCTGAATTACATCGGCGTCATTTACCACATCTTCTAGTCAATCACATGAAGCGACACGCCCAAAAGGTGGCGCTTCGCGAAACCAGCGGGTAACGTCCCACCTGCCTCACAGGTTGTCCGGTTCATCCCTCGCGCCAGACGTCCCAGGAGGAACGGGCATGTCCCCCAGCACCACGGTGCTCAGTGCCCACCGCGCGACCTGACCGAACGACCGCCCCTGCCCTGTCCCGGAGGACCTACGTGATCCCCCTGCTCGCCGCACTTCCTGCTGCTGCTCTGCCCCCCGCCGAACTCCCCTCGATGGTCCTGCAGCCGCCGGCGTTGCACACCGTGGAGCTGCTGGCCACCCGCACCCAGGGAACGCACACTGTCCGTTCCGGTGACACCGTCTACGGCATCGCTGCGCAGTACCGCGTCTCGCCGCAGGCGATCGTCCGCGCCAACGGCCTGCGTGACAACGGCCGCTGGATCATGCCGGGCCAGGTGCTGAGCATCCCGGGCGCCTCGGGCAGCAACGTCCCGGCCGTTCCGGCTCCCTCGACCAGCCGCACATCAACGCCGGCTCCGAGCACTCCCAGCACCTCGAACACCAACCGGCCCACGGCCACCCCATCCGCCCGTACGGTCACCGTGCGGGCCGGAGACACGCTGTCGCACATCGCGATCCGCAACAACACCACCGTGCGCGCGCTGCAGCAGGCCAACAACCTGCGCGCCGGGGCGTTCATCCACCCCGGTCAGGTGCTCCGCCTGCCTGGCGCCGCCAGCACCCCGGCCCCGAGCACCCCGAGCCCGACCAACTCGAACTCCTCGAACAACGCCTCCTCGAGCAACAACAACAACAGCACGAGCAGCTCCACCCGCTCGTACACCGTCCGCTCCGGCGACACCCTGTCCGGCATCGCTTCCCGGCACAACACCACGGTCGCCGCCATCGCGCGCGCCAGCGGCATCAACGCCGGCTCCTTCATCTTCCCCGGCCAGCGCCTGACCATCCCCGGCGCCGGCAGCTCCACCTCGGGCAGCTCAAACTCCGGCAACTCCGGCTCCGGCAGCTCCACCTCGGGCGGCTCGAACTCCGGCAACCGCACCCCCTCCAGCGGCAACCTGACCCGCCCCTATGACGAGCACAACATCGGCAACATGCTGGTCGGTCAGAACGTGCCGAACACCTTCCTGCACTACACCTACAGCAACGCCATCGCCCGGGCCGCCGCCGCCAACCGCGCGCACCTGGCCAGCGTCAGCGCCCCCAGCCAGGCCCAGATCAAGCAGTTGATCGTCGACGCCAGCAAGAAGCACGGCGTCGACCACCGCCTGATGCTGGCCCTGTCCTTCCAGGAGTCGGGCTGGAACCAGCGGGCGGTCTCCCCCGCCAACGCCATCGGCGCCATGCAGGTCATCCCCTCCTCGGGCCAGTGGGCCTCCAACCTGGTCGGCCGCCAGCTCAACCTGCTGGACCCGGCCGACAATGTCGAGGCCGGCGTGGTGATCATGAAGGCCCTCCAGGCCTCCGCAGCCAGCGGCGACCACGCGATCGGCGGCTACTACCAGGGCCTGGGCAGCGTCCGCCAGTACGGCCTGTTCGCCGACACCCAGCGCTACGTCGCCAACATCAAGTCGCTCATGCGCCGGATGTGATCCGCAGCCCGCTCCCCGGCAGACCGGCCCACCTCCCACGATCGGCGGGCCCCGCTTCGTAGAGTGGCCGGGTGAGCGGCTCGCAGGATCTGTGGAGCGGCCGGGTTCTCGACGGCCGCTACCAGATCGACTCCGAGCTCGCCCGGGGCGGCATGGCGACCGTCTACCGAGCCCAGGACCTGCGCCTGGATCGACCGGTCGCGCTCAAGGTGATGCGCGCCGACCTCGCCCGCGACGAGACCTTCGTGCGCCGCTTCGTCCACGAGGCCCGCGCCGCCGCCCGGCTGCAGCACCCGCACATCGTCAGCGTCTACGACCAGGGCGAGGACGACGGCTGCGTCTACCTGGCGATGGAGTTGGTCGAGGGCCAGACCCTGCGCGACGTCATCCGCACCCGCGCACCGCTGTCCACCCGCCAGGCCCTCGACCTCCTCCTCCCCGTCACCGAGGCGCTCGCCGCCGCGCACGCGGCCGGCATGGTCCACCGCGACGTCAAGCCCGAGAACGTCCTGCTCGGCACCCCTCACCCCCGCACCGACCCCATCGTCAAGGTCGCCGACTTCGGCCTGGCCCGGATGGAGGGCGTGGCCAGCGTCACCACCGAGATGCTCTGGGCGACCGCCGCCTATCTCGCCCCCGAGCAGATCGACGGGCAGACCTCCGATCCCCGCACGGATGTGTATGCCGTGGCCCTGCTCCTCTTCGAACTGGTCACCGGGCGCAAGGCCTTCCCGGGCGAGGACCCCGTCCGCGTCGCCTACGAGCATGTCCACGGCGGCGTCCCCCACGCCCGCGAGCTGGCACCCACCGTCCCCCGCGCCGTCGAGCAGCTGATCCTGCGGGCCGGCGCGGTCGAGCCTGACGACCGCCCCCAGGACGCCACCGAGCTGCTCCACGACCTGCGCACCCTGCGCCTGGAGCTCTCCGACACCGACCTCGACGCGCTCCCCGGCGGCGACGAGACCATCCCGGTGCAGGTCGACGGCGACCGCACCCAGGTCGTCCCCGTCGGCACCCCGCACCAGCACACCCGCCACTCCGGCTCCACCGGCCACACCGGCCACACCGACCACTCCAGCCAGTCCGGCGCCACGGCCACGCGCGCGCTGCCGGTGCGCGACGGCATACCGGGACGGGCGTCGTCCCCAGCCGCCCCAGGAGGTTACGCGCGCACCACCGGCAACCGATCCCCCGCCCGCCGTCCCGCCCCACCGGCGCCTCGCCCGGCCCGTCGTCGCGGCATCGGCGGCTGGATCATCGGCCTGCTCCTGCTCGCCCTCCTGGCTGGCGGCGGCTACGGCTTCTGGTACCTCACCGAGGGCCCCGCCGTGCACTCCGAGATGCCGCCAGTCGCCGGGCTCACCCAGGTCGAGGCGCGCGAGGCGCTGGACCGCAAGGAGCTGGACGCCTTCTTCACCCCGGTCTACTCCGAGGACGTCCCCGCCGACACGGTGATCAGCGCCGACTACGAACCCGGCGCCGTGCTCCGCCACGGCACCGACGTCACCATGGAACTCTCCCAGGGCCCCGAGAGGTATGCCGTCCCTCGCCTCGACGGGGTCACCCCCGGTGACGCGGTGGACCTGTTGCGCGACAACCAACTGAGCCTCGGCGAGCAGCACACCGAACACCACGAGACGATCCCGGCCGGCCAGATCATCCGCAGCGACCCCGAGGTCGGCGCCCAGGTGCCGCCGGGGACGGCGGTGCAGGTCTGGGTCAGCGACGGACTCGCCCCGGTCGGCCTGCCCAATGTCGTCGGCTCCACCGAGGCCCAGGCGACCGGCGAACTCAGCCGGCTCGGCCTCACCGTCGAGATCGACCCGCAGCGGGTGTCCGACGAGGAGGTCCCGGAGGGTTCGGTGGTCAGCCAGGACCCGACCCCCGGTGAGGTCGAGGCCGGGAGCACCGTGCGCCTGGTGATCTCCGATGGTCCCGAGCTGGTCGAGATCCCGCAGGTGGTGGGCCGGCAGTTCAGCGCCGTGGAGCAGGAGCTGACCGACCTGGGCCTCGTGGTCACCCGCGATGACGTGCGCGGCGGCTTCTTCGGCTCGGTGCGCTCGCAGTCGATCGAGCCGGGCGAGATGGTGCCGCGCGGCACCGAGATCGTGCTCGAGGTGGTGTGAGCCCTCGGCTCAGACCGGGCCCGCTCACCCCTGGTGGGACCAGCGCTCCTCGTGCGCGACCCGCCCGCGCGGGTGGTAGCCGCGCCGCTCCCAATAGCCCTGCGGTCGCTCGTGGTGATAAGTCACCTCGACGATCCACTTGGGTCCCTTGAAGCCGTAGAGATGCGGCAGCACCACCCGGGCCGGCCAGCCGTGCTCGGGCGTGAGCGGCTCACCGTCGACGTGGGTGGCGATCAGCGCGTCCGGGTGGAGGGCGTCGCCGAGGTGAACGGCGGCGGCATACCCCCGGGCGGCGGCGAGGAGCACGTGCTCGGCGCCGGGCGCGGGCGGGGCCAGCTCGATCAGGTCGTGCAGGCGCACCCCGGCCCAGGTCAGGCCGGTCACCGACCGGCGGTCGACGCAGTGCAGCGCAGCCGGGACCTCCACCTGCGGGAGCTCGGTGAGCGCGGGGTGATCGAGCACGTGCATCCCGCCGTCGCGGGTGGCGCCGGCCAGCGTCAGCCGCCAGGTCTCCAGGGACAGGCGCGGCACCTTCCCGTAGGTCGACGCGCGCCACACCCGCGCCGGCCGCTGTCCGGGCGGCAGGTCGGGGTCCGGCTCCGAGGGGGTGCCGGCGGGCTGGCTCATGCCGGCTCGCCGCCCCGGTCCCGGTGGGCGAGCAGGTCGGCGAGGACCTCGCCCGCGTGCTCGGTCATCGCGTCGTCGATGTCCAGGTGCCACACGAAACGCGCGTGCCAGGGCCCGGTCGGGTAGCCGCGCACCCCACGCTCCCCCGCCGCCGCGATCAGGTCCGGCGCGGACCAGCCGGCTGCGCCGACGTCCAGGACGAGGATGTTCGTGTGCACGTTCGCGGGGTCGACCACCCCGGGTGCAACTTCGGCAACCCGCTGTCCCGTATGCCGCGTCCTGGCGTGGTCCTGCGCCAACCGGTCGAGGTGGTGGTCGAGGGCGTGCAGGCCTGCGGCCGCCAGGATCCCGACCTGGCGCATCCCGCCACCGAAGCGTTTGCGCCATACGCGGGCCCGGTCGATGCGCTCCGCGGAGGCGACGAGCAGAGAACCCACGGGGGCACCGAGGCCCTTGCTGAGGCAGACCGAGACGGTGTCCGCGCTGGCCCCGTAGTCGCTGAGCGGGACCCCGGTGGCGACGTGCGCGTTCCACAGGCGGGCGCCGTCGAGGTGGACGCCGACGCCTACCTCGGAGGTGGCGTCGCGGAGGCGACGGAGGTCCTCGATCGGCTGGATGGTGCCGCCGCCGAAATTGTGGGTGTTCTCGACGACGACGCAGGCGGTGCTGACCTGGTAGGCGCCACCGTCAGGGACCATGACCGCGAGCGCGGTGTCGACGTCGAGCTGGCCCCGCTCGGCGACCCAGCTGCGGGTGCTGATACCGGACAGCGCCGCGGCGGCACCCAACTCGGCGCGCAGGACGTGCGCGAGGTGGTCGGTGATGATCTCCTGCCCCGGCCCGGCGTGCAGACGCAGGCCGACCTGGTTGGCCATCGACCCGGTGGGGAAGAACAGCGCCGCCTCGTGACCGAGCAGGTCGGCGACGCGCTGCTCCAGCACCGCGACGGTCGGGTCCTCGGCGTAGACATCGTCCCCGACGGCAGCGTCCAGCATCGCTTCCCGCATCGCCCGCGTCGGGCGGGTGAGGGTGTCCGAGCGCAGGTCGGCGACCAGCGACATCTAGCTGCCGCTCCGCTCCAGCATCTCGGCGACCAGGAAGGCCAGTTCCAGGCTCTGCTGGTGGTTGAGCCTGGGGTCGCACAGGGTCTCGTAGCGCAGGCCGAGGTCGTCCAGGTCGATGCCGGCGGCGGTGCCGCCGACGCACTCGGTGACGTCATTGCCGGTCAGCTCGACGTGCACGCCGCCGGGGTGGGTGCCGGCCTCGGCATGCGCGTCGAAGAAGCCGCGGACCTCCTCGACGACGTCCTCGAAGCGGCGGGTCTTGTGGCCGCTCGGGGAGGTGAAGGTATTGCCGTGCATGGGGTCACAGACCCAGCTGACGCGGCGGGCCTCATCGCCGAGGGAGGTGAGGAGGGCGGGCAGCACGTCCCGGATGGTGCCTGCACCCATCCGGGTGATGAAGGTCAGGCGGCCCGGCTCTCGCTCGGGGTCGACCTTGTCGATCAGGCGGAGCAGGGTGTCGCGGTCGGCTGTGGGGCCGACCTTGATCCCGACCGGGTTGTGCACCCGGGAGACGAAGTCGATGTGGGCGCCGTCGAGGTCGCGGGTGCGCTCGCCGACCCAGACGAAGTGGCTCGCGGTGTCGTAGAGCAGGCCGGTGCGGTGGTCGCGGCGGACCATCGGGCGCTCGTAGTCCAGAACCAGCGCCTCGTGCGCGGAGAAGAACTCAACGCGGCGCATCTCCTCGGCGTCGGCGACGCCGGAAGCCTCCAGGAAGCGGACGGCGCGGTCGATCTGGTGGGCCATCTGCTCGTAACGGGCCTGGGCGGGACCGCGCAGGAAACCCTTGTTCCAGGCGTGCACGCTGCGCAGGTCGGCGAAGCCACCGCTGGTGAAGCCGCGCACGAGGTTCAGGGTGGCCGAGCTGGCGTGGTAGGCGCGCAGCAGGCGCTGCGGGTCGTGGCGGCGCGACTCCTCGGTGAACTCGAAGCCGTTGACGAGGTCGCCGCGGTAGGCCGGCAGCGTGACGCCGTCGCGGGTCTCGGTGTCGCTGCTGCGTGGCTTGGCGAACTGGCCGGCCATCCGGCCGACCTTGACGATCGGCATCCCGGCGCCGTAGGTGAGGACGACGGCCATCTGCAGGATGGTCTTGATGCGGTCACGGATGTTGGGGCCGGTGACGTCGGCGAGGGTCTCGGCGCAGTCGCCGCCCTGGAGCGCGAAGGCCTTGCCCTGGCTGACCGCGGCCATCCGGTCGCGCAGCAGGTCGCACTCGCCGGCGAAGACCAGCGGCGGGAAGGTGGCCAGCGTGGTCAGGACCGGCGCCAGCTCGGCCGGGTCATAACTCGGCTGCTGCTTGGCGGGCAGGTCCGGCCACACGATGTCGGAGACCGCGCCTGGGAGGCTCTCGGTTCGGCTGCCGGTGGTGTCGATGGTCACCGATCTATCGTAGGCCGCGCGCCGGGATGGTCCGGACGGGTGCTCAGGAAGCGTCCTCGCCCGAGGCGGCGCCCTTCTTCTCCGCCTCCAACCGCTTCTTGACGTCGGCGGCGTACTCGTCGACATACTCCTGGCCGGAGAGACGCTGGAGCGAACTCATCACCTCATCGGTGATCTGGCGCAGCACCAGGTGGTCGTCGGTGCGACCGGCGAGCTCGGGGTAGGACAGCGGGGCGCCGATCTTGACGCCGACGCGGACCAGGTTGGGAATCTTCTGGCCGGTGGGCTGGGCCTTGTCGGTGTCGATCATCGCGCACGGGATGATCGGGACATTGGCCTCCAGCGCCATGCGGGCGATGCCGGTCTTGCCGCGGTAGAGGCGGCCGTCGGGGCTGCGGGTGCCCTCGGGATAGATCCCGAAGAGCTCGCCGCGGCGCAGCACCTCCAGCCCCTTCTCCAGGGCGGCCATCGAGGCGGCGCCGCCGGAGCGGTCGATCGGGATCTGGCCGGTCACGGTGAAGAAGGTCTTGGACAACCAGCCCTTGATCCCCTTACCGGTGAAGTACTCCGCCTTGGCCGGGAAGGTGATCCGGCGCTTGACCACGAGCGGCAGGAAGATGGAGTCCGAGAAACTCAGGTGGTTGCTCGCCAGGATCGCGGCACCGTGCTCGGGGATGTGGTGCAGCCCTTCCACCCGCGGGCGAAAGGCCAGGCGCACCGGCGGCCCGACGACGAAGTGCTTGAGGATCGAGTAGATCACGGCGCAGACTCTACCGGTGCGGAGCCGTGCGAGGATGGAGATCGTGACCGCGCCGCCCCCTTCCCCTCAGGAGCCCGACGACGGCGAGGATGTCGATCGGCAGTTCCACGACATCGTCGACGGCATGCGGCTCGGGCCGGGGACCCAGGACGGTATGGCGTCGGCCCATCGGTCCTACGAGGCACCTGAGCTGGCGGAGGACGATCACTTCGTCCCGCCGCCGACGCCGCCGTTGCCCGCCGGAGACCTCCACTTCTGGGCGATCACGATCGGGCTGGCCGGGGGCCTGCTGCTTGTGCTGGTCTCGGCGGTCTTCCCGATCCTGGACCGCGGGTGGTCGCTGGTGGGTGGGCTGCTGATCATCATCGGCTTCGTGCTGCTGGTGCTGCGACTCCCCCGCAACCGTCAGCCGGACGGGGACTGGGGCGCGCAGGTGTAGACCTGACCAGCCCTGGCTGGGCGCCGCTGCAAGGTGACCGAGACCGCCGAGACATCAGGACGGGACGTCAGGACCGGAACGTCAGGACGGGAACGTCAGGTCCACCCACACCGGGAGGTGATCGGTCGCCGCCGCGAGGTCGAGACCCTCCAGCACGCTCGGATCACCCGGCGTCGCGGTCACGTGGCCGCGGGAGAAGATCGCGTCGATCCGGTTGCGGGGGGCCTTGGCAGGAAAGGTCGGGCGGTCGTCGCTGACCTCCACCAGTTCGCCGGCGAGCAGCCGCCAGGCGGCCCCTTCCTCGTTCTCGTTGAGGTCGCCGCCCACGACGAGTGGCTCATCGGCAGGGATCCGCGGGTCCTCCGCGAGCTCACGCAGCGCCGTGGTGATGTGCTCGACGCGCTGCTCGGAGCGCAGCGACAGGTGGATCGAGACGACCGTGACGCCCAGACCACCAGCTCGGCGGACGCGGGAGACGGTGTAGCTGCGCGGGTTCTCCCGCAGTCCCACGGGGAGTCTGCGGTCCTGCGACTCCCCCGAGTGCACCCGTAGGTGGCTCATCAGCGAGGTCCCCGAGACGAACCGGGTGCGCCCCGACCACAGCAGCCCGCACTCCCGCGCGAAATCGGTGATGGCGTAGTCCGATCCCGGGTAGCGCGGCACCTCCTGCAGCAGCAACACATCGGGGTCGATGGCCCGCACCACGGACGCAGCGGTCGCGGCGTCATCCTTGAGGCCGCGCAGGTTATAACTGGCGATGCGCAGGGGCTTGCTGGTCGAGCTGTCGGGCATGCTCCCATTCTCACTCACGCGGTGCGGGCTCAGCCGACGCGGGCCAGCTGGGCCGCTCCGACCAGGCCGGCGTCGACACCGAGGTGGGCCGCGTAGACGGGAGGCACCGGCCGATGACCGCGACCGGCGAGCTGGCGCGCGAGGGCAGCGCGGGCCGGCTCGAGCAGCAGGTCGCCCGCCTCGCTGGCCCCGCCCCCGACCACGAAGGCACCCGGGTCGAGCGCCGCGGCCAGGTTCGCCAGGCCCAGGCCGAGCCAGCGCCCGACCTCGGCGAGCAGCTCCACGCTGGCGGGGTCCCCCGCGCGCGCCAGTCGCGTCACGTCCTCCCCCTCGAGCCGCTCGGGCTGGCCGTCGCAGGCCTGACGGAGGCGTTCGGCATACACACCTCCTCGGCGGACGACCTCCTGGGCGCGGCGGCGCATCACCGTGCCCGAGGCGTACTGCTCCCAGCAGCCGGTGTTGCCGCACTCGCAGGCGCGGCCGTCGGGGACGAGCAGCAGGTGGCCGTATTCGCCGGCGAGCCCGTGCTGGCCCCGGCGCAGTTCGCCGTCGACGAGGTGGGCGCCGCCGATCCCGGTGCCGAGGGTGACCATCACGAGGTGGGCGGCCCCGCGCCCGGCGCCGTGCAGGTGCTCGGCCCAGCAGGCCGCGTTGGCGTCGTTGTCGACGACCACCGGCAACGAGAGGCGGGAGGCGATGCGCTCCCGCAAGGGTTCGTCGCGCCAGGACAGGTGCGGCGCGAAGACCACCACGCCGCGAGCGGCGTCCACAAAACCAGCGGCGCCGATGCCGACGGCGGCGATGTCCTGGATGTCGCCCCCGTTGGGGGCAGCCGCACCCTCAAGGCGCCCGCGATGGCGGGCGATGAGGTCCTCGACCACGGCCACGATCGCGTCCTCGGCGTCCGCCGCGAGCGGCTCCGTCGGGCGGGTGAGGCGGTCCAGGATCTGGCCAGCCGCATCCAGCACGCCAGCCTTGATCCGGGTGCCGCCGACATCGACGCCGATGGTGGGTGCGGTCAAGCCAGGAGCGTCGTCGGGGGCAGTCACGTCGGGGTCGTCAGGCACGGCGGGCGGCGAGATCCGCGGCGCCGACCATCCCGGCGTCATTGCCCAGCTGCGCCTGCACGAGCGGGGTGACGTCGCGGTGACCGCGGCCGGTGAGTTGACGGGCGAAGGCGGAGCGAGCGGGCTCGAGCACGAGGTCCCCGGCCTGGCTGACCCCGCCGCCGATCACGATGAGCGCGGGGTCGAGCACCGCGGCCAGGCTGGCGAGCGCCTCCCCGGTCCAGCGGCCGACGTCGTCGAGCAGCTCGATCCCGGCGACGTCGCCCTGCTGGGCGGCCTCGGTGATCATGGCGCCCACCAGCTTCGTCGGCTCGCCCCCGCACATCTCGACGAGGGTGGCCGCGTGCGGGCTGCCGGCGACCATCATGGCGCGGGCCTCGCGGACCAGCGCGGTCCCGGAGGCGTAGGCCTCCCAGCAGCCCTTGTTGCCGCATCCGCAGCGATGCCCGTCGGGGACGACGCGCAGGTGGCCGACCTCGGCACCCATGCCGTGTGCTCCGCGGAGCAGCTCGCCATCGATGACGATGCCGCCGCCGATCCCGGTCCCCAGGGTGATCATCAGCAGGTCCTCGACGTCCTGGGCGGCGCCGAACCGGAACTCGCCCCACGCTGCCGCGTTGGCGTCGTTCTCCAGGGCGACGGGCAGGTCGATGAGGTTCTCCAGGTTGGCCTTCAGCGGTTCGTCCCGCCAGGCCAGGTTGGGGGCGAACATCACGTTCTCGCCGGCCCGGTCGATGAAGCCAGCACAGGCGACCCCCACCCCTTGAACCCGCTCCCCCATCGTGCGTACCGCACCATCAAGCTCGCGCACGAGGTCGGCGACCGCGTGCTCGATCAGGTCAGGGTCCTGGGCGGGGGTCTCCCTCCGTGCCCGTTGCAGGATGCGCCCATCCCCGGACACCGCGCTGGCGGCGATCTTGGTCCCACCGATGTCGACACCGACACACACGCTCATGGTCAGTCAGTATGCCGTGCTCCGTGCCCCGTGCTCCATGCTCCATGCTCCCCTCCCCGTCGATGGGTATCGTGTTGCCGCCCTGTCGTGCCCTCCCTGCCCTGGAGTCCTTGTGACCGTCGTCGCCGTGCCCCACCTCGTTCCCTCCACCGCCGAGGGCAATATCGCCGACTACCTGGTCGGCTGGGCAGAGCAGGAACCCTCCCGGCCGCTGGTGAGCGTCCCGGCTGACGGGGGCTGGCAGGACCTGACGGCCGCCGAGGTGGCGGCGCAGGTCCTGGGCCTGGCCCGCGGGCTGGTGGCCGCCGGGGTGGAGAGCGGTGACCGGGTGGCGATCATGAGCCGGACGCGCCTGGAGTGGATGGTGGCCGACTTCGCGCTCTGGTCGGTGGGTGCCGTCCCGGTGCCGGTCTACGAGACCTCCTCCCGGGACCAGGTCGCCTGGATCCTGCAGGACTCCGGTGCGGTGGCGATGTTCGTCGAGGATCAGGCGCTGATGGCGCTCACGGCCACCCTGCGGGAGGAACTGCCAGCCCTGCGTGACGTCTGGCAGATCGACGCCGGCGCGATCGCCGAGCTGACGGCTGCTGGTGCGGATGTGCCCGAGGACGTCGTGCACGCACGACGCACGACCGTCAGCCGTGCCGATCTGGCGACGATCATCTACACCTCGGGGACCACCGGCCGCCCCAAGGGCTGCGAACTCACCCACGACAACTTCATGGCGCTGTCCGAGAACGCGGCGGAGCGGCTGACCGATGTCGTGCGGGTGCCCGGTGCGTCGACCCTGTTGTTCCTGCCGATGGCGCACGTCTTCGCGCGCTTCCTGCAGGTCGTGGCGGTGCATGCGGGTGCCCGCGTCGGGCACACGCCCGACCCCCGGACGGTGCTGGATGACCTGGCCGCCTTCCGCCCGACCTTCCTGCTATCGGTGCCACGGGTCTTCGAGAAGATCTACAACTCGGCGGAGCAGAAGGCCGAAGGTGCGGGGCGGGGGAAGATCTTCCGCTGGGCGGCCAAGGTTGCTCGGGACTACAGCCGCGGTCTGGAAAAGGGACGCGTCGGCGTGGCGCTGCGGGCCCAGCACGCGGTGGCCGACCGGCTGGTCTACAGCAAGCTGCGCCAGGCGATGGGCGGTGAGGTGACGTACGCGATCTCCGGCGGCGCCGCTCTCGGCGAGCGCCTCGGCCACTTCTTCCGCGGCATCGGCCTGGTCGTGCTGGAGGGCTATGGGCTGACCGAGACCACGGCCCCGGCGACCGTGAACGCCCCCGACATGATCCGGATCGGCACGGTCGGCCGTCCGCTGCCGGGTGTGTCGGTCCGCGTGGACGACGACGGCGAGATCGCGGTCCGCGGGATCAACGTGATGCAGGGCTACTTCGGCAATCCGGAGGCGACCGCCGAGGCCTTGGACGAGGACGGTTGGTTCCGCACGGGAGACCTGGGTCGACTCGACGCCGATGGGTTCCTCACGATCACAGGCAGGACCAAGGAGATCCTGGTCACCGCCGGTGGGAAGAACGTCTCCCCCGGACCGCTGGAGGACGAACTGCGGGCGCACCCGCTCATCTCCCAGTGCATGGTGGTCGGCGAGGGGCGGCCGTTCGTGGCGGCGCTGATTACGCTGGACGCCGAGATGCTGCCGGTGTGGGCGGCCGGGCGCGGGCTGTCCGGGCTCTCGCTCGACGCGGCCACGACCGACGAGGCCGTCCGCGCCGAGATCCAGCAGGCGGTGGACGCCGCGAACCGCACCGTGAGCCGGGCCGAGTCCATCCGCGCCTTCGAGGTCCTGGACAGCGACTTCACCATCGACAACGGCCTGCTCACCCCGTCCATGAAGCTCAAGCGCAGCCGCGTCACTGACGCGCTCCAGGACCGGATCAACGCGATCTACAACCGCCCGCGCGGGTGACCGCAGGCGTCGCTGACTGTCACCGCGACGCTGAGCACCACGGCATACAGGACCCCTGTCAGCGAGGGGTCCCGGCGAGTCAGCCTGCTGCGTAGCCAGCCGAGCGCGTGACCTCGGCCCTCAGCCGAGCCACCTCGGCGGGGTCGACCAGGCCAGCCCGGACGAAGCTCCCGACCGCCGCCAGCTCGTCGCTGGTGAGGGGTTCACCCGGCACCACTGGGCCGGGTGCTGGACGCTCTGCCTCCACCGTCTCCTCGGCGCGTCGAGGCACTGGGTCGGAGAGCCACACCTTGGCGAGGACGGGGACGAAGCAGTCTCCGCACATCCGCCCACGCACCGGGCAGCTGTCGCAGTCGATGGTGAGCATCGAGGGTCCGTACTGATTGTTCGAGTGGTTCGTGGTCATGTCTTCCACCTCCTTGTCAGCGACGGTAGAGGTGAGCACCGACAGACCTGATCCTGTGCCCTCTTTCCCCGGCGATGCGGCCTGTCCCTCCGGGTCTGTCGGTGGCCGCATCTAACGTCAGGGACATGCAGATGGTGCAGGAGACGTTCGAGGATCTGGGGATCGCCCTGTCCGATGTCACCTTCGTCGTCGTCGACCTCGAGACCACGGGCGGATCACCGTCGGGATCGCAGATCACCGAGGTCGGCGCGGTCAAGGTCAGGGGCGGCCAGGTGATCGGTGAGTTTCAGACCCTGGTCCGACCCAGCACCCCGATCCCGCCCTTCATCACGGTGCTGACCGGCATCACGAACGCCATGGTGGCGCAGGCTCCCGGCATCAGGACCGTCATGCCGCAATTTCTGGAGTTCGCTGCCGGGTCGGTGCTCGTCGCCCACAACGCGGGCTTCGACATCTCCTTCCTCAAGGCCGCGGCGGCAGAGACCGGACAGGCCTGGCCCGGCTTCCCGGTGCTCGACACCGTTCGCCTGGCCCGCCAGCTGGTGCACAAGGACGAAGCACCCAACCACAAGCTGGCCAGCCTCGCCCGACTCTTCGGCGCAGCAACCACGCCGGACCACCGGGCGCTGCATGACGCCCGCGCGACGGTGGACGTGCTGCACGGGCTCATCGAGCGGGTCGGCAACCTCGGTGTGCACACCCTGGAGGAGTTGACCTCCTACAGCTCGAGGGTGAGCACGGCTCAGCGGCGCAAGCGCTTCCTGGCCGAGGCGATGCCGTCAGCACCGGGGGTGTACATCTTCAAGGACGCGCGGGGCGAACCGCTCTATGTGGGGACGGCGACCGATCTGCGGCGGCGCACGATGAGCTATTTCACGGCGGCGGAGACTCGACGGCGGATGTCCGAGATGGTCGGCATCGCCGAGTCCATCACCCCGATCGTCTGCGCCAGTCCCTTGGAAGCCGCGGTGCGCGAGCTCCGTCTCATCGCTGAACACAAGCCGCGCTACAACCGACGATCCCGCTTCCCGGAGAAGTCGGTGTGGGTCCGTCTCACGGACGAGGCCTTTCCCCGTCTGTCGATTGTCCGCAGCATCAAGGGCGATGGCGCGCACTACGCCGGTCCCTTCGCCAGTCGGCGCCGTGCTGAGTCCGCCGTGACCGCGATCCAGGAGGTCATCCCCCTGCGCCAGTGCACCCCTCGGTTGTCCAAGCGTCTGGCAACGCAGGGTGTCGGCGGATCAGCATGCGTGCTCTTCGAACTCGGCAGGTGCGGTGCCCCCTGCATCGGGGCTCAGAGCATGGAGGACTACTCACAGGTCGCGGATCAGGCCGCGCAGGCGCTCAGCGGCAGCTCGCGCGAGGTCGTCGCCGCGCTGCGCAGTCGCCTTGACGTGTTGGCCGACCAAGAACGCTTCGAGGAAGCGGCCACATTGCGCGACCGCATGATGACGCTGGTCCGGGCGGCGGCGAGGAGTCAGCGTCTTCGTCCGCTGCGCGAGGCCGCCGAGCTGATTGCCGCGCGGCGCCCGGAGTCCGGCGGCTGGGAGATCGTCGTCGTGCGCCACGGCCGGTTGGCCGGCACCGCCGTGGTGCCACCACGCACCGACCCCCTGCCGGTGATCGCTTCGCTGCGACAGACCGCCGAGGTCGTGGCTGCGCCAGGGGTCGGCCAGGACTCATCGGTGCTCTCCGAGGAGACCGAGCTCATCCTGAAGTGGCTGGAGTCACCCGGGGTCCGGCTCGTCGACCTCGAGGGGACGTGGACCTGCCCGGTGGACGGTGCGGGAGCGAGTCGCTACGAACTTGAACCGCAGGCAGCCACCTGGTCCGAGATGGAGCCCCTGGCGCCCATTCCTCGCGCCTGGGACCGCCCGGCAGGAGCGGTCAACGCCTGACCATCGTGGTCGTTGGCGAGTTTTACCAGGCCCAGCGGCTCGCGCAATTAGCACAGCACGACTCGCCCGCCGGGGCGGACCGATCGCCACACACGAGGCACCGCTCGCGGGACGCAAATTCGTGGAGCCATGTGCTCCAACGCTCAATTACCCCTGCTCATGCGCAGGACTCTAGAGCACCCCGAGATGACCGCACGCCACTTGAACGGTCAAACGCGAAAAACACTTCAAAACTAAACACAACTGCTGAACATGGGCCCTGGACTGAGGCCGTCGAGAGCCTGGAGCAGGGGGTGGCCCTCGACGGCCCCTGCCTCAGGACCAGGTACGTCGTTGTATCCAGTACCGGCCTGTCACGGGGGCTGGGAAACAACTTACCCGCGAGTCACTTAGCGTGACAAGGACATGAGCCTGTTAGGTCATGAAGGCAGCGCAGGGAAAAGGGGTCAGTCGTTGTCAGTCGTCGAGACCGAGCGCAAAGCCGGCGTCGAGGTCCTCGTCGCTGTAGGTGCGGAAAGCGATGTGGGTACTGGTCTCCATGACCCCGGCGACCTTGTTGAGCCGGTCGGCGATCACGTCGTGGAAATCCTCGTGCTTGGCCACCCGGGCGACAGCGATGAGGTCGACGTCACCTGTGACCGAGTACACCTCACTGATCCCCTCGATCTGCGCGATCTCCCGAGCTGCCTCGGGGATACGGCTCACTTCTGCCTTGATCAGGACGATGGCGGAGATCACCTGGCCACTCTACCCAGGGCCGGAAGGACCGTGGGAAGGAAGGGTGGGAAGGAAGGGTGGGAAGGAAGGGTGGGCCCGCTGCGCCAGAAGGCAGCCACGCAGCGAACTGATCAGCCCCAGCCCAACTCGTGGAGGGCCTCGTCGTCGATCCCGAAGTGGTGCGCGATCTCGTGCACGACGGTGATGGCGATCTCGTCGAGGAGTTCTTCGCGGTCCTCGCACATCCGCTGCAGGGGCCCGGAGAAGATCGTGATGCGATCGGGCAGATGCCCGCCCCAGGCGAGGTCGCGCTCGGTCAGCGGGATCCCGTCGTAGACGCCGAGCAGCTCCGGGTCTTCTGGCGGTGGCTCGTCCTCGACCAGGAAGACCACATTGTCCAACTGATCCATCAGCCGCGGCGGCACCAGATCCAGGGCCTCCCCCACCGCATCCTCGAACTCGGCACGCGTCATGAGCTCCAGCGCAGAACCTTGGCCGCGGACGTCCTCGTGAGGCTGCCCACACTGCGGGCACGGGAGCGCCCCGTCCCGCTCGTGCGGGACGGGGCGCTCCTCGTGATCGGTGAAACCCTCGCGGGACTGCGCGTCGGTGATGGCCGACCTCAGTGCCGCGGCGGAGCCTGGACGGCGCTGCCGTGGTGGTCCTCGAAGTCGTCGTCACCGACGGCATCGTTGACCGGGACACCGAGCTGCGGGCTGCTCGCCTCGGCGATGGCCTCGTGCTCACCGTGGTGGTGCGCCGCGGCCAGCTCCGCCGGGGTGACGGCCGAGACCGTGTCCTTGTAGTAGAACTTGGACAGCGCTCGACGGACCGCGCTGAGCGCGCCCGGACGACGCACACCGTGCTCGTCGGCGCTGGCGCCCTCGAGCTCGCCCAACGGACGCGGGGTTTCGTAGTCCACCAGCGACCAGCGCTCGTAGGGGTCGATGTCCTCGTGCACCTCGAAGAAGCGGCCCTCTGGGGTGCGGACGATCCGCCCGGTCTCATAGCCATGCAGCACCTTCTCGCGGTCGTGCCGCTGCAGCGACAGGCAGAGGCGCTTGACCGTGAAGAACACGACCACAGGGGCCACGAAGAACAGGATCCGCAGCATGATCGTGATGTCGTTGATCGACATGTGCAGCTTGAGCGCCAGGATGTCGTTGATGGTGGCGATCGCCAGCACCAGGTACATCGAGATGCCCGCCATGCCGATCGCGGTGCGCACCGGGGCGTTGCGCGGACGCTGCAGCAGGTGGTGCTCCCGCTTGTCGCCGGTCGCCCAGGCCTCCACGAAGGGGTAGAGGCCGAGGATGATCCAGACCAGCGGCAACAGCAGCAGCGAGCCGAGGAAGATGTTCATGCTCCAGACGGTGCCGAAGAGCTCGAACTCCAACCAGCCCGGCAGCAGTCGCAGCGCACCATCGGAGAACCACATGTAGAAGTCCGGGTGCGAACCGGCGGTGACCTGGGTCGGGTCGTAGGGACCGAAGACCCAGACCGGGTTGATCGCCACCAGGGCCGAGACCAGGGCGGTCAGACCGAAGACGACGAAGAAGAACCCACCGGCCTTCGCGGCATACACGGGCATCACCGGGAAGCCGACCACGTTGTCGTTGGTCCGGCCCGGCCCGGGGTACTGGGTGTGCTTGTGCACGACGACCAGCAGCAGGTGAGCCACGAACAGACCGACGATCAGAGCCGGCAGCAGCAGCACGTGCATGATGTAGAGCCGCGGGATGATGACCTCACCCGGGAACTCGCCACCGAAGACGAAGAAGGTCATCCAGGTGCCGATCACCGGCGCGGACATCATGAAGCCGTTCATCGCCCGGATACCGGTGCCCGAGAGCAGGTCATCCGGCAGCGAGTAGCCGGCGAAGCCCTCCAGGGCCGCCAGCAGCGAGAGCACCACACCGATGACCCAGTTGATCTCACGCGGCTTGCGGAAGGCGCCGGTGAAGAAGACGCGGGCCGCGTGCAGCGCGATACCGACGATGAAGAACAGCGCCGACCAGTGGTGCAGCTGACGCATCAGCAGGCCACCCTTGACCTCGAAGCTGATGTGCAGCGTCGAGGCGTAGGCCTCCGACATGTGCACACCCTTCAGCGGCACGTAGGAGCCCTCGTAGACCATGTGCCCCATGCTCGGCACGAACCAGAAGGTCAGGAAGGTGCCGGTCAGCAGCGCGATGATCATCGAGTACATCGCGACCTCACCGAGCAGGAAGCTCCAGTGGTCTGGGAAGACCTTGCCCAGGCCGAAGCGCAGCCCCTTGGCCGCGCCCGTGCGCTCGTCCACCCACCCCAGGGCCGGGTGGAACTTCGCGTCCTTGGACCCCTGGTGACCGGGGCCGTACTCGGTCGCGGCGACGCCGTCATCGGCGCGCAAGCGGTCAGCGCCCTGCGGGACGCGGCTCGCGGTGCTCATGCGTCATCCTCTCCGGTCAGCCAGGACTTCTTGTTGCGCTCGAAGAAGCTCGGCCCGATCGGCTCGCGGAAGCCGTCGGCCGCGACCAGGTAGCCCTCGTCGTTGACCGTGATCGGCAGCTGCGGCAGCGGCCGCTTGGCCGGGCCGAAGATCACCTTGCAGTCATCAGTCATGTCGAAGGTCGACTGGTGGCAGGGGCAGAGCAGGTGGTGCGTCTGCTGCTCGTAGAGCGCCACCGGGCAACCCACGTGCGTGCACACCTTGGAGTAGGCGACGATCCCGTCCACGCCCCAATCAAGCTGCTTCTGGCTCTTGATCAGCGAAGGGTCGAGCTTGACCAGGATGATCTGGTCCTTGCTCTTGGAGATCAGCATGTCGTTGGGGTGCAGGTCATACATCGGCGCACCCACGAAGCCATCGGGCATCACGTGGAAGACCGAGCCGCTGGTCACGTCGGCCGCCCGAATCGGAGCACCCGAGGGGTCGATCCGCAGGAGCATGCCCGGCTCCCAGTTCGTCTCGTAGAGCTCACCACGCGGACGCGGGCCGAGCCCCGCGACGACGGGCACCACCAGGGGCAGCGCGAAGAGCCCGAGCGCGCCGGCTGCCGAGCCGAGGATCGCGGTGCGGCGGTTGAGCTGGGAGGCGCGGAAGCCGTGCGAGAGGGTCTGCGCGACGTCGTTGCGGGTCTCCTCGTCCGAGGCCTGGACGTGGCGGTACTCCACGACCTCCTCGTCGGGCATCAGCGTCTTCGCCCAGTGGATCGCGCCGAAGCCGATCCCCAGCAGCGAGAAGGCCATGCATAGACCGAGGGCCACGTGGAAGAGGCTGACCTCGCCGATCCCGATGATGTGACCCTTGAGGTTCGGGTCGATCACGTAGTAAGCGACGAGGAAGCCGATCGAGCCGAGCACCGAGAGGGTGAACAGGGTCACGACCTGGACGGAGGCCCGCCGGGCGGCCTTCTCGTCGACGTCGGCGCGGCGCGGGACGTGCGGGGGCAGCCCCGGGTTGGCGAACTGGTCCTCGCGCTGTTCGCGGATGATCGCTGGTGAGGTATCGCGCTCGTTGCCCATCAAGCAGCCTTCCGTCCGAGCCAGACCGCCGCAGCGATCATCGTGCCGATCCCCAGGGTCCACACGAACAGGGCGTCACCCGAGGGACCCAGGTTGCCCAGGCCAGCGCCGCCGTAGTCGTTGCCCCCCTCCTCGATGTAGTGGAGGAAGGCGATGATGTCGCGCTTCTCCTCGGGGGTCAGGTTGTTGTCGTTGAAGACCGGCATCGACTGCGGGCCGGTCAGCATGGCCTCGTAGATGTGCTGCGGCTCGACGCCACGCAGGGTAGGGGCGTACTTGCCGCGGGTCAGCGCACCACCGGTTCCGGAGGAGTTGTGGCACATCGCGCAGTTCGTCCGGTATGCCGCACCACCAGCTGCGATGTCGCCCTGGGCCGGGTCGATCCACTCGGCGTCCGGAACCGCCGGGCCGGGGCCCAGGGAGTCCACGTAGGCCGCGAGCTGGGTGATCTGCTCCTCGCTGAACTTCACCTGCGAGATATTGCGGGCCGCCTGCACGCCGGGAGCGGGCAGCGGCATCCGGCCGGTGGCGACCTGGAAGTCGACCGCGGCGGCACCGGCGCCGACCAGCGACGGGCCGACGTTCTCGACCCCCTCACCGTTCAGGCCGTGGCAGCTGGCGCAGTTGCCGAGGAAGAGCTGGTGACCAGCCTCGATGTCCTCTTGCGACACGGTCGCGGCGGAGGTGCCCGGAGCGGCCTTGGGCTGGAGTGCGGCGTAGGCCGTGCCGGTGAACATCAGGCCGAGCAGCAGCACCAGCAGCACCGCCATCGGGCTGCGGCGGCGGGCGGCGAGAGAACTCACGCGTCGGTCCTTCCGTGGGTTTTCGGGGCGGGAGGGGTCAGGGGTCGGCGTCGAGCTCATGCGATCACCGCAGGATGTAGATGACGAAGAACAGGGCGATCCAGACCACATCGACGAAGTGCCAGTAGTACGAGGTCACGACGGCGCCCGTGGCCTGGGCGTGGGTGTAGCGCTTGGCGGTGAAGCTACGCGCGATGATCAGCAGGAAGGCCATCAGACCGCCCAGGACGTGCAGCCCGTGGAAGCCGGTGGTGATGAAGAAGACCGAGCCGTAGGGGTCGGCGGTCGGGGTCATCCCCTCCATGGTGAGCGTGGCGTACTCCCAGATCTGACCGGCGATGAAGATCGAGCCGAAGATGTAGGTCAGCACGTACCACTCCCGCATCCCCCAGCCGGTGGCGCCGAGCGGGTTACCGATGTGGAAGATGCTGCCGGTGCGGTGCGGGATGCCGCGCTCGGCCTTCCAGACCCCGAACTGGCACCACAGCGAGGAGATGACCAGGATCGAGGTGTTGATCGAGGCGAAGGTCACATCGAGGTACTCGGTCCGCTCTGCCCACAGGTCCGGAGCCACCGAACGGATCGTGAAGTACATGGCGAACAAACCGGCGAAGAACATGATCTCGCTGCCCAGCCACACCATGGTCCCCACGGCGGTCATGTTCGGCCTCGTCGCCGGCCCGTGCGCGGTCGCGTGGAACCGCTCCGCGTCGGTCATCGTTGCTGAAGGTGTCGTCGCCACTCGGACATTATGGCCCATGCCCTGACCTTCCGCCGCACCCCTCCCCGCGTGGCGTGCTCCCCGCTGCCGTTGACCGCATTCCCTGGCATACCATCGTCGCCATGACCGCGATCTCCGTCCTGCTCTACAGCAACGACCGCTCCGTGCGCGACGCCGTGCGCCTGGGCGTGGGCGACCGCCCCTCGCCCGATGTCACGATCGAGCGCTGGCACGAGTGCGCCACCCCCGAGGCGGTCCAGACGCAGGTCCAGGGCGGCGGCTATGACCTGCTCATCCTGGACGGCGAGGCGCAGCCCTTCGGCGGCATGGGGATCAGCCGCCAGCTCAAGAACGAGATCTTCGAGTGCCCGCCGATCCTGGTGCTCACCGGGCGTCCGGTGGACGGCTGGCTGGCGACCTGGTCGCAGGCCGACGCCGCCGTCTCCCGCCCCCTGGACCCGGAGAAGCTGTCCTCCGCGGTCTCCGAGCTCGCGGGCCGGTGAGCACGGCGGTCGAGGCGACCTGGCCCGACCTGCTCACCGCGCTCGTCCGCGGCGAGGACCTGAGCGCCGCCCAGACCTCCTGGGCGATGGACCGGGTGATGTCGGGCGAGGCCTCCCCCGCGCAACTCGGCGCCTTCCTGGCCGCCCTACGCGCCAAGGGTGAGACGGTCGAGGAGATGTCCGGGCTATCCACCACCATGCTCGGGCACGCCCACCGTTTCGAGGTCGACGGTCCGACCATCGACATCGTCGGCACCGGCGGGGACCGGGCCATGACCGTCAACATCTCCTCGATGTCGGCGATCGTGATGGCTGCCGCGGGCGCCGTCGTCGTCAAGCACGGCAACCGCGCCTCCTCCAGCCGCTCCGGCTCGGCCGACATGCTCGAGGCGCTCGGGGTCCGGCTGGACCTCTCCCCCGAGCGGGTCGCCGAGCTCGCCGCCGAGGTCGGCATCACCTTCTGCTTCGCCCAGACCTTCCACCCCTCGATGCGGCACGCCGCCGTGGTCCGGCGCGAGATGGGGATCGCGACGGCCTTCAACTTCCTCGGCCCGCTCACCAACCCGGCGCAGACCCGCTATGCCGCAGTCGGCTCCGCGGACGCCCGGATGGCCGAACTGCTCGCCGGCGTCTTCGCCGCCCGTGGCACCCGCGCGGTCGTCTTCCGCGGCGACGACGGGCTGGACGAGATCACGCCGGCGACGACCAGCACCCTCTGGTGGGTGCAGGGCGAGGACGTCATCCAGCTCACCCTCGACCCAGCTCGCCTCGGTCTGCCTCTGCACCCTGTCGAGTCGCTGCGGGGTGGCGAGGCGGAGCACAACGCACAGGTCGCCCGCGAGTTGTTCGCAGGCACCCCCGGCCCGGTGCGCGACGCGGTGCTGCTCAACGCCGGCCTCGCGCTCGCCCTCCTGGACGCCGGGGAGCGTGGCGCGGTCCCGACCGACGAGGCCACACTGCATACCCTCGTCGGGGCGGGGATGGCGCGGGCAGCCGCCGCCCTCGACGACGGCTCCGCGAGCCGGCTGGTCGAGCGCTGGGTCGCCGCCACCACCCCCGACGCCAGCACCTCCGACTGAACCAACCTCACACGTGCAGGGCCCCGGTCGATCTCGACCGGGGCCCTGCGCGTGGTGTCGTGTGTGGTGTCGTGAGTCCGGTATGCCGTGTGGCCGGCTCAGACCGCCTTCTCGCCGTGGAAGAACTCCATGGTCCAGCCGACGATCGAGATGATCAGGAACGGGGCGGCCACGACGACCAGCCACCAGCCGACGCCGACGCCGAGCACGACCACCGAGGTGGACAGACCCAGCCACAGCGGCCACCAGGAGTAGGGGGCGAAGTGCCCGTAGTCGCCGCTCTGGTCGGCGATCTCACCCTCCAGGTTGTCCTCGGGGCGCGGGTCGACGTTCTTGCCGGACAGCCAGAAGAACCAGGCCACGAAGCCGCAGAGCGCCGCGGTCAGGAACAGGCCCATGATCCCGACCCACTCATCGGTGAAGTAGGTGTAGATGCCACCGACGAGCAGGAAGAAGGGAACCAGGTAGGCGAAGAGTTTGGCCTCAGCCTTCATCCTCAGCGCTCCTCTCCGGTGGTGCCACCGGTCTCGGTGCCGACGTGACCCTGCGGGTCGGTGTCAGGCCCACCCAGCAGCTCCTCGGCGACAGACTTGTCGGGCTCCGGCGACTCGAGCGTGCCGACCTCCGGGTGGTACAGGTCGAAGGCAGGACGCTCGGAGCGGATCCGCGGGATGGTCTCGAAGTTGTGCCGCGGGGGCGGGCAGGAGGTGGCCCACTCCAGCGAGCCGCCCCAGCCCCACGGGTCGTTGACGGTGACCTTCGGGGTCTGGAAGCTCTTCCAGACCGCGTAGAAGAAGGGCAGCATCGAGGCGGCCAGCAGGAACGAGGAGATCGTCGACAGCTGGTTCATCCAGGTGAAGCCGTCCTCGGGCATGTAGTCGGCGTAGCGCCGCGGCATGCCCTTGACGCCCAGCCAGTGCTGGATCAGGAAGGTGCCGTGGAAGCCGAAGAAGAGCATCCAGAAGTGCACCTTGCCCCAGGTCTCGTCGAGCATGTGCCCGGTGAACTTGGGCCACCAGAAGTAGTAGCCGGCGAACATCGCGAAGACGACGGTGCCGAAGACCACGTAGTGGAAGTGCGCCACGACGAAGTAGGAGTCGGTGACGTGGAAGTCCAGGGCCGGGCTAGCCAGGATGACGCCGGTCAGACCACCGAAGAGGAAGGTGACCATGAAGCCGATCGCCCAGAGCATGGGGGTGTCCAGGCTGATCTGGCCGCGCCACATGGTGCCGACCCAGTTGAAGAACTTCACACCGGTCGGGACCGCGATCAGCATCGTCATGATCGTGAAGAACTCGAGCAGGATGGCGCCGGTGGCGTACATGTGGTGCGCCCAGACCGAGACCGACAGGGCCGCGATCGAGACGGTCGCCAGCACGAGGGTCTTGTAACCGAAGATCGGCTTGCGGCTGAAGACCGGGATGACCTCGGTGATGATGCCGAAGAACGGCAGCGCGATGATGTAGACCTCGGGGTGGCCGAAGAACCAGAACAGGTGCTGCCACAGCATGGCCCCGCCGTAGGACGGGTCGTAGATGTGCCAGCCGAAGAGGCGGTCGGCCGCCATCCCGAAGAAGGCCGCGGCCAGGACCGGGAAGACCATCAGGGCCAGGATCGAGGTCACCAGGATGTTCCAGGTGAAGATCGGCATCCGGAACATCGTCATGCCGGGGGCGCGCATGCAGACGATCGTGGTGATGAAGTTGACCGCACCGAAGATCGTCGCGAAACCGGTTAGCGCCAGGCCGAGGACCCACAGGTCACCGCCCAGGCCGGGGCTGTGCGTCGGGCCGGCGAGCGGCATGTAGGCGAACCAGCCGAAACTCGCGGCGCCCTGCGGGGTGAGGAAGCCACCGACGGCGATCAGGCTGCCGAAGAAGAAGAACCAGTAGGCCAGCATGTTCAGTCGCGGGAAGGCGACGTCGGGGGCACCGATCTGCAGCGGCACGAGCGCGTTCGCGAATCCGGCGAACAGCGGCGTCGCGAACATCAGCAGCATGATCGTGCCGTGCATGGTGAACATCTGGTTGAACTGCTCGGGGTTCGCCACGACCTGCAGGCCGGGGGTGAACAGCTCGGCGCGGATGACCAGCGCCATCAGACCACCGACGATGAACCAGGCCATCGTGGTGACGAAGTAGAGGTTGCCGATCACCTTGTGGTCGGTGGTGGTGAGCATCGTCACCGCCTGGCGGACCCAGGAGCTGCGCTCCTCGATCGGCACCAGCCGCTTGTCGCTCTCGCCCGTGGGGCGCGTCGTGATTGCCATCTACCTTCGTCCTCCCTCAGCGCCCGCTGGGCTCGGGGAACTTGTCCCGCTGGTCCGGCTGCAGTTCGTACTGGTCGAGCTCCAGACCCAGCTGGCCGGTGTTGCCGGCAGCGCGCAGGTCCTCGATGTGCTGGTCGTACTCCTCCTGGGAGACGACCTGGACGTTGAAGAGCATCTCGGAGTGGTAGGCACCGCACAGCTCGGCGCACTTGCCGTCGAAGGTGCCCTCCTCGGTCGTGGTGACCTGGAAGATGTTGACCCGCCCCGGGACCATGTCCAGCTTCTGCAGGAACTGGGGGACCCAGAAGGAGTGGATGACATCGCGTGAGGTGAGCACGAACTCCACCCGGGAGTCGACCGGCAGGACCAGTGTGGGCAGCGTCTCCGGCACGCCCTCGAGACCGTCGTTGAGGGTGGCCGCCTGGACGCCGGCGATGTAGACGTCCTCGTTGATGTAGTTGAAGTCCCAGCTCCACTTCTTGCCGGCGACATTGACGACCACGTCCGGGTTGTCCTGGCGCTCAAGCAGGGTGTTCTGGACCTCGATGGTCTTGCCGAACAGCGCGGCGACCATCAGGATCGGCACGATCGTGTAGAGGATCTCCAGCGGCACGTGGTAGCGGAACTGCGTGGGCAGTTCATCGTTCTTCTTGCGGTAGGCGAAGAGGCACCACAGGATCAGACCCCACACCAGGACGCCGACGGCCAGCGCCGCGATCCAGGTCGCGTTCCAGAAGAAGACCACGTCGTGACCGGCCTCGGTCACCGGCTCGGGCAGGTACCCGCGCGCGGCGGACTCACCGCAGCCTGCCAGCAGGAGCGCGACTCCCACCATGGCGGCCGGGAGCCCCCACCGCTGACCGACCACGCTGGGCCGGGAATCCTTACGCCGTCGCACTAGGGACACCTCGCACTTCGCACTTCTCGTAACGACCGGTCATGACAGGGTGAAACCTTACCCTCACCTGGTCGTCATCCTCTCACCTGGGACCCCTGCGGCGGGTCACCCGCGAAAGCGCGGCGGCGGCTCCCCCTCGATCAGTCCCCCGAGCAGCTCCAGGTATGTCGTGCGCGGCACCTCGCGCACCCCCAGGGAAGCCAGATGATCGGTGCGCCACTGCACGTCCACGACCCACGGCATACCGTCCTCCTCCATCGCCGCGACCAGGCCGACGACGGCGGCCTTCGAGGCGTCGGTGACGGTGTGGAACTTGGACTCGGCGGCGAACAGCCGCCCGATGCTCAGGCCGTAGAGTCCCCCGACCAACTCCCCGTCCTGCCAGGCCTCCACCGAGTGCGCCCAGCCCAGGTGATGCAGGTCTTGATAGGCGTCGACGATGCGCGGCGTGATCCAGGCCCCGTGCCGGTGCGGCGCGGCGCACCCGGCGACGACCGACTCGAAGGCGGTGTCGTAACGGATCTCGAAGGCCTTGAGCGAGCGTCGCAGCGACCGGCTGACGTGCAGCTCACCCGGGAGCAGGATCCCCCTCGGGTCCGGCGACCACCAGCCGAGCGGGGGTCCGCCGCCCTCCCCCAGGCCCATGGGGAAGACCCCGTTGCGATAGCCGCTGAGGATCGTCCAGGGCTGCAGGTCGGCGCCGACGCCGACGAGGTCCTGGCCCGGGAGGGTGTGGGCCACCGCCTCCGCCCAGGCGTCGGCGGCGCCCATCAGGTGCTCAGCTGAAGCTGTCGCCGCAGGCGCAGGAGGAGCCGGCGTTGGGGTTGTCGATGGTGAAGCCCTGCTTCTCGATGGAGTCGGCGAAGTCGATCTTCGCGCCGTCCAGGTAGGGGGCGCTCATCCGGTCCACGACGACCTCGACACCGTCGAAGTCGCGGAACAGGTCACCGTCGAGGGTGCGCTCGTCGAAGTAGAGCTGGTAGATCAGGCCGGAGCAGCCGCCGGGCTGCACGCCGATCCGCAGGCGCAGGTCGTCGCGGCCCTCCTGGGCGAGCAGGCTCTTGACCTTGTCGGCGGCGACGTCGGTGAGCTCGACCCCGTGGGCCTTGGTCTGGGTGGTGTCCGTCATGCGGATGTCCTCTCTGCGACAGGGGGCAGGTGGTCTTGCGTCGGTCAACTCCTCCGGCGTGCGGGTTGTTCCCGGTGGAGTCTCATGACCGCCGTCCAGGTTACGCCCTCGGGGCGGGTGTCCAGGTCCGGGCCACCCGGGCGGCCAGGTCGCCGGGCGACTCACCCTCGCGCACGGCATAGGAGCCGCTGATCCCCAGCGACATCCCTTCGCGGCGGCCCACCGCGACCTCGCGGGCCAGGACGACGGTCGGGGTCGCGGTCTCGAGCGCGGCCCGGGCGGTGTCGGCGACGACGCCCTCGTGGACGGTGAGCGAGTCGTAGGCGTCGCTCACCAGGACGAGCAGGGCTCGGGGCAGGCGTTCGCGCAGGCCGAGCTCGTCGAGCAGGAAGCGCGCCCCGGTGTCGGTCCGCGCGCCGAGGAGCTGGAGCGCGTAGCCGACCCCTCCCCCGGCGCCGGCACCCAGCTCGCGCTCGGGTCGGCGGGCGAGGCCGGTGAGCAGGTCGGTGCTCGGTGGCAAGATCCGGTTCACCACGTCGGTCAGTTCGCCGAGCTCGCCTTCCAGCCGCTGGCTCACCGCCGGGGCGACTCCGTGGTGCTCGGTCAGTCGCGCCGAGGCGCCGTGGAAGCCGAGCAGGGTGGCCTCGGTGTCGGTGACGAGCACGAGGTTGACGTCCGCCCACTCGCGGCGGACCCGCGGCAGGTCGGTCAGGTCCTCCCCCGCGCCCAGCTCGCGCAGCAGACCCGCGCCGCCGTCGTGGCAGGCGAGCGCGCCCACCCCGACCACGATCCGCTCCGCCCCCGTCTCCCGCGCCAGGGTGAGGAGACGGCCGAGGCCGGCACTCGACATACGGGCGGGGTCGGCGAGCTGGTCCTGCGCGACGAGGTGGCGGCCGGCGACCTGCGCCGAGTCCAGGTATGCCGTGTCCCCGCCCCTGGTCGAGACCACCGTGACAGCGGCCGGGACCTCGTCACCGAGGGGTCCCGGCACGACCACGGGGTGGGTGGTCGCGTCCCGACCCCGGGTGGCCACGTCCACGAAGCCTGCGCCCCCGGCGTGCGAGACGTGCGCCTCGACGTCGACATGGGGAGCCTGGCGGGACCAGCCTTCGGCGACTGCGTCGGCGGCCTCGTGCGGGCTGAGTGGCCCGAAGCCGTCCGCGACCACCAGGACGCGCGGGCGGCGGGTGGGAAGCGGCATACGTATATATAAAGAGTAGTTGGGGTGTGTGGAGGCCTCAGCCGTAGACCATCTGCATCGCCTCGCGGACCTCGGCCAGGGTGGCCTCGGCGACCGCGTTGGCGCGCGCGTTGCCGTCGGCGAGGACATCGCGCAGGTGACCCTGGTCGGCCTCGAGTTCGGCGCGGCGGGCGCGGATGGGGGCGAAGTACTCGTTGACCGACTCGGTGACCAGCTTCTTGAGCGTGCCCGAGCCGCCGTCCCCGATCTCCTCGGCGATCGTGTGCGGGTCACGGCCGGTGGTCAGGGCGGCGAGCTGCACCAGGTTGGACACCTCGGGGCGGCCGACCGGGTCGTAGGTGATGCGCCGGTCGGAGTCGGTGACGGCCTTCCTGAGCACCTTGGCGGTGTCGTCGGCGGACATCCGCAATTCGATGGTGTTGCCCTTGGACTTGCTCATCTTCTGGCCGTCGGTGCCGAGCAGGTTTGGCACGTCGGACAGGAGGGCGTCGGGCGCGGGGAAGACCGGGGCGCTCTTGTCGCCGGCGCGGCCGTAGCGCTCGTCGAAACGGCGCGCGACCACACGGGTCTGCTCGAGGTGGGGCAGCTGGTCCTTGCCGACCGGGACGACATTGGCCTTGCAGAAGAGGATGTCAGCGGCCTGGTGGACCGGGTAGGTGAGCATCAGACCGCTCATCGGTCGGCCACCCGTGGCCTCCTGCTCGGCCTTGACCGTGGGGTTACGGCGCAGCTCACTGTCGGTGACCAGCGAGAGGAAGGGCAGCATCAGCTGGTTGAGCGCGGGGATCTGGGAGTGCGTGAAGATCGTGGTGCGCGTCGGGTCGATGCCGATGGAGAGGTAGTCGGTCAGGAGGGAGAACACGCGCTCCTGGATGCTGCTGACCTCGTCGCGGTCGGTGATCACCTGGTAGTCGGCGATCAGCACGAAGGTGTCGATGCCCTTGTCCTGGAGGACCACGCGGTTGGCCAGCGAGCCGAAGTAGTGGCCGAGGTGCAGGTGGCCGGTGGGACGGTCCCCGGTGAGCATCCGATAGCGCTCCGGGTGGACGTCCAGGTCGGCGTGGATCTGGGCACTCCGGGCGACGCTGCGGGTGAGCGAGGCGTCAGATGTACTGTCGGCCAAGGCTTCTCCGGCCGTGGGATCTTCGAGCAGGTCAACGGAGGTGGTCACAACGTCTGATCGTACGTGACCACCTCCCCCGGTCTGCGACGGAACCGTGACCGAATCGTTATCACAAGAAGGTGTCACCCGGACTGGCACTTTCTGTAAGGCGGCTGTATTGTCCAGTTGGAGGCGACGGGGCTGCCTGCACCAGAACCTCCACCGGGGTCCGAGCCCGTGTCGGTCTCAGGCCCGTTACTGATGGCGCAACCTTCAACTCGACGCAGGGGAGTACTGCAGATGTCCAGCTCGTTCAAGAACCCGACGAGGCGCACCCTCGTCAAGGGCGCTGCATGGAGCGTCCCCGTCGTGGCGATTGCCCAGGTTGCGCCAGCGGTAGCCGCCACTGGTGACCCGCCTCCGTGCGTTGATTTCTTCCTCGATGAGGCCAACTCCTGTCGGTACTCAACGACGAACTACTACAAGATTCGTTTCTGCATGAGTTTCAGCCGGTGTGCCACGCCGCCCGCGCCTGGTACCTCATTCACGATTCGGGTTCTGAACGGATCCGGCAACCCGTTCCTCCGGGCAGGCACCCGGGAGGATGTCAGCACGGTTACCGTTACTGTGGCGAACGATGGAAGCGCTTGCTACGACATGGGATGGGTGCAGGCCGATTCCAACGCCCAGTGGATCCACTTCTACTCTCAGCCCGGCATGCGGGACCTTGGCCGGACTCGCAGCCCGCAAAAGACGGATGGCTGCGAGGGTGGTCCTCCCGGGGTAGACGCTCGGCCGCAGGGTGTGGAGGAAACGCAGGACGAGTTCGTGGAGCAGCCATCCCTTGAGAGCGATGCCGAGCAGCCGGCTCCCGCCGACGTCGAGCAGCCTCCGGCTGAGGGTGAGGCGCCCGCTCCGGTCGAGGGCGGCGGTGGCGGCACCGAGGGTGACGGCTCCGAGGGCTGACATCCATACCTAGAAGTTCACGAAGGGCCCGGTCCACTGGACCGGGCCCTTCGTCTTTCTCACCAACCGTTCACTCCCGACGCCGCTCAACTCCACTCCCTGAATCCCCTCTGAAGATCGGTCCGTAGATCGATGGACGCGGCGTCAACCGAGGTGTCGCGTCGCTGAGGCTGGCCGTGCACCAGCCTCGCTTCACAGGGGCCCTCGCTCGAGGACCGAGGCGGGACAACAGCGGGATTGTGAAGGGGTTCTTCAGATGGGTCAGTTCAGCAAGCCGTCACGCCGCACCCTGGTCAAGGGTGCGGCGTGGAGTGTGCCAGTGGTCGCCGTCGCGCAGGTCGCTCCGGCCTTCGCGGCCAGCCCGGTGAAGCCACCGGTCGAGCCGTCCTTCACCAGCAACTTCTGCAAGCACCCCGGAAACCCGAAGTACTACCACTCCCGGATGAAGTGGATCAACCACAACCCCACCTGCACGGTCACCATCAACCTTGGGAACTTCTGCGTCGGAACTGATTGCCGTCAGGCTCAGGCCAACATCGACAACCGGCTAGTGACCCAGTTCACCCTCCTCGGAGGGCAAACCCGCTGCATGCACGTGGACGCCGGGCAATTCAAGAACAGCGCGAATGGCGGAGCAGTCCTCAACTACACCTGGATCATGACGTGCCCGGGCCAGACCCCGACGACCGGCAGCGGTCAAGTCTTGGGAGGGACTCTCATCGACAACTCGCTCTCCCCATGCGGCACCGGCGGAGACACCGGCGGCAACCCGGGCGGACAGCCTCCGCACGGCAACATCAACTGCTGATCCGACGCAGGACGCCGGCACCGGCGGCTGACCGACCAACTGCTCGGCGGTGGGTCTGGGTTGCCCACGCAGCCCAAACCCACCGCCCAGTGGTCAGCTCAGTGACTCACGCCCGGCAGGCTCCGACCAACCCGAGGTGTCCGGGCCCTTGGGCACGACCCCTGTCGGGTTGATGTCGAGATGGGTCGCGTAGTAGTGCTGCTTCACGTGCTCGAAGTTCACCGTTGACCCGAAGTCCCAGGTCTGCCAGAGGTCGCGCGCATAGGCCCACAGCACGGGGAACTCGGTCAGCTTCTGCCGGTTGCACTTGAAGTGGCCGTGATACGCCGCGTCGAAGCGCACCAGCGTCGGCCACAGGCGCACGTCGGCGAGGGTGAGCTGCTCCCCCACCAGGTATCGCCGGGTCGCCAGGTGCTCCTCGAGTTCGTCCAGCCGCGCGAACAGCCGGTCGTAGCCCTCGTCATACGCGTCCTGGCTGCCGGCGAAACCGCACCGATACACCCCGTTGTTGACCTCGGTGTAGTTGCGGTCCGACATCTCCTCGATCTCGTCCCGCAGCGCCTCGGGCCACAGGTCCGGCGCGTCCGCCTTCTGGTGGTCGGTCCACTCGGTCACCAGGTCGCGCACGATCTGGTGGAAGTCGTTGGTCACCACCTGCCCGGTCGTGGTGTCCACGATCGCCGGGACGGTGATCCCCGACTCTGGGTAACCATCCGGTCGCGCCTCGTAGGCGTCCTTGAGCTTGGGGATCCCCAGCACCGGGTCGACGCCGCCAGGGTCCAGGTCGAAAGTCCAACTGTCCTCGTCGTGCACCGGTCCGCAGACGCCCATCGACAGGACGTCCTCGAGACCCAACAGCTGGCGGGTCAGGATCGCCCGGTGCGCCCACGGGCACGCGCGGGAGACGACCAGGCGGTAGCGTCCCGGCTCGACGGGGAAGCCATCGCGCCCGTCCTTGGTGATGCGCGTCTCGATGTACTTCGTCTTGCGCTCGTACGCGCCGTCGCCGACGTAACTCCCGTTCTCAGCCATGGTTCTCTCCTTCGGTCGTGCTCCGGTCCCCCAGGCTCGTGTCCTCGCCCCTATCTCCCGCGCTCAGCTCCCCCAGCCGCTCCAGCAGCAGCGCCTCGGCCAGGCAGACCCGCTCGAACTCGCCCAGGTGCAGCGACTCGTTCGCGGCGTGCGCGCGGGTGTCCGGGTCCTCGACGCCGGTGACCAGGATGGCAGCGTCCGGGAACTTCTCGGCGAAGGCGGCGACGAACGGGATCGACCCACCCACCCCGATGTCGACCGGCTCGACACCCGCCCAGGCGTCGCGGAAGGCCGAGCGCGCGACGTCATACACGGGACCCTGGGCATCGGCGGCGAAGCCGGCGCCGTCGTCGTCGAGGGTGACGCTCACCTGGCACCCCCACGGCGCGTTCTCCTCCAAGTGGGTCTTTAGGAGCCCGTATGCCGTGTCCGGCACCTCTTCGGGGTGGATCCGCATCGAGAGCTTGGCGCGACCGACCGGGGTGAGCAGGTTGGCGGCCTTCTCCACGGTCGGGGCGTCGATCCCGATCACCGTCATCGACGGCTTGGTCCACAGACGGGACAGGAAGGACCCGGTGCCAATGGGGCTGACGCCCCCGGCGAGGCCGGAGTCGGCGCGCAGATCATCCTCGGAGTAGTCGAGATCGGCAGCCTCGGAGGTCTTCAGCCCCGCGACGGCGACGTCGCCCTTCTCGTCGTGCAGGGTGGCGAGGAGACGGCAGAGCGCGGTGAGCCCGTCGGGCACCGCTCCCCCGTAGAGACCGGAGTGCACGCCATGGTCGAGCGCCCGCACCTCCACGACCACTCGGACCAGGCCGCGCAACGTGGTGGTCAGCGCGGGGACGCCGATCTTCCAGTTGTGCGAGTCGGCGAGGACGATCGCGTCGCAGGCCAGCCGGTCGCCGTGGCGCTCCAGGATCGCTGGCAGCGAGTCGGAGCCGACCTCTTCCTCGCCCTCGACGAAGACGGTCACCCCCACCGGGGGTCGACCGCCGTGCGCGCGGAGCGCGGCGACGTGCGCCATCACGCCGGCCTTGTCGTCGGCCACCCCTCTCCCGTAGAGCCGCTCCCCCACCTGGGTCGGCTCGAAGACAGGAGTGTCCCAGTCGGCGTCGTCCCCGGGCGGCTGCACGTCGTGGTGGGCGTAGAGCAGGACCGTCGGCGCCCCCTCCGGCGCCGGCAGGTGACCGATCACCGCGGGGCGACCGCCCTCGCGGACGATCTCCACCTCGAGCCCCTCGGCGCGCAGCAGGTCGGCGACGGCCAGCGCGCTGTCCTCGACGTGCTGCTGGTCGAAGGAGTCGAGCGAGACCGAGGGGATCCGGGTGAGGGCCTCCAGGTCGGAGCGCACCCCGGGCATCAGGTCCCGGACGCGCTCGGCGAGGTCTGCGGCGGCAGAAGATTGATCATTCACTCGTCCGACTCTAGTCGTGGCATCTCCTACCCGCTCGGCGGCTTCCGGCGGCCGCAGAGGCCTCACGTATCCTTGGGCGGTGCAGTTGTGGAAGAAGCGGTCCGAGCCCGAAGACCTGACGAGCGCCTACGTGCGCGAGTCCGACGAGAGAGCTCGCGCGGCCGGCAAGGGTCGGCCGACCCCCAAGCGCAAGGACGCTGAGGCCGCCAACCGTCGTCCCATCGTGGGCGCCAAGGGCACCAACGCCGAGGAGCAGAAGGCGCGCCGCAAGGCCGAGCGGATGAAGGCTCGCGAGGAGATGCTCGCGGGCAACGAGCGCTACCTCGCGCCGCGGGACAAGGGCCCCGGCCGCCGCTTCCTGCGCGACGCCGTCGACCGCCGCTGGAATGTCGGCGAGATCCTGCTGCCGGTGATGCTGATGATCCTGGCGCTGTCCTTCGTCGGCACCGACTGGGCGCGGATCGCCACCATGGTCGGCGCCTACTGCCTGATGTTCTTCGGGGTCATGGACTCCTGGCTGCTGTGGCGCCGCACCAAGAAGCGGTATGCCGAGGCGTTCGGCGAGGAGCCGCCCAAGGGGTCGGCGCTGTACGTCGTGCTCCGCTCCTTCCAGATGCGGATGAGCCGCATCCCGCGCCCGCAGGTGGCGCGTGGGGCCGAGCTGGAGCGTCGCTGAGGCCTAGTCCGCGGGGCTCAGGCTCATGGGGCCGTAGACATCGTCCTCGCCCCGGCGCAGCGTCACCGACTGGACCCCGGCGTCGGCCAGCGTCGGCCACTCCTCGCTGAGCCAGGACTCCGCATCGGCCTGGGTCGGGAACTCGATCGAGGCCAGCCCCAGATCGGTCAGCGGGGTGCCGTCGGAATTCTCGAAGGACCACGTGTAGGCATCGCTCATCCTCCAACCGTAGGACGTGGCGGCGGATCTGTCCTAGGCTCGTGAGCAGCACCGGTCCCACCAGGGGCCTGACGACGAGAAGAGGTCAACGATGATCGACCAGCTGATGCGCTCCCTTCCGATCGAGCAGCTCTCGGCCGCACTCGGCACCGACGACGCCACCACGCGTCAGGCTGTGCAGGCCGCGCTGCCGGCGCTGCTCGGCGGTCTGCACAAGAACTCCGAGGACCAGAGCGGTGCTCAGTCGCTGCTCGAGGCCCTCGGCCAGCACCACGACGGCCTCGACGACGGCGTGAACCTGGACCGCGTCGACACCAACGACGGCGAGAAGATCCTCGGGCACGTCTTCGGCAACAACACCGACGGTGTCGTCAACCAGCTCGGCGGGATGGGCGGCGGCCAGCTCGGCCCGATCGTCCGGCGCCTGCTGCCGATCCTGGCCCCGATCGTGCTTTCCTGGCTGGCTCGTCAGGTGACCGGCGCCGGCCAGCAGCGCGGCGGAGGGGCCCAGACCCAGCAGCCGAGTGGTGGCAGCACCAATCAACCCGGCGGCGCACTCGGCAACGGCCCCGCGGAGCAGCAGAGCCGCCAGGCCGACAACCGCGCCGACCAGCAGCAGGGCGGCGGCCTGGACATGACCTCGATCCTGCAGGAAGTGCTCGGCTCGGCCCTCGGCGGCGGCCGACGCTGAGGCGAACCAACCTGCAGGAGCCGCCACACGGCATACCTGGACTGTGAACTCCCGCACGGGGTGCGCGGCCCGGACCCACCCGGGCCGCGCACCCCGTCGCTATGCTGGGCACCGACCTGCCGCCCTGTAGGAGGAGACGTCCCGATGACGACCACGCTGGTGCTCGGAAACCCCTACAGCGGACGATCACGACACGCGAAAGCCCTACTGGCACAGCATGACCGGGTGAGCTACGTGGGCACGGGCGAGGCACAGGACCACGACCTGCCCGACACCTGGAGCGTCGTGCGCAGCCGCGACCTGACCCGCGCTCTGCTCGCCGCGCGGACCGCGATCGTCATCGACGACGTGCCGGAGTGGCTGGTCGGCACCCTGACCGAGCACGACCTCTGGGACGACCCGGAGACCGCGCACGCGCGGCTGGACGACTACCTGGACGAGCTCAGCCTGGCGGTGCGGGCGGTGCCCTACGACACCGTGGTGCTGACCACCGAGCCCGCCTGGGGTCTGGGCAAAGGGCCACACCAGCGGCTCGCCGAGGAGTTGCTCGCGCGGGTCAACCAGCGACTCTCCGCCGCAGCCGACCGGGTGCACGCCATCGTCGGCGGGCGGGTGCTGGACGTGACGAAGGGCGCCGCGGTCACCGAGTGACCGCAGCGCCCCTCGGCAGGTGCTGGGGCGGCGTGCTGCCCCCTGCCGACTACGAGCTCGCGCCGCCCTCGACGAACGGCGGCTTGCTCACCTTGGCCTCGATCTGGCGACCGCGCACGTCGATCGTGACCTCCTGACCCTCCTCGATCCCCCGGTCGAGCAGCGCCAGCGCGACGCCCTGCTTCAGGGTCGGGCTGAAGGTGCCCGAGGTGACCTCACCGATCTGGTTGCCTTCGGCGTCCAGCACCGCGCAGTGGGCGCGCGGGATCCCGCGGCCGGTGACCAGCAGGCCGCCGGACAGGCGGCTCTCCTTGGCCTCGCGCTGGGCGGTGAGCGCCTCCTTGCCCCAGAAGGCATCCTTCTTCCAACCCACGGCCCAGCCGGTGCGGGCCATCACCGGGGTGATGTCCAGCGAGAGTTCGTTGCCGTGCAGGGCATAGCCCATCTCGGTGCGCAGGGTGTCGCGGGCGCCCAGCCCACAGGGCAGGCCCTCAAAGGGCTCCATCGCCTCGACGATCGCGTCCCACAGCTCGCCGGCATCCTCGGTGCGACAGACCAGCTCATAGCCCCGCTCCCCCGTGTAGCCCGTGCGGCACACGCTGACCGGCCGCCCGTCCCACTGCGTGTCGACAAAGCTCATGTAGTCGTGCCCGGTCGGCAGGTCGAGGGCCTGGAGCACCTCATCGGACTTCGGGCCCTGGATCGCCATGATCGCAAAGTCGTCCTGGACGTCCTCGACGGTGATCCCCTCGGGCGCCTGCTCGCGCAGCCGGCGGCAGACCTCGGCGTTGTTGGAGGCGTTGGGGATCAGGAAGACGTCGTCCTCGGAGCGCAGGTAGGCGATGAGGTCATCGACGACGCCGCCGCTCTCGTCGCAGCACATCGTGTACTGCGCCTTGCCGGGCTCGATCCGCTCGAGGTCGTTGGTCAGGCAGGAGTTGAGGAAGTCCTTGGCGCCGGGGCCGCTGACCTGCGCGTTGCCCAGGTGCGAGACGTCGAACAGACCGACCCGCTCACGGACGGCAGTGTGCTCGCGGACCACGCCCCCGCCGGGATACTCGATCGGCATCGACCAGCCGCCGAAATCGGCCATCTTGGCGCCGAGGGCGGTGTGCTTGTCGTGCAGGGGGGACGTCTTCGTCGCATGCTCGCTCATATCTGGTCACCTTAGTGTCGGCGCCGTGTCTTAGTCTCGTGGGGCCGGGACTCGTCGCAGCACGGAAATCCGGCACGACGATCTGGAACGACGATCTTCGACGACCGCGATCTACGACTAGGGAGCCCCCTTCGATGGCCGATGACGCCCACGCCCAGACCACCCTGCGCCTGACCGACGAGGAGGCCGGCCGGATCGAGGCCGACGCCCTCGTGGTCGCCGCCACCAAGACCGACGGAACCGTCGCCCTCGCGGACGGCCACGGGCTGCCCGAGGAGGCCGCCACCCACCTGAACGAGGCGCTGGGCGCCCTGGGCGCCGAGGCCGGTGCCGAGGAGACCGTGCGCCTCACCGGCGTCCCCGGAGTGGCCGCCCCGCTCGTCGTGGTGGTCGGTATGCCGAAGGCTGGCCCCGCGACCCGCGTCGAGCGGTTGCGCCGCGCCGCGGGCGTGGCTGCGCGAGCGCTGGCCGGTCGCTCGTCCGCCGTCTTCGCCCTGGGTCAGTCGGGCGTGGACGAGGCGAGCGCGGTGGCCGAAGGTGCCGCGCTGGGTGCCTACACCTTCCGCGAGCACCACGGTGTCGGGAAGGTCGAATCCGCCAAGGCCGGCCTGGGTGAGGCCGTCGTCACGGGCGTCGGCGCCGACGAGGCGGAGGACGCCACCGCGAGCGCCCTGGCCGTGATCGACGCGGTGCGCTACGCCCGCGACCTGGTCAACAGCCCGCCCAACCAGCTCTACCCGGAGACCTTCGCCGGGTCCGTGGAGACCCGCGCCGCCGGTCTCCCGGTCGAGGTCGAGGTCTGGGACGCCGAGCGTCTTGAGCAGGAGGGCTGCGGCGGCATCCTCGGTGTCGGGCAGGGCTCGGGCCGTCCCCCGCGCCTGGTGACGCTGCGCTACACCCCCGAGGGTGCCTCGCGACACCTCGCGCTGGTCGGCAAGGGCATCACCTTCGACTCCGGCGGCCTGTGCATCAAGCCCGGTGCCGCGATGATCACCATGAAGATGGACATGGCCGGCGCCGCCGCCTGCGCCGCAGGCGTGCTCGCCATCGCCCAGCTCGGGCTGCCGGTCCAGGTCACCGCCTACCTGTGCCTGGCCGAGAACATGACCGGCGACCTCGCCCAGCGCCCCGGTGACATCGTCACCATGCGCGGCGGCCGGACCGTGGAGATCATCAACACCGACGCCGAGGGCCGCCTGGTGATGGCCGATGGCCTGGCGCTGGCCACCGAGCAGCAGCCGGATGCCATCGTCGACGTCGCCACCCTGACCGGTGCCTGCATCATCGCCCTGGGCGAGCGCACGATGGGCGTCATGGGCAACGACGACGAGCTGCGCGACACCGTCACCCGCCTGGGCAACGAGGTCGGCGACACCGCCTGGTCGCTGCCGATGCCTGAGGAGATCCGCCCGACCCTGGACACCCCGGTCGCGGACCTCAAGCACACCGGCGAGCGCTCCGCGGGCGCGATGGTGGCCGCCACCTTCCTGCAGGAGTTCGTCGGGAAGAAGGGCGAGGGCGAGGACGCCGCGGACATCCCGTGGACGCACATCGACATCGCCGGCCCGGCCTTCAACGAGAAGGCGCCGTGGGGCTACCACCCCAAGGGCGGCACCGGCGCGGCCGTGCGCACCCTCGTCGCCCTGGCCCGGGAGTACTCCGCCTGACCCACCCGGGTCACGCCGCACCCATCGCACGCACGAGGGGCACCACCCCGATCCCGGGATGGTGCCCCTCGCGTCCGTTCGGGGTGCGTCAGCCGCCGCTCTTGCGCCGGAACATCTGCTGAGCCCCGGAGGTCTTGGCGCCGCGGCGACCCGCGACCTTGCCGTGCTCGGAGTGGTCCGAAACGTCGGCACCTCCGTGCGCCTGCTTCTTGGCCAGCGCTTCGCGGAACTTGGCCTTGACGTCATCCGTCGCCGGAGAATCACTCACGGTCGGCCTCCTCTCTCCCGGGGACAATGTGCGTCCACTGTGACACGGGGCGGAGGGGTTGTCACGGGATTTGTCGGTGGTGGCAGGATTGCCCGCATGGCTGCTGAACAGTTCGACATCGTCATCCTGGGTGCGGGCAGCGGAGGCTACGCCTGCGCCCTCCGAGCAGCGCAGCTCGGCCAACGGGTGGGCCTGGTGGAGAAGGACAAGCTCGGCGGCACCTGCCTGCACCGCGGCTGCATCCCCACCAAGGCGCTGCTGCACAGCGCCGAGCTCGCCGACGCGGCGCGCGAGGGGGAGAAGTTCGGGGTGAAGACCAGCCTCGAGGGGATCGACCTGGGCGGGGTGCACAGCTACAAGGACGGGGTCGTCGGCCGTCTGCACAAGGGGCTGCAGGGTCTGGTCAAGGGCGCGGAGGCAGTCACCTACGTCGAGGGCGAGGGCCGGCTCACCTCCCCCACCACGGTCACCGTCGGCGACCGCGAGCTGGTGGGCGAGCACATCGTGCTGGCCACCGGCTCCTACGCCAAGACCCTGCCCGGTATGGAGATTGCCGGCCGGGTGATGACCAGTGACCAGGCTCTGGGGCTGGCTGAGATCCCGCAGCGGGCGATCGTGCTCGGCGGCGGCGTGATCGGGGTGGAGTTCGCCTCGGTGCTGCGCTCCTTCGGTGCAGAGGTCACCGTCGTCGAGGCGCTGGACCGCCTGGTCGCAGCCGAGGACCCTGCCGTCAGCAAGCAGTTGGAGCGGGCCTTCCGGAAGCGCAAGATCACCGCGAAGACCGGCGCCAAGGTCGCCTCGGTCTCCCAGGACGACTCCGCGGTGAAGGTCGAGCTCGAGGGCGGCGAGACCCTCGAGGCCGACCTGCTGCTGGTCGCCGTCGGTCGCGGCCCTTCGACTGAGGGCCTGGGCTATGAGGAGGCTGGGATCCCGCTGGAGCGTGGCTTCGTCATCACCGACGAGCGGCTGCGCACCGGCGTAGGCAACGTCCGCGCCGTCGGCGACATCGTGCCCGGCCCGCAACTCGCGCACCGCGGCTTCGCGCACGGCATCTTCGTGGCCGAGGACATCGCCGGGCTGGAGCCGCAGCCCGTGCAGGACCACCTGATCCCCAAGGTCACCTACTGCGACCCGGAGATCGCTTCGGTCGGGCTCAGCGAGGAGCAGGCCAGGGAGCAGTACGGCGAGGGCGTGAGCACCTACGAGTACAACCTCGGCGGCAACGGCAAGTCCCAGATCCTGGGCACGGCCGGCTTCATCAAGCTGGTCCGTTCCGGGGAGGACGGCCCCGTCGTCGGTGTTCACATGGTCGGCGCCCGGATGGGTGAGCAGGTCGGCGAGGCGCAGCTCATCGTCGGCTGGGAGGCGCTGCCCGAAGAGGTCGCCGCGCTGATCCACGCCCACCCGACCCAGAACGAGGCCTTGGGCGAGGCCCATCTGGCCCTGGCCGGCAAGCCGCTGCACGCCCACGCCTGACCCGGCGAAGCCTGCGGCTGACCCGACGACAAGATCCCCGTAGACTGCCAATCCCCGGACGAGGAGAGAGTTCACAAACATGTCGGAGCGCGTATCGATGCCCGCCCTCGGTGAGTCCGTCACCGAGGGGACCGTGACCCGTTGGCTCAAGAGTGTCGGTGACACCGTCGAGGTCGACGAGCCTCTGGTCGAGGTCTCGACCGACAAGGTCGACACCGAAATCCCTTCCCCCGTCGCGGGCACTCTCCAGGAGATTCTCGCCGAGGAGGACGACACCGTTGAGGTCGGTGGTGACCTGTGCGTCATCGGCGACGGCGAGGGTGGCGATTCCGACGACGACTCCGGCAGCGACGCTGATGCCGAGGAGGACTCCGGCTCGTCCGAGGACGAGGCTGACTCTGCCGAGGACGAGGGCGCCGACGAGGACTCCTCCGACGACAGTGACGATGACTCCTCCGACGACAGTTCCTCCGATGACTCGAGCGATTCCGCTTCCTCCGGTGGTAGCAGCTCGGGTGGTTCCGGCGGTTCTGGTGAGGGCGAGACCGTGACAATGCCCGCGCTGGGCGAGTCGGTGACCGAGGGCACCGTGACCCGCTGGTTGAAGTCCGAGGGCGACCAGGTCGAGGTCGACGAGCCGCTCGTCGAGGTGTCCACCGACAAGGTCGACACCGAGATCCCCTCCCCTGTCGCGGGCGTGCTGAGCAAGATCATCGCCGGCGAGGACGAGACCGTCGAGGTCGGCGGCGACCTGTGCGTCATCGGAGGCGACTCGGGCGGTTCCGACGAGGGTGGCTCTGACGCCGAGGCCGACAGCGAGGCCGAGGACGAGGCGTCTGACTCCGGCGACGCATCTGACCAGGACTCCGCGAAGGACGCGGCCGACACCAGCGACGACAAGGCCGACGACAAGGCCAAGGACAACGACGAGTCCGAGGGCAAGGACCGCAGCTCGCAGACCGACAGCAGCGGTGAGGGCGACCTCGCCGACGAGCAGGAGACCCAGGAGAAGGCCGCCGAGGAGTCGGAGTCCAAGGACGGCAGCGGGCAGATCGATGAGCCCGAGGCCGCCGTGGGCATCGGCACCGACAGCCCAGAGAACTTCACCACTTCCCACAAGGACACCAGCGAGACCTCCAGCTCCAGCCAGGATGTCAGCGCCTACGTGACCCCGCTCGTGCGCAAGTTGGCCGCCCAGCACGGCGTCGACCTCAACAGCCTGACCGGCACCGGGGTCGGCGGGCGCATCCGCAAGCAGGACGTCCTCGACGCCGCCAAGGCTGCCGAGGAGGCCGCGAGCAAGCCCGCCGAGGAGCCCAAGGCCGACGCCCCGGCGGCGCAGGAGCAGAAGCCTGCCAGCGGCGGTGCCCCGGCGGCCAAGGCGGACGGCGACGCCAAGCGCGGGACCACCGAGAAGATGTCGCGCCTGCGCAAGGTCATCGCCTCGCGGATGGTCGAGTCCCTGCAGACCGCGGCCCAGCTGACCACGGTGATCGAGGTGGATGTCACCAAGGTCGCGCGGCTGCGCAACCGGGCCAAGAACGACTTCGCCCAGCGCGAGGGCACCAAGCTCTCCTTCATGCCCTTCTTCGCGATGGCGGCGATCGAGGCGCTCAAGCAGCACCCGATCATCAACGCCAGCGTCGAGGGCGAGGAGATCGTCTACCACGCCGCCGAGCACCTGGGCGTCGCGGTCGACACCCCGCGTGGCCTGCTGGTGCCGGTCATCAAGGACGCCGGTGACCTCAACATCGCCGGCTTGGCCCGCAAGATCGCGGACCTGGCCGAGCGGACCCGCGACAACAAGGTCGGCCCGGACGAGCTGTCCGGTGGCACCTTCACGCTGACCAACACCGGTTCGCGTGGGGCGCTCTTCGACACGCCGATCATCAACATGCCGAATGTCGCGATCCTGGGCACCGGCGCGGTCGTCAAGCGTCCGGTCGTGGTGACCGACGACGACGGCGGTGCCACCATCGCGATCCGCGACATGGTCTACCTGGCGATCAGCTACGACCACCGGGTTGTCGACGGCGCGGACGCGGCCCGCTTCCTGAGCACCATGAAGGAGCGTCTGGAGGACGGCAACTTCGAGGTCTGAGCGAGCCACCCACGCTCGCCTGATTGCAAGGACGGAGAGAGCGTCATGACAGCGTCACAGCCCGAGGCAGCACCACGCACGGTCGCCATCACCGGCGCCAGTGGTCTGATCGGGACGGCGCTCACGCAGGCGCTGACGGGGCGCGGCGACCAGGTCATCCACCTGGTTCGCCGCGCCCCGCGCGCGTCCTTGGGCGACGGCATACGGGAGATCGAGTGGTCCCCCGTCGACGAGCTCGACCCGGCCGCGCTCACCGGGGTGGATGCCGTCGTCAATCTGGCCGGTGCCGGGATCGGCGAGAAGCGGTGGACCGAGTCACGCCGCGCAGAACTCGTCGACTCCCGGATCGACAGCACCACCACTATCAGCCGGGCGATCGCCGGTGTCGAAGGCCCGAAGCCTCGGCTGCTGTCCGGCTCGGCCGTCGGCTACTACGGGGACCGTGGCGAGGAGTTGCTGGACGAGGAGAGTGCGCCGGGGGATGGCTTCCTCGCTGACCTCTGCGTGGACTGGGAGGCCGCGACAGCGCCCGCGAGCGAGGCCGGCGCCGACGTCGTCCATCTGCGGACCGGCTTGGCCCTGACCGCCGATGGCGGGGCACTCGGGCCGCTGCTTCCCCTCGCCCGGCTGGGCCTTGCTGGGCCGCTGGGCTCGGGGCGTCAGTTCTGGCCCTGGATCACCCTGCACGACTACGTCCGCGCGGTCCTCCACCTGCTGGACCACCCCGACATCACCGGACCGGTCAACATGACCGGCCCCGCACCCGTCCCCCAGAAGGCTGTCGTCAAGGCCCTCGGCCGCGCCCTCCACCGCCCCGCCCTGCTGCCTGCTCCATCGCTGGCGCTGCGCGTGGTGATGGGTGATATGGCCGGGGAGATGATCCTCGCCGGGCAACGCGCCCGCCCCGTCGTGCTTGAGGACACCGGCTTCGCCTGGGACCACCCCGACGTCGACACCGCCGCCGCCTGGGTCGCCGACCACCTCTGACAGGTCTTCCCGCGGGCCGGCCCACCCCCAGCGCGCCCCATCTCACCGCCACGCCCGCCGGGCCCCTCCACCCCCACGAGCCTCTCCACCCCCCACGATCCCCTCCACGCCCACCGCCCGCCGCCTGCCGCCTGCCGCCTGCCGCCTGCCGCCTGCCGCCTGCCGAGCCTCTCCGCCCTGCCGCCTGCCGAGCCTCTCCGCCCTGCCGCCTGCCGGGCCCCTCCACCCCCACGAGCCCCGGCGTGTCTTGCACTGTGCAGATCTGGTGTTGCGTGTCGGGTGCCTGGGCGCGGATCTTGCACAGCCGATTCTGCACATCAGTGAGTGAACTCACGTCGCGGGAAGGCTGGAAGGTCCTGACGGGCTCAACCAGACACGTCTAGCGATTACCCCAGGACCAGAGCTGCCACTGACCGGGCTCTGGCCCAGCGGTGAGAACCAGTTCGACCTGGTCGGTGCGCATCGGTAGCGCCAGCCGCTCCTCCCCCGACGGGCTGTGGGCGTTCAGCGGAGCACGGCTGATCGTCGCGGAGAGGTCAAGCCGTTCGGCGGTGCGTTCTCGGACGCGGACGTCATCCACTCGGAAGGTGACATTCCGGTACTGCAGTTGCTGCTCGACGATCGCGTTCAGATGCGCCTCGTCGGAGGCCAGCGCGGGAGAATCCGTCGCCATGACGCCCGTCAGCAACCCAGGGTCTGCGCCCTCCCAGGCAGCGGCCCGACCATCGACGAGGCGCTGCACGACGCTCACCAGCTCGGGGGCTGACGCGCTCGTCGAGGTCTCGGCAGCAGAGTCGCTGGTGGTTGTCCCGGCAGCAGTGTCGCTGATCGATGTCTCGGCGCCATGGCCCGCAACCTCGTCTTCGGCGGCCCTGTCCGCGCTACCTCCACGTCCGTCAGTGGCCACGCCCTGCCCGATCGACTCCTGCGACCCATCCTGCCCCGACCCGTTCCCCGCCCCGACCTGCGTCGCCGGTGCTGCCGAGGGTGGCGGACCCAGGACCCCCGAGACGATCAGATATCCCGCACCTGCCACCAGCACCAGCGCCACCACGGCTGCCGCCCAGGTCAGCGCCCCTTCGACGCGACGCACAGCACCCGAGCCGCCCACGCCCACGCGTTCTGGCCGATGGGTCCCCGCAGGCTCCCCAGTCCGCGCCGACGTCTCACCAGCCTTCCCTGAAGCCGCAGCCCTGGCCGCGGCCCCACTCCGCGCCGACGTCGCAGCACCACCCCGACGCTCCCACCACCTCCGCCTCGGCTCCTCCACCGCCAGGTCCTCGCGCGCCTGCTGCCGCAGCCGCTCGGTGAGGAACATCTCCGGCTCCGCATCGGGCGCGATCTCCACCGGCTCGGGCGTGGCCACAGCCAAGAGCGCAACCGCCACCTCCTCCGCGTCCGGCCGGTCCTCCGGCTGCGGCGCCATGCACCGCGTCACCAGATCGACGAGCGCCGGCGGCAGCTCGGGTGCGACCTCGCCCAGCGGCGTCCGGTCCCACACCGGCCCCGGCGGCTTACCGGTCAGCGAGCGCCACGCCAGTGACCCCATCTGATAAACGTCCGACTCCGGGGTCGGCTGGAAGCCCTCCAGCACCTCCGGCGCCACCATCCCGTCGGCCCCACCTGTCCCCATCGGATCGCGACCCATGCTCCCAACCACCCGCGCTGCACCGAGGTCGCCGAGCACCGGCATACCATCCAGCAGGAAGAGCACATTGCCGGTCGACAGGTCCCCGTGTACCACCCCCTGGTCGTGCAGTTCTGACAGCGCCGCCGCGACCGGGTGCAGCACCGTCACCAGTTCCCCGGGCGAGAGCATCCCGCGACGGGACAGCACCTGGGCCAGGGTCCCGCCCCCCGCCAGCTGGGTCGCGAGCACGACCGCGGCCGGGCGTCCCGTGACGGAGTCGGGGAGGGGGATCACGTCATACAGGTGCAGGACGTGCTGGTGGCGCACCCGGGCGAGCAGCCCCGCCTCCCGCAACCCTGCCGAAACGTCCCCACCTGCGGGCGTGAGCACCTTGAGCGCGAGCTCCACGCCGTCCGCCCGGCGCCGCCCCCGCCAGACCACCGAGCTCGCCCCGCGGCCCAGCTCACCCAGCAGTTCATATCCGGGGACCACTGGCTCATCCATGACGTCTCCTCCCTCGACCCCGCCCACGCTGCCAGATCCGGCCGACCCACCCCCGGACTTATCCACAGGCGGGCGGCTCCAGGCGGCGGCGTACAGTGCACCCATGCGTTTCGAGCAGCTCGGCCTCGCCCCGGACTACGTGGACTACCGCGCAGCCTGGGAGCACCAGCGCGAGGTGCACGCCGCGGTCGTCGCCGGCGAGCTGCCGGACACCGTCCTGCTCCTGGAGCACGAGGCGGTCTACACCGCGGGCAAGCGGACCGAGGCGCACGAGCGCCCGCTCGACGGCACCCCGGTGATCGACGTGGACCGCGGGGGCAAGATCACCTGGCACGGGCCAGGTCAGCTGGTCGGTTACCCGATCGTGCGCCTGCCCTCCCCCGTCGACGTGGTCGCCCACGTGCGCCGGCTGGAGGACATGATGATCTCCGTATGCCGTGAGCTGGGTGTGCCGACCATGCGCGTCGAGGGCAGGTCCGGGGTGTGGGTCGCTGCCGACGACGTCCGCCCCGAGCGCAAGATCGGCGCCATCGGGATCCGGGTCAGCCACGAGGTGACCATGCACGGCTTCGCCCTCAACTGCGACTGCGACCTTGGCTGGGCCGATGTGGTCATCCCCTGCGGGATCGCCGATGCGGGCGTGACCTCGCTCTCGCGCGAGCTCGGCCGCGACGTGCCGGTGACCGAGGTGCTGCCGCTGGTGCAGCGCGAGCTGGAGCGGGTGCTCGGCGGCGTCACCACCGGCTGACAGTTCGCGCGCAGACACACCTGCAGCACTCCCACCTCCGTCGACACAAAGGGTGTTGACTGGCTGCTGCAGGGCGGGCCGGTCGGCCCGACGGATGGGAGCACGATGAGCGTGGCGTTGGCTGCGGACGAGGGCCTGGCGGTCGCCACGCGTGGTCTGCGCAAGACCTACCGAACGATGCGCGGCACGAGGGTGGCCGTGCACGGGCTGGACCTCGATGTGCCGACGGGTGGGGTGCACGGCTTCCTGGGGCCCAACGGCTCGGGCAAGACCACCACGATCCGGATGCTGCTCGGCCTGACCAGGGCGGATGCCGGGACGATGCACCTGTTCGGCACCCCCGTCCCTCAGCAGTTGCCTGGCGTCGTCGACCGGGTCGGCGCGATCGTCGAGTCGCCGAAGTTCTTCCCGACCTTCACCGCCGAGCGCAACCTGAGCCTGCTCGCCGAAGCCATCGGGACGCCCCGCGAGCGCGTGGGCGAGGTCCTCGATCAGGTCGGACTCGGCGGGCGCGGCAAGGACCGCTTCCGCTCCTACTCCCTCGGCATGAAGCAGCGCCTCGCCATCGCCGCGACCCTGCTCAAGTCCCCTGACCTGCTGATCTTCGACGAGCCGACCAACGGTCTGGACCCGGCCGGTATCCACGAGATCCGGCAGACGATGCGCCGCCTGGCCGACGAGGGCCGCACCGTGCTGGTGAGCAGCCACATCCTGTCCGAGGTCGAGCAGATCGCCGACACCGTCTCGATCATCGGGCGCGGCCGGGTGCTGGCGCAGGGCTCGGTCGCCGGGCTGATCGGTGGCGGCGGGGAGACCGTCGAGGTCGGCGTGCGTCACCCGGGGGCCGCGATCCGCATCCTGCGCGAGGCGGGCTTCACCGCCGAGTGGCAGGCCCAGCGCCGCGGCGCCGATGCAGCCGCCGGACTGCAGCAGTATGCCGCCGAACCCGACAGCGGCCTGCTCACCGTCACCGGCGCCGAGCCCGCCGAGATCACCCGGCTGCTCGCCGGCCAAGGCCTGTATGTCGAGCGCCTGGTCCCGAGTCGACGCGGCCTGGAGCAGATCTTCCTCGAGCTGACCGAGGGCGAGGGATTACCGACACCGTCGGTTGACCCCGGGTCGCCCGGCAGTGGAGCAGGATCTGATACTGCCGAGCGCGAGGGGGGTGCCCGATGATCCGGTTGACCATGGTCGAGCTGCGTAGGATCGCGGCCCGCAAGGTGCTGTGGATCGCCCTGCTCGCCAGCCTGGCCATCGCGATCGTGACGGTCGTCGGCGTCTTCCTCACCGCCCAGCAGATCGATTCGGCTCGGGCAGGCTTCAACCAGCAGTACAACCAGATGGTGGAGCAACTGCCTGCCGACATCGAGCAGTGCGAGCGAGACCAGGAGGCCGAGCGCCGGGCGACAGGTGACCCCACCATCGACTACGGCTGCAACCAGATACGGGTGCCGACGATCGATGAGATGTACGGTGCCATGCCCTCACTCGCGGACCAGTACCAGATGCTGCTGGGTGGGCTGGCCTACCCCTTCATGTTCCTCGCCCTGGCCATGGGCTCGACGATGGTGGCGGCCGAGTTCGCGCACCGGACCATGGGCTCGTGGTTGACCTTCGAGCCGCGGCGCACCCTCGTCTACCTCAGCAAGGTCCTCGCACCGGCGATCGCCTCGCTGCCGGTGGCGCTCCTGGGGCTGGTCACCGTCTTCGTCGGGATCCCGGCGGTCTTCAGATGGTTCCGGATCGATGACTCGGTCACCGGCAACGAGTGGGCCGACCTGGCCTGGATCGCCCTGCGCATCTGCCTGCTCACCGTGCTGACCGGCGCCTTCGGCGCTGGGCTCGCGTTCATCCTGCGCCACAGCGGGCTGGTCATCGGCCTGATGGTCGGCTACCTGGTCCTCATCGAAGGCATCCTGGGCTCCATCTTCAACTGGCTGGGCAAGCTGGCGTTGAGCCGCAACATCCACGCCGTGATCAATGACGGGACGCAGTGGAGCGTCTGGCCCTCGAACTGCGGCTGGGACGGCAACGAGTGCCGCGAGATCATCTACCGCATCTCCCTGACGCACGGCGTCGTGGTGCTGGGTGTGCTGCTCGTGATCGTGGCGGTCCTGGGGTGGGTGAGATTCGTCCGCTCCGACGTGGATTAGGCTGGTGTGACACCCGCCTCGACCACTAGGGAGTTGCCGTAGTGACCATCGCACCTGAGGGACGTCGCCTGCTGCGGGTGGAGGCCCGCAACGCGCAGACCCCCATCGAGCGCAAGCCGGAGTGGATCCGGACCACCGCCAAGATGGGCCCGGAGTATCGCGAGCTGCACTCGATGGTCAAGTCCGGCGGCCTGCACACCGTCTGCCAGGAGGCTGGCTGCCCCAACATCTTCGAGTGCTGGGAGGACCGGGAGGCCACCTTCCTCATCGGTGGTGACATCTGCACCCGCCGCTGCGACTTCTGCGACATCGCCACCGGCCGCCCCTTGCCGCTGGATCGCGAGGAGCCGCGCAAGGTCGCCGAGTCGATCCGCACCATGGAGCTGCGCTACGCCACCATCACCGGCGTCGCCCGCGACGACCAGCCCGACGGTGCCGCCTGGCTCTACGCCGAGGTGATCCGCAAGGTGCACGAGCTCAACCCCACCACCGGTGTCGAGATCCTCCCGCCCGACTTCGGCGCGGTCCCCGAGCTGGTCCAGCAGGTCTTCGACGCCCGCCCCGAAGTCTTCGCGCACAACCTGGAGACCGTGCCCCGCATCTTCAAGAAGATCCGCCCCGCCTTCACCTACGACAAGTCGCTCAAGGTGCTCTCGATGGCCCGCGAGAACGACTTGGTCACCAAGTCCAACCTCATCCTGGGGATGGGCGAGGAGGACCACGAGATCGAGCAGGCTCTCCAGGACCTGCACGACGCCGGCTGCGACATCATCACGATCACCCAGTACCTCCGCCCCTCCAAGTTGCACCACCCCATCGACCGGTGGGTCAAGCCGCAGGAGTTCGTGCACTGGAGCAAGGTCGCCGAGGAGATCGGCTTCAAGGGCGTGATGGCTGGTCCGCTGGTCCGCTCGTCCTACCGTGCGGGCAAGCTGTATGCGACAGCGATGAAGCGCTGGGGCCGCCCGGTCCCGGAGAACCTCTCGCACCTGGCCGCTCAGGCCGAAGCTGGGATCCCGGCCCGCCAGGAGGCGGCCTCGCTGATCCCGCGCGATGTCGAGGACACCCCCTCAGCCCACGTATCCTGATCCTTATGTCCGCGCGCACCACCGACACCGGCGACGCCCCGAAGAAGGGCCTGTTCCGCCGTCGCCCCAAGAAGGCCAAGGACCCGAACAACCCGGGTCGGATCGCCCAGTTCCGTCAGGTCTTCACGATGACCCGCAAGGCCGACCCGGCCGCGGTCTGGTGGATGATCCTGGCCGCGCTCGCGGTGCTGCTGGTCGCGTTGTTGATCGGCATCTGGTGGGGCCAGGTCATCTACATGCTGATCCTGGGCATCCCGTTGGCCTTCCTGGCCGCGATCGTCATCCTGGGACGCCGCGCCGAGCGGGCTGCCTTCGCCCAGATCGAGGGTCAGCCGGGCGCCAGCTCCGCGGTGCTCGGCCAGCTGCGGCGTGGCTGGTACTACGAGCAGGAGCCGGTGGCCGCCGAGGCCGGCGGCACCATGCGCGGCATGCGCGACCTGCACAACGCCGCGATGGTCTTCCGTGCCGTCGGCAAGCCCGGCGTCATCCTGCTCGCCGAGGGCCCCAAGGGTGCTGCCCAGCGCCTGGCGACGGCCGAGCGCAGGAAGGTCGCCCGCGTCGTCGGTGAGGAGGTCCCCGTGCACACCATCATGGTCGGCAACGGCGAGGGCCAGACCCCGCTGCGCAAGGTGACCAAGACGATGAAGGGCTACCCCAAGGCCCTCTCCCGCGACGAGGCCGGCATGGTCCAGCAGCGGATGAAGGCCCTCGGTGGTGGCCGCAAGCGCGCCCCGGTCCCTGCCGGCATGGACCCCAGCCGCCCGCCGAAGATGAGCCGCAAGGCCCTGCGCGGTCGCTGACGATCGAGGGCCGGGACGCGCCGCGGACAGTCCCCGCGGTCAGTCCCGTCGCGCCCGCCAGGGTTGAGCGATGAGCAGGAAGGCCACGACTGCTCCGGACAGGGCGATCACCCAGTTCCCGAGCGGGTCAACCGCGATGCTCGCACCCTGGGCATCGACCTGCACCTCGGCCGAGAGCACCAGGTAGGCCACGAAAGCTGCGACGACGCCCCACAGCCAGCGCGGACCGGTCTCGGGCACCGCGCGGGGCAGCCGCACCTTCTCCTGTCGCTGGTCCCGAGGGATCGCCAGCCGCCACACCCGCGCACCGGCCAGGAAGGCCAGGACGGCGAGCACCGGCAGCAACCAGGGGAAGCCGTTGGCCGCGAGCGAGAGCTGCTGATCGGTCCGCACGACCTCCAGCTCCATACCCGGCACGAGGAGCGCCCATCCGGTGCCCCGCTCGGCGCCGGTGGCCGCGACCCCCTGGTAGAAGGTGATCATCGAGACCAGGACGATCACGCCATACAGAACGGCGGCCAGCGTCGCCCAGGCGACGCCCTCGAGCCACCGCGGCCGGGTGGGGTCCACGGCGCCCTCGGCCGCCTGCGTCGCCAGCTCCTTCGGCGTGCCGACCCCGGCCAGCGCCTGCGCCAGCCCCACATCGGCGGCTGCCTCGGTGATGTTGGCGCGCATCTCCTTGCCGAGCGCGCTGCGCACACCCACGGGCACGCCGCGGGAGTCGAGCCAGAAGTCGTAACGCGTCAGCCAGCTCTCGAGCTTGATCTTCTCGGTGGTCTTCATCACGTCCCCTTGGTGGTGTCGGTGTTCTGGAGCACGACCTGGACGGCCGTGCGCAACTGGTCCCAGGACGCTTTGCTCCGGGCCAACTCGGCCCGCCCCGCGTCGCTGAGGGTGTAGTACTTGCGTGCCGGCCCCGAGCTGGAGGCCTGCAGGTAGGAGGTGAGCAGTCCTGCTCCCTCGAGCCGGGTCAAGGCCGGGTAGACGGTGCCCTCGGCCAGCTCCTCGAAGCCGGCCTCCCGCAACCGCGACACGACGGCATACCCATAACCGTCCTCGTCGGCAAGGACGTGCAGCAGCAGGAGTCGAAGGACTCCCTTGATCATCTGCGGATCGTGCGTTGCCATGGCTCTAGCGTCCACCTAGTACTCTACAATGTCAAGTACTAGGTGGAAAATCATCCCGCATGATGACGAGGAGGATGAGGTATGCCGTGTGGCTCGGTCAGCGGGCGGCGACGACGACCGAGCGGGCCGCCTTGTCGTGCAGCCCGCGCGCATCGGCGTCCATGATGATCGCCGGGATGAACAGGCACAGGAGCAGCGCCCGCAGGGCGGAGCGCCCCGGCGGCGGCGCCTGGTGGCCATCGCCGTCCACGGAGACGACCCGGATGCCGAGGAGCCGGTGCCCGATGGTGGTGCCGATCGTGGTGACCAGGATGACGTTGACGACGAAGAGCACGATGAGCGGCAGAAAAGCCTGCAGGCCCGCGGCCTCGCCCCACTGCATACCCAATAATCCGGTGGCGACCAGCGAGCAGAGGATCCAGTCGACCGCGAGCGCGACGAGGCGGCGCAGGACCGAGGCGATCGAGCCGGGTCCGTCGGCCGGCAGGCCGAGCGAGGCGCCCTGGTGGGCCGCGGGGGAAGTCACCCTCCAACACTACGGGCGGCGTAACACGCGTGAAACACCAGGGTGACGGCCCGGTAACGGCCGTCCTTTAGGGTCGAAGACACGGGTTCTCACCCCCACCCGTGCGGGTTCTCACCCATCGCCCCTGTGGCACGACCGCTGTGAAATCGCTCTAGGAGGAGCACATGTTCAGCAATGCCGAGGAGGTCCTGGCCTTCATCAAGGACGAGGACGTCAAGTTCATCGACATCAGGTTCTGCGACCTGCCTGGCGTGATGCAGCACTTCAACGTGCCTGCCGAGACCTTCGACGAGGACGCCTTCCAGACCGGTCAGATGTTTGACGGCTCCTCGATCCGTGGGTTCAAGTCGATCCACGAGTCGGACATGAAGCTGGTGCCGGACCCGACGACGGCCTACCTGGATCCCTACCGGGCCCAGAAGACGCTGATCATGAACTTCGCGATCGTCGACCCGTTCACCGACGAGCCCTACGAGCGCGACCCGCGCCAGATCGCGCGGAAGGCCGAGAAGTACCTCACCTCGACCGGGATCGCCGACACCGCCTACTTCGGTGCCGAGGCCGAGTTCTACGTCTTCGACGACATCCGCTTCGCCTCCCAGCCGCAGGGCAGCTACTACCACATCGACTCGATCGAGGCCGCGTGGAACACGGGTCGTGCGGAGGAGGGCGGTAACCGCGGTTACAAGACCCGGTTCAAGGGTGGCTACTTCCCGGTGCCGCCGGTCGACCACTTCGCCGACATCCGCGACCAGATGTGTCTGGACCTCAAGACGGTCGGCCTGGAGGTCGAGCGCTCGCACCACGAGGTCGGCACCGCGGGTCAGCAGGAGATCAACTACAGGTTCAACACCCTGCTGCACTCCGGCGATGACCTGATGAAGTTCAAGTACGTCATCAAGAACAGCGCGTGGGCGGCCGGCAAGACGGCGACCTTCATGCCCAAGCCGCTGTTCGGTGACAACGGCTCGGGGATGCACACGCACCAGTCGCTGTGGAAGGACGGCGAGCCGCTGTTCTACGACGAGAACGGCTATGGCGGCCTGTCCGACATCGCGCGGTGGTATATCGGTGGTCTGCTGGCCCACGGCCCCTCGCTGCTGGCCTTCACCAACCCCTCGATGAACTCCTACCACCGTCTGGTGCCGGGTTTCGAGGCCCCGATCAACCTGGTCTACTCGGCCCGCAACCGGTCGGCGTGCGTGCGGATCCCGATCACCGGTAACAGCCCGAAGGCCAAGCGCATCGAGTACCGCGTGCCGGACCCCTCGGCCAACCCCTACCTCTGCTTCTCTGCGCAGCTGATGGCCGGCCTGGATGGGATCAAGAACCGCATCGAGCCGCCGGAGCCGGTGGACAAGGACCTGTACGAGCTGCCCCCGGCCGAGCTCGAGGGTATCGCCCAGCTGCCGACCTCGCTGCCGGACGTGCTGGACGCGCTGGAGGACGACCACGACTACCTGACCGAGGGCGACGTCTTCACCGAGGACCTGCTCGCCGCCTGGGTCGACTACAAGCGCGCCAACGAGGTGGACCCGATCCGCCTGCGGCCGCACCCGCACGAGTTCGAGATGTACTTCGACATCTGACGAAGAACGTGAGCCAGGGGGAGGGAGTGAGGTACGAACTCCCTCCCCCTGGTAGTGCGAGGAAGATGTCGCGACAAGGACTGACATCTGACGAAGAACGTGAGCCAGGGGGAGGGAGTGAGGTACGAACTCCCTCCCCCTGGCTCACGTGCCACCAGGCATCCCCTGTGAGTGCCCTGGTTAGACACGCTTCCGCGCGCATGAGCGCATCAAACGGCTGCACTCACAGTCAATCTGTGCGGACCGAGTCACGGTGCGGAGAGAGTCCTCGCGCGGTCCGACCACCGCCCACAGGACGCACGGCCTCCGCACCGCACGCCGCCCGCGCACCAAGAGCCCTCGGCAGAGAGCCTCGGGTCAGTACCTCAGCACCGCGGCGACTATCGCCTCCTCGGGCAGCTCGTCCAGGATCCGGACCGCACCGCCGTTGCGCAACGTCGCCCGGGCCGCTGCGTCAGCAAGACCACGCTCCCCGTCGCCGTCGCGCAGCGGACGCACCACCTCGGTGGACCCGTTCCGGCCATAGACCGCCTGCTGGGTCAGCAGCAAGGTGTCCACCCGGCCCTCCTGAGCAGCCGTCGCGGAGTCGCGCGCACCGACAGCGCCGGTGCCCCGCGCCCGCTGCTCGTGCACCCGGTCCAGCAGCCTGGAGCGCTCACCGTCGAGCCGCTCGGAGACCAAGTCCCAAGCCGCCTCGCGCAGGTCATCGGCGCTCATGTCGTCGGGATTACGGTCGATCGCGCCGTCCAGCAGATGCGGGTAGGAGTTGATCTCCCGATAGATCGCCACCCACTCCGGCAGCCCGGCCAGGATCATCGGGATGCTCCGCCCGGCGAGGTGGTTCTCCACCCCGCGCGCCACCTCGCGGAAGAACTCGGTGACATTCTCCTTGTGCTCGTTGTCCCACGAGCTGGTGCCGTGATAGACCGTCGACCCACCGGCCGAGGCCCCGGTCGCCTGCGTCTGCGGCACGGAGTCCGACTGCTGGTCAGAGGTCTCATAGACCTCGTCGAAGGCACCGGGCACCCCCGGCACGTCCAGCTCACCGATCAGGTCCCGGCTCCCCCGCAGCACCCGCACGTTCTTCTGGCTCAGCGTCAGCACCACATAGTTCTGGTCGGCCAGCAGCGGCAGCACCGGCCCGAGCACATAGCCCGACCCGACGGTGCCGAGCTCGGGCAGCTCCAGCGGCACCCGATAGCTCGCTGACCAGCCCGGCTCGAGGAACATCGCCAGCCCGTCCGCCATGTGGCTCCAGGCCATCGCGTCGTCCAGCAGCACCCACGCCGGCGCCATCATCGAACTCACCTCGTCGGCCTCGAGCCCCTCCTGTTCGAGCTCCCCCTCGACCGCGGTCAGCAGGTTCTTCCACCTGGTCCGATCCGCACCGGCCTCCTTGGCTCCCCCCACCCGGTGCGTCGGCGCGAACAGCGACACCCTCGTGCCGTCACCGTCCTCCACCAGCTTCTCGAACTCGGCCCGGGTCATCAGATCCATGAGGTCCTCCTCGTCGACAGCGGTTCTCCCGAGGCTACCGAGTCGCGCTGAGGTCTGCAGTACGGCCGGGGGGTGTCAGCCGCGCGCCAGCTCCGCACGCAAGCAGGCGGCATACCGGCTCGGCTCGCCGGAGGCGTACTTCACCCGCGGCCAGAAGAACCCCCGCAGCCCGTCGCCCTTGGTCCGCGGCACCACGTGCACGTGCAGGTGCGGCACCGACTGGCTCACCGTGTTGTTCATCGCCACGAAACTGCCCTGGGCCCCGAGTGCACCGGGCACCGCGGCCGCGACCGAGCGGGCGGCGGTGAACAGCGGCGCCACCAGGTCGTCGGGCAGTTCGACCAGGTCCCGTATGTGGACACGCGGGACGACCAGCACGTGCCCCTTGAACACGGGCCGGGTGTCGAGAAAGGCGAGGACCTCCGGCGTGTCCAGCACGACGTCGGCGGGCTCGTCGCCGGCAACGATGGCGCAGAAGGTGCAACTCACCGGGCTCACGCTAGCTCTGCGCGCCCGCCAGCACCTCGCGCGCGGCCTCCCCGACGGCGCCAGCCACCTCGTCCACCTCGTCGTCGGTGATGCACAACGGCGGACCGAGCAGGATGAGGTCGCCGCGGGCGCCGTCAGCGCACCCGGTGCCTTGATAGACCAGCACGCCCCGCTCCCGGCAGGCGGCGACCATCGACTCGGCCACCTTCGCCGACCGCGCGAACGGCTCCTTCGTCCCTTCGTCCGCGACGAACTCCACCGCCTGCATCAACCCCAGGCCGCGCAGGTCGCCCACCCCGGCCACGCCGGACAACTCACTGCGCAGCGCATCGGCGAGCCGCTCCCCCTGCCGTGCCGACGCCTCGACCAGCCCCTCCTGCTCCAAGACTCGAAGCACGCTCAGCCCAGCCGTCGCGCCGACCACGTGGTGGGAGTAGGTGAAGCCATGGACGAAGGACCCGGCCCCGGTGATGGTCCGGTGCACCTCGCCACTCGCGATCGCCAGCCCCAGCGGCCAATAGCCGGACGCGGTTCCCTTCCCGGCAGTCATGATGTCCGGCCGCAACCCCCAGTGATCGGACCCGAACCAGGTCCCGGTCCGCCCGAACCCGGTCATCACCTCGTCCGCGACGACCAGCACACCGTGCTTGCGGCATACCTGGGCGATGGCGGGCCAGTAGTCGGCCGGCGGGACGCACGCGCCCAGCGCCGCGCCCGCCACCGGCTCGGCGACGAAGGCGGCCACCTTCTCCGGACCCAGCTCGAGGATCAGCGACTCGAGCGCCTGCGCGTGCCGCACTCCGCAGCCATCGGGGTGGGTGTCGGCGAAGGCGCAGCGGTACTCATACGGCGTCCCCGTATGCCGTGCCGCACCCAACCAGGGCTCGTACGGTCCGCGCAGCGAGGCTCGGCCGCCGACGTCCAGCGCGCCCAGCGTGTTGCCGTGGTAGGACCCGTCGCGACCGATCACGATGTGCCGGTCCTCGCCCCTCGCCAGGTGGTAGGCGCGGGCCATCTTCAGCGCCGATTCGAGGGCCTCCGACCCGCCCGAGACCGGGTAGAGCCGGGGGTCCTCCATCGGCAGGTGGGCGGTGAGCGCCTCGGCATACTCCTCCAGCGCGGCGGTCGCGAACATGCTGCCGTGCACGTAGGCGACCTGGGCCGACTGCTCGGCGATCGCCCGCGCGACGTCGCCGCGACCGTGGCCGACCCCGACCACGATCGCCCCGCCGGCCGCGTCCAGATAGCGGCGACCGTCCACGTCATACAGCTCGGTGCCCTGCCCGCGGGCGATCCGCACGCGCTCGGCCCCGCCGCGGGAGAAGATGTGCCCGGCGCTCACCGCGCCCTCAGCCCTGGGACGCGACGGCCGCAGCGATCGCCTCGGCGATGATCTCCAGGCCGGTGCTGGCCTCCTCCTGCGTGAGCACCAGCGGCGGCGACATGCGCACGACCGAGGTGCCGGCACCCAGCAGCAGCAGCCCGCGCTCGAAGGCCTCGCGCTCCACGGCCAGCATCAGCTCGGGCGTGGCGAACTCCACGCCCAGCATCAGGCCGACGCCGCGCACGTCCACGATCGCCTCGGGGTGCTGGGCCTGGATCTCGCGCAGGCCGGCGGCGATCTGCTCGCCTCGGGCGGTGGCGTTCTCCAGCAGGCCCTCCTCCTGGATGACACGGATGGTCGCCAGGCCGGCGGCGCACGGCACGGGGCTGCCGCCGTAGGTCGAGCCGTGCGTGCCAGCGGTCCACTTCTCCATCAGCGAGGCCTTGGCGATGAAGGCACCCAGCGGCAGACCGGAGGCGATGCCCTTGGCCGACAGCAGCACGTCCGGCTCGACACCGGTGTGCTCGATCGCCCACATCTTGCCGGTGCGACCCATGCCGCACTGGACCTCGTCGGCGATCAGCAGGATGCCGTGCTCGTCGCAGACCTCGCGCAGCTTGGCCAGCCACCCCTCGCCGGGCACGATGTAGCCACCCTCGCCCTGGATCGGCTCGACGAAGATCGCCGCGACCTCCTGGGGGTCGACGTCGTGGTCGAAGATCGTGTCCAGCGCCTCGAAGGTCGCCTCGTCCTGCTCACCGGCCGCGACCTTGCGCGGGTCGGCGTAGGGGATGTGGATGACGCCGGGCAGCAGCGGGCCGAACTTGGCGTGGTACTTCGGCTTGGAGCTGGTCAGGCTGACCGCGCCCATGGTGCGGCCGTGGAAGGCGCCGTAGAAGCTCATGACGTAGGGGCGGCCGGTCGCGTAGCGAGCCAGCTTCAGCGCGCCCTCGACGGCCTCGGCACCGGAGTTGGTGAGGAAGACGCGGGTCGGCTCCGACATCGGCGCGGAGTCGGCCAGCGCCTGGCACATCTGCGAGTAGATCGGCAGGAAGAAGTCGCTGGCCGAGTAGTGCAGGATGTCGGCCGCCTGCTCCTGGACGGCGGTGACGACCTCGGGGTGGCCGTGGCCGGTGGAGTTGACGGCGATGCCGGCGTTGAAGTCGAGGAAGAGGTTGCCGTCGACGTCCTCGATGGTGCTGCCGAAGCCGCGCTTGGGCGCGAACGGGTACGCGCGCGGCAGCGACGGGCTGGTCACCGCGTTGTCCCGGTCCAGCACCTCCTGGGTCTTCGGGCCGGGCAGCTCGGTGACCAGGTGGGGGACGGATCGGGCCGGGTCGTACCACTCCGGGTGGGAGGTCGCCATGTGGTGGTTGCTCGCTTTCTCTTCAGTGCGCCCGGATCATCTGCCGGGTGGGTGGGTCGGGGCCCCGCCCTAGGTGATCAGGGGTCCCGTATGTCGTGTGCTGGCAGCCGCGCGGCACCTCGCCCCAGCCGGTGGCCGGGTGTGGGCGAGGTGCCTGCGTGACCTGGAAGGGGAGAGCGTCAGCCCGAGACGACGGTCTGGGACTGCTCGCGCATGAACAGCTGGACGTAGTGCAGGCCGCCGCCGGCCTTGCCCGAGCTGCCCGAGCCCTTCCACCCGCCGAAGGGCTGGACCCCCGGCCAGGCGCCGGTGGTTGCGCCGGCGGCGCGGTTGACGTAGACGACACCGGCCTCGATGCGGTCCAGGAAGGTGTCGATCTCGTCCTCGGCGCCGAAGAAGCCGGCGGTGAGCCCGAAGACGGTGTCATTGGCCAGGTCGAGCGCCTCGTCGAGGGAGTCGACCGGGGCCACGACCGCGAACGGCACGAAGAGCTCGTCGGTGAAGAGCTTGTCGTCGCTGGGCAGGCCGCTGACCAGGGTGGGCCGCACGAAGTAGCCGGGGTAGCCGTCCTGGCCCTGCAGCACCTCACCGCCGGCGGCGATGGTGCCTCCGGCCTGCTCGGCGTGCTCGACCGCGGCGCGGTAGCGGTCCACCGCGGCCTGGTCGATGACCGGGCCGAGGAAGGCGGTGCGCTCCAGCGGGTCGGCGACCTGGAAGTTGTCCAGCGCGGCCGACAGCTTCTCGACCAGCTCGTCGTGGACGGCCGGGTCGACGTAGATCCGGGAGCAGGCCGAGCACTTCTGGCCCGAAGCACCGGCGATCGAGCGCGCGATGCCGCTGGCTGCCAGGTCCAGGTCGGCGTTGGCGGTCACGATGGTCGGGTTCTTGCCGCCCATCTCGGTGACGACCGGCTTGGGGTAGGCACCGCGGAAGGCCTGCGCGACGGCCATGCCGCCGGCGTAGGAGCCGGTGAAGGTCAGGCCGTCGATGCCGTCGTGCGCCACGATCGCCTTGCCGACCTCGTCGCCGCCGGGCAGGAACTGGACCAGCCCCGTGGGCAGCTCGGACTCCAGGTAGAGCTGGTGCAGACGCCACGCGACGTGGGTGCCCTGCACCGAGGGCTTGACCACGACGGCGTTGCCGGCGACGAGCGCGGCCGCAGCAGGGCCGGCCACGAGGGCCATCGGGAAGTTGAACGGCCCGATCACGCCCCAGACGCCGAACGGCTTGAGCACCGAGCGGGTCTTCTCCTTGTCCGATAGCGAGTCCATCGGGGCATCGAAGCCGCCGTTGTTCTCGACCTGGTCGGCGTAGTAGCGGAAGAAGACGGCCGACTCCTCGACATCGCCGAGGGCCTCGAGGCGGTTCTTGCCCACCTCGATCGTCATCAGCGCGGCCAGCTCGTTGGCCTGCTCGCTGATCGTGTCGGCGAGGTCGCGCAGGATGCGGACGCGCTCCTGCCAGGGGGTCGCGGCCCAGGCCTTGCCGGCCTGCTTCGCCTCGGCGATGGCGGTGTCGATCGCTTCGGTCGAGGCGGGGCGCACGGTGGCGACCACCACGGAGGGGTCGGCGGGGCTGTGCACCTCGATCGGCTCACTAGGGTTGGGGTCACCGGGGGCGGCGATCTCCTCGCCCAGCCACCCGCGGGCCTTCTCGATCCCCTGCTCGTAGGCGGTGTGCAGGTCCTCGTTGTCGGCGGTCAGGGTCGCGTAGGTCACCTTGTACGGCTCGGCCACGGCGCTGGTCTCCTCACAGTGGTGTCGACGGCGTGTGCTGGACGACAGTTGTCCGGTGCCCAGCCTAGATCACCGGACGATTCACGGCCAAGGGGGCGAACCGCCGAAAAATTTCCCGTATGCCGCAACTCCCGCGACGCGGGTCACCTCGCCTCGGTGGCGCCCAGCTGGTCGACCATGAAGGCGATCTCGAAGGCGGTCTCGCGCCAGGCGTCATACCGGCCGGTCTTGCCACCGTGCCCGGCGACCATCTCGGTCTTGAGCAGGATCGGCCGCTGCTGCGGGTCGTTGGTGACGGTCTCGCGCAGCCGCGCCACCCACTTGACCGGCTCGACGTAGAAGACGCGCGTGTCGTTGAGGCCGGTGGTCGCCAGGATCGCGGGGTACTCGACCTCGCGGATGTTCTCGTAGGGGGTGTAGGAGCGCATCAGCTGATAGATCTCCGCGGACTCCAGCGGGTTGCCCCACTCCTCCCACTCCCCCACGGTCAGCGGCAGCGCGGGGTTGAGGATCGTGGTCAACGCGTCCACGAAGGCCACGCCCGCGTGCACGACGCGGAACTTCTCGGGCGCCAGGTTCACCACGGCGCCCATCAGCAGCCCGCCGGCTGAGCGCCCCTCCGCCGCGAGCCGGTCTGCAGCCACCCAGCCAGAGGCGACGACCTCATCGGCAGCGGCCACGAAGTCGGTGAAGGTGTTGCGCTTGTGCTCCATCCGCCCGGACTCATACCAACCGCGACCCATCTCGCCCCCGCCGCGCACGTGGGCGATGGCGTAGACGACGCCCCGGTCCAGGTAGGACAGCCGCGACACCGAGAAGTAGGGGTCGATCGAGATCTCGTAGGAGCCGTACCCGTAGAGCAGCCCGGGGTTGCTCCCATCGGGCTGGATGTCCTTGCGGGCCACCAGCGAGATCGGAATGCGGGTGCCATCCTCGGCGGTGGCCCACAGCCGGTGCTGCTGGTAGTCGGCCGGGTCGTAGCCGCCGAGCACCGGCTGCCGCTTGAGCAGCTCCAGCTCACCGCTGACCAGGTCCAGCTCGTAGATGCTGCTCGGGGTCACCAACGACTCGATGGTGACCAGGAGGGTGTCGGTGTCGTAGGTCGGGTTGGCCCCGGTCTCGATCGAGTAGACCTCCTCCTCGACCGGCACCTGGTAGCCCTGCCCGATCGGGCGTCCGTCGGCCGACAGCGGCAGGATCTGCACCTGGGTCAGGCCGTCGCGGCGCAGCGCCAGCGCGAGGTGGCCGGAGAAGGCGTCGACGCCACTGACCCGCACCCCGTTCTCACCGGGCAGCACGGTGCGCCAGTCGGCGCGGTCGGTGGACTCCAGCGGCGCGACGGCCAGCTCGAAGTCGCGGTGCTCGGCGTTGTGCACGATCCAGAGGTAGTCGCCCGCCGGCTCCACCTCATATTCCAGACCCTCGGTGCGCGGCGCCACGACCCGGAACTCGCCGGTCGGGTCGTCGGCCGACAGCAGCCGGGTCTCGGAGGTGTTCTTGCTGCCCAGCATGATCACGACGTGGCGGTCATCGCGCGAGGTGCCGATCCCCATCCAGAAGCGCTCGTCCTCCTCGTGGTGGACGAGGACGTCGTGCTCGGCGGGGGTTCCGACCTCGTGGCGCCAGACCTCGTGCGGGCGCCAGGCGTCGTCGACGCGGGTGTAGAAGATGTGGGTCCCATCGGCCGACCAGGCGGTGCCGTAGCCGATCCCGGTGACCGAGTCGTCGATGATCTCGCCGCTCGCGAGGTCCTTGATCTTGAGGTCGAAGCGCTCGTCGCCCGAGGTGTCGACCGCGTAGGCGAGGCGGTCGCCGTGGGCAGTCACGTCATACGCACCCAGGGAGAAGAACTCCTCGCCCTGCGCCTCCTTGTTGCCATCGAGCAGCACCTCTTCGCCCTCGGGGACCGCGCCGGCGTCGAGCACGGGGCGGTCGGGTGAGTCGCCGACCGCGATCCGGGCGTGCACGGCGTACTGCTCGCCCTCGATGGTGCGGGTGTAGTGCCACCAGTCGCGGTGGCGGACCGGGACCGAGAGGTCGGTCTGCTGCACGCGCCCCTTGATCTCCTCGAAGATCCGCTCGCGCAGCCCGTCCAGGTGCGCGGTGACCGCCTCGGTATAGGCGTTCTCGGCCTCGAGGTGCGCGATCACCTCCGCGTTCGTCTTCTCGCGCAGCCACTCGTAGCTGTCGGTGACGTCCTCGCCGTGGTGGCTGCGGACGATGTCGCGGTGCTCGGCGACGGGCGGGGTCGGGCGGGTCTCGAGAGTCACCCGACCAAAACTACCTGCCCGTATGCCGTCTCATCGAGCCGCGCGCGCACCCGCACCGGTGGCGGAGGCTCAGGACTGGATCGAGGAGGCACCCAGGAGCGCCTTGAGCTCACCGAAGAGCTCAGGGCTGGCGGTCACCCGGAGGCTGTCGTCCAGGCGCATGAGCACCTTGCGGCCGGGCTGATCGAGGTTGACGTGCACCTCGGTACTGCCGGGGTGGTTGGCCAGCACGCCCTTGAGCTTGTGCGCGAGCCCGTCGGTGACCCGGCTCAGCGGCAGCTTGAGCACCACCGGCCCGCGAGGGCCCTGCTTGATGTCAGGCAGGGTGAGCTCGTTGGCGAGCAGCTCGGCACCGTCGTCGCCCTTCTTCAGCCGGCCCTTGATCACCGCGACCGTGTCCTCGGCCAGCATGGTCGAGATCGTCATGTAGGTCTTGGGCCAGAAGACGACGTCGATGCCGCCGGCCATGTCCTGGATGGTCAGGCGGGCGTACGGGTCACCGTTCTTGGTCCGCTTGAGCTGCAGGTTGGTCATCAGACCGGCGACGGTGACGAAGTCGCCGTCCTTGACCCCGTCCTCCCCGACCAGCTCCAGGATCGAGGCGCTGGCGTGCTGGGCCAGGATGTGCTCGATCCCGTTGAGCGGGTGGTCGGAGACGTAGAGGCCGAGCATCTCGCGCTCGAAGGCGAGCAGGGTGGTCTTGTCCCACTCGATGTCCGGGATCGGCGGCAGCGTGACGATCTCCATCGGCTCGGACTCGGCGTCGTCGCCGAAGCCGCTGAAGAGGCTGTCCTGGCCGATGGCCTCCTGCTTCTTCTCATCGACGAGGGCATCGACATAGCGCTCGTGGATGGCGACCAGGCCCTGCCGGGTGTGACCCAGGCTGTCGAAGGCACCGCCCTTGATCAGCGACTCGATGGTCCGCTTGTTGCAGACCACCACCGGGCACTTGCGCAGGAAGTCCTCGAAGGAGGTGAAGGCACCCTTCTCCTCACGGGTCGTGACGATGGCGTTGACCACGTTGTGGCCGACATTGCGGATCGCGGCCATCCCGAAGCGGATGTCATCGCCCACGGCGGCGAAGGTGCCGACCGACTCGTTGACGTCCGGCGGCAGCACCGAGATCCCGAGCCGCCGGCACTCTGCCAGGTAGATCGGGCGCTTGTCCTTGTCGTCACCGACGCTGGTCAGCAGCGCGGCCATGTACTCCGCCGGGTAGTTGGCCTTGAGGTAGCCGGTCCAGTAGGAGATCAGCCCGTAGGCCGCGGTGTGCGCCTTGTTGAAGGCGTAGTCGGAGAAGGGCACGAGCACGCCCCACAGCGCAGCGATCGAGGCCTCGTTGTAGCCGTTGGCCTTCATCCCGTCCGAGAAGGGGATGTACTCGGCCTCCAGCACCTCCTTCTTCTTCTTGCCCATCGCCCGCCGCAGCAGGTCGGCGTTGCCGAGCGTGTAGCCCGCCAACTTCTGGGCGATCTCCATTACCTGCTCCTGGTAGATGCAGTTGGAGAGCACCAGCCCGTGGGCGACGAAGTTGTGCACGTCGTCCACCGTGATGTCGTAGACCGGCTCCTCGGCGCCGACGGCGATCGACTCGACCCGCGTCCAGTCCATGGCGGCGAAGAAGTGGTCCTCCTGCGTCCCGATGCTGTCGAGGTATGCCGAGGAGGTCGCGTTGAGCGGGTAGAAGCCAGAGCCGTCATCAGCAGGATGGGAGGTCTTGGGCTCGGCCACCAGGCCTTCGCGCCACAGGTAGCGATGCAGGCCGGACAGGCTCGCAGGACCATCCGCCATGGCGTTCCGGGTCCTCGTGGACAGTCTCACGTCGTCCCGGAGGACGTCTCCGCCGTGCGCGAGCATGAGTCGGCGGCTCACACCGCGGCTGCGCGACGCTATGGACAGCGGCAGCCGGGCCGCCACCTTGCTCTGTGCCACCATGCGCGGGACGACCAACTGCCAGAACCGCTCGTCGTAGACGTGAACAGCCCACGCCGTCTGGGTGCCGAAGCGTACGGACTCGTAGGTGCCGCTCTGCCTCGTGGTGGAAGGGATGCCTAGGCTCCCCAGCACCTCGGCCAGGTCTGAGGCGAGCGTGGCGCTCACGGTCTTGTAGTACGCCAGTTTGCCGCCCACGTGCCCGTCGCCGTCCCACAGTGCGGCGACCAGACGCAGGCGTGCCTCGCGGTCGGCGCGCTTGACGGCCTCCGGCACGAACTTGTGTGCCGACGTCGTCTTCTTCTCGTAGCCGAGAGCACGGAGCCACCGGTTGATCCCGATCTGAGGCAGCACGCCCCGCCGCGGATTTCCACCCTTGCCGGTGCCTCGAGGTGATGCGGCGAACCTCACCCGTGGAGCTCGCCGGTCTAGGCAATCCTCGACGGGGTGTGTGTCATCGAACAGGGTCAGGCATAGGCGCGACACCTCAGCCCTGAGCTCGGCCCGCGAGCTGATGAAGGTGTTCTCGTAGATGGTGATGTAGCCGTCCGAGATGAGGTAGCCCAGCAGGGCTGCTTCATCTGCTCCCACCTGCGAGGGGAAGGACACGTCGAATGCGTCGCGTGGGCGCGCGATGCGGTCTCGTCCCACGACCAACTCACCCGCCGGCACCCACCCCCGGGGCGTGAGGACCTTGTGGTCGGCGGAGAGCCGCACCTGCTGACCGGAGGAGGTGCGCACGGTCAGCACCGGCTTGGGCGGCATCTGCCACCAGTGGGTGACCTGACGGCGGACGACCTTGCCTCGCTCGTCGACGCCGAAGGTCCAGAAGCCCCGCGTCACCCGCTCCTCGAGCTCATCGATCCGCACCCGCTCACCGGTGTCGGCGTCGATGATCGGCGTCTCACCCGCGACGCACAAACCGTAGGTCGTGCCCAGGATCGGCTCGAGCGCCGCTTCCATCTCCGGCTGCAGCTTGCCCTTGAGCTGCGGGTCGAGCGGGGTGATCTCCTGCTTGTCGTTCTTGCGCAGCGCGAAGTTCGTGTGCGCGTTCACGCCCATCGGGCCGGGGCGGTAGAGCGCGAGCGCCGCGGAGATGTCCTCGAAGTTGTCCGGCTGCATGAGGCGCAGCAGCTGGCGCATGCCGGTGCCGTCGAGCTGGAAGACGCCGAGGGTGTCACCGCGACCGAGCAGGTCGTAGGTCGCCTTGTCGGTCATGTCCTTGGACAGCGCGTCCAGGTCGATGTCCTCGTCGCGGTTGTCCTTGATGTTGCGGATCGCATCATCCAGGACGGTGAGGTTGCGCAGCCCCAGGAAGTCCATCTTGACCAGCCCGAGCGCCTCACAGCTGGGGTAGTCGAACTGGGTGATGATCTGGCCGTCCTGCTCGCGGCGCATGATCGGGATGACGTCGAGCAGCGGCTCGCTGGACATGATGACGCCGGCGGCGTGCACACCCCATTGCCGCTTCAGCCCCTCCAGCCCGCGCGCGGTCTCGAAGACCTCGGCCGCGTGCACGTCCTCGGCCAGCACCTCGCGGAACTCGGCGGCCTCGTTGTACCGCTTGTCCTCGGGGTCGTGGATGCCGGACAGGGACATCCCCTTGCCCATCACGTCTGGCGGCATGGCCTTGGTGAGCTTCTCCCCCATCGCGAAGGGGTACCCCATCACCCGCGAGGCGTCCTTGAGCGCCTGCTTGGCCTTGATCGTGCCGTAGGTGACGATCATCGCGACCCGGTCATCGCCATACTTCTCGGTGACATAACGGATCACCTCGGGGCGCCGGCGGTCATCGAAGTCGACGTCGAAGTCGGGCATCGACTTGCGCTCGGGGTTGAGGAAGCGCTCGAAGATCAAGCCGTGCGGGATGGGGTCGAGGTCGGTGATCCCCATCGCGTAGGCGCACATCGACCCGGCACCCGAGCCACGCCCCGGCCCCACCCGGATGCCTTGCTCCTTGGCCCAGTTGATGAAGTCGGCGACGACGAGGAAGTAGCTCGCGTAGCCCTTGCCGACGATGACCTCGGTCTCGTAGGTGGCCTGCTTGCGCGCGTAGTCCGGAACGCCCTCGGGGTAGCGCTTGTGCAGCCCCGCCTCGACCTCCTTGATGAACCAGCTGACATCGTCCTCACCCTCGGGCACCGGGAATTTGGGCATGTAGCGCCCTTCGCCCTCGGTGAAGGAGATGTCGCACCGCTCGGCCACGACCAAGGTGTTGTCGCAGGCCTCGGGGAGCTCACGCCATACCTCCCGCATCTCGGCCGCGGTCTTGATGTAGTAGCCGTCCCCGTCGAACTTGAACCGCTTGGGATCGCTGAGCTGGGCGCCGGTCGAGACGCACAGCAGTGCCCCGTGCGCGCCGGCGTCCTCACGCTTGGTGTAGTGCAGGTCGTTGGTCGCCAGGAGCGGCAGCGACAGTTCCTTGGCCAGCTTGAGCAGGTCCTGGCGCACGACCCGCTCGATGTCGATGCCGTGGTCCATCAGCTCGAGGTAGTAGTTCTCCGCCCCGAGGATGTCCCTCATGTCCGAGGCGTAGGCGACGGCCTGGTCCCACTGCCCCATCCGCAGCCGGGTCTGGATCTCCCCCGACGGGCACCCGGTCGTGGCGATCAGGCCCTGCCCGTAGGTCTCGAACAGCTCGCGGTCCATGCGCGGCTTGAAGTAGTAGCCCTCCAGCGAGGCGAGGCTGGCCATCCGGAAGAGGTTGTGCATGCCGTTGTTGTTGCGCGCCAGCAGCGTCATGTGGGTGTAGGCACCCGAGCCGGCGACATCGTCCCGGCCGCCGTCGCCATACTTCACCCGCGTCTTGTCGGTCCGGTGCGTGCCGGGGGTGACATAGGCCTCGAGCCCGATGATCGGCTTGACGTTGTACTTCTGCGAGGTCTTCCAGAACTCATACGCCCCGAAGATGAACCCGTGGTCGGTCGTCGCGATCGCCGGCATCCCCTGCTCTTCGGCGATCTGGAACATCTCATCGATGCGCGCCGCACCATCGAGCATGGAGTACTCGGTGTGGTTGTGCAGGTGCACAAAGTTCTGGTCGGGGCTGACTGTGGGAGACATCGCCCCTGATCCTAGATCGCCCCACCGACACACCCCGACGCCCGTATGCCGCGACCCACCGGCGGCGGTCGCGCTCAGCCGCGGATGCGGTCCAGGGCGACCTCGAGGTCGTCGGGATAGGGCGAGGTGAACTCCACATACTCCCCGCTGCCGGGGTGCTCGAAGCCCAGGTGGACGGCGTGCAGCCACTGCCGCTCCAGCCCCAGCCGCTTGGCCAGGGTGGGGTCGGCGCCATACGTGATGTCACCGCAGCAGGGGTGGTGCAGGGCGGAGAAGTGGACGCGGATCTGGTGGGTGCGGCCGGTCTCCAGGTGGATCTGGAGCAGGCTGGCCGAGCGGTGCGCCTCGAGGAGCTCGTAGTGGGTGATGCTCTGGCGCCCGTCGCGGCGGACCGCGAACCGGTAGTCGTGGCCGGTGTGCCGACCGATCGGCGCATCGATCGTGCCCTCGTGCGGGTCGGGCAGACCCTGGACGAGCGCGTGGTACGTCTTGTCGACCACGCGGTCGCGGAAGGCCTGCTTGAGCACGGTGTAGGCCCGCTCCGACTTGGCGACGACCATCAGCCCGCTGGTGCCGACGTCCAGGCGCTGCACGATCCCCTGCCGCTCGGGGGCGCCGGAGGTGGAGATCCGATAACCCGCAGCGGCGAGACCGCCGACCACTGTCGGGCCGGACCAGCCGACGCTGGGGTGGGCGGCGACGAAGGCCGGCTTGTCGACGACGACCATCTCGGTGTCGTCGTGCACGATCCGCATGCCTTCGACCGGCTCGGCGACGACCTCCAGGTCAGGGTGGGTCTCCGGCGCCGCGGGCGGGAGCTCGACGTCCAGCCAGCTCCCGGCGAGGACGCGGTCGGACTTGCCGACGACCTTGCCATCCATCTGGACCGCGCCGTTCTGCGCCAGGTCGGCAGCCTTGGAGCGGGACAGGCCGAGCAGCCGGGCCAGGGCCGCATCGACGCGCTCCCCCTCCAGGCCCTCGGGGACGTTGAAGACCCGCGACTGGCTCATCGGGTCTCCTCGTCGCGATCGCCCTCGCGGGTGCCGTCCAGGTGGATGCCCCGGATGGCGAGCAGCGCGATCAGGCAGGCGGCGGTGGTGACGCCGATGTCGGCGACATTGAAGATCGGGAAGTTCGGCAGCCGCAGGAAGTCGACGACGTGCCCCAGGCCAGGGGCGGGATCACGGAAGTAGCGGTCGACGAGGTTGCCGAGCGCGCCACCGAGGAGCAGGCCGAGGGCGATGGCCCAGGGCAGACTGCGCACCTTGCGGATCTGCCAGATGATGACGATCGAGATCAGGGTGGCCAGGGCGGTGAGCACCCCGGTCATCGAGGTGCCCATCGAGAAGGCCGCGCCGGAGTTGTAGGTCAGGTGGAAGCGCAGCAGGTCACCGATCACCGGGACCGGGTTGCCGAGGGTGAGCGAGCGTTCGGCCCACAGCTTGGTGAGCTGATCAACGATCAACCAGGCACCGGCCAGGCCAAAGGCCAGGACGGTGCGTCGAGGGTGCTCCCGTGCGGGGGCTGGGCTCAGCGGCGTTCCTGCTTCTGCTTGCATGTCATGCATAGGGTCGCACGAGGGAAGGCCTGCAACCGCATCTTGCCGATCGGCTGGCCGCAGGATTCGCACTCGCCATAGCTGCCCTCGTCGATCCGGGCCAGTGCCCGCGAGGTCTGCTCCAGCAGGTCCTTGGCGTTGTTGGCGAGCGAGAGCTCGTGCTCGCGCTCCCAGGTGGCGGCGCCAGCGTCGGCCTGGTCGTCACCGGCACCATCGCCATAGCTGCGGGCGAGCTCGACCAGGTCCTGCTCGGAGGCGTCGACCTCCTCCTGCAGGCGGGTCTGCTCGGACTCCAGCTCGGCGCGCACCTCGGCCAGTTCCTCGGCCGTCCACGGGTCCTCACCGGCACCCACGCCGAGGCCTTCGTGCGCCGACGTGACGTCCTTCTTGGTCCTGGCCACGGGACTCCCCTTCTGCTTCTGAGTTGGCCCGCGCAGGTCGTGGACCGACGCGGGCTGGTGCGGGAAGGATAGAGCAGGGCAGACACGGTGACAACGCAGGGTGACGCGGACTCCTACGGCGTGTCGTCACAACGCGATGCCCCGGCCGATTCGGCCGGGGCATCGCGATGGTCGTGTGGTGGCGATCAGCCCTGGTGCTCGCCGTCCTGCGGCTGCTCGTCGCGGCCGTCGATGCGGGAGAGCTGGTCGCTGAGGAAGCCGCGCAGCTTGTCGCGCAGGTCGGTCTCCTGGCTCTGCAGCGCACTGATCCGCCCGGTCATCTCCTCCTGGCGCTGACCCAGGTCGGCCAGCACGCTGCTGCGGCGCTGCTCGGCGTCCGCGATCATCTTGTCGCGGTTGCCCTGCGCCTCGGAGAGCATCGAGTCGTGGGTCTGCTGGCCGGTGCCGACGAGCTCGTCGTGCTTGGCCTGGCCCTCGGTGATGAGCTCCTCGCGGCGGGTCTGGCCCTCGTGCACGAGACGGTCGTGCGTCTCCTGGCCGGTCTGCACCAACTCGTCGTGCCGGGTCTGGCCCTCGTGGATGAGGCGGTCGTGCGTCTCCTGGCCGGTCTGCACGAGCTCCTTGGCCTGGCTGTCGGCCTCGGCGACGGTGGTCGACCGGTAGTCGTCGGCCTCCTGCAGCATCTTGGCCTTGGTGCTCTCGCCCTCGGCCACGTGCTGATCGTGCAGCTTCTGGGCCAGCGAGATGATGGCGCTGGACTCGGTGGCCTGCGGAGCTCCGGCGTCGCCGGAGACGGCAGCGACCGGCTGGGCCTGCCCGGCGGACTCGGCAGCCTCCCGGGCCTCGGCTGCGTCGGCCTCGGCCTGCGCAGCGCGCTGTTCGGCGTCGGCGAGCCGCTCCTGCAGCCCGCGCACCTCATCTTCGGCAGCACCGAGGCGACCACGCAGGTCGGACAGCTCGGACTCGGCGGCGCCGCTGGCCTGCGCGGACTCGGCCTCGCGGCCCTCGCTGGCGGCCTGCAGCTCCTCGTTGCGGCGGTCGGCGTCCTCAGCGGCACGGCGCGACTCCTCGCGGGCCTGCTCGGACTCCGCCAGCTGACGACGCAGCTCCTCGACCTCAGCGTTGGCGGCGGCGAGACGCTCGTCGGCGTCGCTGTCGCCAGCAGACTCCGCGGCACCCTCCTCGCCCTCGGCAGCCTGGGCGCCCTTCTCGCGCTCGGCCTCAAGCTCGGCGCGCACCTGGGCGAGCTCGGCCTCGAGCTCCTGCTGACGGGTGTCGTCCTGCAGCGGGATCGGCTGGCCGTCCTGGCCACCGACCGGCGCGAACGAGGTCGTCGCGTCGTCGGAGCGCTCGGAATCCCCCAGCCCGCGGCTGGCGCGGCAGTCGTCGAGGTCGGAGCGCAACCCATCATTCTCCGCGATCAGGCGGCGGAGCTCGACCACGACCTCGTCCAGGAAGTCGTCAACCTGCGTCTCGTCATACCCACGACGCAGGTGGGTCGCACTGAAACTCTTCTTGATGACGTCCTCGGGGGACAGCGCCATGTTTCACCTCGGGTCAGGAAGTCACCGGCGCCCACGCCGTTCACGGATGGCAGGGCCGATGACGTGCGGTCATGCACGTGCAGGCGACACTCTAACCCAGAGTGAGCACACCGGTCACGGCCACCTCAGGTCTCCCCGACGACCCTCCGACGACGCTCCGGCCACGCTTCGATCAGGCCTCGACCCGACTCCAGCGTCCGCCGCGCCCCACTCAGAACGGGAGCTGGAGGACCATCCGGCGGGCGATGCTGACCGCCAGGATCAGCACGAGGAAGCCCAGATCGAGAGCCACTCCCCCGAGCCGCAGCGGCGGGATCACCCGTCGCAGGGCCTTGATCGGCGGGTCGGTCAACTCGTAGATGCCGTTGGCGAGCACGAGGATCGGACCCTTGGGACGCCAGTCCTGGGCGAAGAGCTGCACCCAGTCGAAGATCAGCCGCCCGATGAGGACGAAGAAATAGAGCGTCAGGATCAGGTGGAGAAGCTGGCTGATCATGACGTCGAGATTACGTCAGCGATCAGCTCTGGTTGAACGGCGCCTGTGCCTTGGGGGCCTCACGGTCGGCGCCGTCGACCTCGATGTGCTCGGGGCTGAGCAGGAAGACCTTGCTGGTGACGCGCTCGATCGACCCGTGCAGACCGAAGGCCAGGCCGGCTGCGAAGTCCACCAGACGCTTGGCGTCGGCGTCGTCCATGTCGGTGAGGTTCATGATGACCGGGATCCCGCCGCGGAAGGCCTCACCGATGTTCTTGGCCTCGTTGTAGGTGCGGGGGTGGATCGTGGTGATGCGGTTGAGCTCGCTCATCCTGGGCTCCCTGACAACCTGGGACACGGGGGTCCGGCGAGGCAGCACCGCGACCTCAGCCTCGTGGTCGCCCTCGTCCTCACGCTCGTCGCGCAGGTTACGGACCTGCGTCTCGCGGCGCGGCTCCTCGTCGGTGTAGGCGTCGTAGTCGTCGTACCGCTCATCGGACTCGGCGAGTCCGAGGTACTCCATGGTCTTGCGCAGTGCCCCGGCCATGTCAGCGAGCTCCTTGTGCGTGACGGGCGTCTACCCGTGGGCGATCTTCGGTCGCTCCCGACGCTACCGTCCGGTGGGTCGCGATCCGAGGATTGCGCTCCCGACACGCAGGTGTGTCGCACCGGCGGCGATCGCGAGCTCGAGATCGCCGCTCATCCCGGCGGACAACCAGGTGGCGTCCGGGTGGGTATGCCGCAGCTCCTCGCCGAGGGTCGCCAACCGGTCGAAGGCGGCCCGTATGCCGTTGCCGTCCAGGTCTCGGGGCGCGACCGCCATCAGGCCCTGCAGGTGAAGATGCTCGCTGCCAGCGACTCGGTCGGCGAGCTCGGAGAGGTCCTCGGGCAGCGCTCCCCCGCGGCCGCGGTCCTCGCCCTCGCCGAGGCCGACCTGGAGCGTCACGGCCAGCGGGTTCTCCCGCAGACCGGACTCCATCGCCGTCGCCACACCCTTGTCCAGCGCGCTCACCAGGCGGCCCCGGTCGACCGACTGGACGCAATCGGCATACCGGGTCACGCGGTTGGCCTTGTTGGTCTGCAACTGGCCGACGAAATGGACGCTCAACGCCGACCGGACGGCGTCCGCCAGCTCGCCCACCTTGGGCAGCGCCTCCTGGTCCTTGCTCTCGCCGATGTCGCTCACGCCCAGCTCGCGCAGGAGCTCGACGTCCGAGGCGGGGAAGAACTTGGTGATCACGATAAGGGTGACCTCATCCGGTGAGCGCCCTGCTTCGGCGCACGCCGCGTCGATCCGCGCGCGGACCGTGACCAGTGCAGTGCGCAGCTCCTCACGTCGTTCCATCTCAGGCCGCCCTTTCCGGAGCGAGGAGGCGAACAACGCCGGCGAACCGCCCGGTGCTGCCCTCCCCGCGGTAGGAGTACAGGTCCCGGTGCTCACGGCTGCAGCCGGGCAGCCAGCGCAGCGCGACCCCGGCCCGCGCCAGCTGTGAGACGACCCCGGACGCGACGTCGATCGCGGGCGTCCCCTGCCAGGTCACCGCCGCACTGGCCGGCTCCACCGCCGCCGCCGCTGCGCGCATCTCCTCCGGCACCTCGTAGCAGCGCCCACAGACCGACGGTCCGACGATCGCTTCCAGGTCGCGCGCGCCGAGCTCGGCCAGCCGATCCAGTGTCGCTGGCACCACGCCGGCCACCATCCCCGGTCGGCCGGCGTGCACCGCGGCCACCAGACCCTCCCGCCGATCGACGAGCAGCACCGGCACGCAGTCGGCGACCATGACGACCAGGGCCTCGTCCGGCGATCCGGAGATCAGCCCGTCGACCGACGGCGCCACCTCTGAGTCCACCCGCTGGGGCAGGTCCACGACGTGGCTGTCGGCACGCCTCGAGCTCGTCGCCGGGGTGGTCGCCACCTCGGCGCCGTGCTGCTGATCCATGAACCGCAGGTCGGGCAACCGCAGGCCCAGCTCGTGCGCGAGCCGGTGCCGGTTGGTCATCACTGCCTCGTCGTTGTCGCCGACGTGGCGCCCGAGATTCAGCGACGCATACGCGCCTTCGCTGGATCCGCCCTGCCGATCGGTGATACCCCATACAACCCCGTACGCGTTGCCGCTCGGCTCGATCCGCTCCTGCCAGTAGAACATCGGGCCTCCCCCTAACTCTGGCGCGCGGTCAGCACGATCGGGTCGCCCTCGGTCACCGCGATGGTGTGCTCGCTGTGCGCGCCGCGCCGACCGTTCTGCGAGCGCAGCGTCCACCCGTCCTCGTCGACGTCCAGCTTGGCGGTGCCCAGCATCAGCCACGGCTCGATCGCGATGACCAGCCCGGGCCGCAGCCGCATCCCCTTGCCCGGCCGGCCGTCGTTGAGCACGTGCGGATCGCCATGCATCTCCCGCCCGACCCCGTGTCCCCCGAACTCGAGGTTGACCCGGTGACCATCGCGGCGGCATACCTGACCGATCGCGTGCGAGATGTCGCCGAGCCGGGCGTCCGCCCGGGCGGCGGCGATGCCGGCGGCGAGCGCCTTCTCGGTGGTGGCGATCAACGCCAGGTCCTCCTCGCGCGGGGTCCCGACGACGAAGGAGACGGCAGAGTCAGCCACCCAGCCATCGACGGAGACCGCGAAGTCCAGGCTGACCAGGTCACCGTCGCGCAGCGCGTAGTCGTGCGGCAGTCCGTGCAGCACCGCGTCGTTGATCGAGGTGCAGATCACCTTGCCGAACGGTCCCCGCCCAAAGCTCGGCGCGTAGTCCACGTAGCAGGAGGTCGCCCCACGCTCGGCGATCATCCGCCGCGCCTCGGCGTCGATGTCGAGCAGGTTGGTGCCCACCTCGGTCCACTCGCGCAGCTGGTGCAGGACGCCGGCGACGAACTCGCCCGCCGGGCGCATCTGCTCGATCTCGGTGGGGGTGCGCAGCTCGATCACGGGACCACTGTAGGCGGCGAGGCCCCGACCGTGATCCACGGTCGGGGCCTCGTCACTGCTCTGCGAAGCGACTCACTTGAGGAAGTCGGGCACGTCCAGATCGTCGCCGTCGTCCTCGAAGGTCACCTGGCGGGGAGGCTGCTGCGCCGGACGCTGCTGGGCCGGCTGGCCCTGCTGCGGCTGCTGGGGCTGGCCCTGCCCAGGCTGCCCCTGCGGCTGTCCCTGCTGGCCGCCACCCTGCTGACCCGGCTGGCCCTGCCCCACGTGGCCTTGGCCCTGCTGACCCTGGCCCTGCTGCGGAGCGGACTCGTGCGGGCGCTGCCCACCCTGGGTCGGACGCTGCTGCTGGGGCTGCTGCTGACGGCCACCACCACCGGGCTGGACCTGGCCGAGCGCACGCTCGTCGGTGCGGGTCTGCGGGGCACCACCGTCAAAGCCCGCGGCGATAACAGTGACGCGCACCTCGTCGCCCAGGGAGTCGTCGATGACGGCACCGAAGATGATGTTGGCCTCGGGGTGTGCGGCCTCCTGCACCAGGCGGGCGGCCTCGTTGATCTCGAACAGACCGAGGTCCGAGCCACCCTGGACCGAGAGCAGCACGCCGTGCGCACCCTCGATGCTGGCCTCCAGCAGCGGGCTGGAGATCGCGAGCTCGGCGGCCTGCACGGCACGGTCCTCGCCGCGGGCCGAGCCGATCCCCATCAACGCCGATCCGGCGCCCTGCATGACCGACTTCACGTCGGCGAAGTCCAGGTTGATCAGGCCCGGGGTGGTGATCAGGTCGGTGATGCCCTGGACACCGGACAGCAGCACCTGGTCGGCCGAGCGGAAGGCGTCCAGCATCGAGACCGAGCGGTCGGAGATCGACAGCAGCCGGTCGTTCGGGATGACGATGAGGGTGTCGACCTCGTCGCGCAGCGCGCTGATGCCGGACTCGGCCTGGTTCGCGCGGCGGCGGCCCTCGAAGGTGAACGGGCGGGTGACCACACCGATGGTCAGCGCGCCGAGCGACTTGGCGATCTTGGCCACGACCGGCGCCCCACCGGTGCCGGTGCCACCACCCTCACCGGCGGTGACGAAGACCATGTCAGCGCCGCGCAGGGCCTCCTCGATCTCCTCGTGGTGGTCCTCGGCGGCACGCCGGCCGACCTCCGGGTCGGCGCCGGCGCCCAGGCCGCGGGTCAACTCACGGCCGACGTCGAGCTTGACGTCGGCATCGCTCATCAGCAGCGCCTGGGCGTCGGTGTTGATCGCGATGAACTCAACACCCTTGAGGCCGACCTCGATCATCCGGTTGATGGCATTGACGCCACCCCCGCCGATACCGACGACCTTGATGACGGCCAGATAGTTCTGCGCAGCGGACACGATGCACCTTTCGAGATGTGAACGACAGTGAAGCTTGAAGCAGGTGTGCAAGCCCGGGAGCTTGGTTGTGCAAAGTAGGTGGGTGGTGCTGCCCGCGAGCATACGAGAAGTCCCCCGCGGATCCCTCAGCCGTGAACCTCGACTTCAGGTCGAGGGTCAATGCTCAAGGTCAGGTCCATCTCAGGCGGCCACGACCGCCGCACAGCGCCGCACGGCGCCGCTCAAGGCCACTCAGGACCACGACCTCACCATCCCGCCCCCAGCCGCCGGCGTGTCTTGCACTGTTCCATTGTGGTGTTGCGTGTCGCGTGCCGGGGCGCAGTTTCTGCACAGCCGGATCTGCACATCAGGGTGTCTTCTGCTGCTGGTGGTGCCCTGCTGGTGATGCGCTGCCGGGTGGTGCCCTGCTGGTGATGCGCTGCCGGGTGGTGCCCTGCCGGGTGGTGCCCTGCTGACGGTGCCCTGCTGGTGGTGCCCTGCCAGGTGGTGTCAGCGCTCAGTTCTGGCTGGCCTCGGGCAGCCCGGTCACCACCGGCGTCTCCGGGATGGAGACGTCGATCGTCTGCGGGATGCCGCCCTGCGGATCGATGCTGTCCTGCCCGACCAGGGCCTTCACCACGGCCCACTTGCGCTCTGCCTCGACCGGCGCGCCCCAGACGATGGTCAGTTGATCGACCTTCATCGAGACCGCTCCGTCACTGGCCAGCCTCGGCGTGCCAAGGCGGCCTTCCAGCTCCGCCGGGTCCGGCCGCAGTCGCCACAGCTCAACCAGGCCGCGCACCGTCTCCTCCGACATCTCGGTCGGCGGCTCGGGCACCCGCACCGAGGGCAGTTTGCGCGAGGGCTCGGAAACCTCGTCGAAGACCACACCGTTGGTGTCCGCGAGCCAGGTGGCGTCCTTCTGCCGCAGCACGAGGGCGGCCTTGCGGGGGTGCGCATCCAGGGTGATCCCCGAGGGCCAGTCCCGGATCACCTCGACCGAGGCGATCCGCGGGTCCTCGAGTACCCGCGCCTCGACATTGGCCTGGGAGACCCGCGCCAGCGGGCGGCCGTGAGGGATCTGGGCGTGCGCCTCCACCGAGTCGGCCAGCTCGCCCTCGACCCCGGTCACGGACAGGTCCCGCACCACGAAGGCGGCGGAGTAGAAGAAGAGGAAGACCAGACCTGCGACCAGCACGCCGACCAACCCGCCGAGCCAGGCCAACCGCCGCAGCATCGGCCGACCATGCGTCGAAGGAGCCTTGGCCTTGGCGGAGTCCTTGGCCCAGGCGTCGCGCTTGCTCCGCTTCCACCGGCTCATCGCGCCTCCTCCCGCTGCTGCAGCAGGTCCAGCAGGCGCGGGCCGATCTTGGTCACATCGCCCGCCCCGACCGTCACGACGAGGTCGCCGGGGCGGACCAGCGCCGCGAGCTGCTCGGGAGCGCTGGCCAGGTCCTCGGCCAGGTAGACCTCGGGGCCGACTCCGTTCGCGGGGTCGGCCTTTCGCGGTGAGGCGCCCGCTCCCCGCAGGGCGCCCGCGTCCGGCTCGCCGGCATCGCCGGGATTCCCCGACCCGATCAGGTCGGCGATCAGCCGGGAGGAGACCTCGGGGAACTGGTCCTGGGTCTCGCGAGCGCCATACACGGGCAGCAGGAGCAGCACGTCCGCGGCGGCGAGCCCGGCAGCAAAACCGGGGGCGAAGTCGCGCGTCCGGGAGAACAGGTGCGGCTGGAAGGCGACGATCACGCGCCGCCCCTCGGCCGCCGAGCGGGCCGCCTGCACCACCGCCGCGACCTTGGGCGCGTTGTGGGCATAGTCGTCGACGACCTCGACCCCGCCGGCACTGCCGACCAGCTCGAAGCGCCGGTGCGCGCCGGGGAACTCCACGAGACCGGCGAGCAGGCCCTCCGGCTCCAGCTCCAGCCCGGCCACGCCGACGAGCAGCGCAGCGACGGCATTGTGCACATTGTGGGTGCCCGGCACCGGCACGCTCAGCCGCAGCCGAGTCCCTTCGCTCACCGGTCCCAGCGCACGGGTGAAGATCACCTCGGCGCTCGCGCCCATCCCCTCTGAGCGCAGGTCGGTGAGCAGGACGTCCGCGACCTCGGTCCCCCACGTCACCACCCGCACGCCCAGGTCCCGCGCGCGCTCGGCGAGCCGCGCCGCCCCCGGGTCGTCGGCGTTGGTCACCAGCAGCCCGCCGGGGCGGATGGTGGCGGCGAAGTCGGCATACGCGCGCTCGACCGTGTCCGCGTCGCCGTAGAAGTCCAGGTGGTCGGGCTGCACGTTGGTCACGACCGCGACCCGCGGGCGATAGACCAGGAAACTGCCGTCGCTCTCGTCCGCCTCCACCACGACCGGGCTGCCCGGGGCGCCAGGGGTGGCGTTGGTCGCCATCCCGGCCAGCGGGGCGCCGATCACGAATCCGGGGTCGACGCCAGCCGCGCGCAGGGCGTGGGCGGTCATCGCGCTGGTCGTGGTCTTGCCGTTGGCGCCGGCGATCGCGACCGCGTCGCGACCGGGCAGCATCGCGGCGATCCCCTGGGAACGGTGCAGCACGCGCAGCCCGGCCTCGCGCGCCGCGGCCAGCTCGGGGTTGGTCTCCGGGATCGCGCTGGAGATCACCACGGTGTCGGCGCCGCGCACGTGCTCGGCGTCGTGCCCGACGAAGACCCGCGCGCCAGCCCCCTCAACCTCGCGCAGGGTGGCGCTGTCGTCCCGGTCCGAGCCGGACACGCTGACGCCGGCGTCCAGGAACATCCGCGCCACCCCGGACATCCCGGAGCCACCGATCGCGATCAGGTGCACCGCACCCAACTCACCCACGGGCGGCACCTCCTGGGTGAAGTCGAAACGTGGATTCACCCCGCCGCTCACCGCTCCGCGCCCTCCCCGGTATGCCGTTTCGCAGCTGCGAGGATCAGGTCCACCAGGCGGTCGGCTGCGTCGCGCTCCCCCTCGCCCGCCGCGGCGGCGGCCATCGCCGTGAGCTGCTCGGCGTCGGTGATGAGCGGGACCACCTCGTCGCGCAGGTAGGCCGGGGTGATGTCGGCGTCGTCGACGAGGCGACCACCACCGGCCTCGACGACGTCTGCGGCATTGAGCCGCTGCTCACCGTTGCCGATGGGCAGCGGCACGTAGATCGCCGGGAGACCCACAGCGGCCAACTCACTCACCGTCCCTGCACCGGCGCGGCACAGGGCGAGGTCGGCGACGGCATACGCCAGGTCCATCCGGTCGGAGTACTCCAGCTGCAGGTAGGCGGCGCCGGTGGTCGGGTCCGGCTCACCGGACACGTCCACCTGCTTGCCCTGCCCGGTGAGGTGCAGCACCTGCACACCGGCGGCGAGCAGGTCGGCAGCGGCACCGGCGGCGGCGACGTTGAGGCTCTGCGCGCCGAGCGATCCGCCGAAGATGAGCAGCGTCGGGCGGCCCGGCTCGAGCCCGAAGTGGGCGAAGCCGTCCTCGCGCGCGCCAGCGAGGTTCTGGACCAGGTCGCGGATCTGGGGTCGCAGAGGCAGCCCGACCCGGACGGCGTCGGGCAGCGTGGTCGAGGCGAAGGTGGTGGCGACCGTGGCGCCGAGCCGGGCGCCCATCCGGTTGGCCAGACCCGCGCGGGCGTTCTGCTCGTGGATCACGACCGGCACCCGCTCGAGGCGAGCGGCGAGGTAGGCGGGAGAAGCAACATACCCACCGAAACCGACGACGACGTCGGCCTGCGCCTCGCGCACGGCGCGGCGGGAGGTGCTGATCGCCTTGGACAGCCCACCGGGGAAGCGGAGCGCGGCGGCCCCCGGGCGACGCGGGAACGGCGTGCGCGGGACCACCGTCATCGGCAGGCCGCGCTCGGGGACGAGCCGGGATTCCAGACCTTCGGCGGTGCCGAGCACCTGGATCCGGACGTCGGGCAGGCGCTCCTGGAGCGCCTGCGCGGTGGCGAGCAGCGGGTTGACGTGGCCGGCGGTGCCGCCGCCGGCCAGCACGACGGACAGCGGTCGGTCGGTCTCCTCGGACGCGCTCATCGCCCGCTCCTGCTGCGCGGTGCGCGACCGGGGCGGGCCCCGGCGCGGCGGGCTCGTCCGGCCTGACCACGGCTGGCGGCGACGGCCGAGCGCTGCGGGCGGGTGGCCGGGCGCGAGGGTGGGGTGGAGGTGGCGCGGCGGGCGCTGCTCGAGGACGTCCACCGGCCCGAGGGCACGACCGCGAAGGTGCGGCGCAGGCGGGAGGTGCCGCCGCCGAGCGCTTCCTGGGCGCCGGGCAGCGAGCGGGCCAGCGCCAGCAGCAGCCCCAGGCCTATCAGCGCGGCGATCAGCGCCGAGCCACCGGAGGAGACTAGCGGCAGCGGTACACCGATGATCGGCAGCATCCCGATCACCGAGCCGATGTTGATCAGCGCCTGGGACAGGAACCAGATCATCACGCCGGAAGCGGCGAGCCGGGTGAAGGAGTCCTCGGCCTGGGAGACGATCCGGAAGCAGGCGTAGGCCAGCACGGCGAAGAGGCCGAGCACGGCCAGGGTGCCGGGTAGGCCCAGTTCCTCGCCGATGATCGCCAGGATGAAGTCGTTGTGCGGCTCGGGCAGCAGGCCCCACTTCTCGCGGGACTCCCCCAGGCCCAGGCCCCACCAGCCGCCGTCGGCGAGGGCGTATTCGGCGTGCACCTTCTGGAAGCAGCCGCCGTTGAGCGCGTGCGGGGAGTCGCAGATGTCGCCGATCCACATCTGGATGCGCTGCATCCGGTTGGCGCTGCCGATGGCCAGGTAGCCCACCCCGGCCGCGGCGATGCCGCCGACGCCTAGGAACCAGCGCCCCGGCAGACCCGCCGCCCACAGCAGCCCGACGATGATCGCGACCAGGATCATCGCGGTGCCGAGATCATGGCCCTTGAGGACAAGCCCGACCAGCACCAGCCCGACGGGGAAGATGAAGGGGATCGTCGCGTGCCCGATCTTGTGGATCACCCGCCGCTTGGTGGTCAGCACCGCCGCGCCGAAGACGACGAGCGCGACCTTGCCGAGCTCGGAGGGCTGGATGGTGCGGCCGCCAATGATGATCCAGTTGCTGTTGCCCTGGAAACTCCAGCCGATCGGCGAGAAGACCGCGGCCTGCAGCACCAGGGCGACGATGATGCCGGGCCAGGCCATCTTGCGCCACCAGCGCAGCGGGATCCGCGAGCCGATGAGTGCCAAGGCGACGCCGATCCCGGCATACATCAACTGGGACATGAAGACGGTGTAGGAGCTGCCGAACTCGGCGTAGGAGCCGACCGAGCTCGCGGAGAGCACCATCACCAGGCCGAGGCCGCAGAGCAGCCCGCCGGTGACCAGCACCAGGTAGTAGGGGGCGACCGGCGAGCGCAACCACTCCCCGACGGAGGTCATCGACCAGCCGGGGCGCTGCTGCGATCCTGCCGGCCGGTCCTTGATCGCGGTCATGCCTCTCCCGCGATCCCCAGGTGGCGGCGCACCGCGTCGGCGAAGGCGTCACCGCGCGAGCCATAGCTGGGGAACATGTCGAGGGAGGCGGCGGCGGGCGACAGGAGCACCACGTCACCGGGTCGCGCGAGATCAGCGGCGGACGACACGACGTCGTCCATCAGCACCCCGAGCGCATCCATGTCCCCATGGTCCGCGACACCCACGTCGCGGACGGGGACATCCGGCGCGTGTCGGGCGAGCGAGGCGGCGATCTGCTCCCGGTCCACCCCGAGCAGCACCACCCCGCGCAGCCGGTCGGCGTGCCGCGCGACCAGCGGGTCGACGTCGGCGCCCTTGAGCTGGCCACCGGCCACCCAGACGATGTCGGGATAGGCCGCGAGGGCCGCCTCGGCGGCGTGCGGGTTGGTCGCCTTGGAGTCATCGACCCAGGTCAGGCCGTCGGACTGGGCCACGATCGCGGTGCGGTGCGCGTCGGTGCGGAAGGCCCGCAGACCGTCGCGGACCAGCTCGGCTGGCACCCCCAGGGCGCGGACGAGGGCGGCTGCGGCGAGCGCGTTGGCCACCAGGTGCGGGGGCGGCGTGGCCTCCCCGCCGGAGGCGAGCTCGAGGTCGGCGAGCGTGCCGAGCTCGGCGGCTGAGGTGGCGCGCTCCTCGATGTAGGCGCGGTCCACGAGTACGTCGTCGACCAGCCCGAGCATCGACAGACCCGGGGTGCCGAGGGTGAAGCCGATCGCGCGGCAGCCCTCCTGCACCTCGGCCTCTTCCACCATCCGCTCGGTGGCCTTGTCCTGCACGTTGTAGACGCAGGCGACGTGGGTCCGCTCGTAGATGCGCGCCTTGTCCGACGCGTACGCCTCCAGCGAGCCGTGCCAGTCCAGATGGTCGGGGGCCAGGTTGAGCACGGCGCTGGCCAGCGGCTCGATGCTGTGCGTGAAGTGCAGTTGGAAGCTGGACAGCTCGACCGCGATCACGTCGTAGGGCTCGGGATGCTGGACCGCGTCCAGGATCGGGGTGCCGACATTGCCGGCGGCGATCGCGCGCAGCCCGGCGGTGCGCAGCATCGTCTCGACCAGCTGGACCGTGGTCGTTTTGCCGTTGGTGCCGGTCACGGCGAGCCAGGGGGCGGCGCCGATGTTGGGCCGCAGCCGCCAGGCGAGTTCGACCTCGCTCCAGACCGGTATGCCGTTGCTCACCGCCTCGGCCAGCACCGGGTGGTCCGGGCGCCAGCCGGGCGAGGCGACGACCAGATCGACCTCGAGCTGGTCCGGCCAGCTCGCCACATGGTCCTCGCCGCGGCGCACGTCGGCACCGAGGATGCCCAGGATCCCGGCCTGCTGCTCCTGCCGCTCTCCCCCGCGGCCAGCGTCGACCACGGTGACCGCGGCGCCGTGCTGCAGAAGCGCGTCGGCCGCCGCGAAGCCGCTGATGCCCAACCCGGTGACCAGCACCCGCAGGCCGGCCCAGTCGGCGTCGCGGTGGGTCAGCCCCGCGAGCCGGTCGCTCTCCTCCGGCTGCCCACTCACAGGTTCGCCACCCACTCGCCGTAGAAGAGCGCCAGGCCCACGGCTACACACATGCCGGCGATGATCCAGAACCGGATCACGATCGTCACCTCGGCCCAGCCCATCAGCTCGAAGTGGTGCTGCAGGGGTGCCATCCGGAAGACCCGTTTACCGGTCATCTTGAAACTGGCCACCTGGATGATCACCGACAGCGTGATCAGCACGAACAGGCCACCCAGGATCGCGAGCAGCAACTCGGTGTGGGTGGTGATCGCCAGGCCGGCGAGCCCGCCGCCGAGCGCCAGCGAGCCGGTGTCGCCCATGAAGATCTTGGCCGGCGAAGCGTTCCACCACAGGAAGCCGAAGCAGGCGCCGGCGACCGAGCAGGCCACGACCGCGAGGTCGAGGGCATCGCGGACGTCATAGCAGTTGGGGCCGGGGGCGAGCTGGCAGTTCTGGTTGTACTGCCAGATCCCGATGACCGAGTAGGCGCCGAAGACCATCACGCTGGCCCCGGTCGCCAGACCGTCCAGCCCGTCGGTGAGGTTCACCCCGTTGGAGGCGCCGGCGATGAGCACATTGGCCCAGATGATGAACAGGATCACGCCCGCGATCGGCCCGAACATCGCCAGGTCGAAACTGGTGTCCCGCACGAAGGAGATGGCGGTCGAGGCCGGGCTGCGGGTGTTATCACCGGGGCTCTGCAGCGCCAGGATCGCGAAGATCACCGCGACCAGCGTCTGCCCGGCGAGTTTCTCGATCGAGGTCAGCCCGAGGCTGCGCTGCTTGGAGATCTTGGTGTAGTCGTCCAGGAAGCCGATGAAGCCCAGCCCGGTGATCAGGAACAGGACCAACAGCGCGCTCAGCGTGAACCGGCTGTGCGTGACCTCGACCAGCCCCGAGAGGTCGAGCAGGATGAGCATGAGGTGAGAACCGGCATACCCCAGGAGCGTGGCCGCGATGATCACGGCGCCGCCCATGGTCGGCGTGCCGCGCTTGGTGTGGTGGCTGGTCGGGCCGTCGTCGCGGATGAACTGGCCGTAGCCGCGCCGGACCAGGAACTTGATGAACAGGGGGGTGCCGAAGAGGGCGACCACCATCGCCACCCCGCCGGCCAGCACCACGTTGACCATCAGTCACCGTCCTCGGTCGCGAGCTCGTCCCCCAGGAAACGTAGGCCGGAGTCGCGGCTGCTCTTGAGCAGCACCACATCGCCCGGGGCGAGCGTGGCAGCCAGGTGCTCACGGGCTTCGTGCCGGTCGCCGAAGGCGAGGGTCCCGGCACCGCCGGAGTCGGTGTATGCCGTGCCCGCCGCCTCGGCCAAGGGGCCGACCGTCACCAGCTCATCCACCCCGAGCTCGGCGGCGAGGGCGCCGATGCCGGCGTGCTCGAGGTCGCTGTCGGGCCCCAGCTCGAGCATCCCGCCGAGCACCGCGACCAGGCGACCCTCGGGGCGGCGCATCGAGGCCAGGGCACGCAGCGCGGCGCGCATCGAGTCCGGGTTGGCGTTGTAGGCATCGTTGACCACGGTGACGCCGTCGGCGCGCTCGGTGACCTCCATCCGCCAGCGCGACCGGTGCCCCGCGGAGCCGAGCGCGGAGGCGATCTGGGGCCACGGCATACCCCACTCGTGGGCGACGGCCGCCACGGCAAGCGCGTTGCCGACGTGGTGCGCCCCGGCCAGTTGCAGCTGGACCGGGACGCCCTCGGCGGGGGTGTCGGGCGCGTGGATGACGAAGGAGGCGCGGCCGCCCTGGTCGGTGGTCAGGTCGGCGGCGCGGACGTCGGCGTGCTCCCCCAGCCCGACGAAGAGGGTGCGCGCGCCGACCCGGTCGGCGACCATGGCCATGGCGGAGACGACGGCGTCGTCGGCGTTGAGGACGGCCAGGCCGCCTGGGGTGAGCGCCTCGACCAGCTCGGACTTGGCCAGCCCGATCGCCTCGCGGGAGCCGAACTCACCCAGGTGCGCGCTGCCGACGTTGAGCACGACGGCGACCTGGGGCGGGGAGATCGCGGTGAGGTGGGCGATGTGGCCGGGGCCGGAGGCGCCCATCTCGGCGACCAGGAAGTCGACATCCTCGGTGAGCCGGCAGACGGTCAGCGGCACGCCGACCTCGGAGTTGTAGGAGGCCTCCGGCGCCAGGACGGTGCCGAGCGGGGCGAGCACCTGGGCGAGGAGGTCCTTGGTGGAGGTCTTGCCCGAGGAACCGGTGATCCCGACGACGCGTAGGCCACCGGCCGCCTGGCAACGGTCGTGCACCTCACGGGCGAGCGCGCCGAACGCCCGGGTGACGGCGTCGTAGGGCGGGCGGTCCGGACGCTCGGAGAGCCGCTCGGGATCCTCGTCGACGACGACGCAGGGCAGCGCGTCGCTCTCCCGGTTGGTCAGCGCCGCGACCGCGCCGTTGGCGGCAGCCGACTCAAGGTAGTCGTGGCCGTCGGCGTGCTCCCCCCGGCGGGCCACGTAGAGGCTCCCGGGTCCAGCGGCCCGGGAGTCGGTGACGACGGCGGTGGTGACGCGCAGGTCACCGGTCTGCGGGGTGTCCGGATGGACCCGACCGCCGGTCACCCGTGCCACCTCGCGCAGGGTCAGGGCGATCACTCAGGGGGTCCCTTCGTCCTTGATGGCGATGTCGCCCAGTGTGACACCCTTGGGCTCGCCCTTCGCCTTGGCGTTGGGGTCATACTCGAGCGGGACCTCCTTGGGCGGGTCCGTCGCGGGCTGGACGCCGTCCTTCTGCAGGGCGTAGCGCATGATGTCGGAGAAGACGGGGCCGGAGATCACGCCGCCGAAGCGGTGGATCTGGGTCGGGCGCTGGACGGCCACGCCGACGACATACTTGGGGTCCTCGGCGGGCGCGTAACCGATGAAGCTCGAGGTGACCCCGCTGTAGCGGCCGGTGTCGGGGTCGATGCGGTCGGCGGTGCTGGTCTTGCCGGCGACGTGGTAGCCCGGGACGGCGGCCAGTGGCGCGGTGCCGGCGACCGAGGGGATCTGCATCATGATGTCGGTCAGGGTGTCCGAGGTCTCCTCGGAGATGATGCGCTTGCCCTCGGGGACGGCATTCTCGGTGTAGCGGCCCTCGGAGTCGGTGCTGCCCTGGATGAAGCTCGGCGGCACGTGCACCCCGCCGTTGGCGACCGTCTGGAAGACGCCGACCTGCTGCAGGAAAGATCCGGACAGGCCCTGACCGAACATCAGCGTGTAGGGGGTGGTGGCGCTCCAGCGCTCGGGGATCGGGACCAAGCCCTCGGACTCACCGGGCAGGCCGTGCCCGGTGGGCGAGCCGAGGCCGAACCTGCGGATCCACTCGTAGAGCTTGTCGTCGCCGAGCTTTTCGCCGTAGAGGATCGTGCCCATGTTGGAGGACCGCGCCAGCACGCCGGCGAAGGTCAGGTGCAGGATCGGGTGCTCCTCGACGTCCTTGAAGGTGGTGCCACCGCGGGGCAGGCGGACCGGGACCTCGATCGGGGTGTCGGCCTCGACCAGGCCCTCCTCCAGGGCGGCGGCGGCGGTGATCAGCTTGACCGTCGAACCGGGCTCGTAGACGTCCTCGATGGCGGCATTGCGCATGCCCTCGGAGGTCTGCGACGGCTCGGAGGGGTCGAAGCTGGGGTAGCTGGCCAGCGCCACGATGCGGCCCGTCTTGACCTCCATCACCACGCCGTAGCCGGAGATCGCCGCGGCCTCCTCGACCCGGGTGCGGACGGCGTCATAGACGTACCACTGCAGGTCGGCGTCGATGGACAGCCGCACGTCGTTGCCGGGGGTGGCCGGGGTGAGGTCGTAGAAGCCGGTGGTGATGACCTCGCCCTGGCTGCCGCGCTCGTAGGTCTCCTCCCCAGGCGTGCCGGTCAGGGCCTGGTCGTTGATCAGCTCCATGCCGCCGGCGGGCATGCCGCCGGCGCCCATCCAGCCGATGAGCGGGGCCACGGCCTCGCCGAGCGGGTAGTCGCGGCGCATGATCGGCTCGGAACTGATGCCACGGACGTTGCGCTTGCGCAGCTCCTGCCACTGCATCGGGGAGACGTCGGCAGCGAGGATGGCGTACTGCTCGCCCTGCGGGTTGGTCAGCCGCTGCAGGATGGTGGCCTGGTCGATGCCGGTCACCTCGGAGACCACGCGGGCGGCGGCCGGCAGGCCCTCGTCGACGACGACGCCGTCCTCGCGCAGCTTGTAGTCCACGGTGAGGGTGGGGTCGGCGACGATCTGGCGGCGCTCGCTGCTCACCGCCAGCTCGGCGCCGTGGACGTCGGTGATCGTGCCTCGCTCGGCGGGGATCGCGCGGACGGCGAGGCGGCCGTCGAAGGCGGCCGCGGACACGCTGGCGGCGTCCAGCCCCTGCAACCGCACCAGCTGGGCGGCGAACAGGGAGAGCACGATCATGGTGCCGACGAGCAGTGCCCGCACGCGGCGGTGGGGGTGGACCACGCCCGGCGCGACGGCGCCGCGGGGGCGCCCGGCGGCACTGCTCGATCGCGCGCCAGCAGCAGGGCGGCGGGGCCCCTGACGGCCCGGGCTGGCTGCTCCCACTCGTCCTTCACCCTGTCCGTTCGTGCTGGCGTACGTGTTGGCTGTCCTGCTGGCGGTCGTGCGGTTGGTCCTGCGCTCGCGGATGCGCTGTCACCGGTCCTTGGTGGCCACGCCCGTGGACGGCAGATCCACGGTAAGCGTCCGGTTGCCGTCGACCATGGAGGCCACGCCGGTGATCTGCCCGTCCGACAACCGCAGCGTGGCGGTGCTGGTGGAGGGGACCATCTTGAGTTTGCGCGCCTTGGTGGCCAGCGCCTCGGAGGAGTCGTGCATGGCCAGCTCGGACTGCAGGGTGACCTTCGTGTCGTGCAACTCCGTGGCCTCGGCGGCGAGGCGGGACTGCACGAAGGAGCCCTCGGCCCGGAGGGTGTTGAGCACCAGCACCGCGGAGAAGGTCGCGACCACGATCATCAGGCACAGCACCATGAAGCCGATGTGCCCCACGGCCGGCGCCGCGTCCTGGACGCGGGTGCGCCGGTCGGCGCGCACGCTCCCGCCGAGCGGGCCGGTCAGGCCGAGGAGGGAGGCCGGGCGCGCGCTGACGCGACCGAGTCGGGCGGAGACGGTCATCTGGCTCATCGGGACACCTCGTGGTGGTGGGCGGGGTCATGCTGGGCGGACGGGTTCTGGCTCTGGTCCGGGGTTGCGCGGGTGCGCTCGGCTACGCGCAGGCGGACCGAGGCGGAGCGTGGGTTGCGGGCGACCTCGTCGGCATCGGCCTGCTCAGCGCCGCGGACGAGCAGCCGCAGCCAGGGCGCGTGCTCGGGCAGCTCGAAGGGCAGGTCCGGCGGGGCCGAACTGGTGGCCCCCTCCGCCAGGCCGCGCTTGGTGATCCGGTCCTCCAGCGAGTGGTAGGACAGGATCACGATCCGGCCCCCGACGGCGAGCGCGGAGAGCGCGGCCTCCAGCCCTTCGCGCCAGACGCTCAGCTCGGCGTTGACCTCGATGCGCAGCGCCTGGAAGGTCCGCTTGGCCGGGTGTCCCCCACTGCGCTGGCTCGCGGCTGGCACGACATCGTGGAGCAGTTCGACCAGGGGACCGGAGGTGGTGAAGGGCTCATCCGCGCGGCGACGCACGATCGCGCGAACGATGGGACGGGCGAAGCGCTCCTCGCCGTACTCCTTGAGGATCCGCTCCAGCTCGCGCGGCTCGTAGGTGTTGAGCACGTCCGCGGCGGTCGGTCCCTCCCCCTGGTCCATCCGCATGTCCAGCGGCGCGTCCGCGCGATAGGCGAAGCCGCGCTCCAGCTCGTCCAGCTGCAGCGAGGAGACGCCGAGGTCGAAGAGGATCGCGTGGGCCCGGCTCAGCCCCAGCTCGGCCAGCACGGCCGGGATGTCGTCGCTGACCGAGTGCACGGGGGTGAACCGGTCGCCGAAACGGGCCAGCCGCTCGCTCGCCAGGGCCAGCGCCTGCGGGTCACGGTCGATCCCGATGGCGCGCGCCTGGGGGCAGCGCTCCAGGACAGCCTCGGTGTGCCCACCCATGCCGAGGGTGCCGTCCACGAAGACGGGCGCCGCCTCCGCGACGCCCGTGGGCTCCCCTGCGCCCTCCAGCGCAGGTGCCAGCAGGTCCACGCACCGCTCCAGCAGGACGGGGACGTGGCGCTCGGCAGCGGGGAGGTTCTGCTCCATGGGATGTGGCCCGGACGGGTGGTGGTCCTTGAGTCGGGATCGGCCTCCCGGTCCCAGGTCCCCTACCGTCCTCCGACCTGCCTGGCTCCGGCCCGGGGGAAGACGGGTCGGGATCCGTGGCGGTCGGGCTCCGGCGCGGGGGAAGTCGCGTCGGAACGAGGGACGGGAGGAGGCCTGGGGCCGGGTGGTGTTCACACCGGCTCAGATCAGTCCGGGCACCACCTCCTCCGAACGCTGGGCGAAGGCGGGCTCAGCCACCTCGAGGTAGCTGTTCCAGGTCTGCGTGTCCCACACCTCGACGCGGTTGCCGGCGCCGATCACGGTGCACTCGGTGCTCAACCCGGCGTACTCACGCAGCACCGGTGGGATGGTCAGCCGGCCCTGCTTGTCGGGGACCTCGTCGGAGGCTCCCGAGAGGAAGACACGCTGGTAGTCGCGGACGTCCCGGGAGGTGGTGGTCGTCCCGCTCGTCATCTCCGTGGCGATCTTCTCGAACTCGGCGACGGTGTAGACGTAGAGGCAGTGCTCCTGGCCACGGGTGATGACCAGCCCGTCCCCCAGCCGCTCGCGGAACTTGGCCGGCAGGAACATCCGCCCCTTGTCGTCGAGCTTGGGGGTGTGCGTGCCGAGGAAGAGCGTCGGCATCTCGACCAACCCCTTTCTGCAGCGCGACGACATGGAGGACTTCCGATGTCCCCCACTCTACTCCACTTCGCACCACGATGGGGTGAAAACTGCCCTGAAAATCCCCTGGATCTGACGATCTCTGCAGGTCAGCGCCCGGGGAGTGAAGTGGAGCAAATCTCACCATGACACCCGCTCGCAGGCGCCCTTGACCGAGCCCGCCCACCTGGGCCGGCTCGGGCCGGCACGGACAGGATCCGGTGGGAAACGACATACCTGCAGGTCAGGAGGTATGCGGTCGCCCACCCAGGAGGGCGACCGTGACCCGGGCGCGGGCCGGGTGGAGCGGGGTGGAGTGCCCCCGTGGTGCGAAGTGGAGGAGACGGGTGGTGCGCGGTGGAGGGGCGGTGCGAAGGCCCCTGAGCCGCGTCCTGTCGAGAACAACCAGGGAGATTTGGCAAGATCGTCGATATGTCAGCCATCTCTGCGGCCCCCGGCTCCGTCGATCTCGACTCCGTGCAGTCGGTGGCCGGCGCCATCCAGGACGCCATCACCACCGTGATCGAGGGCAAGGACGAGGTCGTCGCGACCGCGGTCACCGTGCTGCTGGCCGAGGGCCATCTCCTCGTCGAGGACGTGCCGGGCGTCGGCAAGACGATGCTCGCCAAGGCGCTGGCCCGGGCGATCGACTGCCGCGTCTCGCGCGTGCAGTTCACCCCCGACCTGTTGCCCAGCGACATCACCGGCGTCAGCGTCTTCAACCAGGACACCCGCGAGTTCGAGTTCCGCCGCGGTGCGGTCTTCGCCAATGTGGTCGTCGGTGATGAGATCAACCGCGCCTCCCCCAAGACCCAGTCCGCCCTGCTGGAGGCGATGGAGGAGCGCCAGGTGACCGTCGACGGGCAGACCTACCAGCTGCCGCGACCGTTCCTGGTGATGGCGACCCAGAACCCGATCGAGATGGAGGGCACCTACCCGCTGCCCGAGGCCCAGCGCGACCGCTTCATGGCGCGGCTGTCGATGGGCTACCCCTCGACCTCCTCCGAGCTGGCGATGCTGGAGAGCCACGGCGGGGTGAACCCGCTGGACTCCCTCGAGCCCGTCACTACCGCGGACGACGTGCAGGCGCAGATCGAGAACATCCGGGGCCTGCACACGGCCCCGGCCCTGCGGCAGTACGTCGTCGACATCGTCGGCGCCTCCCGCGAGCACCGGCTGCTGCGCCTGGGCGCCTCCCCGCGCGCAGGCCTGCAGCTGCTGCGCGCCGCCCGTGCCCACGCCGCGCTCTCCGGCCGCGACCACGTCCTGCCCGAGGACGTCCAGACCATGTCCGTCCCGGTGCTGGCCCACCGCGTCCTGCCGACCGGCGAGGCCTCGCTGGCCCGGCACAGCCCGGCCGACATCGTCCGCGACCTGGTCGGGCGGACCTCGGTCCCGTCCGGCCGGTGAGGGTGCGGCTGCGGTGAGGTCCCCCTGGAGCCTCCTCACGACGAGGGGCAAGGTCTTCCTGCTCCTCGGCGTGGTCGTGGCTGCCGCCGGGGTGCTGCTCGGCTATCCCGACGTGACCCGGATCGGGCTGGTGCTGGTGGCGCTGCCGATCCTGGTGCTGATCCTCACGCCGCGCCGGACCCCCAAGATCCGCGTCCTTCGTGAGGTCGAGCCGGTCCGGCTCACCCCGGACGAGCGCGGCACCGTCGTCGCCCGCTTCACCAATGTGTCGCGGCGCACCACCCCGGTCTACCTGGCCGAGGAGCACATCGACTACCAGCTCGGCGACCGGCCCCGCTTCGTCCTGCCCCGCCTCGTGCGCGGGGAGGAGAAGCGACTGAAGTACACCATCCGCAGCCGGCACCGCGGCGCCTATCCCCTCGGCCCGGTCGTGCTGCGCCAGCGCGACCCCTTCGGCCTCACCTTCTTGACCCTGCGGCTGAGCTCGCGCTCGGAGGTCCTGGTCCTGCCCCGCCTGCACGCCCTGGGCGAGGGACGTGTGCGCGGCACCTCCCGCGGCAGCGAGGGCGAGATGCCGCAGATGGTCGCCCTGCACGGCGAGGACGATGTCAGCATCCGCACCTGGCGCGACGGCGATGAACTCCGCCGGGTGCACTGGCCCGCCACCGCGCACCGCGGCGAGCTGATGGTCCGGCAGGAGGACCGCCCGGCCCGCCGCCGCGCCCTGCTGATCCTGGACTCGCGCGCCTCGGCCCACCCCGGCACGGGCATCCGCACTTCCTACGAGTGGGCCGTGTCCGCGCTCGCCTCGGTGGCTCGCCACCTGGCGGCCGACGGCTTCGTGGTGCACCTGCTCACCGACGCCACGCTGCGCGACGGCACCGCCGACCACCCGGTCGACATCGACCAGACCCTGACCTCGCTGGCCCGCGTGCAGCCCGAGCAGGACTCCCGCCTCGACCGGCTCGCCGCGGCAGCCGCGCCGTTCACCGCCGGTGGTGTGCTCGTGATCGCCGCGGTGGTCGCCGACGACGAGGAGGCGCTGCGCACCCTCGGCGCCATCCGCCAGCCGGGATCGCGCGCTGTCGCCTTCGTCCTGGACCCGCAGAAGTTCGGCGCCGACGCCCCCGGCGGCCGCCCCTCGCCCACGTCCGCGCTCGCGGAGGCGGGTTGGCGGACGGTGGTGGTCGGACCGCATACGGAGATCCCGTCGGCCTGGGCCGCGGTCGGCGAGACCGTCGCCTCGGGGGGGCGGTCCCGATGACCCGCATCGATGGGGACGCGCTGCGCCGGGGTATGTGGCCCGAGGCGTTCGTCGCCGGGCTCGCGACGCTCTCGGTCGCCTGGCCGCTGACCAACCTGCTGCGCGAGGACACCTGGCTCATCCCGGCCATCGGTCTGGTGCTGCTGGTCGTCGTCGTCGGTGGCGTGCTGCGCACCCTCGACGTCCCGGCCAGCCTCGTGTCGCTGGGGCAGCTGCTCCTGGGGATCGCCGGGATCACCGTGCTCTATCTGCGCGACACCCTCTGGCGAGGCTTCCTGCCGACCCAGGAGACGCTTGAGCGGGTGGGCTCGCTGCTGCAGCAGGCCGGCACCGTGCTCCAGACGTATGCCGCCCCCGCACCCACCACCGCCGGCGTCTCCTTCCTCGTGGTCACCGTGCTCACCCTGACGGCCGTCTCGGTCGACTCGATGGGCGTGACGGGACGGGCGCCAGCGAGCGCCGGGATCCCGTTGGCGGCCGGTTTCCTGGTGTCGGTCTCCAACTCGGGCCAGGCGATGGCGCCGTGGTTCTTCGCCGCGGTCGCCGGACTGTGGCTGGTGATGCTGGCGCAGCAGGGCTATCGGGTGACCGATGCCTGGCCCTCGGAGCGGCGGCGCGAGAGCCGGGGCAGCGACGACATCTCGTCGGGGACGCCGCGGAGTCGGGGGCTCGCGCAGGTCCTCGGGGTGCTGGCCCTGATCGCTGCCCTCGGTGGCGCGCTGGCGATCCCGCACCAGCCGCCGACCTTCTTCGGTGGGGGCCTGGCCCGCAATCCTGATGCGCGGCAGGTCGACAGCGACACCGGGCAGGTCAGCTTCACCGAGACGATGGATCCCTCGCAGGACCTGCGCAACCAATCGCAGGCGCCGGTGCTGGTCTACCGCAACAGCGCCACCCGGCTCGAGCCGCTGCGGGTGACCGCGACCGAGCGGTGGGAGGACGGCCGCTGGGTCTCCCCCGACCGCGACCCCTCGACCTTCGTGGAGGGTGCGCTGCCGCCCCGGCCGCCAGGCATGTCGGAGCAGATCGACCTGACCTCCCAGACGATGACCGTGATCGGCAATGAGCTGCCGCCACCCCACCTGGCCGCACCCTCCCTGCTGAGCGGTCTGCGCCTGACCGAGGGATCGTCATACAGCTTCGACCCCACGGACTCGACCGTGGTCCTGGAGGACCCATCGCCGCAGTTCGAGGCGACCTACCTCAGCGTGAGCGGTCAGCTCCCGGGGGACGTCGGCTGGACGCGCGCCGACCCGGCGAACTTCGACGCGGACCTGCTGGCCGTGGACCCGGTGAGCGAGGACGCGATCACCGCGCTGGCGCAGGAGGTCGTGGGCGATGAGAACAATTCGTTGTCCGCCGCGATCCTGATCCAGAACCACCTGCGCCGCGCCCCCTACACCTACTCCCTCGAGCTGGCCCCGGCCGCCGAGGCGGACGCGGATGACCCGATCGGCGGCTTCCTGGAGACCCGGCAGGGCTATTGCGTGCAGTTCGCCACGGCGATGGTGATGATGGCGCGCCAGCAGGGCATCCCGGCGCGGATGGCGGTCGGCTTCCTGCCCGGCACCAGCCAGCCCGACGGCACGCGCCGCGTGGTGGCCGCCGACGCGCACACCTGGCCCGAGCTGTGGATCAGCGGGATGGGCTGGACGCGTTTCGAGCCGACGCCGGGCTTCCACGCCGGTCAGCCGCCGGCCTATGCCCGGTCCGCGAGCGAGGCCGACACCGAGCAGCAGACCACGACCATCACCCAGACCGTCGCGCCGGACCCGACGCCCACCCCGACCCCGACCGCGGCAGCCCCGCCGACGGCCGGTGACCGGTTCGGTGACCTGCTGCCGGTGCTGGGTCAGGCGCTGCTGGTGGTGCTGGTGATTGCCGCGCTGATGGCGCTGGTGCCCTTCATCGGGCGGCGCTATCGCGAGGAGGGCCTGCGGTCCGCGACCAGTCCGGAGGAGACTGTCGAGGGCCAGTGGATCTGGCTGACCAGATCGCTGCAGGACCTCGGCGTGGAGGAACCGCCAGAGCGCAGCCCGCGCGACATGCGCCGCCACTATGACGCCGGCACGACGCTGAACCGGCGCGGCGAGGAGGCCCTCGGCCGCATCACCGCGACACTGGAGCGCAGCCGCTACGCCGCCCCCGACTCGGTAGGTGCCGATGATGCCGAGCAGATGGGCCAGGACGCGCACAAGGTCGTCGACCAGGTCCGCCAGCACGCCCCCTGGAACATCCGCGCCAACGCCCTCCTCCTGCCCAGCAGCGGCCTCGACGGCGTCCGCGCCTGGTTCGGGCGGCTCTTCACGCGCCGCTGAAGGCGTCGGGGCAGAGGGCGGGCGTCATGGTGCCGCACCAGGCCCAGCGCGGGGTGAAGCCGGCTCGGGCCAGGTCCGCGCCGGGCATGGCACCGTCATGCAAGGTTGCTCACGCTAGGCAAGGCAATATCCCTGACATTGCGTGAGCAACCTTGTCTGGGGCGGACTCGGCACACGAGTGTGCTCACGGTAGTCAGGACGACCTCGGGCGCGCCTCAGAGCGTGCGGATCATCTGCAGGTCGCGGACGTCGCGCTCGGGGTGCTGGATCCAGCGGCCGTCGAGGGTGAAGCCGAGTCGCTCGTAGGCGGCGATGGCCCGCCTGTTGGTCTCCAGCACGTGGAGGACGAGGCGCCTGGCGTATCGCTCATGCGTCGCGACATCGGTGGCGGCCTCCATGAGGGCATCGACGACACCACTACCCCGGTGGGCGGGCACGACATACACGGCGACCAGGAGCCCGTCGTCGGCGCCGAGCTCGTCCGCGTAGGCCTCGGTGCGCGGGTCGATCATCGTGAGCGTGCCCACCGGGCGCCCGCCGATCCGGGCGTGGAAAGTGCCCGGGTTCGAGCGCTCACGCCAGAACTCCTCGGAGCGGTCGACGAGATCGGGATAGGAGGTCCAATAGGCTTCCGGGGACTCGCGCAACATCCGCAGACGCAGTTCGCGGTAGTCGCGCCAGTCCTCGGGCCCGAGCCGGATAACGCTGCCGGAGAAGCGCCCACCCCGTCGGTCGGCGCCAGCAGATTCCGGTACCTGAGTCACGCGACCAGTCCCGGCTGTCGCCCAGGACCTGCGAGCGGGACCGGGGTCACCCGATCAGTCCAGGTAGTCGCGCAGGACCTGCGAGCGGGAGGGGTGGCGCAGCTTGCTCATCGTCTTGGACTCGATCTGGCGGATCCGCTCGCGGGTCACGCCGTAGACCTTGCCGATCTCGTCCAGCGTCTTGGGCTGCCCGTCAGACAGGCCGAAGCGCATCGAGACCACGCCGGCCTCGCGCTCGGACAGGGTATCCAGGACGGAGTGCAGCTGCTCCTGCAGCAGGGTGAAGGAGACCGCGTCGGCCGGGACGACCGCTTCGGAGTCCTCGATCAGGTCACCGAACTCGCTGTCGCCGTCCTCGCCCAGCGGGGTGTGCAGGGAGATCGGCTCGCGGCCGTACTTCTGGACCTCGACGACCTTCTCCGGCGTCATGTCCAGCTCGGCGGCCAACTCCTCCGGGGTGGGCTCGCGACCCAGGTCCTGGAGCATCTGGCGCTGCACGCGGGCCAGTTTGTTGATGACCTCGACCATGTGCACCGGGATGCGGATGGTGCGGGCCTGGTCGGCCATCGCGCGGGTGATGGCCTGGCGGATCCACCAGGTCGCGTAGGTTGAGAACTTGTAGCCCTTGGTGTAGTCGAACTTCTCGACCGCCCGGATCAGACCCAGGTTGCCTTCCTGGATCAGGTCCAGGAAGAGCATCCCGCGCCCCGTATACCGCTTGGCCAGTGAGACGACCAGGCGCAGGTTGGCCTCGAGCAGGTGGTTCTTGGCGTTCTTGCCATCATTGGCGATCCACCACAGCTCGCGCTTGAGCTTGGCCTCGATCTTCTCGCCGGAGTTCAGCTTCTCCTCGGCGAACAGGCCGGCCTCGATGCGCTTGGCGAGCTCGACCTCCTGCTCGGCGTTCAGCAGCGCGACCTTGCCGATCTGCTTGAGGTAGTCCTTGACCGGGTCGGCGGTGGCGCCGGCGGTGACGACCTGCTGGGCGGGCGCGTCATCGTCATCGGCGGTGGAGAGCACGAAGCTGTCGTCATCGCTCTTGGTCGCCGGGGTCTGCGGCTTGGCGTCGTCGCCGTCATCACCCTCCCCGTCCGTGTCGGAGTCGGTCGAGGTCGGCTCGGTGCTGTCGTCGCTGCCGGTGTTGTCCTCGCTCAGATCAGCGTCACTGGGGTCGGCCTCGTCATCCTCAGCGACCTCGGGCGCATCGGCGTCGGCACCCTTGGCGGCAGCGGCCTTCTTGGCGGCCGTCTTGCGGGTGGTGGTCTTGCGGGCGGTCTTGGCGGTGCCGCCACCAGCGGCATCTGCGGCGTCACGGGTGGTGCCAGCAGCCGCCTTCTTGGCGGTCGACTTCTTCGCGGTGCTCTTGGCAGCGGTGCTCTTGGCAGCAGCGGTCTTGCTGGCCGCGCTCTTCGCTGCGGTGGTCTTGGCGGCGGCCTTCTTAGCCGGGGCCTTCTTCGCCGCGGTGCTGCTCTCGTCAGTGTCCGACGCCTGGTCTGCAGCGCTCTTCGTGGCGCTCTTGCTCGCGCTTGTCTTCGCAGCCGAGGCCTTGGGCGTCGTCGACTTCGAAGCCGGCGTGGCGGCGCTGGACTTCGACGCGGTGGACTTGGCGGCCGACTTCGTGGCGGCGGTCTTGCGCGTCCTACGCGCGGGCGTGGCCTGCGAGGTGCCGTCGTCACGGACCTCGATGGCGGCATCGCTGAAGACGCGCAGCACCTTCTTCTGCGCAGCCGCTGTGGTGACCTCGGCGGCCTGCAACGCATCCCGAACCTGCGACATCGCGAGGTGTCCCTGCTCGGTGCCCTGAGCCAGCAGCGCCCGGAGGGCCTGGTGCTCGAAGGCGGGAGGCAGGTCTCCGGTCGCGGCGACGCGGGAAGTCTTGGCAGTCACGGGAGGAACCAACTCTTTTCTGTCGGGTCTGTTCACTGCTGCGTGCAGCAGTGAGGGCGGGCTGCGCCCAGGCAGAACTGGAGCCGCAGGGGTGTCGTCCTCGGGGCGCCGACGCTGTTCCGCGATGCGTACCGCGGGCTGTTCAGCAGGCGACCCTAGACATTATAAAACGCCTAGGGTCGTCCAGATATGCCTCGCCCCTCCCCAGCCGGCCATCCATGCAGGTCAGAGGGTTACGAAGTCAGTGGCGCTCGCACGTCCGGCGGTCTCGGTCCGCCGGTCCTGTGTCAGTCGTCGTCGCCGGCCTTGACCGCGAGGACGGGGCACTGGGCCTCGAGCAGGATGCGCTGGGCATTGGACCCCAGGATCAGCTTGCCGATCGGGGTCCGGCGGCGCAGCCCGATCACAATGAGGTGCGCATCGCTCTCCTCCGCGACCCCCACGAGGTCCTCGGCGGGCTCGTTGCCGCGCACGAGCGCGCGGACCTCGTGCTCCAGGCCGGCGCTCTTGAGGTCACGACCCACGCGGGTGAGCTCCTCGTCGAATCGCGCGGCCTCGTCTGCGTCGAAGTCCCGGCCGCCACGCTGGGAGTTCACGACGATCAGCTTGACGCCCCGCAACTGGGCCTCGGCGCTGGCCTTCTTCAGGGCGGCTCGTCCCTCGCGGGTGGGGATGTAGCCGACGATGACGGACATGGGCTCTCCTTCTGGCGGGTGATGGTCGTGACTTTACACGCACGTCAAGCATCACAGCCGAGCATGTCAAGCATGAGGGCCGAGCATGGCTGTGACCCCACGCCGCGACCTCACGCCGCGACCTTCTTGGCCCACGACCGCGGCGAGATGCCGGCGATCAGGACGTGCCGCAGCAGCAGCGCCATCCGATAGCCGGGGTCGATCTCCAGCGCCAGGTCTACGGCCTCATTGGCCAGCGTGCCCTCTCCTCTCCCCCAGCTCAGGCACGCCGCCAGCGTGAGCAGCGGCGGCGTGTAGTCCTCGGGCACCCCTGATGCGAGCGTCAGCAGGCGATCGACCGCCACCCTCGCCGCCGCCTCATCAGATGACCCCGGCACAGCCCCCTTGCCCAGTCCCCCACCCAGGCGTGGCAGCTCCCGGCCGACCTCCGCGAGCTCTGCCGGGAAGTCGTGGTCGTGCATCGGGAAGAGGTCGGGCAGCCATCGCCCGAGGAAGAGGTCGCGGACCAGCGCCTCCTGGACGGCCAGCGCCATCTCGGCACGTTCCCGGTGCGTGGGCTCGCCCTCGTCGAGGACCACCCATCGGCCGAGCTGTCGCACCGAAGCCATCAGATCGAAGCGCTCCGGCTTCAGATCGGTCATGCTCAGGCAGAGGTCGGCGGCGGCAGACAGTTCCTCGTCCCGGCGTCGCACCTGGGAGACCACATCGGACCGACGGCGCTGCGGGTTGCGCCCCTGCAGCACCAGGTCCGCCGCAGCCGGCACTTCCGCTCCGGGAGGCAGTGGCACCCACGCCTTCGCCGGGATGCGAGTGCCGTCCCACGCCCCGTCGACGGGCTCGCCCCCGTTCCAGAGGACGGCAACCTCCTGGCCCCTGATCACGCCGAAGGCATGGAAGGGCACGTTCGGCTCATCGTCCAGTCGGGCGGCGAAGGCCTCCATCAGCAGGTAGCACCTCGCGTCACGCGCGGCCTCGTCCTCGTGCTGCGCCTCGTCCCGGTCGTCGTAGACGAAGGCATGCACCAGCAGCGGCACTCCTTCGGCGGACCTGGTCATCGGGTCGAGAACATGGTGGGCGAACCTGTCGAGGTGCTCCACCTGGGGCAGGTCGACCCGCAGGCTCATTCCGATGGCCGCCTGGCCGACGGCGCAGTCGGGATCCAGACGGGCGCCGATGACGACCAGGGAGTCATCGGGTCGGTAATCCAGCAGGTAGGGGACGATGGCGGCCATCTGGGCCGTTCCGCGGATGATCGAGGACGTGTGTGTGCTCATGAGAACCACACTGCCCTGATCAGGGCAGTCGCATTTCGCGCCTGTGGATAACTGACGCCTGTGGATACGTGAACGCGGTCACCGGGGGCACCAAGGCCGCCCGGTGACCGCGTCGGAGACGGGTGACCGCGTCAGAGACGGGCAACCGCGTCGAAAAGGTCAGACCGATCAGGAAGCGGGTGCGTCCTCCAGCGCCCGGTCGTGCGGGGTGCGCGGGCCGAACTCGCGCTTGGCGTGGTCGGCGATCCGCTTCATGAGGAACCCGTCCAGCCCAGCGCCGACGAGACCACCGGCCACCGGCACGAAGCGCACGACGCGGCTCAGCGCTTTGCCACCGACCGTGGTCAGCAGCCGGAAGGCGACCGCCTTGTTGACCATCATGGCCGCGGTCTGCGGCATCCGGGACATGGCCATCTTGGCCAGGCGACCCGACCCTGTCATGCTCGCCGCCGACAGGCCGGCCTTGCTGATCAGGTCGTCGGCGTCCGACCCCACCAGAGTCAGCATGATGGCGGCGCGTGCACCCGGGTTGCTCACGTCATACCCACGGAGCTCGGCGATGGAGGCGACCATCCGGGTGGCGAGGGTGTAGAACTCGACCACGTTGGCGGGCAGCGAGACCGGCATGGTCACGATGCCGCCGACACCGGTGACGAAGCCACCGACCCCGGCCTTCTTGACGTGGTCGTTCACGATCGCGTTGATCGCCTTCTCGGTGTCCTCGCCCTTGGCCTTGCGCGCCTTGGCGACCACCTCGGCCGCCGAGTCGATCGGGCCGACACCCTCGATGCCGAGGTTCATCAACCGCCCGACGAGCGCATTGGCCATCGAGTCCAGGGGCCCGTCGGGCTCCGGGACCGCCGGCTCGTTCTTCTTATCCTTGGCGTCGAAAAGACCCACGGTATTCCTCCTAGGAATGAGGGATTGCGGTCATCCTCGCACGCCAGGATCGGGTGCGCAGGTCGTAGGGATGGGGTGCAGATGGCGGCGTTCAGCCGCGCTGGCGCGGCCGCACTGTGGTCAGCGGTCCGCCTGCTCCTCGGGACCGGGCTCCTCGTCCGGCTCCTCCCCGGACACGGCCCCTGACTCGTCCTCGTGCGGCGTGTCCTCGGCCGCCTCGGGGTCGCGCAGGAAGGCCTCCAACTGCGCACCGATCTCGTCGGCGCTGGGCAGGTTGGCCACCTCCGCCGCGAGCAGGCTCTTGCGGCGCTGGCCCTCGATGAAGTTGTCGTAGCCCCGCTCCAAGCCCTCGACGACCTCACGGGCCTCGGGGTTGGCGGCGAGCTCCTCCTCGATCTTGCCGCGGGTCACCGCGGCCATCGCGACGAGCTCGGCGGTCGGCAGGACCAGCCCGGTCAGGTCCATGATGACGTCGAGCGCGGCCACCGAGGCGTCGCCGAACTGGGCCTCGGCCAGATAGTGCGGCACGTGCACGGCCACGCCCAGGGTGGTCAGGCCGGCCTCACCGAGGCGCAGGTGCAGCAGCGACTCAGCGCTGCCGGGAACCTTGACCTGGCCAAAGACCGGCTGCTGGTCGCCGAGCAGGTCGCTGTCGCTGGAGTATCGGGTGGTCCCGATCGGGCGGGTGTGCGGCACCGCCATCGGGATGCCGTGCGCGCTCACCACGCGGCGCACGCCGAAGGCCAGACCCAGCTGGCGGACGGCGTCGATGAAGGCCTCCCAGCGGTAGTCCGGCTCCACACCGTGCAGCAGCAGGAAGGGCTCACCGGCCGCGTCCTGCATCCGGTAGAGCACCAGGGACGGGTCGTCGTAGCCGGCGTAGTGGTCGGCGTCGAAGGTCATCAGCGGGCGGCGCGAGCGGTAGTCGATCAGCTCATCGACGTCGAAACTGGCCACCACCTCGTGCGGGAGCTCGTCCAGCAGGTGCTGGGAGATCGTGCTGCGCACCTGGCCGGCGTCCAGGAAACCCTCGAGCGACACCATCAGCAGCGGCGCCTGCTGCGGCTGCCGCTCGGCGTCTGCTTCCAGGCGGAACAGGGGCGAGTGCTGGGTCACGAAGAAGCTCCTCTCGGGTACTGCTGTCTGTCAACGCCGCAGGTCGGCGGACCATTCCACGGTATGCCGTGTGCCTGGCTCCCGCATGTCTGCTGCGGTCGGCGGGGGCCGGTGTCGGTGGGAGGTGATAGACCAGAGGTCATGACCGCACCTGCGAGCGTCTTCCACGACCTGTCCCACTACGTCGCCCTCCCCCGGCTGTCCGGTCTGACCCTGTCGCCCGACGGCTCGCGGCTGGTCACCAGCGTGGCGACGTTGAACCGCAAGGGCACCGGCTACGCCTCGGCGCTGTGGGAGATCGACCCGACCGGCGAGCGTCTCGCGCACCGGATCACGCGCAGCGCCAAGGGTGAGTCCGGGGCAGCCTTCGGGGTGGCCGGCGACCTCTACTTCACCTCGGCCCGACCCGACCCTGATGGTGAGGACGACGACCCGCCCGCGGCGCTCTGGCACATCCCCGTCCAGGGCGGTGAGGCGCGCGTGGTGCTCAGCCGCGCCGGCGGGATCACCTCGGTGGTGTGCGCCGACAAGGCGGACCGGGTGCTGGTGACGGGCGGGCTGCTCCCCGGCGCGGACAGCGAGGAGCAGCACGCCACCTTGCGCCAGCGCCGCAAGGATGCCGGCGTGGACGCGATTCTGCACAGCAGCTACCCCATCCGCTATTGGGATCACGACCTCGGCCCCGAGGTCCCGCACGTCTTCTCCGTGGAGAAGGGTGCAGGTCCGGTCGCGCGCACCGACGGCGACCCTGAGTCCGACGGGGACGGCGAGCAGACCGACGAGGGCGAGGCCCGCGCCCCGCTGCCCGGCACCAGCGACCGCGCACCCGAGCTGCACCTGCGGCTGCTCACCGGCGGCACCTTCCCGCCGCTGCACGACCCGACCCCGGTGGTCTCCCCCGACGGCACCTTCGCGCTGCTGCCCACCACCCTGCCGGAGGCCCGCGCGAGCCTGCGCGAGGGAGTGGCGAGGGTCGACCTCGCGAGTGGGAAACGCCATACCCTCCTGGACACCGAGGGCCAGGAGTCGACGCCGGGGCCGATCAGCCCGGACGGCACCCGGGCCGTGGTGACCGTCGGTCGGATGACGTCGCCGACCGAGCCGCCGCAGCCCCGCCTGCACCTGATGGACACCACGAACGGGGAGCTGAGCCCGCTTGCCCCGGACTGGGAGCTCTGGGCGCAGCCGGTCGCCTGGTCGCCCGACGGGCAGAGCGTCTACGCACTCGCCGACAGCGACGGTCGCCGCCCGGTCTTCCGGATCGAGGTCGACGGCGGCGAGATCACCCAGCTCACCGATGACGACGCGGCCTGGAGCGACCTGGTCCTCTCCCCCGAGGGCGAGGTGGCCTACGGCGTGCGCAGCTCCTACCTGTTCCCGCCCGAGGTGGTCCGACTCGACCTGACCAGCGGCGAGGTGACCGAGCTGCCCGGCCCGGTCGAGCGACCGACCATCCCCGGTCGCCTCGAGGAGGTCGAGACCACGACCGAGGACGGCACGCGCGTCCGCGGCTGGCTGGCGCTGCCCGACGGCTCCCCGGCCGGCGGCGAGGGCCACCCGCTGCTGCTGTGGATCCACGGCGGGCCGCTGGGCTCGTGGAACTCCTGGACGTGGCGGTGGAACCCGTGGCTGATGACTGCCCAGGGGTATGCCGTGCTGCTGCCTGATCCGGCCCTGTCCACCGGCTACGGCGAGGACTTCATCCAGCGTGGCTGGGGTGCGTGGGGCGACGCGCCGTATACCGACCTGATGGCGATCACCGACGCGGTGGAGGCGCGGGAGGACATCGACGACTCGCGGACCGCGGCGATGGGTGGCTCGTTCGGCGGCTACATGGCCAACTGGGTCGCTGGCCACACCGACCGGTTCAAAGCGATCGTCACCCACGCATCGCTGTGGGGGCTGGACGCCTTCGGCTCGACCACGGACGCCGCCTTCTACTGGCAGCGCGAGATGACCGAGGAGATGTCTGGCAAGCACTCGCCGCACCACTTCGTCGACCAGATCGTGTCGCCGATGCTGGTCATCCACGGCGACAAGGACTACCGGGTGCCGATCGGCGAGGGCCTGCGCCTCTGGTATGAGCTGCTCGCGCGCTCGGGTCGGCCGGCTGAGGCGGACGGGTCGACCGTGCACCGCTTCCTCTACTTCCCGCACGAGAACCACTGGATCCTCGCCCCGCAGCACGCCAAGGTCTGGTATGCCGTGGTGTCGGCCTTCCTGGCCGAGCACGTGCTGGGGCAGGAGCCGGAGCAGCTGCCGGAGGTGCTGGGGCTGGTCGCGCCCGCCGAGGAGGAGTGAGCACCCCCGTCCGCGGTGGCGCTGCTCAGTGGGTATGCGGTGGGTGGGCTGCTCAGTGGGTGGCGCGCTCCATCGGCACGAGGCGGTCGTGCCAGAGCCGGTCGACCGCCTCGTGCAGTTGCTCGAGCGTGCCGGTGTTGTCGATGAGCACGTCGGCGGCGGCGCGTCGCTGGTCATCGGTGGCCTGGGCCGCCATCCGCTGCCGGGCGGCGACCTCATCCATCCCCCGGTGCTCGACCAGGCGCTGTACGCGCTGCTCCAGCGGGACGTCGACGATGACGGTCAGGTCGTAGTCGCGCATCCGGTCGAGCTCGACCAGCAGCGGGAAGTCGTGCACCACGATCGCGTCGTCCGGCGCCTCGGCGAAGAGTTCCCGTGAGCGCTCGATGATTCGCGGGTGGGTGATCGCTTCCAGATCCCGGCGCGCCTGCTCGTCGGCGAAGACGATGGCGCCCAGCGCCGCGCGGTCCAGCGACCCGTCGGCAGCCAGCACGTGCGGCCCGAACCGGGCGGCGATCTCGGTGAGCGACGGCATACCGGGCTCGACGATCTCGCGGGCCACCCGGTCCGCGTCGATGACAACCGCCCCTCGCTCGGCCAGGCGGGCCGAGACGGTCGACTTGCCCGATCCGATCCCGCCGGAGAGTCCCACGCGCAGCATGTGGCCCAGCGTAGGACGCGCGCGGCCGGTAGGTTCGGGCGCGTGACCCTCCATGGAGCCCGTCCATCGGTCGTCGCCCACCGTGGGGCGAGCGCGTACCGGCCAGAGCAGACCCGCGCGGCCTACGAACTGGCCGCTCGCCAGGGTGCCGACCTCCTGGAGCTGGACGTCGTCGTCAGCCGCGACCACGTGCTCATCGCCCGGCACGAGAACAACCTGGCGAGCACGACCGATGTCGCGACCCGCCCGGAGTTCGCCGACCGGCGCACCACCAAGGTGGTCGACGGGCAGCGGCAGGAGGGGTGGTTCACCGAGGACTTCACGCTGGCGGAGATCAAGACCCTGCGCGCGGTGGAGCGGCTGCGCGACCTGCGGCCGGAGAGCGCGTCCTACGACGGCCAGCAGGAGATCCTGACGGTCGAGGAGGTCTTCGTCCTACGCGAGCAGTTGTCCGCAGAGGTGGGGCGACATGTGGGGCTCTATCCGGAGATCAAGCACTCGGCGTACTTCGGGCGGCTGGGGCTGCCCATCGAGCCGCGGGTGGCCCTGCTGCTGGACCGCTTCGGGCAAGATCGGCCGGACGGGCATGTGCTGCTGCACGCCTTCGAGCCCTCGAGCCTGGCGGCACTGCATGCGATGGGGGTGACCGCGCGCAGCTCGCTGCTGATGTGGCAGGGCGGCCGGCCGGCGGATGCGGGGCGGGGCGATGCGGACTACGACTGGTGGTCGAGCCCGGAGGGCCTGGCCGAGGTGCGGCGGCGCGGCATCCAGGGCGTGAGCCCGGACCTGTCGATGGTGATCTCGATCGGACGGAACGGGGCGATGGGGTCCGACACCGGCCTTGTGGCCGCTGCCCATCACCAGGGGTTGTGGGTGCACCCGTACACGTTCCGGGCGGAGAACCAGTTCCTGTTCACCGACTTCCGGCGTGGAGAGGATCTGGGGGCGCACGGCGATCTGGCCGGGATGATGCAGGCCTTCCTCGACGTCGGGATCGACGCCATCAACACAGACTTCCCGGATGTCGCGGTCGCGCTGCTGGGTGGGGTTGACGCGGTCGAGTGAGTCCGGACCTGATCAGTCGTCGCCCTGGCCGCGGCCCTGCCAGGTGCAGACGCAGACCTCGTTGCCCTCGGCATCGGCGAGCACCCACCAGGAGGGCGCGAACTCGTCGGTGACCAGCCGGCCACCCGCTGCGAGCGCCTTCTCCACCCGGTCCTTGGCCACATCGTGCGGCACGGTGATGTCGAGGTGGAATCGGTTGCGCTCGGTGCGGGGCTCCTCCATCTGCTGGAACCACAGCCCGGCGTGGCGGGTGCCCGGGTCGACCAGGCAGTCGGCCTCGCCACCCTCCTCCTCCGGCTCATAACCCAGCACCGCCCGCCAGAACGGCGCGACGTCCTCGGCGACCATGACGTCGAGCCCGATCTCCAGGGCGCTGACCTGGTCCTGCTGCGCCTCCAGGCCCAGCTCCGCGGCGATCGCCGAGATCGCCTTGGCGAGTCTGCGGTCACGCTCGGTCAGGGTGCCGACGTCGTGCGACACGGTGGTGATGGTGACGTGCGGATAGCGCAGGTCGATGTCCGGGTGGTGGTCGAGCTCGTCGGCCGTGGCCGCGATGCGGGAAGCGAACTCCGCGCCGGTGGCGAAGCCGCCCTTGCCCGTGGCGTAGCGGGTGTGCAGCTTGTTCAGCACCACCCGCCAGTCCCGCAGGTCGGGGTCCTGGCTGAGCTCGTGCTGGGTCGGGTGCTCGTCGGTGCTCATGGCTTCCAGCCTGCCACCGCCGGCTGGTCTACGGGAGGTGTGCCGACGCGGGGTATGCCGTGCACCGGTGGCCATCCGTCGCGAGGGTGCGCACGGCACCCCTCGGGATCCTCGGCGAGGCGACCGGACGAGACCTGTCCCTGGCCGTCGGTATGCGGAACCTCCTCGTGCACGAGTACCTCACCGCCTACCAGGACAAGGTGCGCGCTGCCGCGCTAGCCGCACCGGCGCTGCTCAGCGTGTTCCGCCGGTCGGTGGCTGCCTGGCTGGTCAGGCATCTGTGACCTGACCATCTACTCGGCGAAGTCGATGGTGCCGGTGCGCCGGCCTGCCTCACTGAAGTGGGTGAAGGCCAGGGCAGCGAAGACGTACCAGGCGAGCCCGAGCATAAGGGCCAGTCCCCCGAGCGGGAGCACCGCGAGCGACGCTCCCTCGGCCTCGACGAACCGGATCGCCTCCAGGACATGGGTCACCGGCAGGATCTGGCCGACGGCCTGCAGCCACCCGGGCCAGAGGTCCACCGGCACGGTGGCTCCGCTGAGCAGCATCGTCACCAGGATCGCGACGTTAGAGACCACGTTGCGCCACCGGGGCCCGCGCAGGACCACGGCTGCCAGGGTGAGGGACACGGCATACATGGTGATCGCGGCCACCGCGAGGAGTGGGACCACGAGGAGTGCGGCACCGACCGACCACCGAAGCCCGAAGAACGGCCCGACGGCCAGCAGCACGATCGAGCCGGTCGCGACCCCGCTGGGCAACCACTGCAGCGAGCGCCCGACGAAGACCGGCCAGAGCGGCGCTGGGGCGGCCGTGAGCAGGGCGAGAGTGCCGGCCCGCCGCTCCCAGGTGGTGGACGGGATCGCCATGAAGACCTCGGTCACGGTGGCCATCACGGCCTGCCCGATGAACAGGTAGATCACCGCCTCCCGGCTGCCGAGCAGGGTGCCGATGAGGGCGAAGAAGATGACCTGCATGATGATCCGGCCCAGCCAGCCGACGGTCCAGGTGAACGGCGTGTAGATCGTGCGCAGGTCGGCCATCGCACCGCGGGCCGCGGCGGCGATGATTCGCAGGTGGCTGGGGCGGGTGGTGGTCCACAGGTTAGGCATGGGCCAGGCTCCCGGTGGTGCGGACGCGGGCGAGGGCACGGTGCAGCAGGTGATGGCCGAGGAGGTAGCCCGCAAGACCCAGCGCTGCGATGGCGGCCAGGCTCGCCCACGGGTGCGCGAGCGGGCCGACGGTCAGGCTGTCCCGCATCAGGTCCGAGGACCAGGACAGGAAGACGACGCGGGTCACCGGCTGGAGCCAGTCGGGCAGCATTGCCACGGGCACCAGGACTCCGCCGAGCACGTAGAAGGGATAGCTCAGCGAGTTCTGGAAGGTCCGGGCCGAGCGCGCCAGGACGAAGACCGAGGCCATCACGCCCGCCCAGCCGGTCATTGCCCAGGCGCTGACCAGGACCGCGAGCACGAACATCCCCGGGTGGGTGATGGTCAGCCACTGGCCGGTGAGCAGCCAGCCGGTGAGCCAGCACTCCACGAAGGCGAGCAGCGAGAGCGTGGTCACCGCGCTGATCCGACCCAGCATCACCACGTCGAAGCGGCCGGGTGCCGCGAGCAGCCCTTCCAGCGAGCCATTCTCGCGCTCGTGCGTGATCAGCTCGCCGGAGGTCTGCAGGGACAGCCCCCACAGCGCGATCAGGGCCGGGGCCAGGATCCCGTATGCGGTGAGATCGCCCCGTCCCGCGTGCTGGAAGATGGTCACGAAGACGACGGTCTGCAGCGGCGCCAGGATCAGGGTGAGGAACCAGTCGGGGTTGCCGCGCATGCTCTGCAGCTGCATCCGCCAGCCGGCGAGGTAGGTGCCGAGGTAGTTCCCCATCAGACCTCCATCCCCCGGTCGGTGCCATCACGGTCGGTGAGCAGGCCGAGGTACACGTCCTCCAGGCTGGGCGGCCCGGTGGTCACCGAGCGGTGGCCGAGCGTGAGCACCCGCTCGACCAGCGCCGGCAGCGCCTCGGTGTCCACCACCAGGTCGGTGCTGCGGGTCTGCTCGTCGTGCTCGACGCTCACCACGACGTCCAGACCGGGCAGCGCCTCGACCAGGGCCGCGTGGGCGGCGGGGGTCAGGTCGTGCACCCGGACCCGCGCCCCACCTTCGGCGCGCAGGGTCCGGACCGTCTGCGGGGTTCCGGTCCCCACGATCCGCCCGGCGTCGATGAAGGTGACGGTGTCGCACAGCGCCTGCGCTTCGGCCATGTCGTGGGTGGTCAGCAGCACCGTCCGCCCCTCGCCGCGCAGCTCGGTGATCAGCCGCCGGAACTCGTGCGCGGAGACTGGGTCCATCCCCACGGTGGGCTCGTCGAGCAGCAGGAGCGGCGGGTCGGCCACCAGACCGCGGGCCAGGTGCAGGCGTTGCTTCATCCCCCGGGAGAAGGTCTCGACCAGCTCGTCCCGGCGGGCGGCCAGCCCGAGCCGCTCCAGCAGCTGCTCGACGCGGGAGCGGGTGCGGGAGCGCGGGACGCCGTTCATCGCGCACCAGAACTCCAGGTTCTCCCGCGCGGTGAGCCGGCCGTAGAGCCCTCGGTCTCCGCCGAAGACGATCCCGATGATCCGCCGCACCTGCGCCGGCTCGCGCGCTACGTCGTGGCCGTGGACGAGCAGCTGCCCCGAGGTCGGGGTGAGGACGGTGCTGGCGATCCGGCACAGGGTGGTCTTGCCGGCACCGTTCGGGCCGAGCAGGCCGTGGACCGCGCCGGCGTCCAGCCGCAGGTGCACGTCGGTCAGCGCGGTCCGGTCGGGCCCGCCCCGGACCCGGAAGGTCCGGGTCAGGCGGTCGGCGTGCAGGGCTGGGGTGCTCATGGGACCGAGGATGGTGGCGAGCGGCGCCGCACATTTAGTCAATAATGCGTAGATGACCGCTCAGGAGTGCCGGGAGCTGCTCGAGGTATGCCGTCCCTCCTGGCGGGCGGGGCACGGCGACGAGGCGTGGGCGGCCCTGGAGAAGGCTGACACGCTGGCCGGGGAGGATCCTGAGCTGCGCCTGGCCACGCTGGCGACCCGGGCCGGGCTGCACCTGCTGGCCGAGCAGCTGGACGCGGCAGCGCAGACGGCCAGGGAGGCGATCGCGGCCGGGGAGGACCTGGCTGGTGAGACGCGGTTGGGCGGCTGGGCCCTCGAGACCCTATCCGACGCCCGCGTCACGCTGGCCTCGCTCGCCGCCGACGGACCGTACGCGGCGGACGGGACCAGCCTGGCCGATGCGCTGCGAACGCTCGACGGGATCGCCCGGGACCCGGAGCTGGCAGGCCGCGGGGTGGTGTCCCGCGCCGTCAACAACGCGCTGGTGATGCGGCTGCATACCCTCGGCCCCACGCTGCGGTCGACACCCTCCCAGGTCGAGGCGTGGGTCCGGGTCGGCGAGGCGAGAGCCCTGCTGCGCGACCACCCCGATCCCGTCAACGTGCTGCGTGTCGCAGTGGACCTGGGCATCGACACGGGCCAGTGGGAGCGGGCGTGGAGCAGCGCCCAGGAGCAGTTCGCGGGTGAGGACGACCGCAACGAGGTGATCGCGGTGCTGGCCAAGGCCGCGCTACTGGCCTGGCACCGCGGGCTGTCCGGTCAGGCGCGCGAGCTGGGGTCGCGCGCCTGGACGCTGTCGGTCGCCGTCGACCACCCCTGGGTGCGGACGTACGCCTACCTGGGCGGGGTGCTCGCGGCCGCCGCCGGAGGAGGTGACCTGGGTCGGGCGCTGCGCGGGTATGCGCGGTGCACCTCCCCGGACGGGCACGCCACCAGGCCGCACCGGGCCTGGCTGGCGGCGTGGGTCGCGCTGGAGTCCGGGCGCCCGGTGCTTGCGGTCGAGGACTTCCTGACGGAGACGCTGCCCGGAGGTCTCGCGGGAGCGAGCGACGAGGCGAGCCTGATCCTGGCGGACGTGGGTGGCGCGGACGTCGATCCGCAGGTCGCGCGGCGGGTGCTGGACCGGCATCCGTCCGCCCCTACAGAGGCGCGCGTGCACCTGGCGCTCGCACGCACCTTCCGGCGGCAGGGCCGCCCGACGGCGGCCTCGCGCGAGCTCGCCCGGGCCCGCGACCTGCTCCGCGACTGGCCGGGCTGGCTGCTGGGCCAGGTCGAGCAGGAGGCCGCCCTGGTCGAGCAGCCGGTGGCCGCAACCCCGGCGCAGACGCGCGTACTCGACCTGCTCGTCGAGGGTCTGGCCAACGAGGACATCGCGGCTGCGCTCGACCTCAGCCCGCGCACGGTGGCCGTGCACGTAGCCTCGCTGCTGCGGGCCAACGGCCTGCCGTCACGCACCGCCCTGGTCGCCCAGCACCTGCGGTCTCAGCGGTGAGGTCACCGGTAGACCTCCCGTCGGTGCGCCACCTTGACCACAAGGACAAGGACCTCGGCATCCTCGATGCGGCACAGGATCCGGTAGTCACCTACCCGGTAGCGCCACTCTTCGCGGCCGACAAGGGGGCCGCCCTTGGACCGCGGATTGTCCAGATCGAGCGTCGCCTCGAAGAAGCGCCGGATCCTGCTGACCTGCGCCCGGTCCAACCGCCCCAGTTCCTCCAGAGCCCGAGGCGTATAGGCGACTCGGTAGCTCATCGGCCGAGGGCGTCCCAGTCCACGTCCTCGTGTGCCACTGGCGCCTCGTCCGAGGCGTAGAACTCCTCGAGGGCATCCTTGAGCAGGTAGTGGTCCTCCAGGTCGTTCAGCCCGCGCTCGATGAACTCGGCGGCATAGTGAGAGCGGGACCGGCCGGTCCGGGCTGCCAGCCGCTCCAGACGCTCGTAGATCGCCTCGTTGACACTCGTGTTCAACTGCCTGGTCGCCATGAACCCTCCTTGCCCTAGCCTCTCTATATGACTATAGATCGGGTTCACGTAGCGGTCGAGGGACCTGTGGACGACGCCGAGCTCGATGCCGTGCACGCGTCAGCCTTCGGCTCCGGGCCCGCCGGTGTCCCCTGGAACAGACGCCTCCGACACCACAGCCTGTTCTGGGTGACCGCCCGTTCGGGCGACAAGCTCGTCGGCTTCGTCAACGTCATCGGCGACGGCGGCGCGCACGCCGTGCTGCTCGACACCTGCGTGTCCCCGGACCGTCAGGGCGAGGGAATCGGGCGGGAGCTGGTCCGAGTGGCCGCGCAGGAGGCGCGCCACCGCGGCTCCCGGTGGCTGCACGCCGACTACCTCTCGGAGCACGCCAGCTTCTACGAGGACGCCTGCGGGCTGCGGCCCACCCGAGCAGGACTGCTCGACCTGACACCGTCAACATCCTGACGCGCACAACATGTCCGGCCGACACGCCGGACTGAAGCGGCTCAGTCGCGCCCAGGCACGAATGAGCCGTTCGGGGTCGCGTGTGTCGCGGGACGGGTTGACGGGCGCTCAGCCGGTCGCGTCCTCGGCGGCGTCCATCGCCGAATAGATGCGCTTTGCCGAGATCGGCCCCGCCGTCCCTAGCCGTTGGGCGAACAGGGAGACCCGCAGCTCCTGCACCGACCACACGATGTCCAGCACGTCAGGGTCCTGCCGGCGGTGCGGGGGCAGGTTGGCCAGGAACTTCTCGAGTTCTTCCCCGACCACCTGCACATCCGCCATCCGCTGCCGGTCGCGCGGCAGATCCTGCACACCCTTGTCGAGACGTTCGGCCATCGCCCGCAGCCAGACCACCATGCGGGGCAGCCGGCGGAAGCCGACCTCGGTGACGAAGCCTGGTCGCACGAGCTGATCGAGCTGACGGCGCAGGTCGATCGCCATGTCGGCCGCGGCCGGCGCATCCAGCCGTTGGAGCCGCAGTGAGACGTCCCGTGCGGTGTCCAGGATCGGCACCAGCGACTCGACGATCTCGAGCACCCGCGGCACCGAGTGCTGGCGCACCCCGACCAGCGCGGCCTCGAACTGCGCCGGCGTGCGCACCGTCCCGTGCGGCTGCTCGGCGACCACGGAGTCGACGGCCGCGGCCAGAGCGTCCTCGAGCAGCGCCGGCACCGACCCGTGCGGGTTGTGGCCGAGCGCGAGCTTCTGCTGGTTGGTCAGCATCGCCAGCAGCCGTTTCCACGGCGGCTGGGTGTTGAGCAGCAGGAGCCGCCGCACACCCCGCAGGGTCTCGCGGTCGGCCTCGGAGCGCGTCGCCAACACCCTCACGTCGGCGGCGGATCCGGTGTCGACCAGGGCCGGGAAGCCTTGCACGACACGGGGTCCCACCTGTCGGCTGAAGGTCTCCGGCAGTGGATCAAGATCCACGGGCCAGGCCGTGAGCCCGACTCGCTCGACGCCGCTCGCGGCAGCCGCCATCGTCGTGCGCACCTGCCCGGCCAGCTCGGCCTTCAGCGCAGCGAGGTCCTTGCCCTCCCCCAGCACCTCGACCCGGCCACGGGACCGACGCGCGCCGGAGCCACCCCGAGATCCCTTGCCGACCTGACCATCCGACCCAGGACGCACCGCCCGCTCCACTCGGAAGGTCATCTTCAAGTGGTCAGGCACCCGCTCCCACTCCACGTCTGAGGCGCGCACCCGGACCAGGCCGCGCCGGGTCAGCTCCTCGGCCAGCGCCTCGCGGACGGGCACGGCACCGACGAGGCCGGCCGACGCCATACCGGACAGGGCGGCGCGGGCGTGGTCGGGCGCCGGGACGAAGTTGCGCCGGATGTCCTTGGGCAGCGCCTTGACCAGCGCGGTCACCAGCTCCTCGTGCATACCCGGCACCAGCCAGTCCAGCCCGTCCTCGTCCACCTGGTTGAGCACCTCGACCGGGATGTGCATGGTGACGCCGTCGGCGTCGGCGCCTGGCTCGAACTGGTAGGTGAGCCCGAAGCTCAGCTCGTCCTGGCGCCACTGCGTCGGGAAGTCGTCGGCGCTGACCGCCGCGCCGTCGTCGCCGACGAGCAGCTCCTCGGTGAAGGTGAGCAGGCGCGGGTCCTGGCGCCGCGCGGTCTTCCACCAGGTGTCGAAGTGCGTCCCGGAGGTCACCTCGGCCGGGATGCGCTGGTCGTAGAACTCGAAGAGCGTCTCGTCGTCGGCCAGGATGTCGCGCCGCCGTGCCCGCGCCTCGAGCTGGCCGAGCTCCTTGACCAGCTTCTTGTTGGCGTGGAAGAACTCGTGCCGGGTGTCCCAGTCCTCCTCCACGAGCGCGGTCCGGATGAACAGCTCGCGAGCGCCCTCGGGGTCGATCCGCCCGAGCGGCACCTGACGCCCAGCCACCAGGGGTATGCCGTAGAGCGTCACCCGCTCGTCCGCGACGGCGGACCCGGCCTTGCGCGACCACCTCGGCTCGGAGTAGGAGCGCTTGACCAGGTGCGCGGCTGCCGCCTCCACCCAGGCCGGGTCCACGACGGCATTGGTCCGCGCCCACAGCCGGGTCGTCTCGACCAGCTCGGCGGCCATCACCCAGTCGGGGTTCTTGCGGTGCAGGACCGAGCCCGGCTGGATCGCGAACCGCGCGTTGCGCGCGCCCAGGTAGGTCCGGTTCTCCCGCTCCCACAGGCCCACGTGCGAGAGCAGGCCCGCGAGCAGCGACTGGTGCACCTGGTCGGGCTTGGCCGCGTGCTCGTTGGTCTCCAGACCGAGCGACTTCGCGGCCTGTCGGAGCTGGGTGTGCAGGTCCTGCCACTCCCGCACCCGCAGGTAGTGCAGGAACTCCGCCTTGCACAGCCGCCGGAAGGCGCTGCCGGAGAGGTCCTTCTGCTGGCGCTGCAGGTAGCGCCACAGGTTGAGGATCGCCAGGAAGTCGCTGGCTACTCCGTCGGGGGGCTCCGCCCCCCGACTGCCCCCCGAACCGCTTCGCGGTCCCTGCCCACCGGCTCCCTGCTCGCGCAGCGGCTGGCCGTCGGGGCCGCGCCGGATCTCCTTCGCGCGCCCAGCCCCCGGCCTGCCCGCCTCGCCCCGCGGCACGCCGCCGACCCGGCGGAAGCGCGCGTGCGCCTGATCCGCCTGCTCCTTGTGGTCGGCGGGCCGCTCGCGCACGTCCTGGATGGACAGCGCGGCCACGATGACGAGGACTTCCTTCAACGCACCCTGGCGCTCGGCCTCGACCAGCATCCGCGCCAGCCGCGGGTCGACCGGCAACCCGACGATCGCCCGCCCGTATGGCGTGATCCGCTGACGTGGCAGGTGTGCCGGGGCATCGGGATCGATCGCCTGGAGCTCGGTGAGCAGCCGCACGCCGTCGGCGATCTGCCTGCCGTCCGGCGGCTCGATGAAGGGGAACTTCTCGATCTCCCCCAGCCCCAGGCTGGTCATCTGCAGGATCACGCTGGCCAGGTTGGTGCGCAGGATCTCGGGGTCGGTGAACTCCGGCCGACCCTCGAAGTCCTCCTGGGAGTAGAGCCGGATCGCGATGCCGTCAGCGAGACGACCGCACCGCCCCGCCCGCTGGTTGGCGGACGCCTGGCTGATCGGCTCGATCGGCAGCCGCTGCACCTTCAGGCGCTGGGAGTACCGGGAGATGCGCGCGGTGCCGGTGTCCACGACATACCTGATCCCGGGGACGGTGAGCGAGGTCTCGGCGACGTTGGTGGAGACCACGATCCGCCGCCCGCCGTGCCGGGCGAAGACGCGGTGCTGCTCGGCGGCCGAGAGTCGCCCGTAGAGCGGCAGGATCTCGGTCTGCGGCAGGTCGAGCCCCTCCAAGGCATCCACGACGTCGCGGATCTCCCGCTCCCCCGAGCAGAAGACGAGCACGTCCTCGCCCTTGCCGTCGCGGCCGCTCCCCTCGGTCCACAGCTCCTCCACCGCCTCGATCACCCCGGTGACCTGGTCGATCTCGACCTGGACGGGAGCGGCGTCGGCGCCACCCTTGGTCGGGGCGACCTCGCGCACGAGCGGCCGGTAGCACACCTCGACCGGATAGGTGCGCCCGCTGACCTCGATGATCGGCGCGGGCGTGCCGTCGGCGTCCGCGAAGTGCTCGGCGAAGCGCTCGACGTCGATGGTGGCCGAGGTGATGACGACCTTGAGGTCGGGGCGCTGGGGCAGCAGCTGCTTGAGATAGCCGAGGATGAAGTCGACGTTGAGGCTGCGCTCGTGCGCCTCGTCGATGATCAGCGTGTCGTAGCGCCGCAGCAGCCGGTCGCGCTGCAGCTCGGACAACAGGATGCCGTCGGTCATCACCTTGACCAGGGTGTCCTGGCGCGACTGGTCGGTGAAGCGCACCTGGTAGCCGACCGTCGTCCCGAGCTCGACGCCGAGCTCCTCGCTGACCCGCTCGGCGACCGACCTGGCCGCGATCCGCCGCGGCTGGGTGTGCCCGATCATGCCCTCGACCCCACGGCCGAGCTCCAGGCAGATCTTCGGCAGCTGGGTCGTCTTGCCGGACCCGGTCTCGCCGGCGACGATCACCACCTGGTGGTCGCGGATGAGTTCGCGGATGTCCTCGCGCCGCTCGCTGACGGGCAGCTCGGGCGGGTAACTCAGGCTCTCGGGGGCCGGCAACGCCGCACGCCGCGCCTCGATCTGGTCCCGTCTGCGGGTATGTCGCTGCTCGTCCCGGTCCCGCCCGTCGCCCTGGCGTGGCCGCCGGTTGCGGCGGCCACGGCGGGGTCGATCGGGAGTTTCAGGCACGCCTTCCACTCTAAGCGGCGGCGCAACCGGGAATCGCGCCCTTACGGGTGCTCGAGGTCGACCACGATCCGCGCGGGATCGTTGAGCGCGAACACACGGTAGGGCGTCTGGTCATCGACGCCGATGAAGATCTGCTGCTCCCCGGCATAGATGATGTCGAAGACGACCTCGGTCACGTTGTCGGTGTCGGCACCCGCCACGGTCTGGCCGTCGTAGCGCTCCGGCGGGTCAGCCTGCCAGTCGATCCCGAGGATCGGCACCGACAGCACGCTGCTGCCCGCGACTTCGACCGGCTCACCGCTCGCCGGGTCCGTGGCCACGTCCTGGTATGCCGCAAGCCACCCCAGGCGCACCTCGTCGCCGGAGAGTTCGAAGACGACGCGGTCGAAGCCATCCTGGCCGGCGACCCGCACGTCGATGATCTCCTGGCCGACCTCCTGGGCTGCGTCGTCCGGGCGCTGCTCGAGCTGCTCGTCCGGTCCGACGAAGGCAGGCAGGTCGGCGGCATCGATGTCATCGCTGTCATCCGTGGCGTCGTCATCACCGTTGCCGGTGTCGTCCGCACCGTTGTCGGCGTTGTCGGCGGTGTCGTCCGCACCGTCGTCGGCGTCTTCGGCGTCGTCTGTCTCGTCGGCGTCGTCTGTGTCGTCGGCGGCGTCGGTGGAGTCGTCCGTCTCATCGGTGTCATCGGTGGCGTCGTCGGTCTCGTCATCCCCGTCAGGAGTCGGGGCCGGGGCGGTCGGGGTGGTCCCGGTGTCCCCGTCCGGCTCGGTCTCACCGGCGTCCTGGCACCCCGCCAGGGCGAGAGCGGCGATCAGTGCGGTTGCAGAGGGCAGTGCGGTTGCCGTCTTTCGTCGCATGGTTCGACCGTATCGAGCACGGACACGCGATGCAGGTTCGGCTGGCAACGCCCGAGCGAACCCGCGCCGAGGGACGGAGGCGTGACTACCCGCTCGAGGCGAGGTTGATCAGCAGGTTGAGGGCGACGGCGATGATCACGGTGCCGAAGAGGTAGGACAGCATCGAGTGCTGCCAGGCGAGCTTGCGCATGGTCGGGGTCTGCAAGTCGGTGTCAGAGACCTGATAAGTCATCCCGAGGTTGAAGGCGAAATAGGCGAAGTCGGACAGCTGGGGTCGGCCCTTGGCGCCAGGGAAGTCGATGGCGCCCGGCTCGACCAGCAGGTAGTGCTTTGCGTAGCGCAGGGTGTAGGTGGTGTGCACGGTGAGCCAGCCGGCCACCACGGTGAGCACCGCGATGACCGCGTCGATCTGGGACCCGCCCTGGAAGAGCGAGACGCCGACCCCCAGCAGGCTGGCAGCAGCGCCGCCGAGAACCAGGAGCTCGATCTCCGAGCGGGACGGATCGACTTGATCGAAGCGTCGTGCGGTCTCGTCCTCGTCCAGCCGGGAGAACATCCAGATCAGCGGGAGGCTGTAGATCAGCAACGCCGCCGAGACTGCCCCGAGGATGCGACTCACCGGCGAGATCGGGGTCAGGATGAGTGCCAAGCCGACCACGATCCCGAGCACAGCGGCAATCAGCAGCCGCACCGTCATCCGCCGGTGGAGGCGACTCGAGCGGCTCATGGAGACACCCTAGGACTAGGGTCCCTGCGGCGCCTCGCGCTGCCTTGGCAACTGGACGAGGTCGGACACCTCCGATCAGGCGGCAGCGTTGGGGTCGGCGAGGCTCAGCTCGGGCGCCACGGCGAGCGGCGTAATCCCGCTGGCGGTGACGACGTTGAAGGCGACCAGCCGCATGTCATAGGAAGCACACACCTCGAGCGCCCGCTGGTGCACCCGCCGGTCCTCGTCGGTGGGACACCCCACCTCGCGCACCACCGACATCACCAGGCCGCCCACCCCGGGCAGGCTGGTGCCGATCTCGATCATCCGCTCCGCAGCCAGCGCCAGGTCGTCGCCGAGCTCGAAGTCGCCGATGAACACCGGCTGGGCCAGGGTCGCGTCGGCGCGGCAGAACAGGACGCTCAACCCGCCATCGAGCCGGTCCTTGTAGGAGACGCACAGATCCACGACGTCCGGGCCGACGATGGGGTCGTCCAGCGGTCGGGACGGCCAGTCCTTGGGAAGGTCTTCGAAAGTCATGGCCTCACTGTGCCGAGACGCCGACGCCGCCCGCAGGAGTTATCCACAGCACCGCGCTGACCAGGGAAAATGCCCCTCGCGCGCGCCCTGTGGACGGACCTGGCTCCCCCTTAGAGGAACTGCGAGACCGTGTGGATCACCAGACCCACGAGCGCACCCACGATCGTCCCGTTCAGCCGGATGAACTGCAGGTCGCGCCCCACGTGCAGCTCGATCTTGTCCGAGGCCTCGCGGGCGTCCCAGCGCTGGATCGTCTGGGAGATGACCGAGGTGATCTCCGGACCAAAGCGCTCCACCAGTCCGACGACGGTGTCCGCGCTCCACTCATCGAGCCGGGCCCGCACGCCGTCGTCTTCGACGATCCGCCGACCGAGGGCCGCGAGCTCGGTCACCATCCGGGTGCGCAGGTGGCCGGTCGGGTCGTTGAGCGCGTCCAGCAGGGTGGTGCGCAGGGTCTCCCCCAGCCGCACGCCGGTGGCGCTGACCTGCGGGTGCTCCAGCAGCCGCTCCTTGAGCGCCTCGAACCGCGCAGCAGTCCGCGGGTCGTGCTGCAGGTCACGGCCCAGATCGGCGAGGTAGGAGTCCAGCGCCTCGCGCACGTTGTGGTCCGGGTTGTCCTTGATGTCGCGCGCCCAGCGCAGGACCTCCTGGTAGACGCGCCGGGTGACCTGGTCGTTGACCCAGGCCGGGGCCCAACCGGGTGCGCGGGAGCGCACGATCGACTCGACCTCGTCCTGGTGCAGGGCCAGCCAGGCGTGCAGCTCGCGGGCGGCCAGGTCGACCAGTCCTCGGTGCGAGCCGTCGTCGACGATCCGTTCGAGCAGGTGGCCGGCCATCGGCGAGAGCGGCTCGCGGCGGATGCGCGGCAGCAGCACCTCCTCGACCAGGGTGCGAAGTTCGTCCTCGTCGATCCGCTCGATCCCGCGGCTCAGGAAGGGCACCGCCTCGGAGACCATGCGCTCGGCGTTGTCGGGCTGGGACACCCATTCGCCGAGGCGCCGCACCACCTGGGCGTCCAGGAACTTCTCCCGCATCACCTCCGGCGTCAGGAAGTTCTCGGTGACGAACTGCTCCAGGCTCGCGCCCAGGTCGTCCTTGCGGCGCCGCACCAGGGCGGTGTGCGGGATGGGCAGACCGAGTGGGTGGCGGAAGAGAGCGACGACGGCGAACCAGTCGGCGATCGCGCCGACCATCCCCGCCTCCGCGGCTGCGTTCACATAGCCGACCCAGCCGCCGTAGCCATGGGTCAGCACGTAGATCACGGCCATCAAGACCAGGAGCCCGGTCGCGACCGCGCGCATCTGCCGCAGGCCACGGCGACGGGCTGCGTCGTCGATCGAGGCGCTGCCGCGAGGGATGGGGTTGCTGCTGGCTGGGCGGGTGGAGGTGGTCATGCTGGTGCTCCTGAGTTCTGCCGTGCGGCCGCCCGGTCCAAGCGCCCCGCCCCCCACCGTATTCCGTCCCGCCTCGCGCAGCCCATGGCCCCGTGCTCCGCGGAGCACAGCGAGTCTGTTGTCACCCGCTCCAGACGCCCTCCTCCCACGCGCGCTCCAGGACGTCCCGGTATGGCGCAAGATCCCACCCCTGCTCACTCACCCAGTCGTCGCTGCAGTAGGTGTCGGCGTAGCGCCCGCCCCCATCACAGAGCAGGGTCACGATCGACCCCGACCGACCCTCGGCCCGGAGCTCGCAGGCCAGCTTCAACACGGCATACATGGCGGTGCCGGTGGAGGGCCCGCAGGACAGGCCGGTGCGCTCACCCAGGAACCGCATGGCTGCGACCGACGCCGCGTCCGGGACGCCGATCATCCGGTCGACCACCTGCGGGATGAAACTCGGCTCGACCCGCGGCCGACCTATTCCCTCGATCCGTGAGCCGCACGGCGTGAACCCGTCGGCGCGGTCGGCGAAGGAGGGCAGGAAGGCCGAACCCTCGGGGTCCACCACGCACAGTCGGGTGGCCAACCCTCGCAGCCGGGTGTAGCGGCCGATCGTGGCGGACGTGCCACCCGTGCCGGCGCCGACCACGACCCACTCCGGGACGGGATGCCGCTCGAGCGACATCTGGGAGAAGGTCGACTCGGCGATGTTGTTGTTGCCCCGCCAGTCGGTCGCCCGTTCGGCGAAGGTGAACTGGTCCATGAAGTAGCCATTGCACCCGCGCGCCAACTCGCGCGACACGTCATACACGGCGGCGGCATCGTCCACGAGGTGGCAGGTGCCGCCTTCACGCTCGATCAGGGCGATCTTCTCGGGACTGGTGTCGCGGTGCATGACCGCGACGAACGGCAGGCCTAGCATCCGGGCGAAGTGCGCCTCGCTGACCGCGGTGGAGCCCGAGCTGGCCTCGATGACGGTCGTGCCCTCGTGCAGGTAGCCATTGCACAGCGCGTAGAGGAAGAGGGAACGCGCGAGCCGGTGCTTGAGGCTGCCGGTCGGGTGCGTCGACTCGTCCTTGAGATAGAGGTCGACGTCCCACCCTCGCGGCAGGTGCAGTTGGATCAGGTGGGTGTCGGCGCTGCGGTTGGCATCGGCGGTGAGCCGGCGCACGGCCTCATCGACCCATCCCCGGTCGGTGGTGCGGGCCGGATGGCAGTCGGTGAGGGCTTCGATGTCCACGCTCTGCACGCTAGCCGCCGGGACCGACACACCCCCACACGGGCCGTCCGGGGCTACGCTGCGAGCATGCGTCGCCGACCGTGCACCGCCCCGATTCCCCGGGTATGCCGTGGCTGACCTCGAGTTCTCCGGCGAGGTCGTCGAGTGGCGGGGGCCGGCGCCCTTTCACTTCGTGGTCGCGCCGCCCGAGGAGTCGGAGTGGCTGACCGAGATCATGCGCGAGGTGACCTACGGGTGGGGCATGATCCCGGTCACCGGCCAGGTCGGGGACACCGAGTTCACGACCTCGCTCTGGCCGCGCCAGGGGGCCTGGTGGGTGCCGCTCAAGGACGCCGTCCGCCGGGCCGAGGGGATCGAGATGGGCGACACCGTGACCGTCCAGCTCACCATCCGCTCCTCCTGACCCGACCGGCGACACGATTTGCCCCCACCGGGGACACGGTTTGCCCCCACCGGCGACGCGATATGCGCCCACCGGGGACACGATTTGCCCCCACCGGCGACACGATATGCGCCCACCGGGGACACGTGGACGACAAACCGCATCTCCGCACGACAAAGGGCGTCCCCGGTCACGACAAACCGCGTCCCCGGTCACGACACACGGGGTCCCCGGTCACGACAAACGGGGTCCCCGGTCGCTATTGGGGGCGGACGAAAGGGAAGGCGAGGGTGGCGCGGATCGGCTGGCCCAGCAGCAGCATCACGATCCGGTCGACGCCCAGACCCAGGCCACCGGTCGGCGGCATCCCATAGCCCAGCGCCTCGAGGAAGTCCTCATCCAGCTGCATCGCCTCCGGATCTCCCGCCGCCGCGGCCAGCGACTGCTCGGTCAGGCGCTCCCGCTGGTCGATCGGGTCGGTCAGCTCGCTGTACGCACACCCCAGCTCAGCGCCGAAACCCACCAGGTCCCACTGCTCGGTCAGCCCCGGGACGCTGCGGTGCGGCCGGGCCAGCGGCGACACCTCCTGCGGGAAGTCGCAGTAGAAGGTCGGGTAGTCGGTCTGCTTCTCCACCAGCGCCTCGTAGAGCTCCATCACCAACTGCCCCGCCGTCGCCCCACCCCGCACCTCGATCCCGTGCTCCTCGCACGCAGCGGCCACCTCGGCCACCGTCGACGTCGCCGACAGCTCGTGCCCGCTCGCCCGCGACACCGCCTGGTGGATCGTCACCACCGGCCACGGCGCGGTCAGGTCCACCTCCCTCACCCCACCGGCGCCATCCGGCCGCAGCGCCACCGGCCGCCCGTTCACCGCCTGCGCCACCCGCAGCACGATCCGCCGGGTCAACTCGCGCATCTCGTCATAGTCCGACCACGCGGCATACACCTCGCACGCGGTGAACTCCGGGTTGTGCGTCGCGTCCGCGCCCTCGTTGCGAAAGTTGCGCCCCAGCTCAAAGATCCGGCCCATCCCGGCGACGGCCAGCCGTTTCAGATATACAGCTCGGGCGCGATCCGCAGGAAGAGCATGTCGTAGGCGTTGATGTGCGTCACGAACGGTCGGGCCGCCGCCCCACCGTGCACTCGCTGCAGCATCGGGGTCTCGACCTCGAGGTAGCCCTCCTCGACCAGCACCGCCCGCATCTCCTGCACGCCCAGCGCGCGCCGCCGCAGGAAGTCCAGCGCGTCCGGCGAGGTGATCAGGTCCAGCACCCGCTGCCGGCTCCGCGCATCCTCGGCCAGCGTCGCGTGCAGGTCCGGCACCGGGTTCAGGCACGTGGCCGCCATCTGCCACCCGTCGGCCAGCACGCTCGGCTCACCGGTGCGCGAGGTCCCCAACTCACCCGAGACCGCGACGACATCCCCGAGGTCGACAAAGCGGCGCCAGTCCGCGCGCTGGGGCTGCGGCATACGGGACGCGTCGACGACGACCTGCAGGCGCCGACCGTCCTCCTCAAGGACCGCGAACCCCACCCCGCCGAGGTCGCGCAGGGCCCGCACCCGACCGGTGATCCGCACCTCTCGCCCGGTCCGCACGTCCGGCGCGCGGTCGGTCGGCAAGCCGGCCAGGTGCGTGTCGAGCTCGGCGCGGGCCGCCGCCAGCGTGGTGTCCCGGGCAACCGCGTCCGGGTATGCCGTGTGCCCGGCCTCGTGCAGTGCGTCCACCTTGGCCAGGCGCACCCGTTGCTGCTCGTTGAGGCGGCGGACGGGCGGGGCCGGCCGCGACAGCTCGCTCTCCTGGGCGTGCACCCGCTCGGCGAAACTGGGGTCGCGGGGGCGCTCCAGCCGCTCGGGGTGGGCGCCGCTGAGCAGCGGGAGCGTGACGGTCGGGATGAAGCCTTCGGCGACGCCCATCGCGACGCCGGCGCGCGCGGCGGTGAGCATCGGGTCGCAGCAGAGCAGCCGCGGGACCCAGGTGGGCTCGTACTTCTCGTTGGAGCGGTAGAGGGAGTCCAGCTGGTAGAAGCGGGAGAAGAAGCGCAGGACGGCGTCGGAGGCCTTGGTGACCGGACCCGCCCCGACCTCCTCGGCGTCGCTGAAGACGTGCCGGAAGACGGCGAAGTTGAGCGAGACGCGGCGCACGCCGAGCTGCTCGGCATGCCGGGCCAGGGCGGTGACCATGAACTCGGTGACGCCGTTCTCGGCGTCGGGCGCGCGGCGCATGAGGTCCAGCGAGAGCCCGCGGCGGCCCCAGGGCACGAAGGACAGCAGGCCCGCGGGGGCGCCTGCCTGGTCTCGGGCCACCACGACCACGCACCGGCCGTCGGCCGGATCGCCGAACCGGCCGAGCGCCATGGAGAAGCCGCGCTCGGTGGCGGCGCCCCGCCACTTCTCGGCGAGGTCGGCGAGCTGGCGCAGCTCGGTCGCGTCGAGGTCGCCGGTCCGCCGCACCTCGGCGGTGTAGCCCGCCCGCTCCACGCGGTTGACCGCTTGGCGGATGGGTCGCATCGACCGGCCGTCGAGGCTGAAGGTGTCGACGTCGAGGACCGCCTCGTCGCCGAGCACCAGGGCGCGCAGGCCGTGCTGGGTGTAGAGCCGGGCAGCGGCGCTGCCTGCCGACAGGACTGCGGCGTAGCGCCCGTGCTCCCGGGTGTCAGCCAGCCAGGCCTCGATCGCCGAGTCCCAGGACTGGGGATCACCGAGCGGGTCACCGCTGGCGACCGAGACATTGCCCTGGGCTCGGTAGGCAACGGCTGCGGCGCCGTCCTTGGAGAAGACGACCGACTTGTCCCGTCGGGTGGCGAAGTAGGCCAGGGAGTCATCCTCGCCGTGGCGCAGCAGGAGCTCGCGGACCCGGAGCTCCTCCTCCGGGCTCAGCAGGGCCGAGGTGCGCTCCCCGCGCCACAGGACCGCGAGGGCCACGATCACCGCAACCGCCGAGACCAGGCTGACCAGGGCCGCGATCCACCGCGCACCCAGGTCGGGCAGCGAGGGATCGTCCCAGGTGCCGAGGATGGCTCCGAGGGACCAGAGCGCCCGGTCCTTCACACCGTGCCCGCCGGCGTCCGCGGGCAGGCTGACGAGGGCCAGGCTGAGGATGAAGGCCGCGACGATCCCCCCGACGAAGACCAGGACGGCATCGCGCAGCGACCGCCCGGTCATCTTGGCGGTGAAGGCCGGGCGCGCCCAGGCCACGAAGCCGACGACGAGCAGGTTGGCCACGACGATGAGGCCATCGAGCGCCGGGATGTGCCACGTGGAGCCCGGGATGGGGTCGGTGATGTCCCAGAAGAGCACCGCGATCGAGCTCAGCAGGGTCACCGACATGACGACGGTCAGCACGGTGTGCGCGGCCCGGAACCGGCGACGGACCGCCCCGGCCATCACGAGGAGCAGTGCGGCGAGGAAGAAGCTGGGCCCGCTCGGCACGACGAAGAGACCGAGGAAGAAGTTGAGCGAGTCGTAGGCGCTCCAGCGCTGCAGGAGGATGCCGAGCAGGCTGAAGAGGCCGAAGATGACGAGCACGGTCGCGAACCACTGCGGGGTCGTCTCCCTGATGCGCGCCAACGTGCCGTTCGGCCTCCCCGTCATGCTGTCCTCCCTGCGTCCGACCTCAGCGTGGGCAGCGTGGCCACCAGCGCCAACCCGAGGGCCGAGAGCGTGATCCCCGCCCGCTGGCTCCAGCCCAGCACATCCAGGCCGATGCGGCCGCTCAGCTCGTGCCCGGGCGTGGCGCTGGCCATCTCCAGCAGCACCCAGACGGTGACGATCACGTAGCCCAGGGCCACCGCAACGAGCGCGCCGACGTGAACTGTCGCCCGTCTCCGCCTACTCCAGGCCCACACCGCCGCCGACACCAGCCCCACGAGCGCCCCCATCGCCGAGAGGGAACTGACCAGCGAATGCAGCTGGTGCGTGAGCGGCACCTGCCCCGTCAGCTCCGCCTGGGCGCAGGCCACCTCGATCGACGGGGCGCACGACATCGGCGTCAGCACCGCGTCCACGACCATGGCGACCCCGAAGACCCCCAGGCCCAGGTGCGCCAGGCCGAGGAGTCGGGACGGGCGTTCGCCCCTCTGAGTGGACCTGCGCCACCGGCGGACCACGCCCCAGGACAGGAGCACAGCGGTGAGCAACGCCATACCGGCGACGGTGTCCGCACCGCGGAACAGCCAGGCCGTCGGCTGGTCGGAGGCCATCAGCTCGCTGACGTAGGCCGTGCGGGACGGCAGCGGGGAGCCGACCACCGACTCCAGCAGCCAGGAGAGTTGCAGGACCGCCGCCAGCAGTCCCAACCACCGCGCGATGTCCACGGCCCGGTCGGCGGACGGTCGCGCCGAGGGCGGCGGAGAGGTGGGTGTGTCGGGCACGGGGTGACGCTACTCGGGGCGTGACGGTCGGGCGGGCCCCAGGTGCCCGCAGCCACCCACGCCCTGTATGCCGTGTCCTCGGTCGTCGTCGATCGGCTCGCGACTCCCGGGGGCCAGCCCCCGTGTGCGAGGCTGGGAACTGATTGCAGAATGGACCCGTCGGACCTGCTGCCAGGTTCCGCCACCGGGGGCTCTCGACCCTCGTCCCGCACCTCTAGGAGAGACGATGACCGACCAGCAGCCGCTCGCCGCGCCCGAGCCCCTCGCCGGGCCCGAACCCCTGGTGCTCACCGCACCCGCCGCCAGCGAGCCGGTCGCCGAGACTGCCGCTCCCAAGATGGCCCCGCAGGTCAGCGCCGAGGCGCTGCCCAAGTTGGACGCCAAGGTCGAGGACTTCCTGCAGGGGCTGACCCAGACCGAGACCCGCAGCCCGGAGTTCGCCAAGCGTGCCGCGGACGTGCGCACCATGGGTGACGCCGAGATCCGCAAGGCCGCCGAGACCTCCAACCGGCTGCTGAAGTCCCCGGTCCGCGCGCTCAACGAGGGCGGGGTCTCCAAGGAGTCCAAGGTCGGCCGCACCCTGCAGGAGCTGCGCCGCACGGTCGAGGACCTGGACCCCAAGCAGGCCAGCGGCACCCGCCGGATCCTGGGGATGATCCCGTTCGGGGACCGCCTGCGTGACTACTTCCGCAAGTACGAGTCGGCCGAGAAGCACCTCGACGGCATCCTGCACGCGCTGCTCAACGGCCAGGACGAGCTCCGCAAGGACAACGCCTCGCTCAACATGGAGAAGCAGCAGCTCTGGGACACCATGGGCCGCCTCAACCAGTACGTCTACATCGCCGAGCAGCTGGACGCCAAGGTGTCCGCCCACGTCGCCCAGCTCGAGGAGAACGACCCCGAGGCCGCCAAGGCGATGCGTGAGGACGTGCTGTTCTACGTCCGCCAGAAGCACCAGGACCTGCTCACCCAGCTCGCGGTGTCGATCCAGAACTACCTGGCGATCGACATCATCATGAAGAACAACATCGAGCTCATCAAGGGCGTCGACCGAGCCTCCACGACCACGGTCAGCGCCCTGCGCACCGCCGTCCTCGTGGCCCAGGCGCTCAACAACCAGAAGCTGGTCCTGGACCAGATCACCGCGCTGAACACCACGACCAGCGACATGATCCAGCGGACTTCCGAGATGCTGCGGGACAACTCGGTCGCGATCCAGGAGCAGGCCGCGTCCTCGACCCTGGGCCTGGAGCAGCTGCAGGCCGCCTTCGCCAACATCTACGAGACGATGGACGCGATCGACGCCTTCCGTGGTCAGGCCCTGGACAACATGGCCCAGACCATCGGCGTGCTCGAGGGCGAGGTCGAGAAGTCGCAGGCCTACCTGGACCGCGCCAAGCGCACGGACGTGCGTCTGCAGGGCGGCAACCTGGACCTGGACTCCTCTACGACCGGTCGCTGACGTGGCCTTCGGAGACCTGCTCGACCGGATGCTCGGGCGGACGCCGACGCCTGAGCAGGAGCGGATGGTGCTGCCACCGCCGCCCACCGCGCAGGACGTCTTCGAGGCGCTGGACCAGACCGAGCAGTTGCTCGGCTCCAGCGCCCTGCCCTCGGTGGTGGTCGCCCGCGCCCAGCGCGTGATCGACACTGCCCGCGACACCGTGCCCCGCCTGGAGAAGATCAGCGGCAGCCAGCTGGGGTACACCGTGATGGCCACCGCGACCGACTACCTGCCCGAGGCGATCGGCTCCTATCAACGCCTCCCCCGCCGGTATGCCGACACTCGCCCGGTCGACGGCGCCAAGACCTCGCTCATGGTCCTGGTCGACCAGCTCGACCTGCTCGGCCTGACGATGGACCGGGTCTTCGACGCGGTCTTCCGCGACGACGCCCGCGAGCTGGTCGCCCAGGGCCGCTTCATCGCCGAGAAGTTCGGCAGCGCCGGCGCCGGCGGCACCCTGCGTGTCGAGGAGGGGACCCCAGTGCCACAGATGCCCAGCGCCGACGACGCGACCGGCTCGATCAGCCCGCTCACCCCACCCGCCCAAGGAGATTCATGACCACCCAGTCGCTGCGCGAGACCGTGGACGTGCTAGCCCGGATCGGCCGCGAGGCCGGGCTCGACGAGGGCACCGTGCGCGCCGAGGGTGAGGCGCTCGCCGCCGCCGTGATGGAGCAGTCGAACGGTGCCAGCGAGCTGGCCCGCGCCTGGGGCAGCGCCTTCAACCACCCGGCAAGCGACTTCTTCGGCATGGTGCCCCGGGGACGTCGGTTCTCCTCCATCCCGACCACCTCGTTGCAGACGCTGCTCGCCGACGCCTCTCCCCACGCCCGGGGGTATGCCGAAGCGCTCGCCGAGATCGCGACTACCGCGGCTGCGCAGCACGGGGTGGGCGCGGTCAGCGTCGGCCGGGCGACCGCGATGGCCTCCACCCAGCTGCGCGCTGCTGGGGTCTCCCCGAGCCACGGTCCCAGCAGCCCCACCGGCGGCCTGACCGCACCGCAGCAGCCGAGCTCTGGGCTGTCCACGGAGGGGTCGAGGCTGTCCCTGGATCCGGCTGCGCTGCAGAGCTTCTCCTCCGACCTGCTCCAGCGCGCCCAGCAGCAGTCCGAGCGCATGCGCCAGATACTCGGCCACCTCGGCCAGCAGGACCCGAGCCACACCCAGGGCGACCCGAGCCACACCCAAGGCGAGCCGAGCCACACCCAAGGCGAGCCGGGCCAGCAGCCTGGTGAAGCGGCATACCCGGACCCGGTGGCGACCCAGCCCCCGCCCGAGGGGACGGAGGAGCCGGAGGAGCATGAGCCGGCGGAGCCGGAGAAGTCGCTCGAGGAGTTGCTCGCCGAGTTGGACGAGCTGATCGGGCTGGAGCGGGTCAAGGCCGAGATCCACCGACAGGTGGCGGTGCTGAAGATGGACGCCCGCCGCCAGGAGGCCGGGCTGCGCGTGGTCACCCTGACCCGGCACCTGGTCTTCGTCGGCAACCCCGGCACCGGCAAGACGACCGTCGCCCGGCTCGTCGGCGGCATCTACAAGGCCCTCGGGTTGCTCTCCAAGGGCCAGCTGGTGGAGGTCGACCGCAGCGAGCTGGTCGCGGGCTACCTGGGGCAGACGGCCGCCAAGACCGCCGAGGTCGTCGACAGCGCCAAGGGTGGCGTGCTCTTCATCGACGAGGCCTACAGCCTGTCCGGCGACCAGTACGGCAAGGAGGCCGTCGACACCCTCGTCAAGGAGATGGAGGACCACCGCGACAACCTCGTGGTGATCGTGGCCGGCTATCCCGAGCCGATGGCCGAGTTCATCGGGCTCAACCCGGGGCTGGAGAGCCGTTTCCGGACCATCATCGAGTTCGATGACTACAGCGACGATGAGTTGGTCGGCATCCAGGAGGTGTTGGCCTCGCGGATGGACTACGACATGTCCGAGGATGCGACCGAGCGCTTCAAGGAGATCCTGGCAGCGACCCCGCGCGGCCCCAGCTTCGGCAACGGCCGGTTCTCCCGCAACATGCTCGAAGCCGCCATCGGGCGGCACGCCTGGCGGCTGCGCGACGAGAAGGACGCGACCGTCGAGCAGCTGCGGACCCTGGAGCGGGTGGACTTCGAGGACCGCGACGCGGTGGATCTGTCGGTCGAGGCCGACGAATCCAGCGACGAGCCCAGCGACGACAGCGAGGGCCAGCGTGACGAGTCCTGATCCCGGCCAGGGCGCCGGAGCCGCCGCTGCCCAGCCCGCTGGTGCCGCTGCCCAGTCAGGCGGGGCGACCGCGGCTGCGCCCGGCACCCCCGCCACCCAGCAGCAGGCCGGCCAGCAGCCCGTCACCCAGGGCGCACCGGACGGCCAGTCGACCAGGACCAGCCGGTTCGCCTCCACCCCGGCCCGGATGCGGATCGCGCGCGCCCTGGCCACGGGCGCGGCGCTGCTCACGGGCATCCTCGCCACCGGCACCTTCGACACCAGCGGCGTGAACGCCACCCCCAACGTGCTGGCCGCGCAGTGGCAGGCCGCCGAGGCCACCGGCGTCGAGATCGCGGGCGCCGACCTCGAGGCGGCCCGCCTCGTCGCCGCCGAAGGCGATGCCCCCGACTCCCGCGAGGCCCTCACCGAGCACCTCGCCGAGGCTGCTGCCGCCCAGTCCGGCTCGGGGTCCGGCGACCCGACCGAGGCCCGCGACATCGTGCGCGTCACCGTACTCTCGGGGCAGGCCGCCGAGCAGGCGGTGACCGATCAGGAGGCTGCCGCCACCACCCTGGACGAGGCGTCCACCCTGGCCCGCCAGGTGGCCGAGCGTTCCGACGCCCTCGCGCGGGACCACGCCTCCACCCTCGCCGCCGGCTCGCGCTCCGGGCTGGCCGCGACCGTGGGCGTGCTGACCACCGCTGCCCTGATCGGCGTGCTCGTCTTCATGGCGCTGCGCACCCGCCGCATCCTCAACGTGCCGCTGCTCGCGGCCACCCTCATCACCGGCTGGCTCACCTTTTCCTCGATGAACCCCGCGGCCCTCCCCCTCAACCTGCAGGACCGGGTCGACGAGGGCAGCCGGACCGCGACCGCGCTCCAGGAGGTGCTCCAGGCCGGCCAGGCCGGGTATGCCGTGGCGCTGGGCAGCGACCTCGACCTCGGCTCCGAGCTGTCGTCGGCGACGCAGGCCGTGGACGAGTTGGACAACAGCTCGCTCAGCGAGTCCTGGCGCACCGTGGCCAGCGGGCTCGAGGGCATCACCGAGGCCGAGGGCCAGCAGGCCCGCCTCGACGTGGTCCAGGGGCAGCGCTCGGACCTGGACGGCGTGATCAGCGAGTTGCGGGAGCGCTTCGACCAGCAGGAGTCGGTCTCCGGGGCAGTCGGCACCTCGGCCGCCGTCGGGTCCGGCCTCGCCCTCGTGCTGGGTGTGGTGGCCGCCGGGCTGGCGTGGTTCGGCATCACCCGACGGTTGCAGGACTACCGATGAGTGACGGCGTCGACGGCCGCGGCGACGGCCGGAACAGCAACGACCGCACCACCGGTTCCGGTCCCGGTTCGGGCCAGCACGACAAGCGCCCCATGCTCGTCCTTGGTCAGCGCGGCCCCGCCGTCGAGGACACCACGATCGAGGAGCTGCGCCGGGAGCAGGCCGAGCTGGATCGCCGCCGAGCCGAGCTCGAGCAGGAGGCTCGACGCCGGCGCCGGCAGGCCGACAACGAGATCACCGCGTCCCGCAAGCAGATCGAGCGTGACCTGGCTCGTCGCGAGCGGGAGCTGCAGGACGCCGAGCGCAAGCTGTACCGGGCCTCGCAGCGGGCCCGTCGACAGGCTCGGGCCAGCGGCCAGGAGCACCTCATCCCCGACCGACCGGCACCGCCCGCCGAGCAGCGTCTGCGCAACAGCGGCGCCCCGGCCAGGTTCGCCTGGTTCGCCGTGGCGCTCGGGATCCTGTCGGTGCTGTTCGCGGCCATGACGGCCCCTGCCCTCGACGCGGCGGACGACTGGCGAACCGAGCTGGCCGCCTCCCAGGCCTGGGACGAGGTGCAGCTGGAGTCCACCCTGCTACTGCGCGAGCGGCTCACCGACTCAGCCGACGTGGCCGCAGCCCGGGATCGGGTCGACCAGGCAGTCGCAGCCGCCGCCGACCTGACACCGGCCGAGCGTCGCTACGAGGGCTATCAGGCGGGGACGATCGAGGAGGCGCTGACGACGGTGACGGAGGACGGCTCGCCGGTGCGCGTCGCCGCCGCCTGGGAGCGGCTGAGCAGTATCGTCTCCACCGTCGTCCCCACCTACCTGCTGCGCAACGCCGCCGCCGAGCTGGCTCCCTGGCCCCTCTTCGCCTGGCTCCTGCTCGCCGGTGCCGCCGGCTGCCTCATCGCCCTCGCCTTCCAGGCTTTGCAGCGTGAGGCGTGGCTGGCCCTCGCGCTCGTGGCTGCCTCCGTCGTCGCGCTGGGGGTGAGCGCCGTCTTCCTGCAGATGTCCCGGGGCGGAGTGTCGGCCGAGCTCGAGGAGGTCACCACCACGACCCGGACCGTGGACTCCCTCAGGCTCGGGCACAGCAGTGACGTCAAGCGGGTGCTGGGGCTGCGGGTCTCGGGGACCGACGATGAGTACTGGGACGGCCCCTACCGTGGGCCCGACCTGGAGGGCGTCCCGTCCGCCGTGGGCCAGGCCTACGCCCAGGCCCGAGCCGACATGACCGGCGCATCGGAGCAGGACCAGCTGGAGATGCTGGAGCCGCTCACCGAGTCGCTGCGACCGGTCCTGGCTGATCGACACCATCAAGCCTCCGAGGCTGCGGACACGCTGGTCGATCGGCTCAACGAACAACCCCCCGGGTGGCCGATGCTGCTCGCCGTCGTCATCTCCGGCGCCCTCGGGGTGCTGGCCCTGTTCGCCCCGGCCCCCGACGCCGGCGTCCAGAAACGCGCCCGCCGCAAGGAGTGGAAGGACACCAACTGGCCATGAGCAGCGCCTACGCCACCGCGCCACCGGCCCCCGGATCGCTCGGCGCCGACGTGCCCGACCGGGAACTGCTGCGCTATCTCGACGCCCTGATCCGATGGAAGGACCAGCGCCGCCGCGAGCTGGACGCTCTCGACGAGGCCGCGATGGAGGTCGAATCCTCCTCCGAGCGCGCCTCGATCACCCCCGACGTCACGCTGTCGATGACGCTCTGGCAGGCGGTCTCGGACCGGCTCGAGCTGTTGCTGGCCACCTGGGACAACGGCCGGGTCGGCGAGACCGAGCGCCGCCGGATCACCACCTTGGTCTGGGGCAGCCTGGAGCAGCCCGGTGGTCGCGCGGGCGGGCAGGCGCTGGCCGTCTCCCTGCCTGAGGCCTGCCGGCTCTCGGATTCACTGGCCTCCTCGCTGCGGTCCCGGCTGCGGCTGGATGGCTCGGACCCCGATGTCTCCGGTCGTCTGCGCACCCTGCGGCAGGCCGTCGAACGGGTCGCCGACCAGGTCGCGCTCATCCCCGAGAGCCGTCGCGGCTCGGCCGCCGAGCTGCATCGGCAGTTGGACTCACGGCTGGAGGACATCACCGAGCGGGCTCGCCGCGGCGCCGACGTGGGCGGGCTGATCGGGCCGCTCGAGGCCCAGACGGCGACCGCCGAGCGGGACCTGATCGTGGCCGCCTCCGCCCGCGCGCACGCCCGGGCCGACCATGCCCAGGCCACCCGCGAGGTCGAGGAGCTCGCCGCCCGCGGCCAGGCCGTTCGGACCCTCGCCGAGCGCACCCGCGCCGCAGTCTCACCCGCCCCCACCCTGGGCGTGCCCGACGTGACCGCCCTCGGACCGGTGCCGAGCGACCCGGGCGAGCTCACGGCATATCTCGGACGGTTGGAGCGGGTCGACCAGGCGTTGACGATGGCCCAGAGCACGTATGCCGCGGCCCTCGCCCGACGCGACGACCTTGCCGAGCGGGCGCGCGCGATGGCCGCCGCGCTCGAGGGCGGCGGGGAGAGCCTGTCCGCCCTCGCGCCGCTCGTGGAGCAGACCACCGACCACCTGGCCGCCGAGCCGGTCGACCTCAAGCGGCTTGAGGCGCTGGTCCAGGCTCAGGAGACCTACGCACGCACCCTGGGGGTGATCTCGTGACCGCATGTGTCGAGCCGGGCTGCACCGGCACCTACGAGGACGGCTGGTGCAATGTCTGCGGCTCCCCGGAGCCCTCGCAGGCACCGGTCGAGGCCACCCCGCTGCGTCCCGGACCGGACTCCGCGGGGCAGGGGTCAGGCGGTGGATCCCCGGCCGGATCGGGCGGCGGGTCCGGCGACCTGGCCGGCGCCGACCCGGACAGCCCCGCCGGTTCGGCCGCCGAGGCCCACGTGCAGACCCCCGCCCCCGGCCAGTCCTCGCGGGCCGTCCGCGCGCAGGCGGTGCGCCGCCAGCGCGCCCAGGCCGCGCGGCGCTCCCGGCTCGGGATGGGCCTGACCCAGGTGCCCGCGGTCCCGCCCGGCGACCCGGCCGAGGCGGTGCTGGAGAGCCCGCAGGTGCCCGAGCACCGGCGCGTCTGCCCCAACTGCGGCGCCCAAGTCGGCCGCTCCGCGGGCGAGGCAGAGGGCCGCCAGCAGGGCTTCTGCCCGCAGTGCCGCGCGCCCTACTCCTTCACGCCCAAGCTGTCGCCGGGCGAGTTGGTCGCCGGGCAGTACAAGGTCGAGGGCGCCCTGGCCCACGGCGGCATGGGCTGGATCTACCTGGCCCGAGACCAGAACGTGTCCAACCGCTGGGTGGTGCTCAAGGGCCTGCTCAACACCGGCGACCAGGACGCGCTGGACGCCGCGGTCGCAGAGCAGCAGTTCCTCGCGCAGGTCAAGCACCCGCTGATCGTGGAGATCTACAACGTCGTCACGCACGAGGGCGATGGCTACACGGTGATGGAGTACGTCGGCGGCACCAGCCTGAAGCAGATGCTGCAGCAGCGGATGGCTGACAACGGTGGCCGCTACACCCCCTTCCCGGTCGATCAGGCGCTGGCTTTCGTGCTGGAGGCGCTGCCAGCCTTCGCCCACCTCCATGACCTCAACCTGCTCTACTGCGACTTCAAGCCCGACAACCTCATCCAGGAGGGCGATGGCGTCAAGCTGATCGACCTGGGTGGCGTGCGGCGCGCGGACGATCTGGACTCCCCGATCTACGGGACCGTGGGCTATCAGGCGCCGGAGGTGGCCGAGGTCGGGCCGTCGGTGGCCTCGGACATCTACACGATCGGACGGACGCTGTGCGTGCTGACCTTCGAGTTCCGCGGCTACCAGGGTGACTACGTCGACACCCTGCCCCCAGCGAGCAGCGTCCCGCCCTTCGTGGCGCACGACGCCTTCTTCCGGTTGGTCGCGCGCTGCTGCGCCCCCGATCCCAACGATCGCTTCCTGACGATCGATGAGCTGCGGGGCCAGTTGATCGGTGTGCTGCGCCAGGTCGTGGCCGCCGACAGCGACCACGGCGCCACCCTGTCGGCTCACTCGGCCGCCTTCGAGGCGCCGGTGTCCACCGGTGAGACGCTGAGCTGGTGGGAGTTGCCGGAGGTCAAGCACGACGAGGGCGACCCGATGCTGGACTGGATCTCGGGGCTGCCGACGGCCGACCCTGCCGCGTTCTACCAGGCGCTGGAGGAGGCCGACGACCAGACGCCCGAGGTGCTGATGGCGCGTGCGATGGCCGGGATCCGGCTGGGTCAGAAGGGCTGGTTCGACACGGCGGTCCGCGAGCTGTTGAGGGAGGACCCGTGGGACTGGCGGGCCTCCTGGCTGCGCGGGTTGTGGGCGCTGTCGCAGAGCAGCACGCCCGCCTCCCAGGGCGCCGACGAGGAGACCGTGGCCAGGCGGCGGACCACCGCCGGTCAGGAGGCGGCCGGCCACTTCGCCGCCGTCCGCGACGCCCTGCCCGGCGAGGTCGCGCCCCGGTTGGCGCTGGCGCTGGCCAGTGAGCTCGGCGGCTACAGCCGGGCGGCCGAGCTCGACTACGAGCGGTGCTGGCGGACCGACGCCGCGTATGTCGCACCCGCCGCCTTCGGTCTCTACCGTGTCCGCCGCTCTCGCGATGACGAGGATGGCGCCCTGCAGGCGCTGGACTCGGTGCCGCGCAACAGCCGCGCCCACCCGCGGGCCCGGTGGCTGCGCGCCGAGCTGCTGCGCTCACGCGGAGCCCTGGCCGACCTACGGGAGTCGATCTTCTCGGTCTCCCGGCTGACCCTGGACCCGCGCCAGCGCGCCCAGTTCAACGCCACGATCTATGAGCAGGCGTTGGAGGAGGTGAACCGGAACGGCGAGCAGGAGAACTGGCGCCTCGGCGAGGTCCCGGTCACCCAGGACGCCCTCCGCCGCGCCCTGGAGAAGGAATACCGCTTCCTCGCCGACTACACCCCCGACCCGCAGGAGCGGGCCGACCTCATCGACCGAGCCAACGCCATCCGCCCCTGGAGCTGGACATGACGCTGCCGCACAACGACGACAACCCCACCACCCCACCGGACGCGCAGCATGTCGGTGAAAACCCCCCACCGGACGCGCACGGAGACCCCGAAACCACCCCACCGAACGCGCAGGGTGACCCCGAAAACACCCCACAGGACGCGCAGGGCGACATCGTGCCCCTCGACCCGCCGGACCCGATCGACCCCGATCTGCCGGTGGACGGCCCGACCTACGCGGACCAGGAGAGCGAGCCCGAGCCGTTCAGCGACGGTCCGCCCCCGCTGCCCGAGCCGATGCTCGTCCTCGACGGTGACCTGAACTCCGCGCCCCCAGCCGACCCCGAGCCGGAGCCCGAGGACCACGGCACCTGCCGCTGCGGCGGTGCCTTCGACGCCGACGGCTGGTGCACCGAGTGCGGCGAGCGTCGGCCCGACCCCCGCCACCACTTCTCCAGCCGGCCGACCGACCGGGTGGCGGCGGTCTGCGATCGGGGGATCCGGCATACGGACAACGAGGACGCGATGGCGGTCTGGGCGGACGAGCACGCCCCCGACCTGCGCGCGGCCCTGGTCGTCTGCGACGGCGTGAGCAGCGCGCCCCGCTCGGCCGAGGCCAGCCTGGCGGCGTCCTATGCAGCGCTCGAGGTGCTCACCACCAGCGACGCTCCGGCGCAGGAGCGGCTGCAGGCGGCGACCAAGGCTGCCGCCGACGCGGTCGCCGAGGTGGGCGAGGAGTTCGGCGAATCCGCCCCCTCCTGCACGATCGTGCTCGCTGTCGTCGAGGCAGACCTGGCAACGGTGGGCAATGTCGGGGACAGCCGGGCGTACTGGTTCCCGGACGAGGGCGAGCCGCTGCGCCTGACCCGGGACGACTCGATGGCCGAGGAGCAGGTGGACGCCGGGATCGACCGCGCGACCGCCGAGGCCGGACCGCTGGCGCACACCATCACCCGCTGGCTCGGGCCGGACGCGCACGACCAGCATCCGCGGGTCGTCACCCAGGAAGTCACGTCCACGGGCTGGCTGATGCTGTGCTCGGACGGTCTGTGGAACTACGCCTCCGAGCCCGCCGACCTGCGCGCGGTGCTGCGCGAGGCGGAGCGTGCGGTGGGCCAGGACCCGCTCGACCTCGGCCAGCACCTCGTCGACTGGGCCAACGGCAAGGGCGGCGCCGACAACATCACCGTCGCGCTCGCGCGGACCGGGCCCGCGTCCGCGCAGCCGGATGCGGCACCAACCGACCCCTCGGGGCAGGATGGGAACCATGGCTGAGTTCACCGCGACCGTCCACCAGAACGAGTTCCTGCCCGATGGTGGCACCGATGTCCACGCCATCGTGTCGGTGACCTGCTCGGGCGCCGGAACCGTCCAGGCGATGAGCAGCGCGTCCGGTGAGGCAGGCGAGATCATCATCGTCGACGTCTCCGGCTCGATGGACGTCCAGGGCGTGCAGGCCGCGGCCTACGCCGCCTCCGCCGCCCTGGACCAGATCGTCGACGGCGTGTGGTTCGCGATCGTGGCCGGCAACCACGAGGCCGCGCTGTGCTACCCGACCGGCACCGTCGCGCAGATGGCCCGGATGTCGCCGCAGACCCGCCTGGAGGCCAAGCGTTCGCTGCAACGACTGGCGCCCGGCGGCGGCACCGCCATGGGCCGCTGGCTGCTGGCCGCCGGCCAGCTCTTCGCGACCGTCCCGAGCTTGACCAAGCGGCACGCGATCCTGCTCACCGACGGCGCCAACCAGCACGAGACCCCCGAGGAGCTGTCCTGGGCGATCGAGCAGGTCCGCGGCCGCTTCCAGGCTGACTGCCGTGGTCTGGGTGCGGCCTGGCAGGTCGCCGAGGTGCGCCGGATCGCCGAGGCCCTGATGGGCACGGTCGAACTGATCCGCACCTGGGACGGGCTGTCCGAGGACTTCGCCCAGTTGATGCAGCAGTCGATGGGTCGCGGCGTGAGCGACACCCAGTTGCGCGTGTGGGCGCCGCAGGGCGCGGAGGTCCTCTTCGTCAAGCAGGTCTCCCCCACCCTGGAGGACCTCTCCTCGCGCCGGGTCGAGGTCAACGCGCTCACCGGCGGGTACGACACCGGCGCCTGGGGCGATGAGACCCGCGACTACCACGTCGCCGTCCGCCTCTCCCCCCGCGCGATCGGGCAGGAGCAGCTCGCCGCCCGCGTCCAGCTCGCCGTCGGGCAGGAGGTCGCCGCGCAGGGTCTGGTCAAGGCCCGGTGGTCCGCCGACAGCCTGCTCACCGCCCAGATCAGCCCCGAGGTCGCGCACTACACCGGGCAGACCGAGCTCGCCTCGGTGATCCAGGAAGGCCTGCGCGCCAAGGCGATCGGTGACGACGCGACCGCCACCTCCAAGCTCGGCCGGGCCGCCCAGCTCGCCCAGGAGACCGGCGACTCCGCCACCACCTCCCGCCTCGCCCGTGTGGTCGACATCGAGGATGCGGCCACCGGCCGGGTGCACCTGAAGCGGCATGTCGACAAGCTCGACGAGATGGAGCTGGACACCGCCTCGACGAAGACCACGAGGGTCCGGCCGACGTGACCGTCACCTGTCCCGAGGGCCACCGGAGCGAGGCCACCGACTACTGCGACACGTGCGGGTCGCCGATCGGTGCTGCCCCCGCCCCGTCCGGTATGCCGTCACCCACCCCCGCGGACCTCGTTGCCGTTGATCCTGGGGGCGAGTCGGCCGCCGACGGCTCGGGCGCGACCCAGACCTGTCCGCACTGCGGCGGGATCAATGTGGTCGACGCGCTCTTCTGCGAGGAGTGTGGGTACGACTTCACCACCGGGACCCCGCCCATGGGCTCTGAACCGGAAGCACCCGACGAGCCGTCCGACGTGGTCGAGAGCGACGAACCGGAGGTGGAGCCGGAGCCCGAGGTGTCTTCTCTGGACCTGGCCCCGGCTCCCGACACGCACGAGGTCGATGGTGCGGACGCTGCGCTCCCTGACGAGTCGGAATCCCTGCTGGACCTGCCGGAGCCGGACGCAGAGCACGAGCCGGAGGCAGATGCCGATCCCGAGCCCGAGCCGCAGCCCGACCCCGAGCCGCAACCCGACCCAGAGCCCGAGCCGCAACCCGACCCAGAGCCCGAGCCGAGCGCACCGCCGGCCCGCAAGCCACGGCATACCCCACCCTCTCGGGCGCTCTCCGAGACCTGGGTGGTGGAGATCTGGGTCGATCCGGACTGGTACGCCGTGCAGGCGACCGAGGAGGCCTGCCCGAGCCCGGGTGTGCCCGAGATCGTCCGGTTGACCCGCAGCGCCGCGCTGATCGGCCGCCCCTCGGGCAGCCTGGGCGTGCGACCGGAGGTTGATTCCGGCGCCGACTCGGCCGTCTCCCGCCGCCACGCCCAGCTCACCAGCGACGGCCAGCGGTGGTGGATCGAGGACCTCGGCAGCAGCAATGGGACCTTCGTCGGCCAGGTCGGCGAGCCCGTCCCCAGCAGCCCCATCACCCCAGGTCAGCGGGTCGAGATCGACCGGGACGACCGGATCTACGTGGGCGCCTGGACTCGGCTGGTGCTGCGCCAGGCCACCCCGGCCGAGGAACGCAACGAGGGCTGAGCGCCCGGACGCCCCCGCCCACGCCCACGCGCGGGTCCTGCTCCCGCCCGCGGCGGCGACAGCCTAGAGTCGGGGTCATGTCCCAGGAGGAACCCGAGCACCCGCGTGCGCGCCGCCACAGCCGTGGCCGGCTGCGCCGCTCCGGGCGCAAGATGGTCAAGGTCGGCGCGATCCTGCTGATCGTGTCGCTGATCGTCACCCTGTTCGGCGGGCTGACCACCCGCAGCATGCTTAACCATCTGACCTCCAACTCGGCCGAGCTGCTCGACGGCTCCGCCGAGATCACCGTGCAGTCGGGCACCGAGCGCACGCTCTACGTCACCGGCGGCATCGTCGCCCCCGGCGAGATCTCCCCCACTCCCGTCGACCAGATCGTCTGCCACGTCGAAGGTCCCGGCGGTGAGGTTCCCGTCAGCCACCTGCGCGATGAGGACAAGCGGGTCGGTCTGGACAACCCGCTCGCCCGCTTCCAGGTCATCGGCCACTTCCGGGCGCAGGAGGCCGGTACCCACCAGGTCACCTGCACCGGCATGGGCGTCGTCGTCGCCCCCGAGGTCGAGCCCGCCTCGGCGCTCCTGCGCCTGGGCGCGCTCATGCTCGGCAGCCTGGGCACCTTCGCCGGCGTCACCCTGACCCTGCTTGGCGGGGTCCTGCTCCTCCTGTCCCGTCGCGGCGAAGGTCAGGACGAGGACCCCGAGGACGAGGATGCGGACGGCGACATCGATCTCGCCCAGCCCCCCGCCGAGGGCGCCGAGGAGTGGTGGGACCACAACCGGCCCTCACAGCACCCGGCGGATCAGGTGGGCGCCGGTGCAGCGGTCGCGCACGCGGGCGCTGGGGACGAGGAGGACGAGGACGTCGACTTCGAGGACGCCGACTTCGAGGAGGGCGACGCCTACGCCGAGGAGCAGGACTTCTACGTCGAGATGACCCAGGAGGAGCTCGACGAGCTCTCCGAGGAGGAGATCGCCGAGCTCCTGCGCTCCGGGGCGCTCGTCTACGTCGACGAGGACGGCAAGGTGATCAGCGCCGACGAGGAGGACGACGAGACCGAGGACGACCGCAGCACCACCTACCGCTGAGCCGTCATCCCCGATGGCGGCGCAGGTGCGCCTCCGCCTCCGCCGCCTCCCCCAGCCCGTAGACCCGCAGCACCTCCGCCAACCCCGGCTGCCCCTCCTCCAGCAGGTGCGCCGCCGCCGCGAGATCGGCACCGTCGGCAACCGAGCGCAGCAGACCGCTGATCGCCGCAGCTTCGGACGCCAGGTCCCGCCGGGGCTCCACGTCCAACCGGGTGGTGCTCCAGGTCGTCTCGTCCCGTATGCCGTCGAGCCGGCCCTGCGCCTCCGTCACCTCGGTCTGGCCGGACCGCACGGACTCGGCCAGTTCCTGCACCGCCTCCAGTCGGCGCAGCGCCGCTGGGTTGCCGATCTTCACCCGTCGCCCCGACCGGAGCTGGGAGAGCATCGGCGCCGAGATGCCCAGCGTCCGGGCGAGGTGCGCCTGCGAGATCGACAGGGCGGTGGTGAGCCGGCCGAAGATCTCGGCGAGGGGCTCGCCATACATGCGAGCCTGGTCCTGAAGATTCTGCTCGACCTCACTCACGGTGACGTCCTTCCCGGAGGGCTGGGTTCGGAGTCGTGCACGAACGCTTGACTTTACGATTGCAAACACTCTATGTTTGCCATAGCAAACACTACTCGATCCTGAGAGGAACGACCATGCGCACCAGACTTCTGGCCGCCACCTCAGCCGCAGTGCTGACCCTGGCGCCGGCGGGGATGGGCTGGGCCAGCACCGCAGCCTCGACGATGGCGACGTCCACGACGGGTGACCACGACGACGAGGATCCCAAGCTCCTGCTGCTCGTGGACGGCTCCCGCTCCATGGAGGACCCGGACGCTCAGGGCACGCCGCGGATCGAGGCCGCCAAGAGCGCGCTCAACGCCGTCATCGATGACCTGGATCCAGAGCAGGAGGTCGGGATGCGGATCTTCGGCGGGTCAGTTCCGGTGGACCAGCCGATGGAGCAGAAGTGCACGGACAGCGAACTGGTCGTGCCGATCGGCTCCGGCAATGCCTCCGCGCTCAGCAGCGCGGTGGAGGACTACACGCCCACGGGGGAGACCCCCATCGGTCTGGCCTTGCAGGACGCTGCCGCGGACCTCGGTCCGGACGGCAAGAGGACCGTCCTGCTCGTCTCGGACGGCATCGCCACCTGTGACCCTGACCCCTGCGACGTCGCCGAGGAGATCACTGCCGATGGGCTGGACCTGGTCGTGCACACCGTCGGCTTCGGGGTGGATGATGCCGCCCGTTCACAGCTGCAGTGCATCGCCGAGGCGGCCGGTGGCACCTACTACGACGCCGAGGACACCGAGAGCCTCACCTCCGTCCTGACTCGCGTGTCCACCCGCGCCTTCCGCCCCTTCAGCATCGAGGGCACCCCGGTCGAGGGCACGTTGACGCAGGAGGGCGCTCCGGAGCTGACACCCGGTCAGTACACCGACCGAATCGGCGCCATCGGCTCACCCAAGCACTATCTGATCCAGCGCAGCAATCCTGGTACTGGTCTCGTGGTCGGCGCGAGGGCGCAGGCTCCGCGGCGCTCCATCGCGATGCTCGAGCTGAAGCTCACGACCATGGATGGGCAGTCCTGCGACAGTCACCGAGCCACGGCCTTCGGGATGGACGCGGGCACCTCAATCCTGACAGGGACCACGCGCGTGGCCTCCTCCACGCCGGAGGAGGACGCACCGTGCCAGACCGATGACACTCTCCTTCTCACCGCAGAACCGGTCTCGGGCTACTCCGTGACCGAAGGCCTCGCCGTCGAGCTGCTCGTCAACGAAACACCTGCCCTGACTGACGATCCGCAGCCTGGCCCACAGCTTGCCGAGGGCTGGCAGACCATGCAGGCGGTTGATCCGCCAGAGCGCGACGGCGTCCCTGGCGACTCCTTCAACAATGCCCTGGACGTCGAGCCCGGGACCACGATGGAGGTCGAAATCATCCCCGGTGAGGTGCACTTCTTCTCGGTGCCCGCACGCTTCGGCCAGGCGGTCCAGGCCCAGATCGACGAGCCCCGCGAGTTCGCGCTCGAGTGCCTCGATCGGCTCGTCGACCACGGCGTCAAGGTCCTCGTCATCGCGTGCAACACCGCCTCAGCAGCGGTGCTGCACGACGCGCGGGAGCGCTACTCCGTGCCGGTCGTCGAGGTCATCCGTCCAGCCGTGCGCCGGGCCGTGCTCGCCACGCGCAACGACCGCATCGGCGTGATCTCCACCGAGGGCACGCACCGCTCCCGTGCCTACCTGGACGCCTTCGCGGCGGCGCCGACGGCCCAGCTGTACTCCCAGCCGTGCCCCCGCTTCGTCGAGCTCGTCGAGGCCGGGACCACGTCCGGCCCGGAGGTGCTGGAGGTCGCGCACGGGTACCTCGACCCCCTTCGCGAGGTGGACGTGGACACGCTCGTCCTCGGCTGCACCCACTACCCGCTGCTCACCGGAGTCCTCTCCTACGTCATGGGTGAGGGTGTCACCCTCGTCTCATCTGCCGAGGAGACCGCCAAAGACGTCTACCGTGTCCTTGCGGACCGCGGGCTGCTGCGGCCGGACTCCCTCCCGGAGCCTGTGCACGGGTTCACCACGACGGGGGACCCGGACGAGTTCAGGTCGCTGGCCCGCCGCTTCCTCGGACCCGAGGTCGCGACCGTCATCGGCAACACGGGAGACGAGGCATGAGGCTCACCGTCGTCGGGTGCTCCGGCTCCTTCGCCGGACCCGACTCACCGGCATCGTGCTACCTGCTCACGGCCGAGCACGAGGGTCGTACGTGGCGTCTCGTCCTCGACCTGGGCAACGGCGCGCTCGGCGCGCTGCAGCGGCACACCGCGCTCGCCGACCTCGACGCGGTCGTGCTGTCGCACCTGCACCCCGACCACTGCATCGACGTCACCGGGCTCTACGTCACCCGCACCTACGACCCCGCGGGGAGCGCCTCGGGGCGACTCCCGGTGTACGGGCCGGCCGGCACCGCAGAGCGGCTCACCGCGTCCTACGAGGGTCTGGACGAAGGGGGGATGGACGGCGTGCTCGACTTCCGTCGCCTCTCCACGAGCGTGCCGACGCACATCGGGCCCTTCGTCGTGCGGCCCTTCCTCGTCGACCACCCGGTCGAGGCGTACGGGCTCCGGGTCGAGGCTGACGGTGTAGTGCTGGCCTACAGCGGCGACACCGACTCCTGCGACGCGCTCGGTCCGCTCTTCGCCGACGCCGACCTCGTGCTCGCCGACTCGGCCTTCGTCGAGGGACGCGACGAGGCGAGGGGCATCCACCTCACCGGGCGGCGGGCCGCCGAGGCTGCCGTGGCCGCCGGCGGGGTCCGGCGCCTGATGCTCACGCACATCCCCGCGTGGAACGACCCGCAGGTCTGCCGCGCCGAGGCCGCGCAGGTGTGGCCCGGTGAGGTCGAGCTCGCCCGGCCGGACGCCACCTACGAGATCTGAGATCGACCCCCTTCGCCCTGCCTCAGACGAGGTCGAGCAGCGGCAGGAGTGACTCCTCCACGTGGTCGGGACCCGCGGCCTCGATCATGAGGCGGTCGTGCGTCCCCTCGGGTCGGCACACCGCGTAGGTGCGCAGCCCAGCCGCCTGGCCGGCGCCGATGTCGTGCGTCGTGTCCCCGACCATCCACGTGCCCTCGGCGCTGATCGCCCGCAGCGCGTGGTCGACGACGTCCGGTGCGGGCTTGGCGGGGAAGCCGTCCGTGCCCTGCACGAGGTCGAGGTGGGGCAGGAGACCGAGGGCGGTCACGAGCTCGCGAGCCATCGGCGTGTCCTTGGTCGTGGTCACCGCGAGGGCGAACCCCTTGTCACGCAGGACCGTGAGCACCTCGACGACCTCGGGGAAGGGGGTCGAGGTCTCGGTGAAGGTCTGCCGGTGGATCCGCTTGTAGGCCTCACTCATGACGTCGGCGTCACCCTCCGGGGCCAGTGTCGCGAACATGTCGTGCAGCGGGAGGCCGACCAGGGGACGCACCACGTGCGCCGCCGGCGGCGGGAACCCCTGCTCCGCGATGGCGGCCCGGAAGGCATTGATGATGTCGCCGAGGGAGTCCACGAGGGTTCCGTCGAGGTCGAAGCAGATGGCTCGCCGGGTCATGCCGCGAGGGTAACCGGTTCGACGCGGCGGTGTGCGACTGATTGGCTGGCGCCATGCCTGCGCAGCTGCCCGCCCGGCGAGTTGCCAGACGTGTATTCGGGCGGGGGCAGCAACTGGGCGCCCATGCTCGACATGAACATCATCACGCCGCAGCGCGGTGAGATCCTCAATGACCGTCCCGACCCGAACTCCTCGGACAACAGCCGGATCCACTTCGGCTTCGCGGACCAGACCCGGGCGATCGCGAGCACGGGTGTGATCTCGCTGTCCAGGCAGAGCCGGAACACACAGGCCAATGCCGAAGGCAACTACTTCGTCACGGTCTCCTCCGACACCTCCGTCAGCTCCACGCCGTTCACCTATCTGCTCACGGTCGACGTTGTCGGCGAGCCGATCTCGCCGGTCTACCGGGACGCCTCCGGCCCCGACGGCGACGCCACCACGGCGGGCACGGACACGAACGAGGCCAGCGATCAAGGCGGTGCGACGGAGGGCCCCGAGGAGAGCGCGGCGGAGAGCAACGACGGTGCGAGCGCGACGGATGAGCCTGCCGCCACGGACCAGGTCGAGGCCTCCGGTGAGACCGGGGCGGACGAGGGTGGCCTCTCCCCGCTCGTCTGGGTGCTCGGCGGGATCGGCGTCCTGCTCGCCGCCGGTGGGGCGATCCTGATCGGACTGCGGAGCCGCCCCTGACCCGTATGCCGCAGCGCCCCTGATCAGGTCAGCGCTACCACGAGCGCGATCAGCACGAGCAGAAGGCCGACCACGAGCAGTGCGATGCCCGCCCCCATCCCGGGGCGGGCATCGCCGTTCCCGGTCGATGGATCCGCGGCGTCCAGGTGAGCCACGCTGCCCTCGGTCCCCCAACCCTCGGGCAGGTCGGGGACCTGGTCGAAGACCTCGACCTCCGCTGCCTCCCAGCCCTGCTCGGACTCCCCCACCAGACCGGTCGCGGACAGGGCGGCACGCGCGGAGGAGGCGTCGGCATACCGGTCCTCGCGTCGGGATGCGGTCAGGTCCAGCACCACCCCGGCGAGGGGGCTCGGCACGTGCGCCCGCACCAGCGTGCTCGCCAGATCCCCACCGCCCTCGGCATCGGGGCGCTGTCCCAGCAGCATCTCTGCCGCCGTCATCCCGGCCGCGTAGAGGTCGGCCCGCGGGTCCGGATCCCAGCCCGCCAGCAAAGCCTCAGGCGCCGCATAACCGACCGTCCCGACCGCGTGGTCCACCTGCGTCAGCCGCGGCTGGTCCACCGCGGCCGCGATCCCGAAGTCGGCCAGTCGCACGTGCGGCAACCCTGCCCCGGTGGCATCCAGCAGCAGGTTGGCGGGCTTCACATCGCGGTGCACGAGCCCCTGGGCGTGGATCTGCTCCAGCGCGGCCAAGGTCTGGTCGAGCAGCGTGGCCACCCACCCAGCCGGCAGCCCACCGTGATCCCCCACCAAGGTCGCCACCGACCCACCCCGCACGATCGGCATCGTGAACAGCACCCGGTCGTCCTCGCCCACCCAGCCCAGCGGGGTGAGCACGTGCGGGTGCTCGATCCGCACCGCCTGCTCCCGCACAAACCTGAGCAACGAGGCAGCATCGGCCTGACGCATGACTTTCGCTGCGACATACCGGGACTCGCGGTGATCCCAGGCACGCCACACCACGCCCGCGCCGCCCTCGCCGAGCGGGTCCACGAGCTCGTAGCGTCCGCCGAGCACCTCTCCCACGGTGACCACCCTAAGGAGTAGGTACGGTGAACCCATGACTGCTCCGAGCAATTACGCGTACGGCAACGCGCCGGTCCCTCCCCGCCGCAGCGGTATGCGCACCGCGGGCAAGTGGATGTTCTTCATCGGGCTCGTGCTCTCGCTGCTGGCGGCGGCCGTGCTCATCTGGTCCTTCCTGTCGCTGGGGCGGCTGGCGAACGAGATGGACACCCAGGCCTACCCGGTCCAGGGCCAGACCGAGGTCCAGATGGAGGCCGGGTCGATGCGGGTGCTGCTCACCCCTAGCTCCGCCGACCCGGGGTGCACGGTGACCGGGCCCGACGGGCAGAACGTGACCGTCGAGTCCGACGATGCGCTCGCCGAGCTCGGGGATGGGTCGGAGGTGCGGGTCGCCGGTGCGTTCACGGCCACCTCCGGTGGGACGTACACGATCGCCTGCGACGACAGCGACGCCGCGGTCAGCGGACCGATCTCCGGCACCTTCCTGATCGCCATCGTCGGCGCCGCACTCTCCGGCCTGGCGCTCATCCCGCTGGGCATCCTGACCATCGTCGGCCTGATCCTGTGGCTCGTCGGCCGCTCGCGCGACCAGCGCGCGCAGGACTCCTACCGGGCCGGCCCGGGTGGGGGCTACGGCGGCCCGGGCTACGGCGGCGCGGGTGACGCACCGCAGGACACCCCGGCCCAGGGGTATGGCGCTTCCCAGCAGCCCCCGTACGGCCAGTCGGGTTATGGCCAGTCGGGCTCTGGGGATCAGGGTCAGTCGGGCTATGGGCAGCCGGACCAGCAGGGCTATGGCCAGCAGCAGAGCCCCGGCAACCCCGATGAGCCGTGGGCCCCGCCGAAGGACGACCGCCGCTGACCGACCGCACAGGTGCGGCACGTAGCTTGAGTGCAACCAGTCGATGCAACACCGGGCTGTTGCAGGGAGCGTAGCTGTTCGGCGAAGACCTCTGCAGGTGTCTTCCATCCCAGTACCTTGCGGGGCCGGTTGTTGAGCGCGTGGGCGACGGCTTCGAGGTCCTCGGCGGACCAGCGGGACAGGTCGGTGCCTTTGGGGAAGTACTGGCGCAGCAGACCGTTGGTGTTCTCGTTGGTCGGTCGCTGCCACGGCGAGTGTGGGTCGGCGAAGAACACCCTGGTGCCGGTCTCCACGGTGAAGAGCGCGTGACCGGAGAGCTCTTTACCCCCCGCCAGGTCAGGGTCTTGCGCAGCTGCTCGGGCAGCGTGGTGATCGAGGCCGTCAGTGCGGCGTTCATCGCGACGGCACCGTACCCACCCAGCGAGGGTCCGTTCTTCACGCACGGCTTCTCGCCCCACCCTTGCAACCTGGGCAGATGCACCAGCAGTGTCGAGCGGCTGCTGCGTTCGACCAGCGTGCCGATCGCCGACCTACCGGTTCCGATGATCAGATCGCCTTCCCAGTGTCCGGGCACAGCCCGGTCCTCGGCCTCGGCGGGACGTTCGCTCAGGACGACATCGGCGCTCACGTGGCCCTGGGGCTTGTTCCGCGAACGGGCCCGCGGCTCCCGCAGCGCGCGGCCGGTCCGCAGGCAAGCGACCAGCTCGCGCTTGAGTGCGCCCCGGCTCTCGATGAACAGCGACTGGTAGATCGCCTCGTGGCTGATCCGCATGGACTCATCATCAGGGAAGTCGATCCGCAGCCGGTGAGAAATCTGCTCCGGGCTCCACGCCAGCGACCACCGCCGGTCCGCCCGGTGCGGCTTGTTCACGCCCTTCCAGGCAGGCGTGGTCGGGCCCGCCACGATCGTGCCGTCCGGTCGGCGCACGTTGCCTGCCAGCCGGTCCTGGACGTACTCGCGAAGACGTTCGTTCTGCACCAGCTTGGCGGTCTTGGGCCGCCTGGCAGCCTGCTGCGCCTTCCACTGCGCCACCGTCGCACGGTACTCCTGCTTACCGCCGCGGGTGGCGGCGTTGCGGCGAAGCTCGCGTGAGATCGTGCCCGGGTCACGCCCGATCACGCGGGCGATTTCACGCACGCCCTTGCCCTGGGCGCGCAGGATCGCGATCTCCTCACGTTCCTCGAACCTCAGATAGCGGCCGGTGGGCTCGCTCAGACAGATCGGCGGCATGCCGCCAGCGTGACGAAACCAGCGGGCACCGACCGGCCACGACACGCCCACCGCCAGCGACGCCTCCACCGTCGTGACCCCAGTAGCGATCAAGCGCCGGAACTGCCGCTGCACCACCCGAGAGGGATCAGGCCGCCCGGGCGAGCGCATCGCCGGCCGCAATGCTCGATCAGCACGCCACTGCCGGCGAAGCTCCTGCGGCGCCTCGCTGGTCTTCCTGCTCCAGTCTGTCGTTGCCATCGTCGACCACCTCCGAGATCAAGGTGTTGCGACGACCAGTTGAATCCGCCTAGTCTCGAGCCCCGGGAGTGATCCGACGATCGCTCCCGGGGCTGAGCAGGGAGGAAGGTGACATGGGTCGGTCCGGTCGTGCGTCAGAGGGCGCTCAGCGGGTGAGTCGGGTGGCGATCGCGGGGACTCTCGCGGCCTCGCTCCTGACGATGACCGCCTGCGACCTCCTTGGATCGGATGGCGACGGGGCGGACAGCACGGGCGGCTCCGGTGCGGGCTCGAACGGCTCGGGTCCCGATGGCAGTTCGAACGGCCAGGGTGAGCCGGCAGCATTGACCGCGACCCTCGCCACCGCGTCCGAGGGGACCGCCGTCATCCCTGGCGACTCCGTCGCCGAGCTCGCAGCGGGCACGACCCAGCGGCTCTTCGAGTCCGCCCCCGTGGTGGTGCTCGCCGCAGACGATGAGGCGAGCGCCGTGCGCGCAGCCTCGGCAGCGGTCGCGCTCGGCGTGCCGGTCGTCATCGACGGCGACCGTGCCGCCGAGGAGGTGGACCGACTGGGGGCGGACGTCGCGCTGGCCATCGGTCCCGTCGACGACCCCGGCATCGACGTGGTCGTCCCGGCCGACGACGAGGACCTGGCCCGGCTGCTCGGTATCGAGGCCGAGGCAGTCACGGTGGACAGCTCGGAGGCAGCTCGCACGCTGGCCGAGATGGATCCGAACTCACCGCAGCTGCTCGTGCTGTCCGGTGCTGCCGACGTGCCCGCACCGGGGGACGGCGCAGAGCAGACGGGTGACGACGCAGCGCAGACGGAGGACGGCGCCGGGAGCACAGCCGCGCCGCTGACCAGCGACCGCGACGAGCTCCCGTCCACCAGCCGACCGGCAGAGGCGTCGACCGTGACGGTGCTCAGCACCGGCGCCACCTCCGATGTCGCAGCCCTCGGCGTCGCCCGGGCCGCCGGCGCGACGGTCCTGGTCGAGAGCCTCGGCGACCCCCGGGCGACCAGCGACACCGTGCAGGCCCTGGCCGACGACGAGTCCACCTCGATCCTTGGCCTCGGCGACGTCTTCGGCGATGACGACTCCCTGGGCTGGAAGGTCGCCACCGCCCGCACCGGCGTCGAGCTGCCCGGAGGCGGTCAGTTGGCGCTCCCGGGCAAGACCTATATCGCGCTCTACGGCACCCCGTCGACGCCTTCCCTCGGTGTCCTCGGCGAGCAGCCGATCGAGCAGACGATCACCCGGGCCGAAGAGCACGCGGGCTGGTACGAGCCGCTCACCGACGAGACGGTCATCCCCACGCTGGAGATCATCGCGACCGTCGCGAGCGCGGGCCCGGGCGCGGACGGCAACTACTCCAACGAGTTGCCCATGTCCGAGCTGCGCCCGCTCATCGACCTGGCCGCCGAGCACGACATGTATGTCGTGCTGGACCTCCAGCCCGGACGCAACGACTTCCTCACCCAGGCCAAGCGCTACGAGGAGCTGCTCCTGCTCCCACACGTCGGCCTGGCCCTCGACCCTGAGTGGCGGCTGCGCCCGGACCAGGTGCACCTCCAGCAGATCGGCACGGTGTCGGTGGAGGAGGTCAACGAGGTCATCACCTGGCTGGCCGACCTGACCCGGGACAACGACCTGCCCCAGAAGGTGCTCGTCCTGCACATGTTCCAGCTGCGGATGATCCCGGAGGTGGACACCGTGGACCAGAGCCGCGAGGAGCTCGCCGTGCTCATCCACGCCGACGGGCAGGGCGCCCAGCCGGACAAGCAGGCGACCTGGCGGGCGCTGCACGACTACGCGCCCTCGATCAAGTACTGGGGCTGGAAGAACTTCTACGACGAGGACACTCCGATGCTCTCCGCCGAGGAGACCATGACCTACGTCGACCCGCTCCCCGACTTCGTCTCCTACCAGTAGGAGCCGTGATGTCCCCCTGATCAGCGCCATGCTGATCACCAGCACCCAGCGAAGGGCCGTCGGTCAGCTCGACCGGCGGCCCTTCGCTGTTGTTGTGCCCGAGCCGAGTGCGCCTCACTGCTCCCGCCCGGACGCTCCAGCTCGATCAGGGACTGTCCGCCCCACCGTTGACATTCAACGTCTCCCCGATCACATAGCTGCTCTCCGCCGACGCGAGGAAGACATAGGCCGGCGCCAGCTCCACCGGCTGCCCGGCCCGCCCGATCGGCTGGCCGACGCCGAACTCCGGCAGCGCTTCCTTCGGCTGGCCCTCGACCACCTGCAGCGGCGTCCAGATCGGGCCGGGCGCGACGATATTGACCCGGATCCCCTTGGGTGCCAGCTGCTTGGCCAGCCCCTTGCCGAAGTTGTTCATCGCGGCCTTGGTCATGGCGTAGTCGAGCAGGTGATCGCTGGGGCTGTAGGACTGCACCGAGCTGCTCAGGATGATCGAGGACCCGGCGGGCAGATGCTTCACCGCGGCCCGGCACATCCAGAACATCGCGTAGATGTTGGTCTTGACGGTCAGGTCGAACTGCTCGTCGGTGATCTCCTCGATGGAGGGCTTGCTCACCTGCTTGCCGGCGTTGACCACGAGCACGTCCAGCCCGCCGAGTCCCTCGACGGCCTGCTCGATCAGCCGGTCGCAGGTCTCCCGGTTGGTCACGTCGCCGGGCAGCTGCACGCAGGTGCGCCCCTCCTTCTCGATCAGCTTCGCGATCGTGTCGGCGTCCTCCTGCTCCTCGGGCAGGTAGTTGATCGCCACATCCGCGCCCTCGCGCGCGTACGCGATCGCGACCGCGCCACCGATCCCGCTGTCGCCGCCGGTCACGAAGGCCTTGCGGCCCTCGAGCCGCCCGGTCCCGCGATAGCTCTTCTCGCCGCGGTCCGCCTTGGGCTCCAGCTCGGAGTCCAGCCCGGGCATCGGCTGGTCCTGCTCAGGCGGGGTGATGCGGGGGTGCCGGGTCGTCGGGTCATCGAAGGTCAGTTGGTCCTTGGTCGCCATACCCTCGATACAACCCCGCCCGTATGCCGTGTGCTCGCTGGAGCGACACCCTCACCCCGTGCAGGCACAATGGTCGGGTCCCTCACCCCTGGAGGATGCGTGACCGAGGATGAACTTCCGGGCAGCCAGGCGCTGCGCCGGGCCGTGGACGAGCAGGAGCCGCTCCTGGTCGGCCCCGCTCTGTCCGACGTGCTGCGGGTGCGCATTCGGCGCACCGTCCGCAGCACCCGTGACCTGATCGACGTCAGCGACTCCGCCCGTGCCCGCGAGCTCGCCGCCCGCACCATCGCCTGGCTGGCGGAGTCGGTCGGTGCCTACCTGAGGCTGCCGACCCCCTTCGCGCACGGCCACTCACCGCAGGGCGGGCACGCCCCCGTGCTCGTCCTGGTGGACCAGCTCGACCTGCTGGGGCTCACCCTCGACCACGCCTATGACGCCGCGCACCGTGGGGACGAGGAGGAGCTGGACCGTCAGCTGCAGGTCATCGTCGACCGCTTCGCGACCCGCACCTCCCCCGTCGAACTCGTCGAGGACGACGCGATCAGCGCCGAGGACCTAGACCAGGAGGTCGTGCAGGATCAGGGCCTCGAGGTCGGGGACGACGGCATCCCCCGCGTCCCCGTCCCGGAGCAGCCCGACCCGAATCACGAGGTGCTCGACGCCTCCCGCCCCGATCCCGCCTCCAAGGAGACCCCGTGACCAGCAGGTATGCCGTTGCTCCTGCCCCGCCCGCTGGCCCCGGGATGACCCCGGAGGACGGGGCGATCGACCACTATCTCTCGGAGCTGGCCCGGTGGCGGATGCGACGCGAGCACGAGCTCGGGGCTCTCGATGCGCTCACCCGCACCCACGACGACCGGGATGCGCTGAACATCGATGTCACGGCCTCGATGACGCTGTGGCACGCGATCGCCCAGCGGCACGACCTGCTGCTGTCCACCTGGCAGGATGCCCAGGCCGGCAATGGGGAGCGGGACTGGATCGCCCAGCTCATCTGGGGCCTGCTCGAGCTACCCGACGGCGACGCCGAGGCGTTGGCGATCGCGTTGCCGGAGGCGGTACGGCTCTCCGATGCCCTGGCCGCCTCGCTCCGAGCACGGCTGCACACCGATGACGACGACTTGCCCTTCGACCAGCGGGTCGCGGCGCTGACCGCAGACACCGAGCGGGTCCGCGCCCAGCTCGAGCACGATCGCGAGGCCGCGGGGTCCGCCGGTGGAGACGAACGGGACGACGCCCGGCTCGACGACGCGAACGACGCCGACCACCCCGGGGACGACGTGACCGAGCGGTTGTCGGCCGTCGAGGCCGAGGTGGAGGGCCTGCCGGGCGAGAGTGCCGAGTCGCTCGCCACCGTGGGCGACCTGGAGTCTCGGCTCGCCGCCATCGACCGCGACCTGATCATCGCGGCCGCCACCCAGGCCCACGCTCGCGCCACCACCGACCAGGCCAGCAGCGAACGCGACCACCTGGTCGCCAAGGGCGAGGCGGTCCGCAGCCTCGCCGAGCGCGTGCTCAACACGGTGCACCCGGCCCCCAGGCTCGGCATACCGGACGTGTCCGCCCTGGGAGAGGTGCCAGAGGGCGAGGATGAGCTCACGGCATACATGGCGAATCTGGAGCGGGTCGGGCGAGCGCTGGACCAGGCCCACATCACGTATGCCGCCGCGCTGGCCGAGTACGCCGACCTCGCCGACCGCGCGGAGCGGCTGGCCAAGACGCTGGCCGGGTGCGGTGCGCCGACCAGCGTCGACCTGGCCGGGATGCTCACGGCCGCCAAGGAGTCCCTGCACAACCGGCCAGCCGACATCCAGCGGGCGGCGGCGCTGATCGCGGCGCAGGAGGCCTACCTCGGTGAGTTGAGGCCGGACGCGTGAGCCCGCACCGCAACCCGGAGAAGGGCGGCCGCACCGAGCCGGCGCGCCCCATCGGCCCGGAGTCGCACCCGGAGGAGACCGCGGTCGAGTGCCCGAACTGCCACGCGACCACCGTCGGCGAGCCACCCTTCTGCGGGGCGTGCGGCTACGACTTCACGACCGGGGTCGCCCCAGAGACGCCCGACCCTGACCAGGCCCCGGTCCCCCGGCCGACGTCGATGCAGGCGGCCGAGCCGCACGAGGCGTATATCGATCCCCGGCGCGACGCTGACGAGATCGAGCTGCCGACCCGGCCGGAGGACTTGGCGCTGCCGGCGGAGGACCTGCCACACCGACCGACGGTGCCGCCCCCGACGCCACCCAGCGCGGCGGAGGAGTTCGTCGCGCACGAGCGGGCCGAGACGCTGCCGCCCTCGCGCGAGGAGAGCGCGGAGTGGGTGGCCGAGGTCTGGGTCGACCATGCCTGGGCGGCGACGCGGGAGAGCGATCAGCCGGTGCCCGACGCCGGGCTGTCCGAGGTCATCGCGTTGACCTCGGACAATGTCGTCATCGGGCGCACGAACGTGGCGCGCGGGCTGCACCCGGACCTGGATGCCGGGACCGACATGGGGGTCTCCGTGCGCCACGCCCAGCTGACCTCGGACGGGCAGCGGTGGTGGGTCGAGGACCTGGACACCTCGAACGGGACCTACGTCTCCACGGTCGGGCTAGATCTGCCGGTGGAGCCGATCGAGAGCGGGCTACGGGTCCTCATTGACGAGGACGACCGGGTGTACCTGGGAGGGTGGACGCGGATCATGCTGCGTCGTCGCGACTGAGAAGGCACCCAGCATCGCGTTGCGCAGGAAGCCCCACTCGCCGAGCTCGGCCCGGCACCGGTCCGCGCAGGGGGTGAGCTCGGTCGGCTCGGGTGCATCGGGGGCCAGGATGGCAACGGCCGCCCCGATCTGCTGGGCGCAGCGCACCGCGTCATACCTGTCGTCGAGGCAGTGCGGGCAGTCCGCGAGCAGATCCGGGCCGGCCGCGGCCCGGTCCTCATCGCCGCGCAGGTCGAGGTCATTGGTGAGGATCCGCTGCTCCAGGATGTCCAGCCAGGGCCCCGGGTCCAGCCCTTGCTCATCCACCAGATAGCGACGGTGCTTGCGGAGCAGCTGGAGTGCTTCGGCGGGGCGCGAGGTGCGGTAGTAGGCCAGCACGGTCAACTGCACGACATCCCCGCGGTCCGGCAGGTCCTCGGTGAGCATCAGCAAAGCGGGCAGGGCGCGGCCAGGGTTGCCGGAGCGCACCAGCGCATCGAGATAGACGACCCGGGCCCGGTCCATCAACGCCTGGGCCGAGGAACGTAGTTCGGTTCTCCCCCTCCCCTACATCGGTGAGCAGCACGTGCCGATAGGCCTCGGTCAGGCCGGCGAGCAGTTCCACCACGTATGCGACATCACCGGTCTGCAGGGACTGTTCGCTCAGCTCGGTGGAGGCTCGCAGGATGTGCAGATCGACCTCGACCGCACTGTCGAGGCGGTATCCCCCACCGGCGTGCACGATGAAGTCCCCGGTCCAGCCCGCGCGCTCGGCCGAGCGCCGGAGCCCGGACACATAGACCTGGATCGCGTTGGCGGCCGAGGGGGGTGGACCATTCGGCCACAGCACCTCGGTGAGCCGATGGGATGACACTCCCTCGGGCGAGGCGACCGCCAGCATCGTCAGCACAGAACGGGGCCGCGCGGTGAGCGGGACGATCTGTCCGTTCACCATCAGCACCGTGCTGCCGAGCACGTTCACGCGGGCGCTCTCCACCCGAGACAGTATGGAGGTGAAAGACCCCGTGGGAAACAGCCTGGAGGCTGACCCACGGGGCCTTTCAACGGCAGTTAAGCCTGGGGCGCCAGCCCACGGTCAACTCAACGCTCGATCAGGCGAAACTCACTGCTCCGGACCGGGGTTGACGTTCCCGCGGTCGCTCCACTCGTGGCGGCGCAGGTTGGGGCGGCGCGAGTCGGTGCCGACCGGGCGGTCCTGCTCACCCTCGAAGCCGCGGTCGTGCTCAAGGCCGTCCTCGCGCGCGGGGTTGCCCTCCAGGCCGCGACCCTCGTCGACGCCGTCGTGGTGCAGGGCGCGGTCGTCGCCGGGGCGGTCCTCGCCGAGCACGCCGTCGTCGCGGACGGCGCGGTCGTCACCGAGGCGGTCGCCCTCAACCCGGCCATCGGCGCCGTGACCGCCCTCGCGGCCGGAGGCGTAGTAGCGGTAGAGCTCGTCCTGCTCGGACTCGCTCAGGTGCTGGTCGGCGTCGACGTTCGGAGCGTCCTTGATGAAGTCCTTCTCGAAGGGCACCACGATCTGCCCGTTGCTCAGGTCGGCCTGGTCGAGCGGGACGAAGGTCTCCTTCATCCCGAAGAAGCCGGTGCGCACCGTCGCCCACGCGGGCTCGCCGGTGTTGTCGTCGAGGAAGATCTGACGCACGCCGCCGACCTTGTCGCCGGAGCGGTCCACGACCTCGGCGTCGTAGAGAGTGCCGAGATTGTCCTGGGTGATACGCATGAGTTCTCCTTCGTCGGGGTTGGGAACTACGCCTCCACGCAACCAGCCCGCGCGGCCCTCGTCACGCCGAAGGGGCCACCCCACCCCAACGGGGGAGGTGGGGCGCCTCGACGGCGTCCCACCTGCCCCTCTGGTCTCACCCGCCTGCCGTCTCGTCCGGAGCGCCGGTGCCCGGCTGCACCGTCCACGACGGCGGCTCGTCTCGACCGGACGCCTCGTCCGCCTCGGCGTCCGCAGCCGTCTGCTGCACCACGCCCTGAGCGTGATGGACCGGTGCGTACACGGCATACAGGCGCATGGGCTCCTCCCCCGTGTTGATCACGTCGTGCCACATCCCGGCCGGCACCTGGATCGCCCAGTCATCCTCGACCTCCTGCTCGAAGGGCAGGTCGTCCTCGGCGGGCCCCATGACGCAGCGCCCGCGGCCGGACTCCAGGCGCAGGAACTGGTCGGTCTCCGGGTGCGCCTCGAGCCCGATCGACTCCCCCACCGGGATCGACATCAGCGTGACCTGGAGGTAGCGGCCGGTCCAGGCCACCGTCCGGTAGGTCTCGTTCTCGGTCGTCGCCGCCTCGATGTCGAAGGCGTGCGGCTGGGGTCCGGGGTCGGTGACCATGGGGCGTCCTCTCGGTGATCGGGTCATCCGCCACGCTGATCTGCGGGCGGGTTGCTCCCAACCTATGACGCCTGAGGGTCTGCGCGGGCGCCGGTCGGCGGGACCGGTCAGGGCAGCAGGGTGGTGCTGCCGTCCTCGCCGCTCCAGTAGACATAGGGCGTCGGCGGAGCCTCGCCGGGAGCGAGCGTGAACAGGCTGACCGGCCCCGCGGGACCCCGGACGACGGCATGCTCGTAGGGAGACCGAACGCCGGGGTCCTCCGTCGACGGATCGCCGTCGGAGGGGGTGTCGTCGATCCAGACCATTGTGTCCGGGCCGATCGCCTTTCCCGCGAAGGAGTACAGCGTGCCCTCGCCCTCCCACTGCCAGCGGTGGCCAGTGAGCGCCTGCTGCTCCAGCTCCCCGGGCGTGCTGCCCAGCGAGATGACGGTGCCGTCGTCGAGGTGGCTCAGCTCTGGCCAACCAGCGGAGTCCGCGCCGATGAGGTAGGGCTCGCCCATCAGGGTGACGACCTGACCCTGGCCGTAGTCCCAGGGGTCGCCGTTACGGGTCACCAGCGGAAGCAGGACGGCGGGGTCGTGGCTCAGGCCCAGGACGGTGCCTTCGAGCTGGGCTCCTTCAGGCAGCGTGATCGAGGCGGTCCAGGCGCGGTGCTCAGCGTCGATGTCCGTCCAGTGCTCGTCCTGGATCGGCACCGCTGACGTCGGCGACATCGACGGCGTCGGCTCGACGTCCGCAGGCACGACGGCCACGAGGTCATAGCCGCGCACGTCCTCGGGCTTGACCATGACCCCGTCCTGCCACTCCTCGTGCGGGATGGCGATCAGGGTGCGGTCGATCTCGCCCAGCGAAGCCAGGGATTGCCCACTGGCAGTCAGCGCCCAGAGGCCTTTCTGCGGTGCCACCGCCAGGGTGCCGGCGGGCGTCTCGACCGTCTGCTGGTGGGCGTCGTACCAGGTCGTGTGGAGGCGGTCGTCCTGCACGTCATCAGGCGCTTGCAGAATGCCCAGCAGGTCCGTGCCGTCCGGCAGCAGGCGGACCTCCCACTTCAGCTCCGCACCCTCCAACCGCACCGCGGACTGCAGGCCGACGGCGGAGTCGATCACCGGCCTGCCCAGCTGGCGGACGACCGGATCGCCCGGCAGGGAGAAGCCACCGCCGCCGTCATTCTCCAGCGGCAGCACCACGACCGTGCCCTCGGCGCCCAGGTCGTAGACCTCGATGCCGGAGTCGCCGCCCGGGACCTCGCTGGGGGTGAGCAGCTCACCATCGCGCCAGATCCGCACTTGGTCCCCGTCGACGTCGGTCTCCACCGGGAGCTCGACCGCCGGCGGGGCGACGTGGTCCTGCGCGCTGCCTTCCGTCGCCTCCTCGGGCGTCAGCTCCTCGACCTGACCGGCCGGCGCACCGCCGTCGGCGCCGAGCAGCCCGCCCGCTCCTGATCCCCACCAGATGCCGCCGGCCAGCACCAGGGCCAGGGCGCCTGCCCCGGCGGCACCGATGGTGCGCCGACGCCGCTGACGTCCTCGCCCGACGCGGACGACCTCGTCGATCGAGACATCCATCACCGGACCGCCCGCGGCCGCCCGATCCAACAGCGTTCCCATCTCCCGCTCAGACATGGTCTGCCTCCTTCAGCATGGGTCGCAGGGCCGCCAGGCCTCGCGAGGTGTAGCCCTTCACCGAACCGACGCTGATCCCGAGGGCGTCGGCGGTGGCTCGTTCGGTCAGGTCGAGGTAGTGCCGGTAGACCACGCACTCGCGCTCACGGGCGGGCAAGGTCTGCAGGGCACTCACGAGGTCCGCGGAGAGGGTCTGCGCCCCGAGGTCCGTATGGCGCGCCGCCTCCTCCGGCGGATCACCGACGACCTCCCGGCGGGTCCGGCGCCACCGGTCGGTGCGCAGGTTGACCAAGGTGCGCCGGGCGTAGGCCGAGGGCTGCCCGTCCTGCACCGTGCGCCACTTGAGGTAGACGCGGACCAGGGTCTCCTGGACCAGGTCCTCCGCGGCGTGCCGGTCACCGGTCAGCATCCACGCGGTGCTGAGCAGCCAGGGCTTGGCTTTCGTGGCGAACTCGACGAACGAGTCCTCGTCTGCCTGACGCATCTGCGCACCTCCTTCCGGAGGGATCCCGGGCCGGTCGTTCCCGGCCTTGTGGGGATGATGACGCAGGACGTCACGAAAAGGTTGTGCGCCGCTCCGAGGGGCCTCACGAGGCTGTTGAGCGAACGTGGCCGGACAGGGTGCTCAGCCAGCGTGCGCTGTCTGTGCCCCGAGGCCGTTGTCCCGGTGGTTGAGCCGACGGGTCTCCAGCACCCAGAAGATGCAGAAGAGCCCGATCTCCCACCACTCCAGGAAGATCACGAAGTGACCGGGTGCAAAGGCTCTCGCGACGGCCCAGGAGACCAGTGGCCCGGCCAACATGAGCGCGAAGATCACCTGGTAGCCCCGGCGGCGGGCCATCTCATCGGGATCGAGCTGCTCCCCGGCGCTGCGCGCGACCGCGTGCGGCCAGGCGTGGCTCCACACCACTACCGCGAGCGCGCTGATCAGGAAGATGGCGGCCAGATCGTGAATGGTCAGCTGCAGGTCGCCGATCAGTGGGAGGCCTGAGAGCTCGATCCCGCCGAGCCGCACCTCATGGGCCGGCGGGACCCAGAGTTGCCACATCGCCAGCGCCAGGAAGGCGAGCAAGGTGCCACCGGTCAGCAGGACGAAGAACAGGGTGACCCGATCCCCGCGCACCAGGGTGCGGACCCGCTCGGTGCGGCGGATCTCCAGGCCCACGAGCAACCCGCACAGCAGCACCACCGTGGTCAGGCTGAAGCGCAGCGACCAGACGAACTCGACCGGCCCGACCCCGTCGGGCGAGAGCAGGGCCGCCTGCCGCAGATCGTCCAGGATCCGATCCAGCCCGGCGGGCACGAAGGCGACGAAGACCGCGTAGAAGCCGGCTCCGTTGAGGTTGTAGTCCTCGAAGGTCGTCGAGCCTTGATAGGCCACGAGCACCACGGCGACCGCGACCAGGACGCCGACGAAGACGTCCCGGACCGGGCCGCCGTAGTAGGCGCTGATCGAGGTCTCGAGCGATCCGGTGTAGATCGCGGGCAGGATCGTCACCACGAAGAGCACCGCCGGGAGCAGGACCAGCATCCAGCGCAGGTTGCTGTACGTGATCCGCAGCATCGTCTGGTCATCCCGGTTCGTCCCCACCATGCGAGCACTCTGTCACGAGCCACCGACACGAGGTGGGACACGACGACGGGGCCACGGCCAGGAAAGGCCGTGACCCCGTGCGGGTCGAGCACGTCGGCTCTGCGGTCGACAAGACCCGTCAGCGGACGGGCACCAGACCGGTCAGAAGACCCGACGACGGGTGCCGCCGATCGGCACCAGGTTGAGCACCAGGCCCACGACGATCAGGATGATCCCGATCGTGGTGAGGATGCCGGGGAGCTCGGTCAGCCAACCAAGCAGCAGGAGAATGACTCCGAGAACGATCATGGTGGAACCTCTTTTTCTGCAGGGGACACTGCTTGGGGACGTGAAGAAGGTAGCCAGGAAGCGACATACCTGCAGGTCGAACCCACCAGCGTGTTCGGATTGAGTCCGAAACTACGCTGAATCGTGATGAGCGTCCCGTGAGAATCGTCACGTGAGAATCGGGGACGTACCCAAGAATCACGTGACGACTTCCACGGGACGACTCCTACGGGACGGTGCCCACCACTCAGTCAGGGACGCGGGCCGCCCATCCGGGTGCCGAGCTGGTCGGCCGAGGTGATCGTGGTGCCATTGGTGGTCACGGCCGCCCCGTCCAGGGTGATCGAGCCGTTGGCGTCCACGGGCCCCTCACCGCCGTTGGCGGCACTGGTGATGGTGATCTCACCGCCGGTCAGGCTGACCGAGCCGTTGGAGTCCAGGCCGTCGCTGCCGGCCTGCACCACGACGGTCCCGCCGCTGATCACCATCCGGGAGCCGTCGTCCGCCTCGCCACCGACACCGCCGGAGGCCGTGCTGTTGAGACCGTCGTCGCTCGCGGTGACCTGCACCGAGCCGCCGGAGATGAGCAGGTTGGCTGACTCCAGACCTTCCACGGAACTGGTCACGGTGACCGAGCCGCCCGCGACCTGGAGGGCCTGCTCGCCCTTGACGCCGTCGTCGCCGGACTGGACGGTGAGCTCGCCGCCGGCCACCAGGACCCACCCACGGTGGGCGTCGTCAGCGTTGTCGGACTTCACGCCATCGCCCTGGGCGATGACGTCGACAGTGCCGTCGAGCAGGACCACGTAGTCCTTGCCGCGGATGCCGTCGTCGACTGCGCTGAGCGAGACGTCACCGGAGGCGATCACCAGGCCGTCGCGGGAGCTGATGGCGTCGTTGGTGTTGCCAGTCACCGTCAACGAGCCCTCCCCCGCGATCGTCAGGTCGGAGGCGGAGGCGAGGGCGGCGACTGGCGTGGCGTCGTCGGCAACCTCGTAGCCCGACCCGTCGGCCAGCGCGTTCTCACCCTCGAGCACCACCGTGACCTCATCCGCGGTGGTCACCGCGAGCGCCGGACCGGTCGAGCTGGTCACGGAGACGCCGTCCAGCACGAGGGTGACGGTGTCGTCGTCGGGGGCAGACACGATGACCTGGCCGTCGGTGAGCTCGCCCGAGATCCGGTAGACCCCGCCCTCGGTGATCGTGATGACATCTCCCTCGACGGAGACGCCGGTCGAGTCTGCGGTGGAGCCGCCGTCGGCCAGCGTGATCGCGACCTCCTCGGCGGCGTCCCACTCGAGGTCATCCCCGTCGTAGTGGGTGTCGACCGCGGTCAGGTCGTCGGCGGCGCTCACCACGACGTCCTTCTGGCCCTCCTCGGCGGTCTCGGTCTCGGTCTCGTCGCTCGTGGACTCGCTCGCGCCGTCGCTGGTCTCCTCGGCGACTGTGGTGCTGATGGCCTCCTCGTTCTCGGTCTGCGCGCTGACCGGCAGGGTGGTGACGATGCTCGGCGCGCTCTGGTCGGCTGATACAGGGGTGGTCGGGCCGGGGGTGGTCGCGCCGGCGGTGGTGCAGGCGGCCAGGGCTAGCCCAGCCAGGCCGAGGGCTCCGGCCTGGGTGACGCGGCGCCAGCTCAGGGGGGACATGGACATGGGTGCTCCTTGGGTTGGTGGTGCGTGGGTATGTGGTGACTCAGATCGGTCAGGCCGCGTCGGCCCGGACCAGCTCGAGGGTGCGGTGCCAGCGGTTGGCCGGCAGGTCTGGGGTGAGGAGGGCCAGGCCGGTGGCGTACTTGGACAACCGGCGCGGGCGCTGTCCTTGGCTCCAGAGGAATCGGTCGGCGAGGCCGGGGCGCGCTCCGCTCTTGGTCTCGACCACGACGAGCTGCTGCAGATGGGTGGTCTTGGGCGCCGACACGGCATCGGTCGGAGAGATGCCGGGCAGGTGGGGCGACTCCCAGCGGAGGTCGGCATCGATGGTGAGGCGACTGCCTTCCGAGGGAACCAGCAGGGTGGTGCGGGAGTAGCTGGTGCTCAGGCGACCCTGCAGCGCCCCTTCGGGTCGGGGGACCCCGACCGCGTCCAGGTGCTGGTGGACGAAGGTCAGTTCATCGCCCCCGAGCGAGGTGACCTGCGCTCCTCCGAGCCGGGATCGGGCCGCGATCTGGCGCCGCACCTTGCTGGACTGCCCGCGAGCGCTGAGCGTCTTGACCTCGAGGAAGGAGGTGCCGGACTCGACATACGTGCGGGTTCGGACCTTGAAGCGACGCCGACGACCGGTGGCGGCAGTCCGGAAGCTCTCCAGTCCGTCCGTCTCGAAGTAGGTCGACCGGTAGCGCGAGCTGCGGGTGCCGGCGATCTCCAGGACGCGCAGGTCATCGGCGAGCGCGGTGAGCAGACGGCTGGCGACGGGGAGCGGGACGAGGTACTTGCGGTCGGTGCGGGTCATCAACGCGGCCTCCTGCTCGAGCTCGCCGAGCGAGATCGGCGCGAGGTCTGCCGCGGCGCGGGCGATGGCGGCGGACTGGCTCATCGGACGGCTCCTGCCGGGATGGCCTCGTGAGCACCGGTGGCGACAACCTCAGGCAGCGCCGCGTGCTCGCGCTGGTCGACGCGATAGCGCACATCGACCGTGGTGGTGTCGTTGACGGTGTCCAGGCGGAGCACGCTGACCGCGGTGATGCGGGCACCCAGCAGGTCGCCCAGGTGCGAGCGAAGCTCGGCCTCGTCCAGGATCGCGCGGTCCACCACAACGACCTGCCTGCGGTGTCCGGCGAGCAGACCGGGGTGATCCACGGCATACATGGTGGCGACGATGACCCCCATGAAGGTGAGGGACAGCCAGACCGGGCCGACCGCCAGCCCGCCGACCAGCCCGAGGGCCAAGGTGGCGAAGTAGTAGGCGATCTCGTGCTGGGCGAGCTCATCGGAGCGCAGGCGGATGATCGACAGCACACCGAACAGGCCCAGGCCGAGGCCGGCGCTGACCGCCGAGCTGGAGAGCAGCGCCGCGACGGCGAGCACGCCCACGTTGATGCCGACGAAGGCGACGACGAGATCGCGGCGGCGGTGGCGCGGCCAGTAGATGGCGCCGGCCAGGACGGTGACGGCGACCAGGTCGGCGGCGTAGAGGGCGAGCGTGTTCATCGAAGACTCCTGTCCGGTGGCTGCCCCTTCCCTGGGGGCGTGTGTCCACGGTCGCGGCGGAGTCTGTGTGGTGGCTTTGCGGCTCCTGTTCGGCGCGCATGAGTCGTGAGCGGCCACCTCAGGGGTGCCGGATGTGTCATGATTCCCCTGCCTCGGCGAGCGATGACGCTCCGGCGGGGCGCAGGTGAGTCGAGCAATCCCGCAGGGGGACCAGAAGGCACACCACAGTTCCACCGCTGTGCCGCCCCTCGTTCTCCCTGCTGCGCCTGCGCGCTCTGTTTCAAGGACCCTCGGCCAGCCCCCAGCTCCTCGCCGACGGCACGCACCCGCTCGGCGGCAGCGACGCCCCGGACGACACCGCCGGTGCCACCGCTGAGGCCAGCAACGGCACCGGGTCCGTCGCGAATCCCCCGCTGACCAGCGACCTCGACACGCTCCCCCCGACCACCGCACCCACCCCCGCAGAGGCGGTCACGGTGCTGGCGACCGGCCGGCCGGCCGACCTTGCCGCGGTGGGCACCGCCCGGGCCGCGGGCGCCCACGTCCTGGTGGGACCGCATACCGATCCCCGCGCCACCAGCGAGACGGTCGAGGCGATGGCGCAGGCCGGGGCGTCCACGGTCATCGGCGTGGGCAAGGGCTTCGGGCCCGCCGAGGACCTCGCCTGGAAGGTGCGCACCGCGGCGACGGGCACGCAGCTGCCCGGCGGCGGCCAGCTCGTGCTGCCCGGCAAGACCTATGTCGCGCTCTACGGCACGCCGGGCACCGGCTCGCTGGGCGTGCTGGGCGAGCAGTCGATCGAGGACACGATCACTCGCGCCGAGGAGCACGCGGGGTGGTACGAACCCTTCACCGACGAGCCCGTGGTCCCGACGCTGGAGATCATCGCGACCGTGGCCAGCGCCGGGCCGGGCGCCGACGGCGACTACTCCGAGGAGATCGCGGTCTCCCAGCTCGAGCCGCTGGTGGACCTCGCCCACGAGCACGGCCAGTACGTCGTGCTCGACCTGCAGCCCGGGCAGACCGACTTCCTGACCCAGGCCAAGATGTACGAGGACCTGCTCACCCGCCCCAACGTCGGCCTCGCGCTGGACCCGGAGTGGCGGCTGCGGCCCGGGCAGAAGCACCTCGTGCAGATCGGCTCGGTGCCGGTGGATGAGGTCAACGAGGTCGTGCACTGGCTGGCCGACCTCACCCGCGAGCACGACCTGCCGCAGAAGGTGCTCGTGCTGCACATGTTCCAGAACCGGATGATCCCCGACGTGGACAGCGTCGACCAGAGCCGCGACGAGCTGGCCGTCCTCATCCACGTCGACGGCCAGGGCGCCCAGCCGGACAAGCAGGCGACCTGGCGCGCGCTGCACAACCATGCCCCCTCGATCACCCACTGGGGCTGGAAGAACTTCTACGACGAGGACGTCCCGATGCTGACCGCCGAGCAGACGATGACGCAGGTCGACCCGCTGCCGGACTTCATCTCCTACCAGTGAGGACGCGGCGCCCCGTGCGAGGCTGACCCCATGCGCGCAGTCCGCTTCGACGCCTTCGGCCAGCCGCCCTACCTCGCCGAGGCGCCCGTCCCCGAGCCGGGGCACGGCAGCGTCGTCATCAAGGTGGGCGCGACCGGGCTGTGCCGCTCCGACTGGCACGGCTGGCAGGGGCACGACCCCGACATCGTGACGATGCCGCACACGCCGGGGCACGAGTTCGCTGGGACGGTCCACGCCGTCGGCGAGGGCGTGGAGCGGGTGCGGGTCGGCCAGCGCGTGGTCGTCCCCTTCGTCTGCGGGTGTGGGGATTGCGGGGTATGCAGAACCGGCAGCGCCCATGTCTGTCCCCACCAGTGGCAGCCGGGATTCTCCGGGCCCGGGTCGTTCGCGGAGTACGTCGCGGTGCCCGCCGCCGACTTCAACGTCGTCGAGCTGCCGGCCGAGGTGAGCTTCGACGTCGCCGCGGGGCTGGGCTGCCGGTTCGCCACCGCCTACCGCGGGATCGTCGACGTGGGCGCGCTGCGCCCTGGTGACACCGTGGCCGTGTTCGGTTGTGGCGGAGTCGGTCTGGCCGCCGTGATGGTGGCCGGGTCGCGCGGCGCGCACGTGATCGCGGTGGATGTCTCACCGGGCGCTCTGGAGCTCGCGCGGGAGGTCGGGGCGGCCGTGACGATCAACTCGGCAGAGGTCGACCCGGTGAAGGCGATCCGCGCCGACTTCCCCGACGGCGTCAACGTCAGCGTGGACGCGCTGGGTAGCGTGACAACGGCCGGCGCGGCGGTGCGCAGCCTGCGCGTCCACGGCCGGCACGTGCAGATCGGGCTGCTGCCGCCGGTGAGCATCGGCGACCGGGCGACCGTGCCGATGCACGTCGTCATCGCCCGTGAGTTGCACGTGCTGGGCAGCCACGGCATGCCCGCGGTCGACTACCCGGACCTGTTGTCTGACATCGCGACCGGCCGGCTCGACCCGGGCCGCTTCCTGGCCCGGACCATCACCCTGGAGGAGACGCCCGCGGCCCTCGCCGCGATGGGCGGGCCGGGCGCCCCGGCAGGGATCACCGTCATCCGCCCCTGACCCCTGGGGAAGCCTGCCCGGCGTTCCCGTGTTGGCCCTGACATGACCTCCCTCGCGCTCTCCGTCCTCGACCTCGTCCCCGTCCGCACCGGCCAGACCACCGGTCAGGCCCTGGAGTCGTCACGGCGGCTGGCCAAGGTTGCGGACGAGGCGGGGGCCCGGCGCTACTGGCTCGCCGAGCACCACAACACCCGCTCGGTGGCCTCGACGAGCCCGCCGGTGATCATCGCGATGCTGGCCGCCGCGACCGAGCGGATCCGCGTCGGCTCCGGCGGCGTGATGCTGCCCAACCACGCCCCGCTGGCGGTGGCCGAGCAGTTCGCCCTGCTGGAGGCCGCATATCCCGGCCGCATCGACCTCGGCATCGGCCGCGCCCCCGGCACCGACCCCGTGACGAGCTGGGCGCTGCGGGCCGGGCTGAGCGACGAGGACGCGGTGCGCCGCTTTCCCGACTACGTCCAGCAGGTCGAGGCCTACATGAACCCCGGCGGCGCGCGCATCCAGATCGGCCCGCGCGAGCACGACGTGCGCGCCACTCCCCTCGCGCAGCAGGCACCGCCGGTGTGGCTGCTGGGCTCCTCCGACTACTCCGCGCGGCTCGCCGGTCAGCTCGGCCTGCCCTACGTCTTCGCCCACCACTTCGCCGGCCGCGGCACCGCCGAGGCGCTCGACCTCTACCGCACCTCCTGGCTCGGCGAGGGCCCGCCGCAGACCTTCCTGACCGTCAACGCGGTCGTCGCGGACAGCCGCGAGGAGGCCGAGCGGCTCGCGCTGCCCTTCCAGCACATGATGGCCCGCCTGGCCGTCGGCGCCCTGATGGATCCGACGCCGCTGATGACCGTGGACGAGGCGCTGGAGGCCCGCCTGCTGCTGCCCGCCGACCGGTTCGCCGCGATCACCGCACCGTGGCTGCTCGGCACCGCGGACGAGGTCGCTGACGGTATGCGGCAGCTCGCCGGCCAGTTCGACGTCACCGAGGTCATGGTCCAGCCGATCGCGGGCTCCTACGCCGACGAGCCGCTGGAGAGCACCGAGGCCCGCGAGCGCACCGTCCGCGAGCTCGCCCGCGTCCTGGCCTGACCGGCCCGGGGCCTGGGGATACTTCATACTTCCCCCATGACCTCCTCCCCCGCGGCCAAGGCCTACGCGGCGCTGCGCGACAAGCCCCTCGGCAAGGCGCTTTTCAGCGCGGCGGTGAGCCTCCGGGCGCCCTATTTCCGCACGATCCTGCCGGTGATCGTCTCCCTCGAGCCCGGCCGCGGCGAGGCGCGGATGCGCGACTGGTGGGGCGTACGCAACCACATCGGCACCGTGCACGCGATCGCCTCCTGCAACCTGGCCGAGTTCGTCGGCGGCCTCACTACGGACGTGTCGGTCCCCGCCACCCACCGGTGGATCCCCAAGGGCATGACCGTGACCTACCTGGCCAAGGCCCGCGGCACCCTCAGCGGCGTCGCCACGGTCGAGGACCTGTCCGGCCTGGGCGCACAGGAGTCGCGCGAGGTCGTCGTGCCGGTGGCCATCACGGACCGGGACGGCACCGAGGTCGTCCGCGCCGACATCACGATGTGGGTCGCTCCCCGCGGCCCGGCGACGCAGCCCGTCCCAGGTCAGGACGAGGGGCGGGCCACCCCCGCACGAGCGACCAGACCGCCGGCAGGTAGCCCAGCAGCCACCACAGGGTCCCTCCGAGCACGAGGTGCCCCAGCCCGACCGCGGCGACGCCGGCCTGCTGCAGCGACCTCACCTGCCACACGGCGACGTTGAGCCCGGACAGGTCACCCATCGGCGTCGGCACTCGATCAGCGGGAAGGGCCCCGTCCTCTAGTCGACGACGAAACTGGACGGACGTCTCTGTCCGTCACTCCCGGTGCTGCGATCCTACCCAGCGGCGACCGTAGTCGCAGTGAACAGATCTGCGGGCATCGGAATCTCAAGCTTCCAGGTGATGGCGATCGGCTTCTCGCCCCGGTGGGAAACGTACCGCGTCGTGCCTAGGTAGGTGTAGGGACTCGTCCCGAAGTCGTCCTTCTGCTCCTCGCGGACGAACAGCAGCACGGTGCTCGATCCGGTCAGGTAGCGCTGCCCGGTCTTGGAGTTGACGGTTGTGGTCGACTGGCTCTCCCAGTGGAACAACTCCTGGCTGATCGGGTAGTCGCGATACATCGTGGTGGGCGAGAATCGCTCCTCCGTCTTCCGGAGGGTGATGAAGAAGGCGTCGACATTGAGCTCGGGAACGTAGAGGACCCCCTCCCGGAAGGAGTTGGGCTTCCTGTTAAGCGAGGCGTACCCCAGGGCGGCGAGGACTTCCTCTCGCTGGTAGCGCGCATGAACTTGGAGCGGCAGGTCTGCCAGACGTCCAGGCGTCGGAGCAACAGGCCGCTCGGCCTCCTCGAACGCCACCTCGATCACGGCGCGCATCTCGTCTATCATCGCGGGCTCGCTTGCCAGTTCCGCGAGACCCTCCTGAATGGAGGCATGCCCGCCGCCGTCAGGCCATAGCGTGAAGAACAGCATCTCGGCGAGCCGTTGCTCCAGCGGAGTCTGAGGCTCGTCCGCAGGATGAGCCAGCAGCTCCTCATACCCCCGCTTCCGGACCGGATCATCCACGTGCGCCAGCGCCCTCACCCGTTTGCTGAGCTTCTTCTCCATCGCCGTGGGTGAGCCGTCAAGATGCCCCGCATCGCGACGGAGCTCTGTCCACGACTTTTGGCCCTGCCGCAGGATGTCGGACAGGCCGTAGCCAGACCCGTCGAGGAATCCCTGCAGGGTGGTCTCTCCCCCGCTGGCCCGCAACTGCTTCACCAGGTGCGCCCACCGCGCGCTGAGCTGGGACTTGAGACTCGCCAGGACCGTCTCCTGGGCGCGTCGATCGAGCACAACCTGGCATCCCGAGGGCAGGTAGGGGAAGCCGTCCTCAAGGTCCTTCGCGAGTCTGCGGCGCGGACGTCCGGTTAGGGCCGCGAGTTTGGCGTCGAAGCGGAACTCTCGCCGCTGGTTCCCCACGAAGTCTAGAACCGTCAGGACGGGCTTGTCGGGCCGCTGTCGCAGACCTCGACCCAGCTGCTGGAGGAAGACCGTCGCGCTTTCGGTGGGCCGGAGGAACAGCAGCGTGTCGACGTCGGGGATGTCGACGCCCTCGTTGAAGAGGTCGGCAGCGAAGAGGACCTTCAGCGTCCCGGCGCGGAGGTCCTTGAGCGCCTGCGAGCGCTCCATCGGGGGCGTGGTGCCGCTCACCGCCTTGGCCGCGATGCCGGCGTCATTGAACACCTTCGCCATGTATGAGGCGTGCTGGACACCCACGCAGAAGCCAAGTGCCCGCATCCCTTGCACATCGAGAACCTTGTTCCCGAGCTCGCGAAGGATGACGCGGGCTCGCGCTTCGTTGCCGGTGTAGAGATTGGCCAGTTGCTCCTCGTGATACCGGCCGCGCACCCAGCTGATGTCACTGAGGTCTGTCCCGTCGGAGGCCATGAAGTAGTGGAACGGGCAGAGGATGCCCTCCTGAAGCGCCTCCCAGAGTCGAAGCTCGGCTGCGGTGCGGCCGCCGAAGTAGGCGCGCACGTCGAAACCGTCGGTCCGCTCAGGAGTCGCCGTAAGTGCGAGAAGCTCTCGCGGCTGCAGGTGCTCGAGGAGCGACTGGTAGCTCTTGGCTGCGGCGTGGTGGAACTCGTCGATGACCACGACGTCGAAGTGATCGGGCTGGAGATTGTGGACGCCGTAGGAGTTCAGCGACTGGATGCTGGCAAACACGTGCTCCCAACGCTCGGGGCGAGTGCCGTCAACGTAGAACTCCCCGAACGAAGCGTCGGCCAAGACTTCCTGGTAGGCGCGGCGTGACTGCTCCAAGATCTCCTTGCGGTGGGCGACGAAGAGGAGCTTGGGGTATCGCTTCGTGGTGGGGTCCGCCAGCCTCCGGTAGTCGAGCGCCGCGATGATCGTCTTGCCAGTGCCGGTTGCGGCCACGACCAGGTTGCGATGCCGCTCATGGAGGTCTCGCTCTGCGGCCAGGGCGTCGAGGATGTGCTGCTGGTAGGCGTAGGGGCGGACTTCTAGGCCCGAGAGCGTCCAGTCGCTGGAGGCTCTGACCTTGCCCCCCGCTACGGCGAGTGCGTCGTCGAGTCGATCGCGATCCGCAACATTGGACGGGTCATAGGGCACAAAGCTGGGGTCGTTCCAATAGGTCTCGAACGTGCCGGCAAACTTCTCAAGCAGGTGGGGCGTCCCGATCCTCGACAGGCGCACATTCCACTCGAGCCCGTCGAGCAGCGCGCTCCGGGACAGGTTGGAGGAGCCGACATATGCGGTGTCGTAGCCGGTGGTGCGGTGGAACATCCAGGCCTTCGCGTGCAGTCTCGTCTTGGCCTCATCGAAGTGGATTCGCACCTCCGCGCCGAAGTCGTTGACCAGGCGATCGATGGCACGACGTTCGGTTGCGCCCATGTAGGTGGTCGTCACGACTCTGAGTCGGACTCCGCGGTCCCGAAGTCGCCGAAGATCTTCCTCGATGACGCGAACCCCGTGCCATTTGACGAAGGCGCACAGCAGATCGACCTGATCTGCGGACCCCAGCTCAGCGCGGAGCTCGGCTCCAAGGCTCGGTTCTCCCTTGACGTTGGTGAGCAACGCCGCATCGCTCAGCGGCGTGGCGGGCCGGGGAACCCGTTGACTCCCTGGCTTGGTGCCGGCGATCAATAAGAGCTGTGCGGCCGGGGCATCCACCGGGTCCGTGTCAGCCAGCTCAGTGAGGATGTGGTTCGCCAGCGCGACGCGCCCGTCCTTGGACGCGTTCATGAGCGCGACTTCGGCGGCGGCTGCGATGTGCCTGGCCAGCACCCGGGGCTCATCAGCCGGTTCCACCTCAGCGACGAGCGAGACAGAGCCTCGCAGTTGCACTAGGTCTGCAGCCAACCGCGCGGTGATGAGGCGTTCGTACAGTCCCTCCTGCATCCGCCCAGCTTGTCAGACGGCGGACGGAGCCCGGCAGGGAGCTAGCGGCCCCGGCAGCCCGTGCAGCCCTCAAGAGGCTCAACTGCCGGCAGACGTCGCATCGAAGCCTGGGGTGGCGTCATTCCGCCCAGAATGGGTCACGGCCGGATCCAGGGTTCGCGGCCCCGGAGGGCCTCCGCGACACCTGAGGGTCGGGACATCACGACTCCGCCGAGTTGCGGACGTCTCCTGCCACACATTCCAGTTTGTGTCGACGGCGCTCGAAAACTGAGCAGTTTCGGCGGTCGAAGAATGAGCAGGTTCAGTCTAGGGCTTCTTGCTCGGCCTTGATGCTGGGCAGGGTGTCGACGCCGCGGTCGCGGAGCCGGTAGGAGGCGCCTTTGAGGGTTATGACGTCGGCGTGGTGGACGATGCGGTCGATCATCGCGGCGGCGACGACCTGGTCGCCGAAGACGCCGGCCCAGGAGCTGAACGGCAGGTTGGACGTCAGGATGAGGGAGGCGTGCTCGTAGCGGGAGGAGACGAGCTGGAAGAAGAGGTTGGCGGCGTCCTGCTCGAAGGGTAGGTAGCCGACCTCGTCGACGATGATCAGCCCGTACCGGCGTAGGCGGGTGAGCTCGGCGGCCAGGCGGCCGCGGTCGTGGGCCTCGGACAGGCGGGTGACCCAGTCGGTGGCGGTGGCGAAGAGCACCCGGTGGCCTTGCCGGGCGGCGGCGACGCCGAGGGCGGTGGCGAGGTGGGTCTTGCCGGTGCCCGGTGGGCCGAGCAGGACGACGTTGCGGTGCTCGACCAGGTAGGCCCCGGAGGCGAGGGCCTGGATGGGGGTGCGGGCGGTGGGTTGGTGGTCGAAGTCGAAGTCGTCCAGGGTCTTGACCGCGCCGAAGCCGGCGGCGCGGATCCGTAGCCGGGCGCCGGAGGCGTTGCGGGCGGCGACCTCGCGTTCCAGGACCGCGGCCAGGTAGTCCTCGTGGGTCCATCCGGTGTCGCGTGCGTGGTCGGCCAGGCGGGCGGCGGCCTCGGTGATCCGCGGCGCCTTCAGCGCGGCGGCCAGGTGGGTGATCTGCTTCAGCGTCTCGGTCCCGGCCGAGGTCTTGGGTGTCATGGTTGGCTCACCTCGCCCAGCCCGAAGGCACGGTCGTAGTCGGCCAGGTCCCGCACCATGCCCTCATCCGTGGAGCCCGGTGGGGTGGGGTGCTGGTAGTCGTGCCGCAGCGCGGCGGCGGTCGCGACGTGGGCGGGGTCGGTCACCGTCATGCTCCGGGCCCAGCGGCGCGGGTGCTCGGCGACCAGCCGTCCGCCGTGGCGGACCCGGACGACCTCGAGGTCGGCGGCCACGTCAACGCGGGCGCCGATCGCACGAGGATCGACGGAGTAGTCGCAGGTGTCGACGCGCACGTAGTAGTCGCGGCCCAGGCGGACGTGGTTGCGCCAGCCCAGGTGCAGCACCGCCGGCGGCAGGGCCAGCATCGCCTCCTTGTCCGCCGCCAGCAGCTCGCTCGGGCGCGCCTTGATCGTGCGCACCACCCGGGCGTTGGCCGTGGTCAGCCAGTCGGTGAACTGGGCGTTGAAGTCCGCGGGTGACTCGAAGTGCCGACCGGGCATGAAGGAGGTCTCGAAGAAGCCGTTGCGCCGCTCGACGATGCCCTTGGACTCCGGATCCTTCGGCGGCAGCAGCACCACCTTCGTCGCCAGCGTCCCGGCGAACACCGCCACCGGCTCGGTGACCGTGCGGCGTCCGATGCCGGGCTCGTTGTCCCAGATCAACCGGCGCGGCACCCGCCCCAGCTCCTCCAGCAACGACCACGTGCCCAGGAGCAGGTCAGGTGTCTTACGGGTCGGGATCATCCGGGCGAGCATGAACCGCGAGTACCCGCACGTCATGACCAGCACCGGCAGCAGCGTGCGCGAACCGTCCTCGAGCAGGATCTTGCGAGGCGGGAACCACAGGTCGCACTGCGCCACGTCCCCGGCCGCCCACGTCAACCGGTCCGCCGGGTCGATCGGGCGATGGTCAGCCCGGATCCGGTTGACGTTGTCCCGGAACCAGCGGATCGAGCCGGTCCACCCGACCCGCTCGGCCAGCACCGTCGCGGGCATGTCCGGGGTGTCCGCCAGCAGCTGACGCACCCGAGCCTCGTACGGCGTGAACGACGTCGGGCCCCGCTTGCGTTCGTACTTCGGCGGACCCTCGGAGGCCACGGCCGCAGCCACCGTGTTCCTCGCGATGCCCAACCTCCTGGCGATCGCGGCCTTCGGCACGCCCTCGGCGGCCAGCCTCCTGATCAGCGCCCAGTCCTCCATGGTGATCACACTCCAATCGTCGAAGAGTGCTCACTTTTCGAGCGCCGTACCTGCTCAGTTTTCAAGCGCCGCCGACAGTTTGATGTTCAGACCTTAGAGGGTCTAGAGTGGGGTGATGTGGAGCGTTGACATCGAGCTCATCGCGGGATGGCTCGCTTCGCTGGACCAAGGATCACGAGAGCAGGTCGTCGCTGCGATCGAGCTGCTCGAAGACCGCGGGCCCCAGCTTGGACGACCTGTCGTCGACACGGTAAGCCGCTCCCATCACCGCAACATGAAGGAGCTGCGGCCCGGGTCGTCGGGGAGGTCCGAGCTACGCATCCTGTTCGCATTCGACCCAGAGCGGCAGGCCATCCTGCTGATCGCTGGTGACAAGGCTGGCAACTGGCAACGTTGGTACAAGAAGAACATTCCCCTCGCCGACAGCCTGTTCGACGAGCACCTGCGCAGACTGGAAGGACAGTGAGCGACATGGCCAAGACCATCAGCGACTTCCTCACCGAGCACCCGGTGGATCGGGAGCAGGTCGAGAAGCACAAGCGGCGCATGCTCACCGAGGTGCGCGCCTACCGGCTGCGGGAGCTGCGTGAGGAGGCTGGGCTGACCCAGGCCCAGCTGGCTGAGCGAATCGGTGTCGGCCAGCGCCAGGTCTCGAAGATCGAGAACGGGGACCTCGACAGCGCCAAGATCGGCACCATCCGCAACTACCTCCAGGCGGTCGGCGGAGACATGGCGATCGAATACGTCATCGGGGACGACAGGGTTCAGGTCGCCTGATCTGGCTGAGCGGCCTACGCGCAACTGGCACCCCTCTGTGTCAAGACGCCGCTGGCAGGGTCGTTCTAGGCTTTGTGGTGGCGGGTCCGGGAAGTGGCTTGTCCGAAGAGCCGGCAGCGGGTTGTGAGCCGGTCGCGCTGGAGTCAGAGTCGTCACCCCTTTGCCCTCCCGGGCCCGTCGTCGTGTGCCCAGCGAGGTCGTCGAGCATCGCCTTGTAGACCAGGTCGGACAGGCGCCGTTTGAGGCACCGCAGCGCTTCCATCGACGTCTTCCCCGCGGCTTTCTTCCGGTCGTAGTAGGCGCGGCCCTCGGTGGTTCTCGTGCGCAGCTGGACGATGGCCATGACGTGCAGCACCCGGTTGATCTGCCGGTTCCCACCCCGGGAGAGTCGGTGGCGGACGTGCTCGCCGGAGGAGGCGTCGATGGGCGCGGTGCCGGTCCAGGACGCGAAGTGGTTGCGGTCGGGGAAGCGGGTGATGTCCCCGACCTCGACCAGCAGGCGTGCGGCGCCGGAGGGTCCGATGCCGTGCAGGTCCATCAGCGAGGAGCCGGTCTCGGCGACGAGGGCTTTAAGTTCCTTGTCTGCGGCCTTGGTCCGCGCGTAGATCGTGGCCAGGTCAGCTGTCAGTTCCAGGGCGTGGGCCTTGCGGACCTTGCCGGCCGGTGTGGTGGGGCGGACCTTCTTGAGCAGCTCCTTGGCCTGGGCCGCGGACAGGAACGTCTTGGCTCCGCCGGGGATGAGCTCGAGCAGGAGCTTGTGCAGCTGGCATATCTTGCGGGTGTGCTCCTCGCCCAGGGAGCGGCGCCGGTCCACGCACATCCGCAACACCTCGAGCTGCTCGTCGTTGATGACCGGGCGCAGGCCGGACATCCGCACCCCGACCAGGGCGATGGAGTGGGCGTCGGTCGCGTCGGTCTTGCGGCCCTGCCCGGTGGCGAAGATCCGCACCCGCGCCGACATCTTCGCCGGCACGTCGACCACGTCCTCACCATCGGCCACCAGACGGTCGGCGACGTGCTTGCCGATACCGGCGCAGCCCTCGACCGCCCACACCCGCTCAGGCCACTGACGGGCGTAGGCCAGCAGCCGGGTGTACCCTTCGGCGTCCGTGCCAAAGCGGCCACCGCCGACGACGGACTCGTCAGCGGTCATGACCTCGATCGTCACGCTGCGCTTGTGCGGGTCCATCCCGATCACGACCCGCGGAACCTTCTCGTCCATGCTCTCCTCCTTGCTCGCGACAGATGTCGAGCTGGGAGGGCACCGCTACGTACGGCTGGGCATACCCCTCTTGAGCCTCTCGCAGCCCTGGCGGTGACCGGGACGACGCACGCCAATTGTGAGCCTCACGCCAAGAGCGTGGGCAGCCGCAAAGAGAACGACCATCCCGGTCACCTAGGACCGAGCCTGGCCGGGCCCGATCCTGACGTCAATGAAACACGTAGCCGCGACGAGGGCGGTTCTGCCGAGTGACAGAAGCAGCGACGGCACCGTGCGCAGGAGGTCCGGGGACTTGCTGCCGAGCCCGACATACCGGGTGCCTTTCCGGAGATCGTTGACGACGCAGCCGTCGGCATCGAAGAGACCTCGCAGGAAAGCCGTCAGGCACTGCTCGGGCGCCTGGAGGACTGCCTGCGGCGCCACCTTGTCAGCGGCCTTGGCTTTCGCGACCCCGAGGCCCTCCAGGTAGTCCACGAACGATCGACGCATGAGCCTCAGCTGACGGGTGCCGTTGGCCTGGATGCTGGGCTTGGGCACGAAGCCAGCCCATCCGGCCAGCAACGTCCGATGGAGGGGCAACAGTTCCTCCATTTCGCGCTCAGACCCGTAGATGGTGACTGCTCCCCGCTCGCTGAAGCTGCCGTCGCCGACGAGCCAGCCCAGGTAGTAGGCAAGTTCCTCGTCCCACATCTCGGGAGGTCCATCGTCGAGCCACGTGCCGCGTTGACAGCGCTGTCCGGCAGTAACGGTGCTGCATCCGCGCGGGGGACGTAGCGGGCGCTCCTCACGACCTGGTCACCCGCCCGGAGCTCACACGCCATGACGAAACGGTCCTCTGGACAGAGCAGGACCTGGTCCGCCGCGCACCGGAGCACGCCGCCATCGCTGAAGCGGAGCTCGAGGATCTCCTGACCCTCAAGCCGCTTTGCACCGGGCAGGTCCCGATCGGGACCAAACCACGACTGGTTGCCACCAACTGATCCCCTGCGAACCCTGGCATCGTGCCCTCCCCCGATGGCCATCTTTGTGATGACCAGTGGACGCCACACCACTGACATGCATGCTTGTAGCAGCGCGGTGAGGGTCGTGACCCACCCTCTGACTGGTGCCCTGCTGGGCTACCGATGGTCTGATCAGTCCGGCCCTCACCGTGTGACACGGAGCACCGGCCGGTCGGGCATGACCTAATACGAGCCTGGCCCGGTGACGCGGGCCCGGTGCATGTCCTGTCTGACCGACCCGGCCGGTGCCGACCCCTCGGATCAGAAAGGGCCGGTCCCATCATGACTGACGCACCAGGACGAGTCGGTGGTATCGACTCGCACAAGGACACAATCCACGTGGCCGTTATCACCGACATCGGCCAGCACGCACGACGACGACAGACAGTTCCCGACCACCCAGTCCGGGTACCGCCGCGCAGTCGCCTGGCTGATCGGCCACGGGCCACTGACCGCGGTCGGGGTGGAGGGAACCAGCAGCTACGGACGCGGGATCGCCACCGAGCTGACGACCGCCGGAGTGCGGGTTGTGGAGGTCAACCGGACCCGCCCGGCCGAGCGCCGCAAGCAGGGCAAGACCGATGCCCTGGACGCCTACCGGGCCGCCCGGTCCGTGCTGTCCGGCGAGGCCAGCACCGACCCCAAGTCCGCCAGCATCGAACCCCTGCGTGCCCTGAACATCACCCGACGATCGGCTCTCAAGGCCCAGCAGGCCGCCTGGCGGCAGATCGGCTGCGTGCTCGTCAACGCCCCCGCTGCCGTCCGTGACCGGTACCGGGACCTGCCTGACGCCAAGCTGCTGAGCACCTTGGCCGGGCTGCGACCGGGCCGGTGCGCCGACCCTGACGAGGCGGACCTGCTGCACGCGCTCCGTGCACTGGCCCGTCGCCACCGTGACCTGGCCACCGAGATCCAGGACATCGAGGAGCGGATGCTGGCCCGTGCCACCCGGGCCAACCCCGGCCTGATGGCCATTAAGGGCGTGGGACCGGTCACCGGGACCCAGCTGCTCCTGACCGCCGGGGACAACCCCGACCGGCTGCGCAGCTCCGCCTCCTTCGCGGCGCTGTGCGGGACCTCGCCCATCCCCGTCAGCTCCGGACGCACCGATCGTCACCGGCTCTCCCGCGGCGGGGACAGACAGGCCAACGCCGCCCTGCACCGCGTCGTGAAGAACCGCATGACTCACGACCCGACCACCCGCGCCTATCGCGACAAGCACCTCGAGAAGGGCTGGACTCTGCCGGCGGTGTACCGGGCGCTCAAGCGAGCTGTCGCCCGCGAGATCTTCCAGGCCCTCACCGGCCACTGCCCCGTGCCCGACTACTCAGACCTCCGACCCTCACGCCGGGCCAAGAACATCACCCTTACCAACGCCGCTTCCGCGATGGGCGTCTGGCCAGCCAGAGTCGGTGAACTCGAGCTCGGCAGACGCCGCGACGACGACTTCGCCGACCGCTACCGCCAATGGCTCACAGCCGCTTGACACCCCATAGGAGCATCAAACCCGGGGACACACGACGGAGGGGCCGCCGAGTCGAACTCGGCGGCCCCTCGCATCGGACGCGGTCAGCTGCAGCCGCTAGTGCTCCCACAGCCCTCGCACACGTAGCACGAGCCGGCGGGGCGCATCTTGGTGCCGCAGGTCATGCAGATCGGGGCGTCGTTGACCTTGCCGCTGAACTGCTCGAGCAACTCGGCCGAGGAGTGGACTCCGGCGTCAGCCTTGCGGGCGTCGGCGGCACCGGCGCCGGACTTGTCGGCCTCCTTCTCGACCTTCTCCGTCTTCTTGGCCGGGGATGTCGCCACGGACTGGGAGAGGTTGGACAGCTCGTCCTCGTAGTCCTCCTCGGAGGAGTTGCTCGGGGGTCACCGGGGCGTATGAGCCGGTCTCGAGCTGACGGGCACGCTCCTCCGCGGTGTGGATGCCCATGAAGGACCGGGACTCGAAGTCCATGTAGTCCAGCGCCAGGCGGCGGAAGACGTAGTCCATGATCGACTGCGCCATGCGCACGTCCGGGTCGTCCGTGAGGCCAGCCGGCTCGAAGCGCAGGTTGGTGAACTTCTCGACGAAGGTCTCCAGCGGAACGCCGTACTGCAGACCGATCGACACCGCGATCGAGAAGGCATCCATGACGCCGGCCAGGGTCGAGCCCTGCTTGCCGAACTTCAGGAAGATCTCGCCCAGATCACCGCTGTCGTAGGTGCCGGCGGTGAGGTAGCCCTCGGCGCCGCCCACAGCAAAGCTGGTGGTCTGGGAGGTGCGGCGCTTGGGGAGGCGCTTGCGAACGGGGCGGTACTCGATGACCTTCTCGACGGTCGGCTCCGCCTCGTTCTCCTCCTGCTTGGCGTCCTTGTCCTGCTTGCCGTCCGACAGAGGCTGACCGACTTTGCACGCGTCGCGGTACACCGCGAGCGCCTTCAGGCCGAGCTTCCAGCCCTGCATGTAGACCTCGCCGATCTCCTCGACAGTGGCCGACTCGGGCAGGTTGACGGTCTTGGAGATCGCGCCGGACAAGAACGGCTGAACCGCAGCCATCATCCGCACGTGGCCCATCGGCTTGATCGCCCGGGCGCCCATCGCAGTGTCGAAGATCTCGTAGTGCTCGGTCTTCAGGCCGGGTGCGTCGATGACGTGGCCGTTCTCCGCGATGTACTCGACGATCGCCTCGACGGTCTCATCCGCGTAGCCCAGCTTGTTGAGCGCCCGCGGGATCGTCTGGTTGACGATCTGCATCGAGCCACCGCCGACCAGCTTCTTGAACTTGACCAGCGAGAAGTCCGGCTCGATGCCGGTGGTGTCGCAGTCCATCATGAAGCCGATGGTGCCGGTCGGGGCGAGGAGGCTGGCCTGCGCGTTGCGGAAGCCGTTCTTCTCACCGGTCTTGACGACGGCGTCCCACGCCTTGGTCGCAGCCTTGTGGATCTCGGAGTCCATGGTGTGCAGGGTCCGGATCTCGTCGTTGGCGGCCTGGTGCTTGCGCATGACGCGCTTGTGGGCGTCGGCGTTGCGTGCGTAGCCGTTGTACGGCCCAACCACGGAAGCGAGCTCGGCGGAGCGCTTGTAGGCAGCGCCGGTCATCAGCGAGGTGATCGTGGCCGCGAGCGCACGTCCGCCCTCGGAGTCGTAGCCATGGCCGGTTGCCATCAGCAGGGCGCCGAGGTTGGCGTAGCCGATGCCCAGCTGGCGGTAGTCACGCGTGGTCTCGCCGATCGCCTCGGTCGGGAAGTCGGCGAAGCAGATCGAGATGTCCATCGCTGTGAAGATCAGCTCGGTGACCTTCTCAAAGGTGGCGACATCGAAGCTGTCGTCCTCCTTGAGGAACTTCAGCAGGTTGATCGAGGCCAGGTTGCAGGAGCTGTTGTCCAATGACATGTACTCACTACAAGGATTAGATGCAGTTATACGTCCCGTTTCCGGGTTGGTGTGCCAGTCGTTGATCGTGCCGTCGTACTGGATACCCGGGTCAGCGCACTCCCAGGCGGCCTTGGCCATCTGGTCGAACAGGTTGCGGGCGTCGACGGTCTCGATGACCGAGCCGTCCTTGCGGGAGGTCAGACCGAACTCGCCGCCCTCCTCGACCGCACGCATGAACTCGTCGGAGACGCGGACCGAGTTGTTGGCGTTCTGGTACTGCACCGAGACGATGTCGGCACCGCCCAGGTCCATGTCGAAGCCGGCGTCCCGCAGCGCGCGGATCTTGTCCTCCTCGCGCGCCTTGGTGGCGATGAACTCCTCGATGTCCGGGTGGTCCACGTCGAGCACGACCATCTTGGCCGCACGACGGGTCGCGCCACCGGACTTGATGGTGCCGGCGGAGGCGTCGGCACCACGCATGAAGGAGACCGGACCGGAGGCGGTGCCACCGGAGGACAGCAGCTCCTTGGAGGAGCGGATGCGGGAGAGGTTCAGGCCGGCGCCGGAGCCGCCCTTGAAGATGAAGCCCTCTTCCTTGTACCAGTTCAGGATCGAGTCCATCGAGTCGATCGACCGACAGGATGAAGCAGGCGCTGACCTGCTGCGGGCTCTTGGTGCCGACGTTGAACCAGACCGGGGAGTTGAAGGAGAAGATCTGGTGCACGAGCAAGTAGGTGAGTTCGTGCTCGAAGATCTCAGCGTCCTCGTCGCTCGCGAAGTAGCCGTGGTCCCGACCCGCCTGGGTGTAGGTCAGCACGACGCGGTCGACCAGCTGCTTCAGACCCTGCTCACGCTCCGGGGTGCCGACCGCACCGCGGAAGTACTTCGTGGTCACGATCGTGGACGCGTTCGCCGACCAGAAGTCGGGGAACTCGACCCCGCGCTGCTCGAAGATGGTCTCGCCCGACTTCCAGTTGGTCTGGACGACGTCCCGCTTCTCCCAGGTGATCTGGTCGTAGGGGTGGACGCAGGGGGGTGGTGAAGATGCGCTCGATCTTCAGGCCCTTGCCGCTGCGGCGGGTGCGCGGCTTGGCCCCGGTCGTCTCGGTCATGACTGCTCTCCTTGGTCGGTCGTGCTGGTCGGTCATACGTGCTCGGGGTGGTGCAGGGTGGGTCGTGCTTGTGCTCTTGTATGCAGTGCAGCACCGAGGTCTGACATACCCGGCTCTGCAGGGGTGGGTTACGGCATACCCGCAGGTGAGGACACCTGCTGGTCGCGCTCGGTGCGCAAGAGGGTGATGGCGGCCTCGAAGTCGTCGAGCGACTCGAAGGCCTGGTAGACGGAGGCGAACCTCAGGTAGGCCACCTCATCCAGGGTGCGCAGCGGCTCCAGGATGGCGAGCCCCACCTCGTGGGCGTCGACCTCGGCCTGACCGAGGCCCCGGATGGACTCCTCCACCTGCTGCGCGAGCAGCTGAAGCTGGTCGTCGGTGACCGGGCGGCGGCCCTGGCAGGCCTTACGCGCACCGGAGATCACCTTGTCGCGGCTGAACGGCTCGGTCGCGCCTGAGCGCTTGATGACCGACAAGGTGGCCGTCTCCACCGTGCCGAACCGGCGCCCGCACTCGGGGCACTGGCGACGACGGCGGATGACGGTCCCCTCCTCCTGCACGCGGCTGTCAACGACGCGGGAGTCTGTATGCCGACAGAACGGGCAGTGCATCTCTCGCCTCCTCGACGACATCGGCGCAGTTGCGGACAGCGCGGCGCGAACGCCTCCTGGTGAGGCGCTCTGTGGGTGGTGCTGGGGACATGTTGTGGACGACGTGTGGGAAGCCGTCCTCTAGCTGTGCACAAGATGTGGACGAACCACATCTCTGTAACTACTAGATATAGGGATCGTAGGCGAGGGTCCTACTAGATGCAACACCCTGAGGGGGTCAGTTTGCTCCCGTCCTCCACAGAGCCCGCAACGGCGCGGAACGCGGTCGAGAAGTCACCGGCGTGTCGTGCGTGGTGGGCGTGTCGGTGGGGGGCGCAAGGTTACCCGGCCAAGGTCGCGGTCGGACCGCCTCAGGGCACTATGGGGAGCCTCGTCTGGCAGTCGATCGGGGTGTAGCGCCGCCCATGATCGTCTACGTAAGGGCCCCCACGTAGGCACGACATCCGGTGTACCCCGCACCAGGTTGTACGGGCACGGGCTGCGGCATCGGTGATGGCTGCGGCTGCGGCTGCGGCATCGGTGATGGCTGCGGCGCGGGAGGCGGCATCGGTGATGGCTGCGGCGCGGGAGGCGGCTGGTTCTGCTGTCGCAGCTCCCCGGCCCGGCGTTCTGCCTCGGCCTGGGCAGCGGCGAGACGCTCGTACTCGGCTTGCTCTGCAGCCCGCAGTTGCGCCGTGGCCTCGGCTGCGGCGCGCTCTTCGGCCTCCCGCTGGGCCTTCTCCTGAGCCTCCCGCTGTTTCCTCTCTTCAGCCTCAAGTTGAGCCTGTCGGGCCGCCGCCTCTGCCGCTTGCGCTGGACCTCCTGATCGGCAGCGTCAACGACGCGCGCGGCCCGCCATTGGAGCTCACGCACCATACGACGCAGAGATTCAAGTTCAGCCCCGGTGAGACCGGCCGTCTCCAACGTGCCCGGCTCCCCTAGGGCCAGCAGGCCGAGCAGAGCTGCACCTGCAGCTACCGCCTCCTCGGCCTCCGCCTTGACCGGCTCGGGCGAACGGACCAGAAAGCTGCGCTCGACGGCGTCGACTTCCTGTTCGTACCGGTCGATCCGGGACGCGAACGTGCACTCACGTTCAGGATTAAACATCCCTTTCTCGGCCGCCTTGGCCTCTTCGTACGCAGCTAAGACCGGTGGGTAGAATTTCCTGTTGGGTTCGAAGACGACAGGCACCCCCAGACCGGCGCGAGCGATCTCCGCATTGATGAGGACGTCGCCGTCGAAGACACCTGCGAGGGTCCGCGAATAGCGGTCCGTGAGTTCCGTATCGAACTCCAGACGGACGCGAACGCCAGGACTCAGCAGCGCTCCTCAAGGAACCTCGTCGCCTCCCGACCGAGGCACTCCACGGCCTTGCCGGGATGCTTGGTTTCCGGAGCGTCGACGTTGAGAAGCCGGACCCGGTGCGTGTCGCCGCCGTACGCAACATCGATCGTATCCCCATCCACCACCTTCACCACAGTGGCCCGGGCCACCCCGCTTGGACCCATCTTGGCAGCGGCGACCCCTCCTCCCACGACGACAACTGCACTGGTGAGCGTGATGACCAGGACCGACTTGACGGAGGGCATCTCTATCCACATCTGTGTACCGACGACGACTGAGGCATCTTCGCACGTCAGCAGGGGGTGAAGTTCCAGGGCCCCTCAGGTGAACGGCCGCAACGTCACCCTCATTCTAGCGGCCACAGCGAACAGCCACTCGCTGTCGGCAGGCGTCGCGAAGACCCGTGCGTCGGGATGGTCGGGCTGGTCCACGAGCGCGCCCTCGCCGACTCGATCGCCGAACAGGCAGTTACGCCTGGACGCTGTTGAGCTGACGAGACATCCAGACCACCCCGTCTGCCCCGGCGGCGTGCGCCGCCTCGGCCCACTCGACCGTCCCGGCGTAGTGGTCGGCATCGGTGTCGGTGAGATCCCGTGCCCGCAGGCCCAGTCGTCGCAGCCCGTCGGAGTGCAGCTGCGCGAGCCGGAGATCCCGGGTCGTGGCCAGGACGGTCAGCACCTTGCGCACCCACGTCGCCTGCGACACATGGGCGCCTGGGATGGCGTCGTGGAGGATCGACTCGTGCACGGCTGCCTCCGGCGACGCGGCCGAGTAGTGCACCGGCACGACGGGGTCGCCGAAGAACGACCAGCGCATCGGCATACCGACGCCGGGGTTGAAGGCCGTGCCGTCGTTGGCCGACCCGTCGGGCAAGGTCGGCTCGTGGACCCGGTAGAGGAGGGTGCCCGCAGGCAGCACCTGCCAGAGCGGGTCGAAGGGGTCCGGTGGTGCCGGGACCGCTCTGGTCACCACACCCCGTCGCCCTCGGCCCTCACGAGGGCCAGGACTGCGTCCCGCTCCCCCGTGTCCAGCGCCTCGACGGGGCTGCGTCGCCCCAGTGCACCGTGCGGGGCGGCGAGCCACAGCACGATGTCCTCGTCGGCCCAGCCCGCAGCGCGCAGCGGGGCCACCACCTCGAGCCAGCCGGCACGAAGTCCACGGGCGTCTAGCTGGAAGGCGGGGTAGAGCACGCGCCGGCCGCGCCGGTAGCCGACCAATCCCTTGGTGCGGGCCTTGCTCGCCACCGACCGGGAGGTCGGTGACGCCCCGACGAGCTCGGCATACCCGGCGGCATCCAGCACGCCGTAGCGCTCCTCGATCTCACGCCAGCGCTGATCGACCAGGGCGATCTGGGCAGCGGTGGCCGGACCGACGGGCACCGGCTGGTTGGCGACCGCGTCGGTGACGTGACGGACGACCTCCCGCCTGGCGGCAACGCTCCTCAGCAGGGTGCTGGCGGCCTCCATGCCGCGGGGGTGCGCGCCGCGGCGGACAGCAGATCGCTCACGGCAGCGCGCTGATCGCCGCCCACCTCAGCGAGTTCATCCGGAAGCCTGACCTCGACTGTGCTCATCTGAGACACCTCCTGGGGAAACAATAGCAACGTCACGACAGTTCGTCGCTGTCGTAACCGCCACTGGCCTGAAGCACGGCGTTCAGCAACCACGTCTTCGTCCCGGCCAGCCCGGCGCTGAGGAAGACCCGCGTGCCGTCGGGGACGGGCTGCTCGCCGGTGAGCACGGCGCCGAGGTGCACGACCGCGGCCTCGGCGGGTGTCCCGGCGAGCACGTTGGGCGGGTCGTACGCGCCGATCTGCTGCGGGGAGTCGCTGACGAGGAGCGCGGCGCCGCTCGGTTAGGGCCGGGTCGAACTCGTGGCGCCCGACCTGCTTGGGCCCGAGCGTCGTCACGCACGCGCCCCCCATGATGTCGTCGGCAGCGACCACGAACTCGGGCGAGGAGGTGGCGAGCACGACGACCCCCGCGGCGTCGACCGCCTCGACGGCGGACGGGACGGGTGTGACGTGCAGGCCCAGCTCCTCCTGGGCGCGCCGGGCGAAGCCCTCGCGGGCCTTCGCGGTGCGGGAGTGGACCCGGATCGGCAGCTCCCGCAGCCGGGGCGGGAGCGCCCACAGCTGGTGCCAGGCCTGCATGCCCGCGCCGACCAGGCCGATGGCGGTCGGATCGGCGGGGGCCAGCGCGTCCAGCGCGACCGCCCCGATCCCGCCGACGCGACGCGGCCCGAGGGCCCGGCCGATCGTCATACCCCGCAGGAGGCCGGAGGCCTCGTCCTGGACGACGACCACCTGGTCGTCGCCCTCGGAGCCGGCGCCGTGTAGGAGCGGTAGCCGAACCAGTCGCCGGCCACCGCGCCGCAGGTGAGGGCGAGCCGCCGCTCCCCCAGGTCGGGCTGCGGACGCCCTGGCCGGGCCGGGTCTCAGCTCTCGGGCAGGGCGGCGAAGGCCTTCTTGGTGTTTTGTACCAGCCCATCCCCTTCAGCGGGTTCTTCCACCGCCCCTTCATCGCATCGGCCGCCTCCTGGTGGGCGGTGTCGCCGGCGGCGACGGCCTCCTTGAGATGGGCGTCCTGGGCCTTGATGACGTCGTCCGCGGTCTCGCCGCTGTGGGCGAGGTCGCAGGGACCGCCGAGGTCCTTGCAGGTCATCGTCTTCATGATCGTTCCTCTCGGGTTGGGTGCTTCTCGAGGTATGACGTGGCTCAGGTCGGGTTCGTGACCGCGCCTCGGCGCGTGGCCGGGTGGGCGTCGGGGCCCTGGCGGCGCACGAGGTGGGCCAGGACGTCGGGGGCGGCGCGGAAGGTGATCCGGGTGACCCGGCCGCGCTCGACGCGGAAGTCGAAGGCGACCCGCGCCCGGCCCTGGTGGAACCACGCCAGCCCGGGGCGGCCCTCGAGCAGCGTCGGGAGCGCGGCGCTGGCCGCGCCGTCGAACATCGCTGCCACCGCCTCCCGGCCCTCGAGCCGCTCCGGCGTGCCGCTGGCGATCGCCGCCGCGTCGGCGGTGACGACGACGTCGGGGGCGAGGAGGTGGAGCAGCCGGGCGAAGTCGCCGCCGCGGGCCGCCGCGAGGAAGGCGTCCACGACCTCCCAGTCGGCCGGTGGCCCGTCGGGGGCGAACATCCTGACCTTGGCGCGGGCGCGGGAGGCCTGCTTGCGGGCGGCTGCGGGCGAGAGGTCGAGCACCTGGGCGACCGTGCCGAAGTCCACGCCGAAGGTGTCGTGCAGCACGAAGGCCACGCGCTCGGCCGGCGACAGCTTCTCCAGGACGACCTGGAGCGCGACGCCGACCGTGTCCGCGAGCGCGACCTCCTCGGCCGGGTCGTGGCCGGCCTCGGCGGGCTCGTGGGGCATCGCCGCGAGGTCGACGGGTTCGGGGACGCGGGCGCGCAGCCGGTCCAGGCACAGGCGCGTGGTGACGGTGGTCAGCCACGCGGGCAGGCTCTCGATCTGGGCGTCGGTCCGGTCCAGCCGCAGCCACGCCAGCTGGACGACGTCCTGCGCCTCGTGCCGGTCACCGAGCAGCCCTGCCGCGAGGCGCTCGAGCCGCGGGCGCTCGGCCTCGAAGTGGGTCACGAGGTCCATGGCGGCGCTCTCCCTTCCTCGCCCGGGTCGATCCTCATCCTGCTGACGGCCGCGGGGTGCCCGGTGTGACCCGACACCCCGCGGCGAGGAGCCGACTCTCTCAGGATTCCACGACCAGCAGGTCGCCGACCTGGCAGTCGAGGACCTCGCAGATGGCGGTGAGGGTGCTGAACCGGATGGCCCGGGCGCGGTCGTTCTTGAGGACGGACAGGTTGACCACGGTCACGCCGACCTGCTGCGCCAGCTCGGTGAGCGTCATACCCCGCTCGTCGAGCAGCGCGTCGAGCCGGCACCGGATGCGGTGGCCCTCCTCGATGTCGGCGGGGCTCATACGAGTCCCTCCACCTCGTGCTCGAGCCGCACGGCCCGGCGCCAGGCCACGCCCAGCACGATGAGGCCGGCGCCGGCGGCCATCAGCCCCCAGGGCAGGGCGGCGAGGCCGAAGGTCGGCATCGTCATCCGGTCGGCGAGCGTCGAGCCCGCGAGCGCCCAGCCGTGCAGCGCCCAGGAGCCGAGCGCGACGAGCGGCGCACCGACCAGGACCAGGAGGCCGGCGGCGGTGAGCCGGCGCGCGTTGGCCTCGGTGAAGACGCTGCCGCGCCGGCTGTCGCGGACGATGTCGGCCAGCGCCCACCAGATCCAGGCCAGAGCGAGCAGCGGCACGACGTGGAGTGCGATGAAGGTGACGTTCTGGAGCCACGTGAGATCCATGATCTGCACGTGCCAGCCGACGTTGAGGTCGGCCCAGCGCGCGACGTCGGGGCCGCCCGCTGCCACCGCCTCGTTGTAGGCCTCCAGGTCGGTCAGGCTCTCGCTGAGCTCCTGGAACTGCCGCGACACCTCGCGGTCGTCGAAGTAGGCGCCGAAGGTCAGGCCGCTCAGCAGCCCGTCCAGCGGACCGCTGGTCGTGAGCTGCCATGGCACGAAGTAGAGCGCAAAGGCTCGGACGGCCACCCACACGGCGGCGCAGACGACGAGCACCACGGCCCAGAGCCTCAGCGCCCACTCGATGATCGTGCTCATGATCCCTCCTGGTTATCGAGAGTCGATATTATCGAGAAACGATAACCCCGTGGGCGGGATCGCGCAAGGGTGGTCTGTCGGAGGCTGCGGCTAGCGTCGCGGCATGGTCGAGATCTCTCCCGAAGCCCGTCTCCGGCAGGAGCGCGAGGCCTTGCTGGGCCGGCTTGAGGAGCAGGCCCGGCACATGGCGGGCTTCTTCGAGGCGTCGCGCGACTCGAACGCCGACGACGAGCACGACCCGGAGGGGCAGACGATCGCCTTCGAGCGGGCGCAGCTGGCGGCGGTCACCGACCAGACGAGGGAGCACCTGGCCGAGGTCGAGGCGGCGCTGGCGCGGGTGGCAGAAGGGAGGTATGGCGTGTGCGAGGTCTGCGGGGAGCCGGTCCCCACCGGGCGGCTGGAGGCGCGACCGACGGCGCGGACGTGCGTGCAGCACGCGGGTGGGACGGGGAGGAGGTAGTCGACGGCCCGGGTCAGGCCAGAGGGGCGATCGGGGTGCGCGTGCTGGACAATAGTGTGTGTCGCACACTATTGTCTCACGAATGACCACCGAGGATCCGCTGCCGATCCACGCGCAGGAGCTGCGCCGCGGCACGGCCGTGGTCGCGGTGCTGGCGCTGCTGGACGAGCCGCGCTACGGCTACGCACTGCTGGAGGAGCTCGCTGCGGCCGGCGTCGAGGTGGAGGGCAACACGCTCTACCCGCTGCTGCGGCGGCTGGAGAAGCAGGGGCTGCTCACCAGCGAGTGGAACACCGAGGAGTCCCGCCCGCGCAAGTTCTACGCCCTCACCGACCAGGGTCGAGGCGCGCTCGGCGCGCTGGCCGCCGAGTGGCGGTCCATCCGCAGCTCTCTCGACCGACTTCTCCGGAAGGCCACGTCATGACCACCCTCACCGACCGTTACGTCCACGCCGTCACCTCCCAGCTTCCCGCGGGTCAGCGGACCGACCTGGAGCAGGAGCTGCGGGCCACCATCGCCGACGCCATGGAGGCCCACGGCGCGCCGTCGTCCGCGGACCGGGCGGGGGACGGCATACCCGGCGGGGCCGGTGCCGAGGACGCGTCGAGCCGCGAGGTCGAGCGGCAGGTGCTGCTCGAGCTGGGGGCACCCGACGCTGCTCGCCGACGGCTTCCGCGGCGGCGGGCGAGCGCTCATCGGGCCCGCGGTCTATCCCGCCTGGCTCGCGCTGCTCAAGCTGCTGCTGGCGATCGTGCCCGCCATCGCGGGCGGCGTCGCCCTGACCGTCACCGCCGCCGACGGCGGCAGCGCCGGCGAGGTAGCACTGGCCACCCTGACCTCGGCCATCGGGGCCGCCGTGCAGGTCGCGCTGTGGGTGACCGTGGCCTTCGCGATCGTCGAGCGGGTCGGCGTCGACCCGGCGACCTTCGCTCCCCTCACGCCCGGAACGGACTGGGACCCGGCGGACCTGCCCGAGCCGCAGTCCCAGCAGATGGGCTGGGGCGAGGCGGCCTGGTCGATCGTCGCGGCGGGCGTCGGGATCGCGCTGCTGACGACGGTGGACTACACCGTGCGCGTCGACGGCCAGCCGGTCCAGGTGCTCACCGACGCCGCGCTGCTGTGGCGCTGGGTGGTGGTGGCCGGGCTGGTCCTCGGTGTCGTGGTCGTCTGCCAGGTGCTGGTCCGCGGCCGCTGGACCATGGCCAGTGCTGGCGCCAACCTGCTGACCAACCTGCTCGTCGGGATCCCCCTGGTCGGGCTGCTGCTGGCCGACCGGGTCGTGACTCCGCAGGCCGTGGGTGCGATCCTCCAGGGCAACGCGCTGGACTGGGCCGACCTCAACCTGCGCCTGGCGGGCGGGGTCATCGCCGGCATCCTGGTCTGGGACACCTTCGACGTCTTCCGCAAGGCGCGACCTCATACGTCGGGGTAGCGTGGCCGCACTCGCAACACGGCTGCCCGGCAGCCAGGGATGACGATGGGGATCACCTCACTCAGGATGCCGACCACGGTGGCTCTCTCGGCAGTGCTGCGAGCTCGAGTCAGCGGCCGAGGCGGCTGAGGAGGCACGCGCGCAGGCCCAGGCAGAGGCCGCCCCCGAGGAGGAGGCAGAAGCTGCCGTCGAAGAGCCGGCGGCGGCCGACACCTCCGACATGAGCGTCGCCCAGCAGAACGCTGTCCGGTCCGCCGAGCAGTACCTCAGCTTCACCGCCTTCTCCCGCACGGCCTGATCGAACAGCTCGAATTCGAGGGATACTCGACGGAGGACGCCACCAAGGCGGTGGACGGCCTGGACGTGGACTACAACGAGCAGGCCGCGAAGTCCGCGCAGCAGTATCTGGAGTTCACCGGATTCTCCCGATCGGGGCTCATCGACCAGCTCATGTTCGAGGGCTACACGTAGGAGCAGGCCACCTACGGGGTCGACCAGACCGGACTGTGACCTACGGAGTCACCATCACGGCCGACTTCGCCGGCCCCTGGGCCGAGCGGGCGCTCTCACGGGCGTGGGGTCAGGGCAGCTCGACCCGCTGGCCCTCGTGCTCCACCACGGTCACGTCCTCACCCGAGGTCGAGGTCCACGTCGTGAGGGGCACGAAGTAGCCGCGGTCGAGGTCGTCCTGCGTCACCACGTGATACGGGAAGTGGCAGTTGTAGGCGTCGTTGCCGGGCAGGTTGAGCCACCTGCAGTTGCGCGCATCGACGGCGGGGTCGAGGTCCCGCAGGTTCCCGCTCGGCACCACCGACGTCGTGGCGTCGGAGAGGTTGGTGATCCGATAGGTGAACGTCAGCCGGTCACCGACCACGTAGTCGCCGTCCTTCGGATTGACCAGGGTGCCACCGGTGACGCTGATCCGGCCGTCGACCTCATCCTCGGTCCTGGGCACCACGACGACGAGCTGGCCCTGGGAACTCCTGCCGTGCCGGTCCGTCAGCTGCAGAGGTATGCGGTACGTGCCACCGCTGGCGCTGCTGGGCACCGTCACGTCGACAGTGAGCTCGGCCGTCCTGCCGGGGGTGACACGGGAAGGAGCGTCGGACACGTCGACGTTCCACCCCTCGGGAGCGTCCGCGGTGATGGAGGCGACCTGGATGGCCGGACCGAGCTGGTTCTCCACGGTCACGGTGACGCTCTCGCTCGTGCCGCGCTCGACGGTCAGTTCCTCGGCGAGGAGCGGAGCGCAGATCCCTTCGAGCCAGGGCAGGTTGAACTCCGCGTAGCGGATGCTGTCGTGGCCCGGCTCGTAGAGCAGCCCGATGTTGCCGTCCGGCAGGGTGGCCATCGTGCTGTAGGCCATGTCCCCTTCCTGGAAGACCTTCGAGATCGGCCAGGTCTGGCCGTCGTCGCAGCTGGCCCTGACCGTGCCGTTCACCCGCCCGCTCTGGCTCGCGGCGTTGGAGAAGAGCAGGACCTTGGCGCGGTCGCTGCCCTCGCCGGCGTTGGGGAAGGCGCGCAGGATCGAGGCGTTGTTGGTCGGGTCGGGCAGCTGGGTGTCGAGAGTGACTTCCCCATAGGTCACGCCCCCGTCCTCGCTGATCGCGACCTTGCGGTAGCCGGAGCGGTGGGAGTCACGGGAGTTGAGCATGACGCGGCCGTCCGAGAGCTCGACGGTCTTGTTCTCGTCCATGCCGACGCCGACCGGCTCACCGGCCTGCCAGGTCTGCCCGTGGTCGTCCGAATAGATGGAGACCGCCTGGAACTGACCGGCCGCGTTGATGATCGTGTACTGCTGGATCAGCCGGCCCGCGTGCTCGCCATACTTGAGCTGGATGCCCTGGCCCGCCGCGGCGAAGCGGGAGCGCACGCTGAGGTCCGGTGTGATGTCTGCCGTGATGGTGCGGTGCTCCCAGGTGTGGCCGTCATCGGTGGAGACGCTCACGTTGGCGTGCAGGACGTTGCGGTCCTCGGGGTCCACGCCCGGACGAGAGCCGATGAAGCCCTGGTCCATCGAGAAGACGTGGAAGTTGAAGATGTGCCCCGTCTCCCGGTCCACGATGTAGCTCGGGTCGGAATAGCCCTCGATCGGGTGATCGACCTGACCGCCGCGGATCACGGTCTGCTCCTGCCAGGTGGCACCCCCGTCCTCGGATCGTCGCTGCAGGATGGAGTTGGGGCCGGGGGCGTCCCAGGCCGTCGGCCGCCCGTCGTAGGAGGCGAGGATGGTGCCGTCGTTGGTCACCGTGAGCGCGGGGATCCGGTAGTTCGGGAAACCACCCTCGCCCGGAACGGCGAGATCCTGCTCGGTGTAGCTGGGCTGACCGCCCCAGAACGGCGGCGCAGCGTCGTAGTCGGGCTCGGCCTGCGTGTGGTGGGCCAGCGCGGCCACCGGGAAGGCCAGCGTCAGAGCTCCCGCCGCGGCGATCCCGCGGACCAGTCGGCTGTTCGTCGTGCGTGACATCGTCGTCGTGCCTCTCGTCGTGGTGTGAGTTCTCAGTGGGAAGGTCGGGGGCCCCGAGCTGTCGCCAAGAATCTGACATCAGATGTCTTACGACCGTAGCCGACTTCGCGCCAGAGCTCAAGGCCGAGAGGCAGACTTGACCAAAACTTTGCCAAGAACCCTCCGCAAGGGTGAGGGTGACCGGGACCTCAGATCCCCTGCCAGGAGGGCTTGTGCGCCCAGGTGGTGCGGTAGTACTCCGCCAGCTGCAGCCGCGAGGCCGCTGCGGGGTCGAGCAGGACGGTCACGTGCGGGTGGAGCTGCAGGATCGTCGCGGGCCACATCGCGCTGATCGCGCCCTCCACCATCTGGTGCACCGCCTCGGCCTTGCCCCGGCCGGTCGCGATGAGCACGAGGTGCCGGGCCTCGAGGATCGTGCCGAGCCCCTGGGTCAGGCAGTGCCGTGGCACGGCCGACTCGTCCCCATCGAAGAAGCGGGCGTTGTCGGCACGCGTCTGGTCGGTCAGCGTCTTGAGGCGGGTCCGGCTCGCCAGCGACGAGCCGGGCTCGTTGAAGGCCAGGTGGCCGTCGGTCCCGATCCCCAGGATCTGCAGGTCCACTCCCCCGGCCTCGGCGATCCGTCGCTCGTAGTCGGCACCGGCCGCGGCGAGGTCCTCGGCCATCCCGTCCGGCCCGTGCACGGCACCGTCGGCGATGTCGACCCGGTCGGTGAGCTCCCGCCGTATGACGTTGCGGTAGGCGGCCGGGTGGTCGGCGGGCAGACCGACATACTCGTCCAGCGTGAACGCCTGTGCCGCAGCGAAAGTCACCTGGCCGGCAGCGTGCCGACGGACCAGCTCCTCGTAGAGCCCGAGCGGGCTGGAGCCGGTCGCCAGCCCGAGCACGGCGGCGGGCTTGCGGGCCAGCAGGGCATGTATGCCGTCCGCCCCCACCTCGGCGATCTGCCGCTCGTCCGGCAGGATGACGACCTCCATCAGCCCCTCCCCGCCGTCGGCAGCGCCGCCACGAAGGCGCGGGTGATGCTGGTGGGGTGGGTGATCGCGGTGCCGACGCACACGGCATGCGCGCCCAGGTCGAGCGCCCGGGCGACCTCGTCGGGCGTGCGGAAGCGGCCCTCCGCGACGACCGGCCGATCGACCTCGGCGACGACCTGCTCGAGCAGCTCCCAGTCCGGTCCCTCGGTCGGTGGCCGCTCGCCGGTGTAGCCCGCGAGCGTGGTGCCGACGATGTCGCACCCGGCGTGCACCGCGGCCAGCGCGTCGTCGAGGCTGCCGCAGTCGGCCATGGTCAGCACGTCGTGCGTCTCCCGGAGGCCGGCGACGGTCTCGGCGAGGGTGAGCCCGTCGGGGCGGGGCCGGCGGGTGCCGTCGAGCGCGACGACCTGGCAGCCGAGGTCGGCGACGGCGCGGGCGAGGTCGAGCGCGGGCGTGATGTAGACCCCCTCGTCGCCCTGCTTGACCAGCCCGACGACGGGCACGGTGAGCGCGGCGACCATGCCACGCAGGTCGTCCAGCCCCTGGCCGCGCACGGCGACCGCGCCGCCTTCCTCGACGGCCCGCGCGACCGCGGTCATCACCGCGGGGTCGCGCATGGGCTCACCCGGGTAGGCCTGGCAGGACACGATGAGGCCGGGAGGTATGACGTCGCGCGGGTCGGCGGGCACGGAGGCTCCTCAGGTGGCGGGCGGAAGGGAGGGTGGAGTGGCGGGCGGGGTGGTCGGTGGTGTGGAGGGCGTCGGTGGTGTGGAGGGCGTCGGTGGCGTGGAGGGCGTCGGTGGCGTGGAGGGGGTCGGTGGTGTGGAGGGGGTCGGTGGTGTGGAGGGGGTCGGTGGTGTGGAGGGGGTCGGCATGGGGACGGCGAGCAGGTCGCGGGCAGCCTCGGCGGCACCCACGATCGCGGCGCGCGGGCCGAGGGCTCCGAGGCGCAGCGGGATGTCGGCGAGGTGGTCGACGAGATCGGCGCGCAGGGCCGCCTCGACGCTCGACCACCACAGGTCGCCGGCCTCCGCGAGACCACCGGTGAGCAGCAGGACCTCGGGGTCGAGCACGGTGACGACCCCGGCCAGCCCTCGGCCGAGTGCGGTGGCCGACCGTCGCACCGTCTCCTGGGCCGCGGCGTCGCCGCGGTCGGCGAGCGCGACGATCTCACGTGAGGTGAGGGCGTCGGTGGTGAGCGCGGCGTAAAGGTGGGCGAGGCCGACGCCGGAGGCGATGGCCTCCAGGTGGCCCTCGCGGCCGCAGGCGCAGAAGAGGCCCTCCGCGCCGGGGACGGGCAGGTGGCCCATCTCGCCGGCCATGTGGTGGGCACCGGGGAGGACGTCCCCGTCCAGGACGACCGCCGCCCCGATCCCCGTGCCCGCGGCGACGACGAGTGCGCTGCCCGCCCCGGCCGCGGCGCCGTGGCGGGCCTCGCCGAGGGCGTGGGCGTCGACGTCGTTGAGCACGGCCACGGGCACCCCGAGCGCGTCGCGGAGCCGGGCCGCGACCGGCGTCCCGGCCCAGCCGGCGAGGGTGTCGGTCGAGGAGACCACGACCCCCTGGTCGCGGTCGATCGCGCCGGCGGCGCCGATCCCCACGGCGACCGACCGGCCGCCACCCAGGGGAAGCCGGTCGCCAGAAGTGGCACGCTCACCGCCCCGGACCGCCGCCAGTCGGCCATCCCCTGCCAGCACGTCGCGCACCAGGTCCGTGACCGCCGCCAGGAGGGCTTCGGGGCCCTCGGCGCCCGGCGTCGGGACGGTCCGGACCTCGCCGCAGGTGCCGTCCTCGGCGACCAGGGCCGCCGCGATCTTGGTGCCGCCGAGGTCGACGCCCACGACGCGGGCAGCGTCGACCGTTCCCTGGCCCGCCGCCGCTCCCGCCGGCTCCCCCATCACGCCGGGACGACCGCCAGGCCGCAGCGGTCGACGATCTGCTCGACCTTGGCGCGGGCCTCGCCGTCGAGCGCGCGGACGGGGAAGGCCATCGTCGGGTGGTCGATCTGGCCCAGGTGGTGCATGGCGGCCTTGAAGGCGCCGACGCCGGCCGCGTCCAGGCTGCGCCCGACGGCCACCCCGGCGATCGCCATGAGCCCGTTGAGGGCCTCCTGCTCCTGCACCGCCTCGTCCCAGCGGCCCAGGGTCGCGGCCCGCCAGAGCCGGACGTAGCCGTCGGGGTCGACGTTGGCCAGGCCCGGCACGACACCGTCCGCGCCGGCCAGCGCCATGGCGTCGACGACCATCTCGTGGCCGGTGAAGAGCCGCAGCGGCCTCCCGGCCTCCTCGTTGGCGGCGATGAGCCGCCGGAAGGTGACGTCGTCGCCGGAGGAGTCCTTGACCGCGCAGATCACGCCCTCCTGCCCCAGCGAGACCAGCAGCGCCGGGGAGAGCTTGATGTTGACCCGGACGGGCACGTCGTAGGCGATGAGTGGCACGGCCACGGCGGCCGCGACGTGGCGGAAGTGCTCGGCATACTCGGCCTCGTCGTTGAGGGCGTAGAACGGTCCGGTCGCCACGACGCCGTCGACGCCGGCCTGCTCGAGGTCGCGCGCGCGCTCGGCCACCCGGGCCGCGGTGATCTCGATCGCGCCGGCCAGCACCGGCACCCGGCCGCCGACGGTCTGCACGATCCGGGAGACGACCTCGACGCGCTGGGCGTCGGTGAGGTAGCCGACCTCTGCGGTCGAGCCGAGCGCGAAGATGCCGTCCACGCCGGCGGCGAGCAGCCGCTCGACCACCCGCTCCAGCGAGCCGTGGTCGACCGCGCCATCCGGGGTGAAGGGGGTGACGACGGGCGGGACGACGCCGCGCAGCTTGTCGGTCAGGTCGCTCACTGCTGCTCCTTGCTCGTGCTGGGGCTGGGGCTGGGGCTCGTGCTCGTGCCGGGGGTCTCGGCCAGCAGGGAGGGGGCTGCCCCCAGCAGGCTGCGGGTGTAGGGATCGCGCGGGCTCTCGAAGACCTGCTGCGCCGGACCGTGCTCGACGATGCGCCCGGAGTTCATGACGACGATGTCGTCGGAGACATATCTGACGGTCTGGATGTCGTGGGAGATGAAGACCATCCCCAGCCCCAGCTCGGCCTTGAGGTCGGCGAGCAGGTTGAGGATCTGGGCGCGCACCGAGACGTCGAGGGCGGAGGTCGGCTCGTCGGCGACGATGAGCTGCGGCTCCAGGGTCAGCGCCCGCGCGATCGCGACGCGCTGGCGCTGGCCGCCGGAGAGCTGGCCGGGCAGGGCGTCCAGCGCCGAGGAGGGCAGGCCGACCATGCCGACCAGGTCCTTGACCCGGGCGTCACGCTCGGCGCGGCTGCCGATGCCGTGCACCTCCAGCGGGTCGCGCAGCGCCTCGCGCACCGTCATCCGGGCGTTGAGCGCGGTCGCGGGGTCCTGGAAGACGACGGAGACGATCCGACCCAGGCGCTTGCGGACCGGGCCGGTGAAGCGGCGCACCGGCTCGCCGTCGAAGACGACCTCGCCGGAGGTGGGCTGCTCCAGGCCGATCATCACCTTGGCGGTCGTGGTCTTCCCGGAGCCGGACTCGCCGACGATGCCGACCGTCTGGCCGCGGTGCACCGCGAGCGAGACGGCCTCCATCGCGACGACCTTGGTGGGGTTGAACAGCGAGGACCCGCGCGCCTTGTAGACGACGCCGACGTCGCGGAGCTCGACCACGGGGCCCTGGCCGGAGCCCTCGCGGGCGCCGCCGCCGTGGCGACCCGGGTCCTGCTCGGGCGAGCGCTCCTGCGCGACCGTGCTCACCGCATACCTCCCATCGGCGCGACCGCCGCGTCGTCGGGGTGGCCGGCGTAGGAGTGCTCCGTGCCCTCGATCGTGCGCCGGACCGGCGTGACGCCGGCATAGCGCTCCGGGTCGCTGCTCCGGGGCGCGAACCGGTCGCCGTCGGGGAAGTCGCGGGGGCTGGGCACGGTGCCGGGGATCTGGTGCAGCCGGCCGGCGCCCTCCTCGATCGACATGACCGCACCGAGCAGGCCCTGGGTGTATTCGTGCACCGGCTGGCTGAGCAGCTCGGAGGTGCGGCCCTGCTCGACGACCTGACCGGCATACATGACCGTGATCCGGTGGGCGAGCTGCGCGACGAGCGCGAGGTCGTGGCTGACGAAGACCATCGCGAAGCCGAGCTCGCGCTGCAGGTCGTGCAGCAGGTCGATGACCTGCGCCTGCACCGTGACGTCGAGCGCGGTGGTCGGCTCGTCGGCGATGACCAGCCGCGGGTCGCGGGTGAGCGCCATCGCGATGAGCACGCGCTGCCGCTGACCACCCGACAGCTCGTGCGGGTATGAGGCGAGCGTCCGCTTCGGGTCGAGGCCGACCAGCTCGAGCAGGTCGGTGGCCGAGCGGGTGCCGCCGCGGGAGGTCAGCTGCTTCATCTGGGCGCGGATCAGCATGGCCGGGTTGAGCGAGCTCAGGGCGTCCTGGTAGATCATCGACAGCTCGTGGCCGCGGAGGGCGTTGCGCCTGCGGGGCGAGATCGACAGCAGGTCGGTGCCGTCGAAGCGGATCTCGCCGGTGATCTGCGCCTTCGGGTCGAGCAGGCCCATGATCGCCAGCGAGGTGATCGACTTGCCGCAGCCGGACTCGCCGACCAGCCCCATCGTCTCGTGCGGGCGCACCGAGAAGGAGACGTCCTGGACGACGTCGACGTCGCCGTGGCGGGGGAAGCGGATCGACAGGTTGCGGACGTCGAGCAGCGGCTGCTCGGCGGAGTCCAGGACCAGCCGGTCGGTGCGCCGGAGCTCGCGCTCGCGCAGCAGCTCCAGCCGGCGGGTCAGCGGGACGGCCTCGGTGGCGGGGCCGACGGTGGAGCCGGTGTCCTCGGCGATCACCTCGGCCTCGTCCTCGTCGTCGGCGTCCAGCCCGGCCGCGACCTCCTGCGGGGTAGCGTCCTCGTCGAGCGGGGCCTGGGCGGCGGCCAGGTCCTGGGTGGCCTCGGAGGAGTCCGAGGCGGCGGCGCCGAGCCGGGCGGCCCGCGGTGAGACCATCGCGTCGGTCATCCCCTCGGAGAGGATGTTGAGGGCGAGGACGGTGAGCATGATCATCAGACCGGGGAAGAAGGTCGTCCACCAGTAGCCGCTCATCACCAGGTTGCGGCCCGCGGCGATGACGTTGCCCCAGGAGGGCTCGGGGTCGGGCACGCCGGCCTGGATGAAGGACAGCGAGGCCTCGAAGACGATGGCGTCGGCGACGAGCACCGTGGCGAAGACGAGGATCGGCGCGACGCAGTTGCGCATGACGTGCTTGACCAGGATCCGCGGGGTGGGCGCGCCCATGACCTTGGTCGCGGAGACGTAGTCTTCGCCGTACTGGTCCAGGATGTTGGCGCGCACGACGCGGGTCAGCTGCGGCACGTAGAGGAAGGCGATGGTGAGCACCAGCACCGGCAGGCTGCGACCGAAGACGGTGACGAAGACGGCGGCCAGCGCGATCCCGGGGAAGGACATGACGATGTCGAGGATCCGCATGAGCGGCTCGGAGATCCACTTCGGCGTGGTCGCCGCGATCGAGCCCAGCACGGCGGCCGCGAGCAGCGCGATGCCGGTGGCGGCCAGGCCGATCGTCAGGCTGTAGCGGGCGCCGAAGGCGAGCCGGGCGAAGACGTCGCGCCCCTGCCGGTCGGTGCCGAACCAGTGCTCGCCGCTGGGCGGCTGGACCGGCGGCCCGGAGGCCAGCGGGCTGTGCTGGGCGACGATCGGGGCGAAGACCGCCATCAGCGTGATGAGGGTGAGGAAGACGAGCGCCACCTTGGCGGTGAGCGAGAGCTCGCCCAGCCGGCCCAGGCGCTGGCCCGGGACCGAGAGACGTTCGGTGAGTCGACGACGCAGCATGCTCACACCGACCTGATCCGGGGGTTGATGAGGACGTAGAGGAGGTCCACGACGATGTTGATCACCACGAAGGCCAGGGCCACGGTGAGGGTCACGCCCTGCACCAGGTTGGGCTCGTTGTTGGTGACCCCGCCGAGGATGAGCGTGCCCATGCCGGGCAGCGCGAAGATGATCTCGATGATGACCGCGCCGCCCATGAGATAGCCGACGCGCAGGCCCAGCACGGTGACCGGGGTGATGAGCGCGTTGCGCAGGACGTTGCGGGCGACCACGACGCGGCGGGGCACGCCGGCGCCGATGGCGGTGCGGACGTAGTCGCGGTCCAGCTCCTCGACCATCGCCGTGCGCACGACGCGGGAGAGCTGGCCGATGACCGGGGTGCCGAGGGCGAGGGCCGGCAGGGCCATCCGTTGCAGCCAACCGACGGGATCGTCGGTGAAGGCCGGCAGCCGGCCCGAGGCGGGCAGCCAGCCGACCCCGAGGGTGACGGCCTGGATGAGCAGGACGGCGAGCCAGAAGGAGGGGGTGGACAGCGCGGCGATCGAGAACAGCCGGATGACCTGGTCGGGCCACCGGTCGCGGTAGATCGCAGCGACCACGCCGAGGACGACGGCCCCGACCACGGCGACCAGCAGGCCGAGGAAGGTGAGCTGCAGGGTGATGGGGAAGGCGCGCGCGACCTCGTCGATGACGGGCTGCTGCCGCGCCGAGTAGGTGCCGAGGTCGCCCCGGAGCAGGCCGCCGAGGAAGCTGACGTAGCGCACCAGCAGCGGGTCGTTGAGCCCCTGGGCGTCCCGGTAGGCCTCGCGCGCGGCCGGTGAGGCGCCCTCCCCCAGCGCGGTGATCGCCGGGTCGACGCGGGAGAAGGACATCACGAAGAACACCAGGAAGGTGATGCCGAGGATCATCAGCGGCAGCTGGAGCAGCCGCCGGCCGATGAGCGAGACCACGTTGGCCATCCGCGCGTCCTCTCGTCAGGGGGTCGGAAGGTGAGCACTGCGGGGGTATGCGGTCCGCCCGGGTGGGCGGACCGCATACCGGACCGCGGTGGTGGGGTCAGTCGGCGGCGACGCCGACGTCGAGGAAGGACATGCCCGTCGTCGGGACCGGGGCGAAGCCGCTCAGCTGCTCAGGGTTCCAGGCCGTCGGGAGCTGACGGTGGAAGAGCGGGTAGAGCGGGACCTCCTCGGAGATGAGGTCGAAGGCCTCGTTCCAGGTCTGCTGCTGCTCATCGCCCTCCTGACGGACGGCCTCGTCGAGCAGCTCGGTGAGCTCGGCGAACTTCTCGTCGCCGTCCCAGCGATAGCGGTCCTGGGGCCAGACGTTGTCGCCGTACCACCAGCGCATGAGGATATCGGGGTCGTTGCCGAAGACCGAGGGGTCACCGGGGGCGATCATGACCTGCATGTCACCGGCGTCGACCTTGGTGTACTGCCCGGCCGACTGGCCGATGTCCAGCGTGGTGTTGATGCCGACCGCGTCGAAGCTCTCCTTGAAGAGCGGGGCCAGCTCGGCGACCCAGCCGGTGTCGGTGGTGAGCAGCGTGATGTCCAGGCTGTCCACGCCGGCCTCGGCGAGCAGCTCCTCGGCGCGCTCCGGGTCGTAGGTGTAGACGTTGGCGGCCTCGTGGTAGTTCGGGTGCGTCGCGGGCAGGAAGGAGGTGGCCGGCTCGGCGTTGCCCAGCATGCCGGTCTCGATGATGCGGTCCATGTCGATGGCGTAGAACATCGCCTGGCGGACCCGCGGGTCGTCGAAGGGCTCCTGCTCGGTGTTGAACATCATGAAGAGCAGACCGAAGGACTGCACCGACTCCAGCTCGAGGTTGGCGTCGCCCTCGACGGCGGGGACGTCGATGTAGGGGACGTCCTCCATCGCCTGGATGGTGCCGGAGGTGAGCGCCGTGACGCGGGCGGCCGGGTCGGCCAGCAGGTTCCAGTTCATCCCCGCGGCCTGGGCCGGGCGGGGGCCGGTGTAGTCGTCGAAGCGCTCGAAGACCAGCGAGTCGTCGGCGGTGGCCGAGATCAGCTGGTAGGGGCCGGTGCCGGTCGGCAGGGCGCCGAAGGCGTCCGGGTCCTCCTCGACCAGGGCCTGCGGGACGATCTTGACGACGCCCAGGCGCTCGTTGATGAGGGAGAAGGGGTATTCGGTGGTGATCCGGACGGTGTCCTCGTCGACCGCCTCGACGGTGTCGATGAAGTCGATGAAGCCCGCGAAGAAGGTGCCGGTCTCGGGGTCCATGGTCCGCTCGAAGGAGAAGACGACGTCGTCCGCGGTGACCTGCGTGCCGTCGTGGAAGACGGCGCCGTCGCGCAGGGTCACCTCGTAGGTCGTGTCGTCGATCTGCTCGGGCATGTCCGCGGCGAGGGCGGCGTAGGGTTCACGGGTGACCGGGTCGAGGTCGACCAGGCCCTCCATGGTGTGCCAGTTGGCGGCCAGGGTGACGGCCCCGGAGGCCATCATCGGGTCGAAGCTGCCACCCAAGGAGTAGGAGATGCCGGCCTCGATGATGGCGTCCTGGTCGATGTCGCCCGCGGGGGCGGCGTCGCCGGTCTCGGTGTCGTCGGCCGGGTCGTCCGCGGCGGTGTCCTCGGCCGCGCCGTTGGTGGCGCCCGGGTCCTCCGCGGTGTCGTCGGGGGTGGTGCCACCGTTGCAGGCCGTCAGGGCGAGCGCCGCGGCGGCCACCGCGGCGGTCAGCGACCCGCGGCGGACCGTGCGCCCGGCGCCGGTCGGGGGTGCCTGGACGGCGCTCGCGCGCCCCAGCAGGTCGTGTCGCTTCATGAGGTCCAACTCTCCGTCCTCGTTGACTGTGATCCATCCGACATCGGATGTCTGACGTACTATATACAGGCTTCGCGGCAAGGCACAATAGGCCGAGGTCGCAGACGCACGAGGATCGAGGAGTGAAGATGACCAGCACGGCATCCCCGCCGGTGGCGCGGGGCGCACGGCGGCGTGACCGTCGCGCCACGACCGCCGATCAGATCAAGGAGCTCATCCTCACCGAGGGGCTGCGACCGGGCGATGCCCTGCCGACGGAGACCGAGCTGTGCGAGCGGCTCGACGTCTCCCGGTCCTCGGTGCGGGAGGCGGTGCGGACGCTCACCACGCTCGACATCGTCGAGGTGCGGCACGGTCACGGGACCTTCGTGGGGCGGATGTCGCTGGACGCGATGGTCGAGGCGCTGGTATTCCGCGGCGTGCTCTCCCCCGGTGACGACCTGCAAGCGCTGCGAGAGGTGGTGGAGATCCGCCAGGCGCTCGACCTGTCGATGGCCGACCGGCTGGTGGAGGCGATGCAGGGGCGCGAGCACCCCGAGCTGGACCAGCTGGTCGAGGACATGGTCGGGGAGGCCGCGGCCGGGCACCGGTTCGCCGAGGCCGACCGACGCTTCCACACGATGTTGCTGGACTGCACGGGCAACGGGCTGGCAGGGCAGCTGGTCGGGGCGTTCTGGGACGTCCACACCGCGGTGCTCCCCCGGCTCGGGCTGGCGCTGCCCTCCGACCTCAGCCAGACGGCGCAGGCCCACGGGCGGATGGTGCGCTCGGCCGAGGCGGGCGACCTCGACGGCTACCGGGCCGCCGTGGTGGACCACTACGAGCCGCTCCAGCGGGCGATCGCCCGGGTCGTCTGAGGTGCGGTATGCCGTCGTCGGCGCCGGCTACTTTGGCGCCGAGCTCGCGCGGCTGATCGCGGCGTCCGGGTCGTCCGTCGTCACCGTCGTGCACTCGCCGTCCGGAGCGAGGGAGGTCGCGGCCGAGGTGGGAGCGCGGGTGGAGAAGGATCTGGTCGCGGCGTGCACGGCGGGCGACGTGGACGCGGTGGTCGTCGCCAGCCCCAACGACGTGCACCGGGCCCCTGCCGTCGCGGCGGCCCGGGCGGGCAAGCACGTCTTCTGCGAGAAGCCGGTGGCCCTGTCGGTGGCCGACGCGCAGGCGATGGTCGAGGAGGCTCGGGCTGCGGGCGTGGTGCTGATGGCGGGGCACGTCACGCAGTTCATGCACGGGGTGCGCGAGGCGCGGCGGCGGATCGCCCTCGGGGAGGTGGGCGAGCTGCTCGTCGCGAGCGCGGCGCGGACGGGGTGGGAAGGCGCGTCGTCGTCGGTGAGCTGGAAGAAGCAGCGCGCCCGGTCCGGCGGCCACCTCTTCCACCACATCCACGAGCTGGACCTGGTGCTGGCGATCATGGGCCCGGCGCGACGGGTGAGCCTGTCGGGCGGCAACCTCGTCCACCACGGGCCTGGCCACGGGGACGAGGACGACGTGCTCCTGGCCACGCTCGAGCACGAGTCGGGCGCCTACTCGCAGCTGAGCTGGGGGTCGGCCTTCCGCTGGCCCGAGCACCAGGTGACCGTGCAGGGGTCCCTGGGTGCGGTGCGGATCGACCTGCAGGAGGTGGGCGTCACGATGGTGTCCGCCGCCGGGCGCGAGTCCTGGCCGCTGCACCGCAGCGTGGCGGAGGACGCGGAGCGGCGGGAGGAGTATGGCGGTGCCTCGGGCGGCGGGGGTGTCGTCTACGGCGCGCCCGGTTCGCGGCCACCGGGGTGGTTGCGGGGGATCATGGTCGAGGAGCTCGCCTGGTTCGAGGAGGCCGTGGATCGGGGCGGTGCGCCCGGTGACGACGAGCTGTCGGGGCTGACGGACGGGAGCGCGGCCCTGACATCGGTCGCGACGGCGGAGGCACTGATGCTGTCGCTGGCCGAGGACCGCAAGGTGTCCGTCGCCGAGGTGCTGCGGGGCTGACGCTCCCCCACCGGGCGGGTGCGGCATACCCGCTGGTCGGAGGGCCGCAGGAGCGCGACGGCGCACTTCCTTACCAAGTCTTTACCTGTGGACGACGGATATCTGGGCCGAATCTGTTGCACACTGGCCGCTGGACAACCGCCGCGGGGGGAAGCCGCGGCGCCGGAACAGGAGGGGTATGCCGTGAGACGCAGCCTGACCACCCTCGTCGCCGCGATGAGCCTAACCGTGCTCGCCAGCTGCGACACCAGCACCGAGCCCGCCGCTCCCCCAACCCAGGAGGACGCCCTCACCACCGCCACCGCTGCACCGGTGACGGACGAGGTCGAGGCGACCACCGAGCCGGCGCCCCCCACGACGGAGGAAGCCACCGCGACCGAGGAGGCGACCGCGGAGGCGACCGCCGACGGCCCGCCCGAGATGCCCGAGGAGGCCACCGAGCAGACGGAGAAGGGCGCCGAAGCGTTCGCTCTGCATTACCTCGACCTCATCAACTACACAGGCATGAACCCTGAGATAGGACTACTTGAGGAACTCTCTGGGGCCGACTGCAGAAGTTGCGCCAATTATGAAGCCAACGTCTCACATCTGGTTGCGAATGAAGCAGCGAACGATGGAGAGGCGGCGACGGTGGGCGAAGCTGAAGCCTTCGAGTCCGGGGAAGGATACGAAGTTCTTGTGGACCTGGAGCAGAACCCGTACGACGTTGTCGACGCCACCGGGACTGTTCTCACATCCTACGACCGCATTCCGAATGTTCAGTTCAAGTTCCATCTCTCACTGGGTGACCCCTGGGTAGTGGAAGAAATCGAAGTATCGGCAACGCGATGATCGCGACTGTCGCTCTGATTGCCGCTACGATACCCGCGCCCCCACCTGGTCCACCTGAGTGTGGCATCGTCCAGTGCGGTAGAGACGGCGGAGGAACCTACGTCGGCCTGTCCGAAGAAGTGGTTATTGGAATGGGCAACCAGTGGCCGCCCGGTTCCAGCCCTGCCTCCCCTACGGCCTGGTATGAATACGTCGCCGTCATCGACTGCCGGCCGCCGAACTCCATCGCAGAGCCAAGACTTGAGATCTGTCAAGCCGCCACAGACATCTGCTACGGCGTGGGCGGCTATACGGTCAACGCCTACTCGATCATCTTCCGCCGCACCGTCGAAGCAGGCGAAGTGGTGGAGGACTGGAGAGAGATCGGAGGCACCTGCTACACCGATGCCGTCCCCGCCCGCTCGGGCGAGCCGGCCCAGGTCCTCACCGAGGCAATGATCATCGAGCAGTTCCACCGCACCGACTTCGCCCTCCCCCAGATCGTCATCCAGCCACCCGACGGCCAGACACTGGTCAACCTACCGGTCTACTTCCAGCTGGCCTGGCCCGACGCCGGCTTCGCGCCCGGCGAGGTCGACACCACGACCATCGTCGGCCACGAGGTCCGCATCAAGCCGACGCTGATCGGCGCGACCTACGTCACCGGCGACGGCAGCAGCATCGGTCCGACGACGAGCCTGGGCGGCCCCTACCCCAGCGGCGACATCACCCACGAATACACGAGCGCCGCGAGCCTGGCTCCGTTCATCACGGTCGAGTACGGCGGCGAGGTCAGCGTCGAGGGCGGCGAATGGCGCACCATCCCCGGCAGCGCCACCATCGAGGGACCCTCCAGCCCGCTCGAGGTCCTCACGTCGCGGAACCGGCTCTACGACAACTGAACGCCCGGGTCGCGGGCGCGCAACGTCATACCCGCGCCGGTCACAGCCAGCCCCGCTCCTCGGCGACCTTGGCCGCCTCGACGCGCGTCGTCGTGCCGGTCTTCTGGATCGCGGACGACAGGTAGTTGCGCACCGTCCCGCCGGAGAGGAAGAGCGCGCTGGCGATCTGCTGCACCGGCCGCCCGTCGAGGGCGGCGCGCAGCACCTCGCGCTCACGGTCGGTGAGCGGGTTCGGTCCGCCGAGCAGCGACTCGGTCGCGAGCGCGGGGTCGACGACGCGCAGCCCGGCGTGCACGCGGCGGACGGCTTCGGCGAGCTCGGCGGCGGGCGTGTCCTTGACGACGAAGCCGCTCGCTCCCGCCTCCATCGCGCGCCGCAGGTAGCCGGGCCGCCCGAACGTCGTCACGATCAGCGCCCGCGTCGCCACCCCGTCCTTCCGCAGCGCCCCGATGACGGCGATCCCGTCCAGTCCCGGCATCTCGATGTCGAGCAGGCACACGCCGGGCGAGGTATGCCGTGCGGCCGCCACCACCTCGTCGCCCCGGCCGACCTGGGCGACCACCTCGATGTCACGCTCCAGGTCGAGCAGCGCCGCGAGCGCACCGCGCACCAGCGCCTGGTCGTCCGCGAGCAGCACCCTGATCACAGCACCACCTCCAGCCTCGTCCCGTGACCGGTCGCCGCGTCGGCGGGCGCGATCGACAGCGTCCCCCCGGCCTGGTCCACCCGCTCCCGCAGCCCGCGCAGCCCGTTGCCCTCGCGCCGGCCCGAGAGCCCGCGCCCGTCGTCGGTGACGACGATCCGGTCCGATCCCAGCTCGACGTGGCACCGCCCGGCGCGGCTGTGGCGGACCACGTTGGTCACCGCCTCGCGGAGCACCCAGGCCAGGGTGATCCGGTGCCGCGGGTCCACGACGGTCAGGTCCTCGGGCAGCTCGGCCGTGATCCCGGCCCCTGCGAGCGCTACCCGGGCCGACTCGACCTCGTCCGCGATCCGCGCGACGCGCAGCCCGCCGACCGTCGCCCGGATCTCGGCGAGCGCCTCGCGCGAGAGGTCCTCCACCTCCGCGAGCTCGGTCTTGGCGCGCTCGGGGTCGAGGTCGACCAGCCGCCGGGCGAGCTCGGTCTTCATCGTGACGACGGTCAGCGAGTGGCCGAGCACGTCGTGGACGTCGCGCGCGACCCGCTCGCGCTCCTCGACCAGCGCCAGCTGGCTGGAGGCGCGGGCGGCGACCTCTTGCCGTTCCTCGAGCAGCCGGCTCACCGACGCCATCATGAGCACCACGAGGGCGAGCGCCCAGTAGGCCGCCGCCGGCCACGGGCCGAAGGCGGCCCAGCTCACGACGATGCCGCCGAGCAGGATCCCGACGGAGGTGATGCGGACCCGGTCCCACTCGTAGAAGAAGCTCGGCATCGAGGCCAGGAAGGGCAGCGCGGTCAGCGAGGGGATCCCGATCTGCCACCCCAGGAGGAGGCTGACGACGACCAGCACGGCGATGCCGATGGTGCCGGTGCGGGAGGCACGCTCATACTCCTTGCGCGCCACGTCGCGCAGCGCCGACCGGACGGTCACCACATACCCGCCGATGAAGATGGCGATGAGCAGGGTGGACAGCAGCTGCCGGGCGAGCGGGAGGTCACCGCCCCAGACGTTCATCAGCGGGAAGACGAAGAATCCGAGCCACACCCCGCCCATGAGCCAGCCCCAGCGCGCCCACGGGTCGTCGGTGACGCGCGGGTCGTCGCCGGCCTGGGTGGTGCTCACGACCTCACCTTCTCACCGGCGGGGGTCGGGGCGGCAGTGACAGCTGTCACGGATGCATCGCCGCAGGTCAGCAGGTCTGTCAGTGGTGGGTGCTTGCATGAGGTATGGCGTTCACCGGCACCTCCCGAGAGTGGGAGCTCCTCGCGGCCACCTTGGCCGAGGAGCTCGCCGCTCGCGGCGGCGAGGGCTCGCCGGGGCCGGCGGAGCGGTGGGCCGCACTGGAGGCGCTGCCCGAGCCGGAGCCCTGCCAGGAGGTGGACAGCGCGGCCTACTGGGCGATGGTCGACGAGGTCGACGCCACGCTGGCCGGTGAGGAGCCGGCGGGCCACGTCTCGCAGCAGGTGGTCGACGGCCTCGCCCGCACCGGGCGGGCGCTGGCCTCGGCGCGGCTGGACCAGGACGCCGCGGTGCGGCTCTTCGACGAGGCCGTCGTGGGCGGGCTGGAGTCGGTGGGGCGGCTGCGGACCGATCTGGACGCCGAGTGCTTCGTGCTGGCGCAGCAGGCTTTCGATCGCGGCCTGCACACCGCCCTGGGTCTGCTGCTGCACGACTGGCTCCGGGTGCGGATGCCCTGGATGCCGATGACCGAGGCGACCTCCCTGGCCCAGGTCGTCCGCTTCGCGGCCACACCCCACGGTTCCGCCCTCGGTGAGCGGATGGCCCGCGGCGAGCTGGCCCTGCACCGGGCGGCCCAGGTGGCGCGCACGTTGACGCGTCTGCAGTCCAGCCTCGACCCCGACCAGCTGGAGGCCTACACCGGGATCGCCACCGACGCCGCGGCTCGCCGTGACCTTTCCGACCGCCACCTGAGCCGCATCTGCGAGAAGCTCCTGGTCGACCTGCTGGACGAGAAGGACGAGCAGGAGCGGGAGCGGAGGGCGCACGAGCTGCGGTCGGTGAGCCGGCGGACGATCGGCAAGGGCGTGGTCCGGTTCACGGTCGACGCGCCGGCGCTGGCCGCGACCACGATCGACGGGCTGCTGACCTCCGCGCTGGCCGCCCCGCAGCCGACCGAGGATGGCCCGGACCCCCGGCTTCCCGGTCAGCGTCGCTTCGACGCGCTGATGACGGTGATCGACCGCGGGCTGGGCAACCCCGGGGCGGCTCCGTCGACCGCGCGGGCCTCGATCATCCTCACGATGCCGTTCGACCCGGAGACGGGTCGCCCCACCGGGGCCGCCTTCACCGCCACCGGCGAGGTCGTGCCCGAGCGGGCCGCGTCGCAGCTCGCGTGCAGCGGCGAGATCACCCCGGTCTGGCTCTCACCCGAGACCGGCGAGCCGCTCCAGCTGGGGCGGACCGCCCGCTACGCCACCCCGGGCCAGTGGAAGGCGCTGGTCGTCCGCGACCAGCACTGCACCTTCCCCGGCTGCACCGTCCCACCCCAGTGGTGCGACACCCACCACCTGGTGTGGTGGTCGCGGGGCGGGACGACCGACATCATGTTCCTCGCCCTGCTCTGCGGCCAGCACCACACCAAGGTCCACCAAGGAGACGGGATCCACGGCGAGGTGATCAACGGCGTCGTCGTCTGGCACACCTAGCGACCCCGCCCCGCGCCCGGCCACCCAGGGGGTCGGGCGCCGAGGCATGCCCGGGACCAGGCGCACGGCATACCCGAGGCAGCTGCCGCGTTGCCCGGACATGGCCCCCTCCTCCAGCTCCCCCTCGCGCGTCCCGCTGTCCATCCTCGACCTCGTCCCCCGTTCCCAGGGCATGAGCCCGACCGAGGCGATCGAGGAGTCGGTGCTCCTGGCGCAGGAGGCGGACGAGCTGGGCTACCACCGGTTCTGGATGGCCGAGCACCACGGCTCGGAGACGTTCATGTCGTCGGCCACCGCGTTGCTGCTCGGGCACATGGCCCATCACACCTCCCGGATCCGGCTCGGTTCCGGCGGTGTCATGCTCCCCAACCACTCCCCGCTCATGGTGGCGGAGTACTACGGGACCCTCGCCACCATCCACGGCGACCGCTTCGACCTGGGCCTGGGTCGCGCACCCGGCACCGACCCGATGACCGCCGCCGCCCTGGCCCGCTCCAGCGGCCAGCTGCAGGACTTCGCCTCCGAGGTCGCGGCGCTGCAGGGCTACCTCGGCGACCCGCCGACGCTGACCGGCGGCCGCGGCCAGGTGCGGGCGCTGCCCGGCGAGGGCACCCACGTGCCGCTGTGGATGCTCGGCTCCTCCACCGGCGGAGCCCAGGTCGCCGCCGCGCTCGGCCTGCCCTTCTCCTTCGCCTCGCACTTCGCGCCCGAGCAGCTGCGGGAGGCGCTGCTGGTCTACCGCGACCGCTTCATCGCCGATGCGCAGACCGCCCAGGTGGACCGCCCGACGACGATGGCCGGTGTCAACGTGCTCGTCGCACCGACGCAGGAGGAGGCGGACTTCCTCTTCACCTCCGCCCAGCTCATGGCCATCCGCATCCGCTCCGGCCAGCCCGCACCGATCGACCCGCCGGTCGAGCGGCTCGAGGACGTCGTACCCACCCAGCTGCTGCCGCTCGCCCAGGCCCACCAGTCGGTGCGCATGGTCGGCACCCCCGACCGGGTCGTGGAGCAGCTCGAGGAGTTCGCCGCCCAGCACCAGCTGGACGAGCTCATCGTCACGACCTACACCTTCGACCCGGAGCTGCGCCGCCGGTCCTACCGGATGCTCGCCGAGGCCTGGGGGCTGACCGCGGGATAGCGTGGACGCCGTGCCACCGGCGATCCCTGCCCAGCCGCCCGAGCGACACCGCTCGGCACTCAGCGACCCCGCAGACGCCCGTGACCTGGACCGGGCGGGCGACCGGGACGCTGCGGCCGCCGTGGACGACACCGTCCTCGTCGAGCCCACCTCCCCCTGGGGCCTGATCCCCGCCGCCGGTGTCGCGCTCTCGGCCTTCCTGCTCTTCGCCGTCGAGATCGGCTGGCCGGGCCAGGCCGTGCTGCTGGCCAGCCTGGTCACGGCATACCTGCTCGACCGCCGCCTGGCCCAGGACCTGCTGCTCATCGGGGTCGGCATCACGATCGTCTCGACCACCTCGGTCAAGGCCGACATCAACTGGGACCGCTTCTTCCTCGTCGGCTTCGTGCTGACCATGGCGGTCGTCGTGCCGGTGCTGATCGACAGGTTCGTCTATCGGCGCAGGGCGATTCGCTTCCCCTGGCTCGGCGGCGGGCGCTGGACGCGCTTTCAGTGGTCCTACATCGTCGCGGTGCCGCTGCTCGGCTACCTGATCCTGCCGTACTACTTCATCAACTCCGGCGCCTATCAGAACTGGCCGGCGATCTTCACCGCCAGTGAGTACGGCCGCTTCTTCGTCGGCGTCAACGCGGTCGGACTGTGGGACGAGTTGTTCTTCATCTGCATCTGCTTCGCGCTCTTTCGGCGGCACTTCCCGATGTGGATCGCCAACGTCCTGCAGGCCACGATCTTCGTGTCCTTCCTGTGGGAGCTGGGCTATCAGTCGTGGGGGCCGGCGCTGACCATCCCCTTCGCGCTGCTGCAGGGCTATATCTTCACCAGGACGAAGTCGCTGACCTACATCGTCGTCATCCATCTGCTGTTCGACGCCATCGTCTTCCTGGCGATCGTGCATGCGCACGACCGCAGTTTCTTCCCCTACTTCATCTACTGACGCCTTCACCTACTGAGGTCTCCATCTGCTGACGCCAGGAGTCTGCGAGCCAGGCACAGGTGTGCCTCGGGAGAGGGAAGCTTTCGGTTCCAGAGAGGTTCTCGCTGAACGACAACGGGCCGGTCCCACCAGCTGGTGAGACCGGCCCGTCAGACGCTCGGAGCGCAAGGCTGTCTCGGGGAGTTCCTGACGGCCTGTCAGTCGTCTGGAGTGCCGTGAGGCATGGCGTCGACACCCGTGGTGCCGTCAGCCCGGGCGTCGGCACCCGTGGTATCGCCCACGCGGAGAACGAGCTGCGACCCGTAGGGCAGGGACTCGACCATCCGCAGCTGCGCGAGCGCGGGGTTGTCGGCGAGCAGCTTGGCGCCGTTGGCCATCGAGCGCAGGGCTGCGGTCTCCGCCCGAGCCGCCTCCAGCCGCGCAAGGCCACGCGCCTTGGCCGTCGCAACCTCGACGGTCGCCGCCCGCAGCTCGGCGGGCAGGATGACGTCCTTCACGACGACCTCCCGCACCTCCAGACCCACACCGTGGCCGACCTCGGCGACTGCAGCGGTCAGGTCGGCGATGGGCAGCTGAGCGCCACGCTGGGTGAGCTCCTCGACGGTCATCGAGCCCAGCGCCTCACGCAGAGCAACCTGGGCCGCCAGGTAGACCATCGCCTCCGGGTCCGCCGCGCGCTCGTGGTAAGCGCGGGGGTCATTGACCACCACGCGTAGAACGGTGGAGACGCGCACCGACAGGCCGTCCTCGGTCAGGATTTCCTGCGGCGCGACCTGGAGGAGCCGCTCGCGGACGTCGACGCGGACGAAGTCCGAGCCCCACGGCACGCGGTGGCGCCCCGGCTCCAGGGTGCGCTCATAGATACCCCGGCGGTAGAGCAGGGCGACGGTGGCCGCAGCCACCTGCTGACGGAAGATCATCGGCGGGCCTCCTTCCAGGCTGGGGTGATGAGACTGTGGTGATGACTGATGGGTTGAGACCGCGCTCTCGACGGCGCCGGTCGGCTCCGGTCGCGGGCGGGGCGATCCGTGCGTCGCCGGCTACTGCTCGACGAGGCACGGTGCCGCAGAGCCCTTGACCGGCATAGTGCCGACCGGCGACGCCTGGTAAGAGATCGCATCCTAGAGTGCACAAGCGGGTCCGAAGACGGAGATCCGCACCCTCCCGGGGCGATGCGCAGCGACCGGGTCCGACACGTCGGCCGTGGCTGCTTCCCCGCGAGGACGTCCCATCTTGCACCGACGAACCGAGTCAGTCCACCGGTTATCGCGCCCAGCACTTTCTCGCCCGCTTTCTGCGCCTCGCTGGGTCTGGTCCTCCATGGCCGGCACAAGGCCTCGCTGGGTCTGGTCCGCCATGGCCGGCACGAGGCCTCGCTGGGTCTGGTCCGCCATGGCCGGCACGAGGCCTCGCTGGGTCTAGGCCTCCAGGGCCAGCACGAGGGGCAGCACCGCGTCCGCCCCGGCCAGCCGCAACTCGCGCGCAGCGACCGTCAGCGTCCAGCGCGAGTCCACGACGTCGTCCACCAGCAGCACCGGTCCCCGGGCCGACGCCAGCGACTGCCCGAGCTCAGGTCCCACGCCGATCCGACCCCAGACGTTGGAGAGCCGGAAGGCGCTGTTGCCGCCGGTCTCCCCCACCGGGCCACCGTGCACCAGGTCCATCGTCCCCAGGAAGGGCAACCGCCCGATCTGGCTGATCTGCTGCGCCAACGACCCCACGACCGCCGGACGCCTGCGCGCGGGCATCGCCACCACCCCGACCGGACGCGCAGCCCAGTCCCAGCCTGCCAGCACCTGCACCACGGCACGCACCACCTCATCCGGCACCGGCTGACCCGGCTCCATCCCGGCGTCCGGGTCCTGCTCATCCACGACCCGTGCCGTCCCCGCCTCCAGCACCGACCGCAGCCGCTGACCCCAGCCCAGGTCGGAGAGCCGGGCCAGCGCCCGACCAGGCTCCGCCTGCTCCTCGGCGGGGATCTTGCCCTTCACCTCTACCCCGAGCCGCGGCATACCGGTCGGCCACTGGGCCCGGGGCTCCAGCAGCACGCCCACCGAGCCCAGCCGCTCGCGGGCAGCGCCCACGGCGGCATCGGGTATGCCTGTGGGGTACCAAGGCTCGGCGCAGCGGTCGCACCGCCCGCAGGGCGCCGCGGTCGGGTCGTCGAGCGTCTCTTGCAGGAAGGCCATCCGGCAGTGGTCGGTCTGTTGGTAGGCGACCATCAGCTCGGCCTCGCGCACCCGAGCCTCGGCGACCCGGGTGTAACGCTCCCGGTCATAGACCCACGGCTCACCGGTCGCGATCCACCCGCCGCGCACCTTCTCCACCGCCCCGTCCACGTCGAGGACCTTGAGCAGCAGCTCCAGCCTGGTCCGTCGCACGTCCACGATCGTCTCCAGGGCAGGCGTCGACAACGGCTTGTCGCTGGAGCCCAGAGCGGCCAGGACGGCATCGGCCTGGTCCTGGCGCGGCATCGAGACGGTCGCGAAGTAGTTCCAGATGTCCCGGTCCTCCGAACCCGGCAGCAGCAGCACATCGGCCCGCTCGGTCGCACGACCCGCGCGCCCCACCTGCTGGTAGTACGCCACCGGCGAGCTCGGCGCCCCCAAATGCACCACGAAGCCCAGGTCCGGCTTGTCGAAACCCATCCCGAGCGCGCTCGTGGCCACCAGCGCCTTGACCTGGTTGTCACGCAGCGCCGCCTCGAGCCGCTCCCGCTCCTCGGGGTCGGTGCGCCCGGTGTAGGAGGCCACCTCGTGCCCGGCCTCCCGCAACGCCTGCGCCACATCCTCGGCCGCGGACACCGTGAGGCAGTAGACGATGCCGCTGCCCGGCAGTGCGTTCAGGTGCGCCACGATCCAGCCCAGGCGCTGCTCCGGCGACAACCGCGGCAGCACACCGAGCCGCAGCGACGCGCGCGCCAGCGGACCACGGATCGTGCGCACCTCCGCTCCCCCGGCCCCCAGCTGCTCGACGACGTCGTCCACCACGCGCTCGTTGGCGGTCGCGGTCGTGGCCAGCACCGGGGTGCCCTGCGGCAGCGTCTCCAGCAGGGTCCGGATCCGACGATAGTCAGGTCGGAAGTCATGCCCCCAGTCGCTGATGCAGTGCGCCTCGTCGACCACGAGCAGGCCGCACCGGGCCGCCAGGTCGGGCAGCTGCTCCTCCCGGAAACGCGGGTTGTTCAGCCGCTCCGGGCTCACGAGCAGCACGTCCACCTCGTCGGCCGCCAGCGCCGCCCGCACGTCATCCCAGTCCGTCGCGTTGGCGGAGTTCATCGTCACCGCCCGCACCCCGGCCCGGGCGGCTGCCGCGATCTGGTCGCGCATCAGCGCCAGCAGCGGCGAGACGATGATCGTCGGCCCGGCGCCCTCCGCCCGGCGCAGCGCCGTCGCCACGAAGTAGACGGCCGACTTGCCCCACCCGGTGCGCTGCACGACCAACACCCGCCCGCGCTGCTCCACCAGCGCGCGCACCGCGTCCAACTGGCCGTCCCGGAAGTCCACATCCGGCCGACCGACCAACCTCCTCAGCGCTTCCAGCGCCGCCTGCTCGAGCGGGACCGAGCCCTCGACCGGCTCACCGGCCCCGCTGCCGACCCGAGTGTCGCCATGGGTGCCGTCGGTGGACGAGGTGGGAAACGTCATACAGGGACCGTAACCGTCGCCACCGACACGCCCGACCTGTTGTCCACAGCCCGATCTTCCCTAGGGTTGGTGGCGTGAACTGGGACACCGACACCGTGACCGCAGCCCTGTTCGACCTCGATGGCGTGCTGACGCCGACCGCCGAGGTGCACATGCGCGCCTGGGCGGCGCTCTTTGAGGAGGTGCTCGCCGAGCATCCCGAGCAGGCGCCCTACACCGACCGCGACTACTTCGACCACGTCGATGGCAAACCCCGCTACGAGGGCGTGCGTGACTTCCTCGACTCCCGCGGGATCGACCTGCCCGAGGGCGATCCCGAGGACGACCCGGACGAGCAGACGGTCTGCGGTCTCGGCAACCGCAAGAACCTCAAGTTCAACCAGATCCTGGAGTCCGAGGGCATCGAGGCCTATCCGGGATCGGTCGCGCTCCTGGACCATCTCGCGGAGCTCGGCACGAAGATGGCGGTCGTGTCCTCCTCCAAGAACGCGCCCGAGGTGCTCCGCGTGGCTGGCCTCGCCGACCGTTTCCCGGTCGTCGTCGACGGCCAGGTGGCCGCCCGCGAGGGGCTGCCGGGCAAGCCGGCCCCCGACACCTTCCTGTATGCCGCATCCCAGCTCGGCGTCGAACCGGCCGGATGCGTAGTGCTCGAGGATGCCGTCTCCGGTGTCCGCGCGGGCGCGGCCGGCGACTTCCATGCGGTGATCGGGGTGGACCGCGGGGTGGGGTCAGATGTGTTGCGCGACAACGGTGCTGACGAGGTCGTCACCGACCTGGCGGAGCTGGTCCGATGACCATCGGTGACCGCGGCGGGGTGTCCTCGCACCGGCCGCCGCAGCCGGTCGACCCGATGGACCGCAGCCGATTCCCCGTGGACCCGTGGCGGCTGGTTGAAACCGCCTACGACGCAGGGGATCTCGGCGTGACCGAGACGCTCTTCGCGGTGTCGAACGGCTATCTGGGGCTGCGCGGCAACGTCGAGGAGGGCCGGGATACCCACACGCACGGCACCTTCGTCAACGGCTTCCACGAGACCTGGCCGATCCGGCACGCCGAGGAGGCCTACGGGCTGGCGCGCGTCGGGCAGACCATCGTCAACGTCCCCGACCCCAAGACGATCAAGCTCTACGTCGACGACGAGCCGCTGCTGCTCACGACGGCCGACCTGGAGCACTACGAGCGCTCGGTCGACTTCCGGGACGGGCTGCTGCGCCGCGAGGTGATCTGGCGGACCAGCTCGGGCAAGCGGGTGCGGATCAGCAGCACCCGGATGGCCAGCGTCGTGGAGCGGCACCTGGCCGTGATGACCTTCGAGGTCGAGCTGCTGGACGGCGACGCCGCGCTCGTGATCTCCAGCCAGGTGCTCAACCGGCAGGACGGCTCGGATGAGTATCACGTCCGCTCGGCCGCCATGGGCGAGGGCAACGACCCCCGCAAGGCCGAGGCCTTCTCCCACCGGGTGCTCGACCCGGTGCTGCACGAGGTCCGCGACGACCGGTTGCTGCTGGGCTACCGCTGCCACAACTCCGGCATGACGATCGCCACCATGGCCGAGCACGCGCTGGAGACCGACAACGAGTTCAGCGAGCGCCAGCTCGTCGAGGACGACCTGGCCCGGCAGGTCTACCGCGTCCAGGCGCGGCGCGGCCAGCCGGTCCGCCTCGACAAGTTCGTCGCCGTCCACACCTCCCGAGGCGTGCCGCCGCGCGAGCTCGCCGACCGCTGCGGCCGGACCCTGGAGCGCGCGGTCAGCCTGGGCGTCGCCGGGCTGCACGAGGAGCATGCCGAGACGTGGGCGCGCTTCTGGGCCGAGTCCGATGTGCAGATCGAGGGAAGCAGCGAGAAAGAGGGGAGCGAGGAGCAGGACCTCGGCCACCTGCAGCAGGCGGTCCGCTGGAACCTCTTCCAGCTCGGCCAGGCGTCCCTGCGCGCGGGGAGTCACGGCATACCGGCCAAGGGGTTGACAGGCTCCGGCTACGGCGGCCACTACTTCTGGGACACCGAGTGCTACGTGGTCCCCTTCCTCGTCTACACGCACCCGCAGGCGGCGCGCAACGCCCTGCGCTTCCGGCACGGGATGCTCGCCGACGCCCGTCGGCGGGCGGCGGAGATGGCGCAATTCGGCGCGCTCTTCCCGTGGCGCACGATCAACGGTGAGGAGGCCTCGGCCTACTTCGCGGCGGGCACGGCGCAGTACCACATCAACTCCGACATCGCCTACGCCCTGATGAAGTACGTCCGGGCCACCGGCGACACCCAGTTCCTGCACTCCCAGGGCGTGGACATCCTCGTGGAGACGGCGCGGTTGTGGGCCGATCTGGGCTTCTGGCAACGCAATGGCGACAAGACCTTCCACATCCACGGCGTGACCGGGCCGGACGAATACACGACCGTCGTCAACGACAACCTGTTCACCAATGTGATGGCCCGCCTCAACCTGCGGGCGGCGATCGAGGCCGTCGAGGTGCTGCGCGACGAGGCGCCGGACCAGTTCGCGCGAGCCGCGGCCCGGTTGAAGCTGGAGGACGAGGAGCTCGAGGCCTGGCGGCGGGCGGCGGACGGGATGTTCATCCCCTACTCCGAGGAGCTCGGCGTCCACCCGCAGGACAACCACTTCCTGGAGCGCGAGATCTGGGATCTGGATGCGACCCCGGCCGATCGGCGCCCGCTCCTGCTGCACTATCACCCGCTCGTGATCTATCGCTTCCAGGTGCTCAAGCAGGCGGACGTGGTGCTCGCCCTCTATCTCGCGGGTGACCAGTTCAGCGCCCAGGAGAAGCGCGCCGACTTCGAGTACTACGACCCCATCACCACCGGCGACTCGACGCTGTCGGCGGTCATGCAGTCGATCGTGGCGGCCGAGGTGGGGTACCGCGAGCTGGCGCTGCGCTACTTCTACGACGCGCTCTTCGTCGACCTGGACGACCGGCACGGCAACGCGACCGAGGGCGTGCACGTCGCCTCGACCGGTGGCGTGTGGAGTGCGCTCGTCGGCGGTTTCGGCGGGCTGCGGGACCACGACGGGGTGCTCACGCTGGACCCCCGGCTGCCGGATCCGTGGACGTCCCTGTCCTGGCGTATGCGGTGGCTCGGCTCCCGCCTGCACGTCCGGCTCGAGCGGGACGCTGTGTCGTTGACGGTGGAGGTCGGCGATCCGGTGACCCTTCAGGTGCGGGGCGAGCCGGTGACCGTGGACTCCGACGGTGTGCGGGTGCCGCTCGACGGGCAGGGGCCGGAGTTGTCGGGCGAGCCGTCGCCGCCCGCTCAGGAGACCGCTCCCACCGAGCGCGACCCTGGCGACCCGGAGGCGGTGAGCCCGGGAGCGGGTGTCGTCCCGCACTCCTGGCAGGAGGAGCTCGACGACCCGACGGGGCCGATCCCCGTGCGGGCGCCGGTCTATGACGACCGGCTCTGAGTCCGCTGCGCGGGCGTGGTGTTGATTGGGATCACGCCGCCCGGTGTGGTCCGATAGTGGGATGAGCGATCCGACGGACCTGCCCTTCCAGGACCACGAGCAGTCCCCTGCCCGTGGCGCCGCCAACCCCCAGGGACAGGCCGCCGACGACCCCGTCGCTGCCGAGCCCGAGGTGGACGCCGATGCGCTGCTGCCGCCGTCGGAGACCGAGACCGACCTCCTCGCTGCCCGGGTCGAGGGCCCGGAGGACCACGAGGGGATGACTGAGCTCTGGCGCGCCACGATGGACCTGCCGCACTGGTGGTTCATCGCGGTCGGGGACGAGGGCATGGAGTCCCCCGCTGCTGCGGTGATCGATGACCAGCTGATGCTGATGACCTTCACCAATGCTGAGCGGGCCCGACACTTCGCGGTGCAGAACGGGATGATCGGCGCGGACGAGCACCTGCAGGCCATCGCGCTGCCGCCGCAGGAGCTCGTGGACACCGCGGACGCGTACGCCTCGGCCGACATCGCCGGCCTGATGTTCGATCCGCACCTGTCCGGCTACTTCATCCCCTCCACCCAGCTGCCGGTGATGTGGGAGGCGATCCGCAGCCAGGACGAGGCGCGGGCCGACGAGGCGCGCGCCGACGAGGACGAGCAGGGGACGCACGAGCCCACCAGCAGGTGACCTCACGGCACCGCCATCCAGGCAGAGCCAACGAACTCAGCCAGGACGCGGAGGCAGCACACACACAGCACAACGCCGCCCCGGGTCGAGACGGGGCGGCGTTGGCGTCGAGGCAGGGACGACCGCCGGAGGCAGCCGGCAGTCGATCGTCCCCGCCGGAGGGGTCAGACGCGGCGTAGGACCGCGGTGACCTTGCCCAGGACGACGGCGTGGTCACCGTCAATCGGCTCATAAGCCGGGTTGTGCGGCATCAACCACACCTTGTCCGAGACCTTCTTGTAGGTCTTGACGGTGGCCTCGTTGTCCAGCATCGCGGCCACGATGTCGCCGTTGACCGCAGTCGGCTGACGACGCACCACGACCCAGTCGCCGTCGCAGATGGCGGCGTCCACCATCGAGTCACCGACGACGTTGAGCAGGAAGAGCTCACCGTCGCCGACGATCTGGCGAGGTAGCGGGAAGATGTCCTCGATCGTTTCCTCGGCCAGGATCGGTCCGCCGGCGGCGATGCGGCCGACGACCGGCACGTAGGACGCCTCGGGGCGGGAGTCACCGATGCCGGTCTCATCGAAGGTGGCCGGCTCCCCGGGGGTGGTGTAGGTGGTGCGGCGGTAGCCCTGGCCCTCCCCGCCGGGCGTGACGACCTCGATCGCACGTGGCCGGTTGGGGTCACGACGCAGGTAGCCCTTGCGCTCCAGCATCTTCAGCTGGTGCGCGACCGAGCTGGGCGAGGTCAGCCCTACGGCCTCCCCGATCTCGCGCAGGCTCGGCGGGTAGCCGCGGGCGTCGACGGAGTCGCGGATCACGTCCAGGACTCGTCGCTGTCGGTTGGTGAGGGTCGCGCCGCCGTCGCGGTCGGGCATCTCGTGAATGGTGGCCATCTTCTTCCCCAGTCTCCTCCGGCTGCCAGGTCCTGACCATCAGGCCAGGTCAGAGGGTGTGTCAGTGGTCGGTGCTTGAGTACCTGACATGACCCCAGCGTACGGGTTCGACGCACATTCGACAAACATCTGTTCGACGGCGTGTCGACAAAACTCGTACGATCGTGCTACAACTGGACGTGCGTGCTATCGCACACGCGTTTGAGGAGGAGAACACCATGAGCAGTGTCGCAGTCGAGACTTTCCCGGCAGGCGTCGTCCGTCCCCGTGGCGGACACCTGCGCCTGGTCGCCGCCGATGAGCGTCGTGCGCCCCGGCCCGCCCTGCGGATCACCCGCCGCGGGCGGTTGGCCGTGACCACCACGGTCGGCCTGGTGATCGCCCTGGCGCTGGCCACCATGCTGAGCCTGATGAGCCCGGCCGGCGCCAACTCGGCGATCGTCGTCGAGCCCGGCATGACGCTGACCCAGATCGCGACCGAGCAGTTGCCGGACGTGCCGCTGTCCAAGGCGATCAGCGACATCCAGCGCGCCAACAAGCTGTCCACCACCAGCATCGCTGCGGGTCAGTTGCTGGTCATCCCCGGGCGCTGATCGCTCCGGCGCCCCCTCAGGCGGACGGCGCAGGCCCTTCCTCGACCGCGTAATAGCGGTAGAGGTTGGCCTCATCGTTCTCGCTGAGGTGGCCGTCGGACTCCACGGAGGGTGCTGCCTTGATCCGAGACGTGGGATAGGGCACCCGGATCTGCCCGTCGAGGATCTCGGCCGTGGACAGCGGGACGAAGACCTTGGCGCTGAACCACCCCGTGCGTACGGTCACCCAGGCCGGGTCGCCGGTGCGGTTGTCGACATACACCTCACCCATCGATCCGACGCGTTCACCATCCTGATCCACGACCTCGGCGTCGTAGAGCTGGTTGATCTGCTCCTGCGAGATCATCGCGACCTCCGTGTCCTCGAGCCACCACCGCGCCGCCGCTGGCGCGCTGTTTGGCCCCAGGGAATCACACCCGGTCGCCCCCGGTCGGGACCGCCTCGCCGGTGCTCGCGGCTGCTGTAGGGCATCCGATCAGCGACCCAGGCCAACCCCAAGATCAACCGGCTAGATCAACCGGCTAGATCAACCGGCTAGATCAACCGGCTAGATCAGCCACCTAGATCAGCCACGAGGCGGGGCAGGACATCGCCGAGCAGGCTATCCACGTGCACGGCGGGTTCGCCTTCGCCGCGCACCGAGCCCCGGGTGACCAAGGCGACCGGGATGCCAGCCTTGGCGCAGCGCCGCACGAATCGGTAGCCGCTCATCACCCGCAGCGATGAACCCAGGACCAGCAACGACCTGGCTCCGTCGACGAGCTCGAACGCACGGTCCACCACATCGCGCGGGACCGTGCCGCCAAAGAAGACGACATCGGGCTTGAGCCGGTCACCGGCGCATACCAGGCAGCGCGGGGTGCGAAAGGTCTGGACCACCGACTCGGCCAGCAGCACGTCACCATCGGGCCGGATCTCTCCCCCACCGTCGATCGACTCCAGGAATCCTGGGTTGGCTGCCGCCAACCAGCCCTGCACCTGCTCGCGATCGATCGGCTCGCCGCAGTCCAGACAGGTCACCTGGGACAAGGAGCCGTGGAGTTCGAGCACCCGCTGCGAGCCGGCCCGCTGGTGCAGCCCGTCGACGTTCTGCGTGATCACCCAGTCGACCACCCCGAGGTCCTCCAGCTCGGCGACTGCCCGGTGGGCCACATTGGGCTCTGCCGCGGCGAACTTCTCCCAGCCGGCGAAAGCCCGCGCCCAGTAGCGCTGCCGGCCAGCGGCACTGGTGACGAACTCCCCGTGCTGCATCGGTTCGACCCGGCGCTGACCGTCCGGGCCGCGGTAGTCCGGGATCCCGGACGCCGTCGACATCCCTGCCCCGGTGAGCACCACCACGCCGCCGTCACGGACGAGAGCCAGCAGGTCGGCATACCGGGACTCATCCACGGGGGTCCGTGGCGGGAGGGTGAGTCGGGTGGGGACCGGGACTCGCACGCTCACCCTGCCTCCGGCAGCCGCACCGTGACCGCGGTGCGGCCCGGGACCGAGTCGATCCCGACGGTGCCGCGGTGAGCGCGGACGACGGCGGCCACGATGCTCATCCCCAGGCCGGTGCTGCCGGCCGCTCGCGAGCGGGAGTCGTCACCACGGGAGAACCGTTCGAAGACCTTGTCCTGCAGCTTTTCCGGGATCCCCGGGCCGTTGTCGACGACCGAGATCTCGACGCCATCGTCGACGGCACGCAGCGCGGTGACCACCTTGGTCCCGGCCGGCGTGTGGGTGCGGGCGTTGGCGAGCAGGTTGGTGAGCACCTGGCGCAGCCGGGCTTCGTCGCCGGTGACCTCCAGCGGCTCCTCGGGCAGGTCCAGCTCCCAGCGATGCTCAGGCCCGGCGACCCGGGCATCGGCCACGGAGTCCAGACACAGCAGGGTGAGGTCCACGGGCGCGTGCTCCAGCGGGCGACCGGCGTCGAGGCGCGCCAGAAGCAGGAGGTCCTCGACCAGGCCCTGCATCCGCAGCGCCTCGGACTCGATCCGTCCCAGGGCGTGCCCGACCTGGTCTGGCACTGCCTCCTGCTGTCGGCGGCTGAGCTCGGCATACCCACGGATCGAGGCCAACGGGGTCCGCAGCTCGTGCGAGGCGTCGGCCACGAACTGCCGCACCCGCTGCTCGCTGTCGTGCCGGACGGTGAGGGCGTTCTCCATGGTGTCGAGCAGGTTGTTGAGGGCCAGGCCCACCTGACCCACCTCGGTGGTGGGGTCGGTGTCCCGCTCCGGCACCCGGTCGGCGACCTCCACCTCCCCCGACTCCAGCTGCTGCGCCGAGACCGTGCGGGCAGTGGCCGCCACCCGCGCCAAGGGCGCCAGGTTGCGGCGGACGAGATAGGCAGAGCCAGCGCCCGCCGCGAGGAGGGACAGGAGCGCTGCCGGGATCAGGATCGTCGTCGCCTGCCGGGTCGTGGCCACGACGCCCGCGAGGGGGAGCCCGGTGATGACGCGCAGCTCACCGGCGGTAGCGCCTCCCCCAGGTTCGGCTGAGCCCTGGCCACCCTGAGTCGCGCCGCCCTGAGTCGCTCCGCCCTCGCCCGATCCACCCTGGTCCGATCCGCCCTGCCCCCCCGGTGCCACGTCGACCTCCAGCACCCGGTAGTCCCCGAACTCCTCGCCCAGGCTGATCGTGCTCGGCTCGGTGAGGACCTCCTGGGTCAACTGGTCGATCTGCTCCTGGTCCAGGGTGGTGACGCGGTTCGCCTCGTCCACCACCTGGTTGCGCACGACCTCGACGGTGCCGTCGGAGCCTTCCCGCAGCACCAGGGTCAGCGCCCGGTCACCACCGCCCGGCGGGCGGAAGCCCGGACCATCATCATCGCGGCCCGGGTCGCTCACACCCTTCCCCGGCCCCTGCACCATCTGCACCTGGCGATCCGCCGAGGCGCGCAGGTCGTCGTCGAGCTGGGAGTGCAGTGCCTGCCTCAGAGCCAGGGTGGTCACCACTCCGGACAGCAGCAGCACGCAGGCGAAGATCGCCACCACGGAGGCGACGATCTTGGAGCGCAGCGACCACCGGCGGCCGGTCATCGATCGGCGGATCCCGCCGGCTTGAGGACGTAGCCGGCGCCGCGCATGGTGTGGATCATCGGCTCCCGCCCGGCATCGATCTTCTTGCGAAGGTAGGAGATGTAGAGCTCGACGATATTGGCCTGCCCCCCGAAGTCGTAGTGCCACACCCGGTCCAGGATCTGCGCCTTGGACAGCACCCGGCGTGGGTTGCGCATCAGGTAGCGCAGGAGCTCGAACTCGGTGGCGGTCAGGGTGATCTCGCTGCCGTCGCGCATCACCTCGTGGGCGTCTTCGTCCAGGGTCAGGTCGCCGACCACCAGCATCGAGCCGCCCGGGTCGGCCACCATCACGGTCCGCCGCATCAGCGCGCGGCAGCGCGCCACCACTTCCTCCAGGCTGAACGGCTTGGTCACGTAGTCGTCCCCACCTGCCGTCAGCCCCGCGACGCGGTCCTCGACCGCGTCCCGTGCGGTGAGGAAGAGTACGGGCACGTCCGGCTCGTTGGCCCGCATCCGCCGCAGCACCTCCATCCCGTCGATGTCGGGCAGCATCATGTCGAGCACGACCGCGTCCGGGCGGAACTCGCGCGCGATCCGGACCGCGTCCAGGCCGGTGGTGGCCGTCTCGACCTGCCACCCCTCGTAGCGCAGGGCCATGGTCAGCAGCTCGGTCAGCTGGACTTCGTCATCGACGACGAGGACCCGCACAGGGGTCCCGTCCAAGCGCCTCAACCGGGGATGCGACGTGGTGGTCATGATGGAAGTTCATCCTGCCACCCCGTGACCCGGGTGTGCCTCACCTATGAGTCTCCTGTGCCCCCTGTATGCCGTGTGGTCGCCCCGCTGACCACCCTCGCCGGAGCCGGCCCGTCCCGCGGGCGATGCGGACATGCGAAGGGCGCGGCCCGAGTGGACCGCGCCCTTCCTAGACCTCAGGGACTCAGACGTCCCGGCGGGGCTCGCCGTCCGCGTCGTGCGTCTGGTCAGCGTGAGTCTGGTCAGCGTGCGCCTGATCGTGGCGCGTCTGACCGTCGGTGCCGTCGCGCTCGACGTCGACCTCCTCGCGGGAGACGTCGGTCACGACCTGCTGCTCGTCGGTGTGGGTCTGCTTGTCCAGACCGACACGCTCGGTCGCCACGACGTCCTTCTCGATGACCGGGCGCTCCTCGCGCAGCACGACCTCAGCGTCCTCCTCGCCGAGGCGGGCGCCGTCGGTCGCCTCGCCATCGGCGACGGGCTCCCGGACGAGCTCGACCTCCTCGCGCTGCACGGGAACGGTGACGGTCTCCTGCTCGGTGACCACGTGCTTGCGCAGGCGAACCCGGCCGGTCTCGACCTGCTCGGTGCCGACGCCCACGCGCTCCTCGTGCAGGGTCATGGAACCCTCGTCACCGACCCGGCCTTCACCGCGCTGGTGGTCACGGGCCGCGTGCTCACCCTGGACATCACCGTCGGTGTGGGTCCGGTCCGCAGCCCGGTGCTCATCGGTGGAACGGTCACCGCCGAGGTGAGTGTCGTCATACCGGGACATGTCGGCCCCGGCGCCGCCGTAGTAGCCAAAGAGCTCGTCCTGCTCCTAGTCGGAGAGGTGGTGCTCGGCGTCGACATTGGGAGCGTCCTTGATGACGTCCTTGGTGAACGGGACGTGGATCTCACCGTCGGTGAACTTTGCGCCATCCAGCGGGACCAGCGATTCGTTGGTGCCGAACCAACCGGTCTTGACCGACACCCAGCTCGGCTGGCCGGTGCGGTCGTCCAGGTACACCTGGCCCACGCCTCCGAGGTTGTCACCGTCCTGGGTGACCACCTTGGCGTCGTAGAGGTGCTGGGTGTTCTCGTGATTCACAGTCATCCGTCCCTTCGTTGATCGGAGGTGGCGCGGCCGGATGACCACGTTCTCCTCCAGCCAAGACAGGTTGGCGTCAGCTCGCCTGCCGACATGCGCACTTCATCCGACCGGGTGAGGAGCCGCGTGGGCGGGCGAGCGCGGGGCGGCGGTCCGTGCCCTTGGATGGTCAACGCCTCCCCAGCGCGGTGATCCGGTCCGAGCGGGACAGCGCGGAGGCGGCCCGATCCACGTCGGCGACCTGAGGGTGTGGGGGGTCCAGGGGTGCGTCCAGAGTCACCGCCCCGGGGCTGTGCTTGCGGACCGAGGCGTCGGAGACGACATACCCGTGCCGTTCCAGGACCATCTGCTCCTGGGTGGTGAACGCGTCGAGGTCGGTCCGCACCCGGTTGATCGCCGCGACCAGCTGGGCCGGGTAACAGGCGGCGAGGTCCCGATCGGGAGCGTGGCCGGGGACGGCGGAAACGGTGTTGGGGGTCTCCAGCGACCAGGTGGCCCCCTGCAGGAACCCGGCCGAGAAGCTGGCGCGCAGCCATCGGAGGCGTGTGGTGCCGCCACCAGAGGAGGCGATCGAGAGCAGGTGCCAAAGCCGCCCTACCACCGACCCCCCGGCACGGCTGCGGAAGACCGCCCCACCGTCGCTGACCAGCACTGTTTCGTGGTCGGACCAGACCTGCTCGAGGCCGAAGTTGTCGTAGATCCCGCCGTCGGCGAGTTCGATCCGACGCAGGATGGTGTCGCGCACGTCGGCCGGCTCGTCGACGTCCGGCACCCCGCCCACCAGACCGAGTCGGGTGCCGTCGAGCAGCAGCGGGGCGAACCACGGCGGGTGCGCGCAGGAGGCGGCGACGGCGTCGACGATCCGCAGCCCGGGCGGGGGTGCGGCATACCCGAGGCGGTGGTCACCGATCCGACCCCGCGGGCCCGCGGAGTGGGCGTCGGCGAAGACCCAGGACACGCCATACCCGGTCTCGGTCGCGCCGGTGAGGATCACCGGGCCGCCGCGGCGATGCTCGCGCAGGTCGGTGCCCCACCAGGGGATGGCCCGTTCGAGCTCGTCGGCGAGGACGGAGACGCTGACGTCCGGGCGACCCCAGGCGTCGGGGCGCAGGCGCGCGAGAAGAGCGGGGGTGCGCACGTTGCGGCCGGTGAGTCGACGCAGCGGCTGGACGACCAGGTCCTCCAGCCCGCCCACGCGCGCGGGCGGTCCAGCGGGATCGGGCCACTCGAGCTCGGGGTGGGCGAGCAGGTTCGCCACGATCGACCCACCGGAGACCGCGCTGATGGTGCGCAGACGACCCAGGACGCCGAGCTCGTCCAGCCGGCGGACCGCACCCAGGTGGAAGAGTGCCGCGCGGAAACCTCCCCCGGAGAGGCAGAGAGCGCTCCCGTGGCGCTCCCGCCGAGCGGAGGGTCCGTGGTGGGCGGTGGCTCGTGCGGCGCCGAGCTGGGCCGACGCGACGTCCGCCGCAGCGGAGGGCGGGTGGTGTCCGGGTGGGTGGAGCACGCTGCCAGCGAACCGCCGGCGGATGACGGGAGGGTGAATGCCACGCCGACACCACGGCGTCCGCCAGGTGACGGTGGGATGACACCTGCAGGTGGGGTGGGCTCCTTCGGCGAGGTGGGCGCCGTCCACATGGTCTTGGTGGGTGGGGGCGCTGTCCACAGATGCTGCTCTCGGGCTCGTCAGCCGTGCGGGGCGGTGCCTAGCGTCGTGAGACGGAACAGGAGGGCGAGCGGCGCAGGAGGGGATGTGGTGGGCGGCGGGGGACAGGACGAGAACCAGACGACGGGAGAAGGCTCCGTGGGAAGCGTCGCGGCCGGGTGGCGCGGCGCCACTGACGACCCGCTCGGCGAGCTGATCGAGCGCGCCCGGGCCAGCGCGAGCGAGCGGATGGGCGTGCATGCGCAGGCGCCCGATGGTGGCGGGTCGGGAGGCCCTTCGCATGGTGGGCCTATCGACAGAGACGGAGACGCACCCAGAGACCGGGACCGTGGCGAAGACCGGGAGCGTGACCGTGCTCGTGAGAGTGACCGTGCTCGTGAGCGTGACCGTGCTCGTGAGAGTGACCGTGATCGTGATCGTGACCATGTGAGCACCGCTGACGAGGGACGGCACCGCCCCGAGCGCGTCCGTCTGTTGACCTTCCCGGAGTCGCTGCGCGCCCTCGACGTCTCGGTCGGGATGAAAGCGGTGAGCGGCATGCTCGTGCTCGCCGTCGTGGTCACCCTGGTGCTGGCCGGACGCTGGTTCTTCGCCCGCCAGGCTGGGGTGCCCGCTCCCGAGGACCGCGTGCCGATCGCTGCCCACGAAGCGGCGAGCGCGACGCCAGAAGGGGCATTGGGCGGGGCGGGAAGCACTGGGCAGCAGGCGCAGGGTGGCGTGCCCCCCGGCGTCGACGGGCAGCCTGATGGATCTGGCCAGCCGGGCGGCGGGACCACGGGCGCTGAGCCCGACAGACCAGATGGCGCACCAGCCGATGGCCTGGGCGAGGACACTGGTTCAGCCCTCCCCCAGACCGTGTTCGTGCACGTGGCAGGCCAGGTGGCCGAGCCCGGAGTTGTCGAGCTGCCGGTGGGCTCCAGGGTGATCGATGCGGTCACGGCTGCCGGCGGTCTCGGGCCGGATGCCGATCACAGCGCGCTCAACCTCGCCCGCCCGGTGGTGGATGGTGAGCAGGTGTGGGTGGGGCGCCCCGGCGAGGAACCGCCTGCTGCAGCAGGGGCCCCGCCCCAGTCGGCAGGGAGCCCACCGGGTGCGGACGGGGCAAACGGGGCGGCGGGCAGCGGCGGCGCTGGTGACGGTGGCTCGGGGGCTGGTGGCTCCGGTACTGGAGGTGCGACGGGCGCTCAGGTGAACCTGAACACAGCGGACCAGACTCTCCTGGAGACCCTTCCAGGGGTCGGTCCGGTCACGGCCGGTCAGATCTTGGCCTGGCGAGCGGAGAACGGCCAGTTCGTTTCGGTCGATGAGTTGCTCGAGATCAGCGGGATCGGCGAGCGCACGCTTGCCAAGCTCGAGCCGATGGTGACGGTCGGGAACTGAGGTGGCGCTGGGGCTGGAATGGGAGGACCGCCGCGGGACCGACGCGGAACCGGACGATTCGGAGCAGGAACAGGAGTCGCGGCGGCTCGACGGCCGACTGGTGGTGCCCTCACTCGTCGCGTGGGCGGTGCTGGTCGCGCTGCTGCCGGCACCGATACTGGTCACGCTCAGCGTCGGGATCACCTGCCTGGTCGGCGCGCTCGTCATGGTCCTGCGGTCGGCGCGCGCGAGCCGTGGTCGGCACCGGACCAGCAGGTCCGAGCGACTCCGGTGGGTCCGGCGCGATCTCGGTCGTGGGCTCGGCGGTGCCGTGGCCTTGAGCCTGGCGGCGACGGGGCTCGTCTGCACCGCGGCCTCCGCCCAGCTCGCCCGCGCCGCTGCCGGTCCGACGCAGGAATGGGCCCACAACCGCGCGGTCGTGCGGGCCGAGCTGATCCTGACCTTGGAGCCCCGGGTGATCACGCGCGGTGACGAGCGTGCGGGCTTGGTCATCGTCGAGGCCAAGCTCCGCACCATCTCCGCCCGTGGCCACACCGCCAAGGTGACCAGCCCGGTGCTAGTGATGGCTCAGGAAGGGCAGGGCTGGGAGGACCTCACCTGGCGCAACCAGGTCACGACACTCGCCAAGCTCTCCCCGACCGATGGCACCGAGCGCTCGGTCGCCATCCTCAAACCCCTCGGAACTCCGGACCGCCTCCCTCCCGGGACCGGCCTGGCCAGGATCCCGGACGCCGTGCTCGAGGGCACCGACCACGTCCGCGACCGCTTTCGGACGGCTCTGAGCAGCCTGCCCGCGGACTCCCGCGGACTGGTCCCTGGCCTGGTGATCGGCGACACCTCGCTCACCCCCGAGGACCTCACGGAGCACATGCGCTCAACCGGGATGACCCATTTATCAGCAGTCAGCGGCTCCAACGTGGCCTTGATCTGCGGTGCCCTGGCCATCTTCGTCGCCCGTCTCGGCCTCCCGCGGCGCTGGCGCACGCCGATCGTGCTCCTCGGGCTGGGCGGTTTCATCCTGCTCTGCCGACCAGAGCCATCAGTGCTGCGCGCCGGGGTGATGGGCACCGTGGGGCTCCTCGCGCTCTCCTCGGCCCGGCGACGGGTCAGCCTCCCCGCGCTCGGCGTCGCGGTCATCCTCCTGCTCTGCAGCGATCCGTGGATGGGGCGGTCCTACGGCTTTGCCCTGTCCACCCTCGCCACCCTGGGACTAGTGCTCTGGTCCCGGCCCTGGGGTGATGCCATCGCCTCCCGGCTGCCAGCGTGGGCGCGTCTGGTCGGAGACGCCATCTCGGTCCCGCTCGCGGCACAGGTCGCCTGCGCACCCATCATTGTCCTGCTGCAGGGCAGCATCACGACCGTCGCGGTGCTGGCCAACCTGCTCGCGGCACCGTTGGTCGCTCCCACCACCGTGCTGGGTGTCGTCGCGGCCGTGCTCTCCCCGCTGTGGATGCCGCTGGCTGTCGTGGTTGCCTGGCTGTCCGCGATCCCGGCCTGGATGATCGCGCGGGTCGCCCGCATCTGCGCCGACCTGCCCTACGGCGAGCTCGACTGGGTCGATGGCGTCCCGGGCGCCTGGCTGCTCACCCTCCTGACCGTCCTCGCCTTGCTCACCGGGCCGTGGTGGCGGTTCCAGATCGCCCGCCGACCCATCCTGGTCTGTTCACTGCTCGCCGCCATCCTGGCCTGGCTCTGGCCCACCCACCGCTTCGGCTCCTGGCCCCCGCCAGACTGGCTCGTCGTCGGCTGCGACGTGGGACAGGGCGACGCCTTCGTACTCCGCTCCGGACCTGACTCCGGCATCCTCATCGACACCGGACCAGATCCCGCACCGCTGCGCGACTGCCTGCGTGACCTCGGTCTGGCCCGCCTGGACGCGGTCATCCTCACCCACTACCACGCCGACCACGTCCTGGGGCTCGATGGCGCACTGGCGCACCTGCCGGTGGACACGGCATACCTGAGCCCTGTTGAAGAGCCGCCTGAGATGGCCGCGATGACGCTCCGCTCGCTCGCACGGGCGCAGGTCCCGGCGGAGGTGGTGACTGCCGGGGCGGTCCGGCTGGTCGGCGACGTCCGGATCGAGGTCGTCTCCCCCGGCGAGCGCCCCGTCGTCGGCGGCTCGGCGGCCAACAACGCCAGCCTGGTCACGGACATTCAGGTGGGCGGGGTCGCCATGCTGTTCACCGGAGACCTGGAGCCCGAGGGGGCGCGGCCGCTACGGCGGATCCTGGCGGGCCGGGACTACGACATCCTCAAGGTCGCCCACCACGGCTCCGCCGCCCAGGACGAGAAGGTGGTCACCAACGCCCGCGCCGAGATCGCCCTCATCGGCGTCGGTGAGGACAACACCTTCGGTCACCCGGCGCCCCGCACCCTCGACCTGCTCGCCCGCACCGGCACCGTCGTCCTGCGCACCGACCTGGACGGCGATGTCGCCGTCTCCCCCCACCCCGACCGCGACGGCTCCCTCCTCGTCCACCGCCGCAACCCCTAAGCCCTCCCGCCCCAGCCCCACCGAACGCGCAGCATGTCCCGCCCCAGCCCCACCGAACGCGCAAGAGGTCAGCCAGGAGGTCGACAGAACGCGAGTTCTGTCCGCACGTATGCTGGCCCGCATGCTGGATGCCGCCGGACTGCGCGTCATGAGAGCCATCGCCGAGGAGGGCACCTTCACGGCGGCGGCGGCATCCCTCGGCTACACCCAGCCCGCGGTCTCCCAGATGGTGCGCCGGCTCGAGGAGCGGACCGGCACCGTCCTCGTCGAGCGCTCGGGTCGCGCTGTCCGCCTCACCGAGGCCGGCGAGCTCCTCGCCCGGCATGCCGCCGAGATCCTCGACGCGCTCGAGCGGGCCGAGGCCGACATCTCCACGATCGCCGGGCTGCAGAGCGGTCGCGTCCGGCTGATGGCTTTCCCATCCTCCTCCGCCACCCTCGTCCCCCGCGCGCTCGCCGCCCTACGCCGCGACCACCCGCAGGTGACGGTCCAGTTCTCCGAGGCCGAGCCGCCGGAGTCGCTGGCCGCGCTGCGTGCTGGCACCGTCGACCTGGCGGTCGCGTTCTCGCACGAGGGCACTGACCCTGGTCGCGGCGAGGACGACCTCGCCGGCCTCGAGGTGATGGACGTCCTTACCGACCCGGTCATGCTGGTCCTGCCCGCAGACCATCCGATGGCTGACCAGGACGAGGTCGAGCTGGCCGACCTGGCCGCCGACACCTGGATCGCTGGCTGCCCCCGCTGCCGGGGTCACCTGCTGTCGCTGTCCCGGCGCGCTGGTTTCGAACCCGAGGTCGCCTTCGAGACCGAGGACTATGTCGCGGTGCTCGGCCTCGTGGCCGCGGGCCTCGGCGTCGCCCTCGTCCCCCAGCTCATCCTTCAGACCGTCTCGCACCCCGACGTGGTCATCCGCCCCGTGTCCCCGCCCTCGCGCCGGGTCGTCCAGGTCGTCACCACCCCGGACCTCAAGCGGGTCCCCGCCGTCGCCGCCACGCTCGCGGCCCTGTGCGCCAGTGCCCGGGAGCTCGCAGCAGCCGAGTCCTGAGGTATGCCGCAACCCACCTCTCGCACGCCGTCCACCTCGGACGTTCGGTCGGGCTGAGAGCGAGCAGGACGCACGTTCGGTGGGCCTCACGGGCAACATGTCGCGCGTTCGGTGGGCCTCAGGGCCGACATCTCGCGCGTCCGGTCGCACTCACAGCGAGCATGACGGACGTTCGGTCGGAAGAAGGGGTCAGGCGGGGGGTAGTGCGGTGGGGGGTAGTGCGGTGGGGGGTAGTGCGGTGGGGGCGACGACGATGCCGAGGGTGCCGGGGCCGACGTGGACCGAGGTGATCGGGTCGAGCTCGGCGACGTCGGGTCGGACGCCGGTACGCTCCTCCAGGGTCGCGGCGAGTTCTAGGGCAGCATCCCGGGCGCCCAGCTCGAGCACCGCTACCCGCAAACCCTCGCGCTCGCCTTCCTCGATCGCTGCCACAGCCCGGTCCACGAGGGTCGCGAGCGCCTTGGTGCGCGTACGGACGCGAGCCTCGGGGTGCACCTCACCGCCCCGGATCGTCAGCAGCGGCTTGATCGCGAGCGCCGATCCCACCAGCGCGGCCGCGCGGCCGATCCGGCCACCGCGGCGCAGATGCTCGAGGGTGTCCACGTAGAACCAGGTCCGGCTCAGCCCGACCTGCCGACGGACGAGCTCCACGACCTCCTCGACCGAGGCCCCGGCCTCGGCGGCGCGCGCGGCGTTCACCACGGCATACCCCATCGCCAACCCGAGGACTCCCGAGTCCACGACCTCGACCCGCCGTGCCGCACCCGCCTCGCCCGCCGCGCCAGCAGGGCCCGCCCCGTCAGCACCCGGCCCCTCGGCACCCAGAATCTCGGCCGCCATCCGCGCCGAGCCGACCGTCCCACTCATCCGCCCGGACAGGTGGACCGAGACGATCTGCTCCTCCTCGATCCGCCGGTAGGCCTGGGCGAACTCGCCCGGCGACGGCATCGAGGTCGACACCCGCGCCCGTCCATCGCGCAGGATGTCCGCCACCTCACCCGGGGTGATCTCCCGCGCGCCCAGGACGCCCCGCCCGGTCACGCTCACGTGGAGCGGGACCACGACCACCCCCGCCTGCTCGGCCGTGGCGGCCGAGAGGCAGGCGGTGGTGTCGGTGACGACGCGGACGGTCACGAGACCCTTTCGCAGATCCTGGTGGAGGCGCTCAGACGACGATGTTGACCAGCGACGGAGCCCGGACGATCACCTTGCGCACCGGCGAGCCGTCAATGAAGGACTGCACCCGTTCGCTGCTCAGCGCCAGTTCCTCCAGCGCCCCGGCCTCGATGTCCGCCGGCACCTCGATGCGGTCGCGGACCTTGCCCTTGACCTGCACCACACAGGTCACGGTGTCCTCAACCAACTTGCTCGGGTCCGCCTCGGGGAAAGGCTCGTGCGCGAGCGAGGAATCATGCCCCAGCCGCTCCCACAACTCCTCGGCGAGGTGCGGCGCGACCGGCGAGACCATCTGCACCAGCGGCTCGACGGCGGCACGCGGCACGGCGTCCAGCTTGGTCAGGTGGTTGTTCAGCTCGATCATCCGGGCGATCGCGGTGTTGGTCCGCAGCGCGGCGTAGTCGGCGCGGACCGCGTCGATCGTGCGGTGCAGGGCCCGGTCCGTCGCCTCGTCCAGCTCGGCATCGACCACGGTCACCTCGCCGGTCTCCTCGTCGATGATGTTGCGCCACAGCCGCTGCAGGAAACGCTGCGAGCCGACCACGGCCCGCGTCTCCCACGGGCGGTACTGCTCCAGCGGCCCCATCGACATCTCATAGACCCGGAAGGTGTCGGCACCATAGGCCTGCACCATCTCGTCCGGGGTCACCACATTCTTGAGCGACTTGCCCATCTTCCCGTACTCCTGGGTGACCGGCTGGCCGTTCCAGGTGTAGGTGTCGCCCGCGCCACCCTGGCCGGCGTGGTGCTCGACCTCCTCGGCCGGGACCGGGAACCCGCGCTCGTCCCGGTAGACGTAGGCCTCGATCATCCCCTGGTTAATCAGCCGCCGGAAGGGCTCCTCGCTGGAGACGTAGCCCAGGTCGAAGAGCACCTTGTGCCAGAAGCGGGCGTACAGCAGGTGCAGCACCGCGTGCTCCACGCCACCGACATACAGGTCCACGCCTCCGGGATCGGTCGCGCCGCTCGGAGCACCGGCCACCGGCGCCGGGCGCGGCCCGATCCAGTAGTTCTCGACCGCCGGGTCGACGACGGCGTCTTCGTTCTGCGGATCTAGGTAGCGCAGGTGGTACCAGCACGACCCCGCCCAGTTGGGCATCGTGTTGGTCTCGCGGCGGAACCGGCGCGTCCCCTGGCCGTCGCCCAGGTCCAGCTCGACCTCGACCCACTCGGTCGCCCGCGCCAGCGGCGCCTCCGGTGAGGAGTCTGCGTCCTGCGGGTCGAAGGTCCGCGGGCTGTAGTCCGGCACGTCCGGCAGCTCGACCGGCAGCATCGAGTCCGGCACCGTGTGCGCGACGCCGTCCTCGTCCCAGACGATCGGGAACGGCTCGCCCCAGTAGCGCTGCCGGCTGAACAGCCAGTCCCGCAGGCGGTAGGTCACCGTCGGCGTGCCCAGGTCGCGCTGCGCCAGCCAGTCGATGATCCGCTCCTTGGCCTCGGCGACGCCCAGCCCGTCCAGGCTCACCTCGTCGTTGGCGGAGTTGATCGCCGGGCCCTCGCCGGTGAACGCCTGGTCCTCCGGGAAGCCCTCGCTCGGCTGCACGGTGCGGATGATCGGCAGGTCGTAGGCGGTGGCGAAGTCCCAGTCGCGCTCGTCCTGCCCGGGCACGGCCATGATCGCGCCGGTCCCGTAGCCCATCAGCACGTAGTCCGCGACGAAGACCGGGATCTGCGCCCCGTTGACCGGGTTGGTCGCGAACGCGCCGGTGAAGACGCCGGATTTGGTCTTCGCATCGGCCTGACGCTCGACATCACTCTTGGTGCTCGCCGCCCGCCGGTATGCCGCAACTGCCGACCGCGGGTCGCTCTCACCACCGGTCCAGGCTGGCTTGGTCTCCTCGGGCCACGTCTCGGGGACGATCTGGTCCAGCACGGGGTGCTCAGGGGCCACGACCATGAAGGTGGCCCCGAACAGGGTGTCCGGGCGCGTGGTGAAGACGCGGATCGACTCCTGCTCGCCCGTGGTCGTCGAGACCGCGAAGTCCACGTTGGCGCCGGTCGAGCGACCGATCCAGTGCCGCTGCATCAGCTTGACCTTCTCCGGCCAGTCCAGCCGCTCCAGGTCATCGACGAGGCGGTCGGCATACGAGGTGATCCGCATCATCCACTGCGACAGATTGCGCTTGAAGACCGGGAAGTCGCCGCGCTCGGACTTGCCGTCGGCGGTGACCTCCTCATTCGACAGCACGGTCCCCAGCCCCGGGCACCAGTTCACCGGTGCCGAGGACACGTAGGCCAGGCGGTACTCATCGAGCACCCCCGCGCGCTCCGCCTCCGACAACTGCGCCCAGCCCCGCTCCCGCCCCTCGTCGTCGACCCGGCCGGTCGAGCGCTCCCCCGACTCCAGCTGCGCGACCAGCTCGCTGATCGGACGCGCCCGACCCGTCCCCTTGCCATCGCGCGAGGTGGCGGACACGTCATACCAGGAGTGGTAGATCTGGGTGAAGATCCACTGGGTCCAGCGGTAGTAGTCCGGGTCGATGGTGGCGAAGCCGCGGCGCTTCTCGTGCGAGAGCCCGATCATCCGCATCTGCCGCAGGTAGGTGGAGATCGCCTGCTCGGTGGTGACGCGCGGGTGCTGGCCGGTCTGCACCGCATACTGCTCGGCCGGCAGCCCAAAGGCGTCGAAGCCCATCGTGTAGAGCACGTTCGCGCCCAGGGTGCGCTGGAAGCGCGCGTGCACATCGGTCGCCAGGTAGCCCAGCGGGTGGCCGACGTGCATCCCCGCCCCGGAGGGGTAGGGGAACATGTCCATGATCATCACGTGGCCGCCGGTGAGGCGCGGGTCGTCCGGCTCGGCCCACGGGCCGGCGGGGTTGGCTGAGCGGAAGGTGTCGTTCTCCTCCCAGCGGTCCTGCCACTTGGCCTCGATCTGGTTGGCCACCTCGGCGGTGTACCGGTGCTGCGGCATACGCTCGCTCATCGCTTCTCTCGTCCTCGTCATCGAATCCCTGCCTGCTCTGGCTCCTGTGCACAAAAAAGCCCCTCTCGCAGGAGGGGTCAGCCGCGCTGGTGGTGCGTCGTCAGCGCGGCTGCGTAAGAAGGAGCACGCAACGGGTCGTCATGATGGCGACCATGCTAGCGCAGCGGGTGAGCGGCCCCGCCCCGTATGCCGCATCCCACCTGCTCGTGCAACGACAAGGACCCCCGTCCCCGGCTGGGGAGGGAGGTCCTTGATCGTGTGTCGAGCTCGGCGGCTCAGGCGCCGATGCTGTGGAACCGCTTGGCCATCGCCGACTTCTTGTTGGCGGCCTGGTTCGCGTGCAGCACGCCCTTGGAGACGGCCTTGTCCAGCTTCTTGGACGCCAGCTTCAGCGCGTCCTCGGCCTTGGCAGCGTCACCGCTGTCCGCGGCCTCGCGGAACTTGCGGATCCAGGTGCGCAGCTCGGACTTGTAGGCGCGGTTGCGCTCGGTCCGCTTGGCGTTGGTCTTGACGCGCTTGATCTGGGACTTGATGTTTGCCACGAAGTGTTCTTCCTGCTCAGTCGTTGGAATGGGTGTCGTGAGGGCGACGACGCGGCGGGCCGAACGAGGCGTGGGGAGTGCCCTGGCGAGGCTCGCTGCGCGGGTGGTGCTTGCGATGCGCACACGACCGGGCGCGCACGCGATCGACCAATCTACCAGCGAGCGGCGCTCGGACCCAAACTGCGGATGTGCATAGAGTGGGAGAACCATGGGGTTCGGAGGACTACGCGATCGGGTCGAGGAGACGTGGGCCCGCCGGCGGGCCGGGAGCGATGCGATCCGCTCAGCGACGCGTCGCCTTCCGGACCGGGAACTGGGTCGATCGGCACGGCGCAGTGGACGGCGCAGCCGTCCCCATCGGGGCCACGGGACACCTCCCTGTGGCGGTTTGGACCAGTGGCGTCCTGCTATGACACCTTCTGGTTCTGCGCGATCATGGTCTTCGGTCTGGCCATCCTCCTCTACGGGATCGGGGAGATGGACTGGATCGCCCTGGGGATCGCCGTGCCGTGGCTGTACCTCCAGCTGTGCTTCGCCGTCCCGTGGTTGATCAGGCGCACCCGCCGCGGACCGAGGTCCCACCTGCGCGGCACGCGCGGCGGGCGAGCCACGCTGCTGTCCTACCGCCAGCTGGCCATCACCCCGGTGAACAGGGCGTTCGGCATCATCACCCTGCTCGGCGGGGCCGCGCTGGTGCCGACCACTTTCCTCCTCGAGGGCGCTCCACCCTGGCTCGCCCTCGCGGGACTGGTCCTCATCGTCATCGGTGGCGTGCAGCACGAACTGGTGCGACGGGACCACTCGACCTTTCTCGTTCTCGATGAAGAGGGGTGTGAGTTCGGCACCCTTCGCGTGAGCGAGCGAGTGCGCTGGGACGACCTGAGCGTGGTGCAGCCGAGGCACTCCCCCGTCCTGGGCGTGCGGACCGGCGGTCTCCCGAAGTCGCTCGAACTGCCCATCTCCCCCTTCGACGTCGTGGCGATCAGCGCCGTCCTGCTCGCCTTCGCCACCCGCAGCACCCTGCGCCACCAGTTGTCGTCAGCGAACGGGCCCGAGGTGGTTCGCTCCATCGTCGAGGACGAGACCTATGCGCAGGCCATCCTCGACGGGCTGCGCGTCATCCGTCCGGGCGAGGACGAACTGACGCTCGGCCAGCTCCGCTTCATGCTCGGCCTGCCGGCCGCTGTCACCGGTTTCGACGCGGAGGACAAGCGGGACCTGCGCCGAGCGATCCGCGAGATGGAGCGCGATGAGCGGCGCGAGGAGAGACGTGTTGAGAGACGTGTTGAGAGACGTGAGGAGCGGCGTCAGCGTGGGTGGTTCGGCCGCAGCTGACGCCGCCCGCCTGCGTGGCACCACGGGTCAGTCGGCGGCAGGCCGCGTCACCCGGTAGCGCACGAAGGTCGGCACCAGCAGCGCCGCGATCACCGTCCCGACGATCACGAGCACGCCACCACCGGCCGCCGCCACGGCAGCACCGACCACGGCAGCTGCCGCACCATGGAGGGTGTCCGCCACCCGTGGACCGCCCGCGACCACCACGATGAAGACGCCCTGCAGCCGCCCGCGCACCCGGTCATCGGCCGCGGTGAGCAGCATCGAGGTCCGGAAGGCTGCCGACGCCATGTCGGCCGCGCCCCCGATCGCCAGGCAGCCCACGGCCACCCCGAGCAGCACCGGCGGCGACAGGTCGGCGAAGAGCACCGCCACCCCGAACCCGGTCATCGCTGCCCCCCACACCAGGATGCAGAGGATCACCGCCAACCCCTGTCGTTCGACTCGAGACACCCAGCCAGAGAGCACGCCACCCAGCACCGCACCCGCCGGGATCGCGGCGAAGAGCAGCGCGAAGATCAGCCCGCCCTCGGCCGGCCCACCGAACCCCAGGTGCGCGATCTCGGGGAACAGGGCACGCGGCATACCGAAGACCATCGCGATCAGGTCGACCACGAAGGACATCAGCAGCACCGGGTGGTGGCGCAGGTAGGCGAACCCGTCCACCACCGACCGCACCCCCGGCACCTTGGCGGCAGCCCCCTCGATCCGCAGCGCGGGCAGCAGCACCACCGCCCACAGGGTCGCGAACAGCAGGACCGTGTCCACGGCATACAGCCACGCGTAGCCGAGCAGCGGGATCATCGCGCCGCCGACGAGCGGGCCGGCGATCGCCCCCGCCTGCATCACCGTCATGTTGAGCGAAGCCGCGGACGGGATGAGGTGGGCGGGCAGCAGCGCCGGCAGGATCGCGCTGCGCGTCGGTTGGTTGACCGCGAAGAAGGCTTGCTGGACCGCGAACAACCAGAGCAGGAACCACACGCCGAAGCCGTCAGTCCCGCCGATCGCCGCCTGCAGCCAGAACAGTCCGCTGGTGATGATCAGGCCGGTCGTGGTGATCACCAGGATCGTGCGGCGGTCGAAGACGTCGGCGAGCGCGCCGCCCCACAGCCCGAAGACCACCAGCGGCACCAGCCCGAAGAGCCCGGTCAGCCCGACATAGGCCGAGGAGCCCGTCATCGCGTAGATCTGCGCCGGCACCGCCACCACCGTCAGCTGCGCCCCGATGACGGTGATGATGTTGGCGATCCACAGGCGACGGAAATGCGGGTCGCTCAGCGGGCGGGTGTCGGCCAGCAGGCCGCGCAGGAGGGGCACGAGACGGGGATACTACGGCCCGATCCCGTATGCCGTCGCGCCAGTCACCCTCGCCCCGTCCGGACCGGCGCATCCGCCCCAGCCGCATCCGACCCAGCCGCATCCGACCCAGCCGCATCCGCCCTCCCGAACCAATACAAGGTTACTCACGCAATGTCATGGATATTGCGTTGCATTGCGTGAGTAACCTTGTCCGGCGTGAGGGGCCGCGTCCCGGCAAGCCAGCCGCCTGCCTTGACAACACCAAGGGCGCTCCACCCCGCACTCAGGGCGCTCAACCACGCTGGCTCAACCCCGCCGTCTCAGCCTCGCCGCAGCCGACAGATCTCCAGCACGGCGCGTTCGACGGCGTGCTCGGGACTGCGGACCGAGGCCTCGGTGCGTAGGCCACCCTTGACGTCCACGTCCGCCCGGGCCACTGCCTGGATCGCCGCCCCCAGGCGGGGGCCGTCCCAGCCCTGGGCCACCCGTCGGGCCTGGTCGACCTGCCACGGGGCCATGCCCAGATCGCGGGCGACCTGCCCCGAGCTGCCTCGTCCAGCCGCTGCGACCTTGCCGACCTGACGCAGTTGCATCGCGAGCACGGCCACGATCGGCACCGGGTCCAGGCCACCATTCATCGCGTGCCGCAGCAGGCCCATCGCGGCCCGCTCATCCCCCGCGAGCGCCGCCTCGGCCACCTTGAAACCAGTCGTCTCGACCCGCTCGCCGTAGTAGGTGTGCACGTCCTCGACCTCGACCGTGCCCTCGACATCCCGGATCAGCTGCGAGCACGCACCGGCCAGTTCGCGCACGTCCTTGCCGACCGCCTGGACCAGCGCCAGGACCGCGTCCTCGGCGATCCGCCGCCGGCTGTCGCGGAACTCCGTGCGGACGAACTCGACCTTGTCCTTCTCGCTCTTGACCGCCTTGGCCTCGATGAGCCGGGCGCCGCCCTTCTTGAGGGTGTCCAGGATCTTCTTTCCGCGGTTGCCGCTCTTGTGCCGGATGACCAGCGTGACGCCGTCGGCAGGTGCGTCCAGATAGCTAAGCACGTCCTCGACCAGCGCGTCGTCGGCCTCGTCCAGGTCGTGCACGACGATCACCGTCCAGCCGCCGAACAGGCTCGGGCTGGCGTGCACCCCCAACGCCCCCGCTTCGTAGCCGGCGGCGTAGAGCTTGACCACCTCCGCCTCGGGCTCAGCCGCCCGGACGGACTCGATCACCGACTCCATGGCGCGCTCGGCCAGGATCTCCTCGGGCCCCTGGATCAGCGCGAGGGTGATCGGCTCGCTCACGCAACCTCCCACGGACCGAGGTCGAGCCAGCCCTTCTCCACGGCGGCGGGTCGGGTGCGGGTCACCGCCTCGACGGGCAACGCGCCGTAGAGATGGGGGTAGCGCTCGCCCTCTGGGTCCGCCGGGTCACCGGGCTCGACGCGCACCTCCACGCCGTGCTCGGCGAGGACGACGGGGTCGATCTCCAGGACGACGAGCTCGTCGCTCACCTTGGCGTAGAGCGCCCGCGCGACCCCGGGGAGCTGCTCGGGATAGGAGGCGTGGATGAAGCCGACCTCGTCCAGGCTCGCTCCGCGGGTGGACCGGCGATAGGCGCCCGTATGCCGTGCCTCATCCCAGTGCGCGCGCTCAGCCAGGTGCCACAGGGCTCGGTCATCGCCCTGCAGGTCATCTGCCGCCTGCGCGTTCTCAGTCGCCTGCGCATTGTCAGTCGCCTGCGCGTTGTCTGCCGCCTCCGCGTTGTCAGCGGCCTGAGTGCTGTCAGCCGCCTGCCTGCTGTCAGCTGCCTGAGGGCTGTCGATTTCGTCCACGTCCCCAGCCTGCCTCATGCCAACTCGAGCTGGTTGATCCGGGCGGTGACCAGGTCGGGTGCCAGCTCGAGATGCTCGGCGAGCTCCTCCACGGTGATCCCGGCGGCGACACCGTCCCGCAGCTCCTCGTCCTGGTCGTCGGTCCAGGCGTGTCCCCCGGTGACTGCGGTCCGGGGCGAACGGGCGACGGGGACATCGCCCCGCGTGGGCGTGACCAGCGGCGCTCCGCCAAGGCCACGAGCACCGGGCTCGACGACGGGCAGCACCTCGGGTGCGATCTGGTCCAGCCGCTCCAGCGCCTGCAGCACGAGGGCCCTGTCGGTCGTCGGCCAGAAGGGTGGCAGCGAGGTCTGCAGGAAGCCCGCGTAACGCGCGCTGATCATCCGCGAGTCCAGGAAGGCCACGACGCCTCGGTCGTCGCCGCGCCGAATCAACCGCCCGGCGCCCTGCGCCAGCCGCAGCGCGGCATGGGTGGCCGAGACGGCCATGAAGCCATTGCCGCCCATCCGGGAGATCGCCTCGGTCCGCGCCGAGGACAGGGGGTCGTCGGGGCGCGGGAAAGGGATCCGGTCGATGATCACCAGCTGGCACGCGGTCCCGGGGACATCGACGCCCTGCCACAACGACATGGTCCCGAACAGGCAGGTGGTGGCGTCGGAGGCGAACGTCCGGACCAGCGTCGGGGTCTGGTCATCGCCCTGGCAGAGCACGGTGATGCCCGCATCGGCCAACCGCGAGCGCATCTCCTCGGTCGCCGCCTCCGCCGCCCGTCGGGAGCTGAACAGCCCCAACGCCCGACCACCCGCTGCGCGCACCAGCGCCTCGATCTCGTCGAAGACCGCCGGCGAGGCACCATCGCGGCCGGGCGGGGGGAGGTGGGAAGCGACATACGCAATGGCCTGCTGGGGATAGTCGAAGGGCGAGCCGACGTCGAGCCCCTCCCAGCGCGGCGAGCCCTGCCCGCGCAGGCCGATGGTGCCGGCGACCGAGTCGAAACTGCCGCCGAGCTCCAGCGTGGCCGAGGTCAGGACCACGGTGCGGTCCTCGAAGATCTTGTCCCGCACCAGCATCGCCACGCTCATCGGCGCCACCCGCAGCACCGGCCCGCGTCGCTGATCCTGGCTGATCCAGACGACATCCAGCTCGCGCTCCTCGAGCACCCGCGCGGCGGTGTCGTGCACGTCGTCGACCGCGGCGAGCGCCATCTGCTTGGCGCCGTCGAGCTCCGCCCCCTTGTCCGGCTTGATCTCCGACTGCGCCGCGTGGGCGGCGTCCCGCACCAGGCTCAGGGTGGTCACGAGGCGCTCGGGCAGCGCGGTCAGCTTGCCCTCGGGCAGCTCGGCCAGCGCCTCCTCGAGCAGCTCGGTGGTCTCGGCGAGGCGGGCAGCAGCCTCGCCCTTGCCCGCGCGCCGCGCCGCGACGGAGACCGAGCCAGATGTGAGCTCGTCGGTGATGGTCGAGGTGATCCGGTCGGTGAGCTCGTGCGCCTCGTCGACGATGAGCAGGTCGTGCTCAGGCAGCATGAACCTGCCCTCGAAGGCATCGATCGCCATGAACGAGTGGTTGGTGACGATGATGTCGACCTCTTTGGCCGCCTCCCGGGAGAGCTCGACGAAGCACTCACCGACCATCGGGCACTTCGAGCCCAGGCACTCGTGCGCGCTGACCGAGACCTGGCGCCAGGCGCGGTTGCTGACCCCCGGCACCAGCTCGTCGCGGTCACCGGACTCGGTCAGCTCTGCCCAGTCGCGCAACCGGACGACCTCGTCACCGAGCCGCCCGCGCTCGCGGTCGACCGAGCCCATCGACAGCAGGGCGTCGTCGTCATCCTCGGGGAAGCCGCCGACCAGCTTGTGCTGGCACAGGTAGTTGGCGCGCCCTTTGACGAGGGCGAAGGTAGGGCGCCGCCCGACGAGCGGCGCGAGGGCCTCGGCGATCCGGGGCAGGTCGCGGTCCACGATCTGCGCCTGGAGGGCGAGGGTCGCGGTGGCGATCACCGCGGGCTTTCCGGTGCGCATGGCGTGCGCGATCGCCGGCACGAGATAGGCCAGCGACTTGCCGGTGCCGGTGCCGGCCTGGACGAGCAGATGTTCCTCCCGCTCGACCGCACGCTCGACCGCCTTGGCCATCGTGACCTGGCCCGGCCGCTCGGTGCCCCCCACCGCCCCGACCGCAGCGTGCAGGAGCTCATCGAGGTCCGGGACGTCAGGCATGGCTTCAGGGTATGTCGTGCCACCCACCATCCCGGTCGCTCATCCACAGGCTCACGCCAGGGCGGAGTTCCCCCGCACCCGCTCGCGCCCGGTGTAGACGTTCAGACTGCGGCCGCGGTTGAAGCCGATCAGCGTCATCCCGACCTCCTCGGCCAGCTCGGCGGCCAGCGAAGACGGAGCCGAGACCGCGGAGAGCGTCGGGATGCCGGCGAGCGCCGCCTTCTGCACCAGCTCGAAGCTCACCCGCCCGGACACCTGGATGACGCTGCCGCGCAACGGCATACGGGACTCGCGCAGGGCCCAGCCGACCAGCTTGTCGACGGCGTTGTGGCGACCGACATCTTCTCGCACCTGCGCCAGCTCCAGCCCGTCCTGGCCGGGCACGAACAGCCCGGCCGCGTGCACGCCACCGGTGCGGTCGAAGATCGCCTGGCCCTCACGGAGCCGGTCCGGCAGCGCGAGCAGCGCCCCGAGGCTGTATGCCGTGTCATCCCCCCGCACATCGTGTGCGCCCGAGCGCCGGACCGACTCGATCGAGGCGGTGCCGCAGACCCCGCAGGAGGACGACGTGTAGACGTGGCGCTCGAGCGAGGGGTCGGGCGGCGCGACCCCCTCGGCGAGGGTCAGGTCGACCACGTTGTAGTCGCGCATCCCGTCCGCGCCGATGCCGGACCGGTAGTCGATCTGGGCGACGTCCTGCCACCCGGTGACCACGCCCTCGCCGTGCAGGAAGCCGACGGCGAGGTCGAAGTCGTCGCCCGGCGTGCGCATCGTGACCGAGAACGCACGCCCGTTGACGCGGATCTCCAGCGGCTCCTCCCCCGCGAGCACATCGGCCCGCTCGCGCTGCCCGCCGTCGGCGGACAGCCGCAGCACCCTGCGCCGCTGCGTCACCCGAGCCATCCCCCCACCCTAGGTCGACCGGACGTCCAGCGTGTCGGCATCCAGGCCCACCGGACGCGCAGCAGGCCCCGCCCCAGACCCACCGGACGCGCGCCATGCTCGCAAAATCGCCCACCGAACGCGCGAAAGGTTCCGCACCAGGCCGACCGGACGCGCGAAAGCGGCCGACGCATCGCGACCCGAATGTCAAGGACACTTGACAATCCGGCAAATCGTCAAGCACACTTGACACACGGCGAGGGCAGCCGCCAGTCACCGAACACGGACCACACGAAGGGGCAGGGGAATGGACGCGATGCGGGTACCGACATGGCGACACTGGGGTTGGGCGCTGGTGGCCTGCTGGGTTGTGGCGGCCGGGCTGTTCGCGCTCTCCCGGACGACCCAGCAGGACACCGCCGAACTGCTAGTGATGGCCGCGATCGCCATCGCGACCCTGCCGATCGGGCTGGCGATCAACACCTGGGCGCGGCGCCGGCGCACCCACCGCCGGGAGGACTCTCGCGACAGCGTCGAGCACGAGGCTGCCCACCGTGCCCGGAGCCAGTCCTTCGGCGACTCGCTCATCCTCGGCGCCCTGCTCATCCTGGCGCTGGCGATCGTCCCTGGCTCGATGCCCGTGCTCTGGGGCTTCTCCTTCCTGGCGCTGCTGGTGATCAGCTTCTGGGCGCGCTACCAATTCGTGCTGCGTGAGCTGCGCGGCTGACCGTGGCCGACACCGTCAACACGCTGCGCCACCTCCGCGACGAGCGGGGATGGAGCCAGTCGCGACTGGCCGAGGAGCTCGGCGTCTCCCGACAGACCATCAACGCCATCGAGACCGGCAAGTTCGACCCGAGCCTGCCGCTCGCGCTCAAGGTCGCCCACCTGTTCGAGCGACCCGTCGAGCAGATCTTCTGGCTCAGCTGAGCCGATAGACCGAGACGTGCGAGGGAGAGGTGGCGGTGAATGGCTCGCCCGACCAGTCGGCATACCGGGACTCCAGCCGCAGACCCGCCAACTGGGCCATCAGGTCCAGCTCGCTGGGCCAGATGTAGCGGTGCGGGGTACGGCCGATCCGGGCGGCGCGGCGGTCCCCGCCTCCGCTCGCCAGTCGCTCGTCGAAGACGACGTGGTGGGAGACGACGCGCTGCGTCGCGGTGTCGATCACGTCCAACCCGAGATAGCCGTCCTCGGCGGTGAAGACCTGCACGGGCGCCGCCGGCGACAGCGCGCGCAGGTCCGGCACCCACAGTTCGATGACGAAGCACCCGCCGGGGCGGAGGTGAGCCGCCGCGTTGCGGAAGCACTGCACCTGCGCCTCCTGGGTGAGCAGGTTCGCGATCGTGTTGAAGACCAGGTAGACGAGGCTGAACTCGCCCTCCACACGCGCCGTCGCCATGTCCCCGTGGAGGACCGGTATGTCGTTTCCCACCTTCGCGCGCAGGCGCTCGATCATCGCCGCGCTGAGTTCGATGCCGCTCACCGGTACGCCGCGCTCGGCCAGCGGGATCGCGACGCGGCCGGTGCCGATCGCCAACTCGAGCGCCGCACCGCCCGCCGCGAGCTCGGCCAGGCGGTCGACCGTCGGACCGAGCACCGCGTCGCTGAACATCCCCTCGCCAGGGGTGTCGTAGGAGGCTGCCGCGGCCTCGTCCCAGAGGTCGTCCTGGGAGAGGTGGTCGAGCCGGGTCAGGTCGAAGGCCATGGCGGTCAGCCTGTCGCTCAAGCGCACCAACGGCAACCAGATTCTTCGACAAAACGCGTCCCCGGTGAGGGCAAACCGCGTCCCCGGTCGGGGGTGGGGGGCGGTCAGCGGTTGGCGATGCCGTCCGGGGCGCAGATGAAGTGTGCGACCAGTCCGGTCCACCCGGTCTGGTGCGAGGCACCGAGACCGACGCTGGTGTCACCGTCGAAGAACTCGCTGAACGTCGGGTGCGCGTCCCACAGCGGACCGCTCGGGTGGTGGATCGGCGTGCTGGGGCGCCGCCCGTCCTCACCGGCGCGGAAGAGTCCAACGAGACGCTGCTCCAGCTCCCCGGCCACCTTGTCCACCGGCACCTGGTTGCCCGAGCCGGTCGGGAACTCCACCGGTCGACCCACGCCCGCGCTGCGGCCATAGTTGCGCAGCGCGTCGGTCAGCAGCGCGTTCACGGGCAGCCACACCGGCCCGCGCCAGTTCGAGTTGCCGCCGAACATGTGCGAGTCCGACTCCCCTGGCACATAGGCCAGCGACAAATCGTTGCCGCCCACGTTGACCGTCACACCGTCCCGATGCGCCGCCGACAGCGAGCGGATCCCGTTGGGAGACAGGAACTCCGAATCATCCAGCAACCGCTTCACGGTGGCCCTCCACTGCTTGCGGCTCATCATCGACAAGGTCCGCAGCGAGTAGCCCGCATGGTTGGTGTGCAGCAACGCATCCCGCAGCTCAGGACGCCGCCGGGTCCAGCCTTCGAAGAAGTCCGTGAGGTCCGGGAGGTCCTGCGCCACCCAGTTGGGCACCAGCGCCACCCCCGCGAGCGGCAGCAGTCCGACCATCGACCGGATCGGCATCCGGTAGGCATCGCCCTCCTCGGTCACCAGGATGTCGTGGAAGAACTGGTCCTCCTCGTCCCACAGCGAGGTGTGCTCGCGGCCGATGTCGTCCATCGCCTGGGCGATGGACAGGAAGTGCACGAGGAACTTGGTCGCCACCTCGTCCCACGCCTCGTCCTCGCGCGCGAGCTCCATCGACATCCGGAGCATCTTGAGGCAGAACAACCCCATCCACGCCGTCGCGTCGGCCTGCTCCAGCCGCTGGCCGTCGGGCAGCGCGTCAGAGCGGTCGAACAGCCCGATGTTGTCCAGCCCGAGGAAGCCACCCTCGAAGACGTGGCTGCCGTCGGCGTCCTTCCGGTTCACCCACCACGGGAAGTTCAGCAGCATCTTCAGCACGATCCGCTCCAGGAAGACCCGGTCGCGCGAGCCGTCGATCGCATACACCTGCCACGCCGCCCAGGGGTGCACAGGCGGGTTCACGTCGGAGAAGTTCCACTCGTAGGCGGCCAGCTGGCCGTTCGGGTGCATCGCCCACTCGCGGCACATCAGCAACAGCTGCCACTTGGCGAAGAAGGGGTCGACGTGCGCGTAGGCGACGCAGTGGAAGGCCAGATCCCAGGTCGCGAACCAGGGGTACTCCCACTCGTCCGGCATCGAGATCACCTCGGCCAGGTGCACGTGCTGCCAGGAGGTGTTGCGGCCACCGCGCTCGGCCCGCTCCGGCGGGGGCGGCGGCATCGCCGGGTCGCCCTCCAGCCAGCGGGGCACGTCATACAGATAGAGCTGCTTGCACCACTGCAGGCCGGCGAACGCGCGCCGCGCGATGAGCTGGTCCTCCTCGCTCGTCCCCGCCGGGATCACCTCGGCGTAGAACTCCTCCACCTCGGCGCGGCGCCGCTCCAGGACGTCGTCGAAGGCGACCTCCGGATCCGGCCGCCCGTCCGCCTCGGTCAGCCGCAACCGCACGGTCACCGTCTCCCCCGGCGCCACCGTATCGAAGCGCCACCAGAAGGCCATCTTGGTCCCGCGCTGCCGCGGGTTGCAGGCGTCGGCCTGGCCGTGCACCACCGCGCGGCCGATCGAGTCCTTGGGGTATGCCGCAACCCCAGCCGGGTCGACATCGTCACCGTAGAGGGCGGTCTGGTTGGTCTCGTTGTCGCAGAAGAGCACCTCCGGGGAGCCTTCGGCGGTGACCTCGACGCGACCCAGGGTGTGATGCTCGGCCCGCACCCGCACCTGCTCTTCGCCGCCGCCGACCAGCTCCAGCGAGGGCTCCCGATCGTCCAGCCCCCAGCTCCAGGTGTTGCGGAACCAGACCTGCGGCAGCAGGTGCAAAGGTGCGGCGTCCGGGCCGTGGTTGGTCGCTGAGAACTCCAGGCAGATGTCGCTTGGGCTCGCCTTGGCGTGCGTGATCGTGACATCGAAGAACCGGTCCTCGTCCATGATCCCGGTGTCGGCCAGCTCGAACTCGGGGTCGTGCACGCCGCGCTCGCCGTTGACCCGCACCAACTCCTCATAGGGGAAGGCGGCCTGCGGGTAGCGGTAGAGCATGCTGGCATAGGAGTGGGTGGGCAGCCCCTCGGTGGACCACCAGTACTCTTTGACGTCCTCGCCGTGATTGCCCTGCGGGTTGGTCAGGCCGAAGAAGCGCTCCTTGAGCCGGTCGTCCTGCCCATTCCACAGCGCCAGGCTGACATTGAGGAAGCCGTCGACGTCGCACAGCCCGCCGATCCCGTCCTCGCCCCACCGATAGGTCCGCAGGTGGGAGTGGTCGAACGGGAAGTAGGTCCAGGCGTCCCCGTCTGCGGAGTAGTCCTCGCGGACCGTGCCCCACTGGCGGCCAGAGACGTAGGGTCCCCACAGGCGCCACGGTGCGCGGGAGTCCTCGGACTCGGCCAGGCGCAGGTGCTCTGCGGTCGCACCCTCGGCGCGCGTCGGCTCAGTCTGCTCGGTGGGCTGGGCGTGGTCGGTCGTCGGCTGCTCGCTCACCCGGAACACCCTATTGGCCCGCGTCTCCCACGCCCACCGGAAGCCGTCGCCGCCGCCGGAACGCCCCATGGGTGGGACACGTCATACGCTCAGAATCTCCGGGACGGGACCCCGGACAGGGAGGGAGGAACCATGGCACGTAGGGCGAGGCTCATCGGCGCACTGATGGTGGGGCTGGCGCTGGCGGGCTGCCAGAACACCACCGGCACGAGCGGCGGGACCATTTCGCGCAACCCCGACCTCACCCTGGGCCGTCAAATGTTCAGCGCGAACGAGCACGACGTCTATCGCCTGCGCACCGAGGGCGGTCCCGGCCAGCAACCCACCCTCCTGACCACCCGGGGCGAGATCGACGAACTCGCCCACTCGCTCGAGGCCGAGGAACTCCGCGCCGCCGACCCGTCCACCCACGTGCTGGTCCTCGCCCGCCGCGACGCGTGCGAGGAACACACCGCGGTGGTGCTGATCGAGTCGTCAGCGCCCCCTGAGCTCCGGCTGATGAGGAGGTTCGATCCCCCGGCGCAGTGCGCTCAGGGGGGCACCGCCCTCGACGTCTGGTCGATCCCGCGCGAGGAGATCGGCGGGCCACCGGTGCTCGCCACCTACTTCTCAGGCGAGGTGCCTGACGCCCAGGAGGTGGGCGAACTCCTGGCCACGATCGACGTCACGGTCAGCTCCTGGGACGTCCAGGTCGAACTGCGGGAGATCTTCCCCCCGGGCGAGCCCGTCCTGCTCACCGATCCCGCCGGCCCAGGAGTCCCCTGGTATGCCGATCTGCTGGGTGCCGAGGACGACTTCCGCTCAGATCTGACCACCCAGGCGCTGGTCGCGGTCGGCTACCCGAAGTGCACAGAGGTCAGCCGGGTGCAGATCGACACCACCCAGGATCCCGCCGTGGTCCATGGGGGCTTCTACCGCCCCGGGCCGATGGTTGAGTGCGCCGAGTCGCCCTACACCGTGGACGTCTGGAGCGTCCCGCTCTCGCCCGAGGGCGAGCAGCCGGTGCTCGCGCCGCGGCCCTGATCAGACCGCGTACGCCCCGAGGTGCCCGTGCAGGTCGCCGTTCACCTTCGCCTGGATCCGGGTGCCGTCACCGGTGTGCTCCTCGGAGAGCACCTCACCCTCGTCGTGCAGCCGCGCCACGAGGTCACCCCGGTCATAGGGCAGCAGGACGTCGACCAGGATCTCCGGTCGCGGCAGCGCCTCCTCGACGGCGTCCAGCAACTCCTGGACACCCTCGCCCGTGCGCGCCGACACGATGATCACCCGCTGGTAGTCGCGGCGCAGCCGGTCCAGCACGTCCGGGTCGGCGATGTCCGCCTTGTTCACCGCGATGATCTCCGGGATCTTCTGCCCCGCGTCCTCGGCCTCTGCAAAGACCTCGGCGAGCACGGCATGCACCGCGTCCACCTGGCTTTCCGGGTCCGGGTGCGAGCCGTCGACCACGTGCAGCAGCACGTCGGCGTCCGCGGCCTCCTCCAGCGTGGAGCGGAAGGCCTCCACCAACTGGTGCGGCAGGTTGCGCACGAAGCCGACGGTGTCGGTCAGCGTGTAACCGCGGCCGTCCTGCGCCTCGTGCCGCCGCACGGTCGGGTCCAGGGTGGCGAAGAGCTGGTTCTGCACGAGCACGCCCGCGCCGGTCAGCCGGTTGAGGATCGAGGACTTGCCGGCGTTGGTGTAGCCGACGATCGCGACGCTGGGCACGTGCCCGGCCTTGCGCGAGGAGCGCTTGGTGTCGCGGACGGTCTTCATGTCCTTGATCTCGCGGCGCAGCTTGGCGATCCGGGTGTTGATCCGGCGCCGGTCCAGCTCGATCTTGGTCTCACCAGGACCACGGGAGCCGATGCCCTCACCGCCGGCGACGCGGCCACCGGCCTGGCGGGACATCGACTCACCCCAGCCGCGCAGTCGCGGCAGGAGGTACTGCAGCTGGGCCAGCTCGACCTGGGCGCGGCCCTCCTTGCTCTTGGCGTGCTGGGCGAAGATGTCCAGGATCAACGCGGTCCGGTCGATCACCTTGACCTTGACCACGTCCTCGAGGGCGCGGCGCTGGGAGGGGCCGAGCTCGCCGTCCGCGACGACCGTGTCGGCACCCTCGGCGGCGACGATGTCGCGCAGCTCCTTGGCCTTGCCCGAGCCCAGGTAGGTCGCCGGGTCCGGCTTCAGCCGCCGCTGGATCACGCCGTCGAGCACGGTCGAGCCCGCGGTCTCGGCGAGCGCGGCGAGTTCGCGCAGGCTGTTCTCGGCGTCCTCGAGGGTGGTCTGGCCGTTGTCCTCCCAGACGGAGGCGAGCACGACGCGCTCCAGGCGGAGCTGGCGGTACTCGACCTCGGTGACGTCCTCGAGCTCGGTCGACAGGCCGGCGACGCGGCGCAGCGCGGCGCGCTCCTCGCGGTCGAGCTGGTCACCATCCCGATCCGCGTCCTCGGTCTCGCCCCACGTGCCCCAGTCGGCCTCCCGGAGGTCGATCTCACCGTCGTCGATCAGCGCGTCGGCGCGGCGGTCGAGGATCGAGCTGCGGGGCTGGTCGGGGTTCGGGGTGGCAGTCATGCAGTCCTTACGGTCGAGCGGTGTCCGGCAGTCGTTCCGGTATGTCGTGTCGCCAGTCGATCCAGCGTCTCACCTTCCAACGTCGCGGGCGAGCGATTTCTGCCCGCTCTCCCGACGCCCTCGAGTGGCGATAGCCCGCTCGCCCGCCTGTGAGTGCCCTTGTTACGCACGCTCTGAGCGCAGAAAGCGGATCGGATCGGGGCACTCACAGGAGTTCTGCCCGGGCCCGGGATGACAGACTCTGCGGTCATGACGCAGGACCACTACTTCACCGCGCAGCCGGCCTCCGACGGTGAGCTGCGCCGCGTGCCCGTGCGGCTCGCCGGGCGGGACATCGAGGTGGTGACCGCAGGCGGGATCTTCTCCCCTGACGGCATCGACAAGGGCACCCGCGTGCTGCTGGATGAGGTCCCCGCTCCCCCCGCCAATGGCACCTTCCTCGACCTCGGCTGCGGCTGGGGGCCGCTCGCCCTGACCCTCGCGCTGGAATCACCAGCCGCAGCGGTGCACGCCGTGGACGTCAACGAGCGGGCCCTCGACCTCGCGCGCCGCAACGCCCGCGCCCTGGGGGTCGACGCCTCCACTCAGGGTGCGGCGGGAGTGCACGCCAGCACCCCGGACGAGGTGGACGCCGCGACCACCTTCGACCTGATCTGGTCCAACCCCCCGATCCGGGTCGGCAAGGCGGCGCTGCACGAGCTGCTGACCACCTGGCTTCCCCGGCTCCGTCCTGCGTCGGGGCTGTCGGGGCCCTCAGAGCTGGCGGGCGAGGGTGACCACGCGGCCGGTGGGGCCGACCCCGCCGGGGGCGGAACGGCATACCTCGTCGTCCAGAAGAATCTCGGGTCGGACTCCCTGCAGACCTGGCTGGCCCGAGCCCTCCCCGACATCATGGGCGCGGTGCGGGTGGAACGATGCGCCAGCAGCAAGGGTTTCCGGGTCCTGAAGGTCCAACGCACCGCCTGAGCAGTTGAGCCACAGGCGGCCCAGACCGCTCAGCCCGAGGCCGCGCGCACGACCCCGAGCGCCTGCTCGACCAGGTCGTCCGCGTCATGCTCCAGCCACCTGATCCGCGGATCCGGCCCGAACCACCGCTCCTGCCGCCGCGCGAGCCGACGAGTCGCGACGATCGTGTCCTCGACCGCCTCGGCCTGCGTCAGTCCACCGTCCACTTGCCGCAGCGCCTGGGCATACCCGACCGCGCGCGAGGCAGTCCTCCCCTCGCGCAACCCCTGACCCTCGAGCCCGCGCACCTCCTCCAGCAGACCGGCCCCCCACATCCCCTCCGCGCGGCGGGCGATGCGCTCATCGAGCACGGGGCGGTCCGCGCGCAGCCCGATCACCACCGTGGGCTCGACGAACTCGCGCGTCGGCATCGTCGCGCTGAACGGCCGACCGGTCAGCTCGATCACCTCCAGCGCCCGGACGATGCGGCGTCCGTTGCGCGGCTCGATCTGGTCAGCGGCCACCGGATCACGCTGCGCGAGAACGGCATACAGGGACTCCGGTCCGACCCGCTCAAGCTCCCCCTCCCACCGCGCGCGCACCCGCGGATGGGTCGGCGGGATGTCCAGCCGGTCCAGCAGCGCCCGGACGTACAGTCCCGAGCCCCCCACCACCACCGGCACCGCGCCCCGCGCCCGGATCGCGGACAGGTCCGCCCGCCCCGAGGCCTGGTATGCCGCAACGCTGGCCTCGTCGGTCACGTCCAGGACGTCCAGCTGGTGGTGGGCGACGCCGCGGCGGCCGACCGGGTCCAGTTTCGCGGTGCCGATGTCCATCCCCCGGTATAGCTGGGAGGCGTCGGCGTTGACGACCTCGCCGCCCAGCTCGAGCGCGAGCGCCACCCCGAGGTCGGACTTGCCCGTCGCCGTGGGCCCGACGACAGCAACCACGGGGAGCGACATGTCGCTAGTCTCACACGCATGAGCACCTCCTCGGCCCCGGACAACACGCCTCGTGGGAGCTTCTCCGACCAGGGGACGAACTTCTTCCAGGCCCTCTTCGACTTCGAGTTCAACCACTTCGTCACCCCCAAGCTGGTGCGCGTGGTCTACGTGGTCGGGATGGTCCTCATCGGCCTGCTGACCCTGGGCATGCTGGTGTATGCCATCGAGATGATGAGATTCAGCAGCATCATGGGGTTGCTGTGGCTGATCGCCACCCCGTTGCTCGCGATCATCTACCTGGCCTTCTTCCGGATGATGCTCGAGCTGTACTACGCGGTCGTCCGCCTGTCCGAGGACGTGCACCACCGCGGCACGAGCGGCAGTGGAGGCGGCACGAACCTCTGAGCGGGAAGCCGTTCTGCGATGACCGGTATGCCGCGCCCGTTCGACCGCGACGTCACGGCCTCCGGTTGCTGGGCCGCCGGGGCGGGGGCAGGCTGAGGACATGAGCGAGAACACCAGCAGCCCGCACGACCCGTCGCAGGAGGAGCAGCCCGAGCAGGAGGGCACCTTCGTGGGTGGCAGTTTCGGCGACCCCGACCACCAGGCCCCGGACCAGCAGCCGGAGGGCGAGGACCTCACCACCGCCCAGGAGCAGGCCGCCGAGCAGGAGGACGCGAGCATCCTGGCCGGCGCGCCCGAGGCACCCTCCACCGACGAGTTCGTCGAGGCAGCGGGCCAGGAGTCACCCTCCGGCCAGGGCGATGTGGAGGGGATCACCGGCGAGCCGGCGCCCGGCGATCGCAACGAACCCGTCTGAGCATCCTCGCGGTGCCGGCCCGATGCTGACGTCGGCACACCACCAACCGGCACCGAGCACCCGTCACTAGGGTGGATGGATGAGCGCGGCCCAGACCCCCATCGAGGTCCACATCATCGCGGACTCCACGGGTGACACCGCGGCCCGCGTGGCGCGGGCGGCGGCCGCGCAGTACGTCGGCTACGACGTCCGTATCATCCGCCACCCCCGGCAGAGCACGCCCGACGGCCTGCAGGACGCCTTCGCCCGGATGCACCCCGAGCGCGCGCGCACGGTCGTCTTCTCCACGGTCGTGGACGAGACCTTGCGTCAGTTCGTCGCCCAGTTGTGCACCGAGCGCGGCCTGCCCCACGCGGACCTGCTCGACCCTGCCGTGACCGCGCTCAAGGAGGCGACCGGCCAGGACCCCGAACGTGTCGTCCGCCCGGTCGGGGTCAGCGAGGACTACTTCAAGCGGGTCCAGGCGATGGAGTTCTCGATCGCCAACGACGACGGCAACCTGTCCAACCACCTGCGTGAGTCCGACATCGTCCTGGTCGGGGTGAGCCGCTCGGGCAAGACGCCGCTGTCGATGTACCTCGGCTACCTGGGCTACAAGACCTCCAACATCCCCCTCGTGCCCGGCATCGCGCCGCCCGAGCAGCTCTTCGCCGTGCAGCGCTGGAAGATCGTCGGCCTGACCATCGACCCCGAGCGGCTGGCCCAGATCCGCGGCCGCCGCGTGCGGGCCATGGGCAGCGCCTCGGTGCACCGCGACGGCTACACCGACCTGGTCAAGATCTTCGACGAGCTGGACGAGGTGGGGCGGATCCAGCGCAGCCTCGGCTGCCCCGTGATCGACACCACCGAACTGGCTCTCGAGGAGGCCGCCGGCCGGGTGATCGAGATGGTCGAGCGGCGCCGGGAGGCGGCTCAAGGGGGCTGAGGCCGCAGCGATATTCTCGTGTCATCGAGCGGGGCACCGGAGCCTCGCCGACCCCACGCGAGGAGCGCTGACATCAATGGCCGCTGAGTCCGCCAAGTACCTCTACGACATGTCCGAGGGCAGTGCGCAGATGCGCACCATCCTCGGTGGCAAAGGTGCGAACCTGGCCGAGATGAAGCGCCTGGGGATCCCGGTGCCGGACGGCTTCACCGTCAGCACCGCGGCCTGCGTGGACACGATGGCCGCGCACGGGCAGTGGCCGGCGGGTCTGTGGGAGGACGTCCAGGACGCCCTTGCCCGTCTGGAGGAGCGCACCGGCCGCACCCTCGGCGGCGAGCGCCCGCTGCTGCTCTCGGTCCGCTCCGGCGCCGTCTTCTCGATGCCTGGGATGATGGACACCATCCTCAACCTCGGCATCGGCGACGAGACCGTCGAGGCCCTGGCCGCCGAGGCCGACAACGCCCGCTTCGCCTGGGACTCCTACCGCCGCTTCCTCCAGATGTATGGCGACGTGGTGGAGGGCGTGCCGCCGCACGCCTACGAGGACGAGCTCACCGCCCTCAAGGCCCGCCGCGGCGTCGACCAGGACACCGACCTGACCACCGAGGACCTCCAGGAGCTCGTCGCGACCTTCAAGGACGTCTCTCGGCGCGAGCTCGGCCGTGACCTGCCCATCGACCCACGCGAGCAGCTCCGCGGCGCGATCGACGCGGTCTTCCGCTCCTGGGACACCCCCCGCGCCCGCGTCTACCGGCGCGCCAACGACATACCGGACGACCTCGGCACCGCGGTGAACGTGATGCAGATGGTCTTCGGCAACCGCGGCGAGACCTCGGCCACCGGCGTGTGCTTCACCCGCAACCCCTCGACCGGCGCGCACGAGCTCTACGGCGAGTTCCTGGTCAACGCCCAGGGCGAGGACGTGGTCGCCGGCATCCGGACCCCGCGCCCGCTGGCCGAGATGGAGGAGGTGCTGCCCGAGGCCTACGCCCAGCTCGTCCAGACGATGCGCGACCTCGAGGCGCACTACAAGGACATGCAGGACATCGAGTTCACCGTCGAGGACGGCACGCTCTACCTGCTCCAGACCCGCAACGGCAAGCGCACCGCGGCCGCCGCGCTCAAGGTCGCCCGCGACATGGTCGACGAGGGCGTGCTCACCCGCGAGGAGGCCCTGCAGCGCGTCGAGCCCGGCCAGTTGGACCAGCTCCTGCACCCGGCGATCGACCCCGACCACGGCAGGACGCCGGTCACCAAGGGCCTGCCGGCCTCCCCCGGCGCCGCCGTGGGCGAGCTCGTCTTCGATGCCGATACCGCAGCCGAGCGCGGCGGCGCCGGCGAGCCGGTCGTGCTGGTCCGCTACGAGACCACCCCCGATGACATCCACGGCGTGATCGTGGCCCAGGGCGTCCTCACCGCCCACGGCGGCATGACCTCGCACGCCGCCGTCGTCGCCCGCGGCATGGGCAAGCCGTGCGTCGCCGGGGCCAGCGCGATCCGGATCAACACGGCCGAGCAGACCCTGACCATCGGGGAGCACGTCTACCGCGAGGGCGACCTGCTCACCCTGGACGGCTCGACCGGCGACGTCTACGGCGAGGCTCTCGAGCTGGTCCCCCCGCAGATCAACGAGGACTTCCAGGCGATCGTCGGCTGGGCCGACGAGGTGCGTCGCCTCGGCGTGCGCGCCAATGCCGACACCGGCGAGGACGCCGCCAAGGCGCGAGAGCTGGGCGCCGAGGGCATCGGTCTGTGCCGCACCGAGCACATGTTCATGGCCGCCGACCGCCTCCCGGCCGTGCGGCGGATGATCCTGGCCCAGGACGAGGACGCCCGCGCCGAGGCGCTGGAGACCATCCTGCCGATGCAGCAGGAGGACTTCGAGGGCATCTTCGCCGCGATGAAGGGCCTACCCGTCACCGTCCGACTCCTCGACCCGCCGCTGCACGAGTTCCTGCCCAACCTGGTCGAGCAGTCGTTGCTCGTCCAGCGCCTGGAACTCACCGGCGGCGACCCGCAGGAGCTGGAGTCGGCCCGCGAGCTGCTCGGCCAGGTCAAACGCCTGCACGAGCTCAACCCGATGCTCGGCACCCGCGGCTGCCGGCTGGCGATGCTCTACCCCGAGATCCCGGAGATGCAGGCCCGCGCGATCGTCCGCGCCGCCCTGGCCGTCCGCGAGCGCGAGGGCGAGACCGCCGGCGTGGAGATCATGATCCCGCTGGTCGCCTACGCCAACGAGCTGGCCACCCAGCGCGAGGTCGTGGAGCGGGTGGTCGCCGAGGAGCTCGAGGCCGCCGGTGAGCAGCTCGACGTCACCGTCGGCACGATGATCGAGCTGCCGCGCGCCGCGATCGTGGCCGACCAGATCGCCGCGCACGCCGACTTCTTCTCCTTCGGCACCAACGACCTCACCCAGACCGGCATCGGCATCTCCCGCGATGACGCCGAGGGCGGCTTCCTGTCGGCCTACGTCTCCGAGGACGTCATCCCGGCCAACCCGTTCGAGTCGATCGACCGCGACGGCGTCGGTGGCCTGGTCGGTATCGGCGCCGAGCGTGGCCGCTCGGTCAAGCCCGACCTCAAGCTCGGTGTCTGTGGCGAGCATGGTGGTGACCCGGCCTCGATCCAGCTCTTCGAGGAGCTCGGGCTCGACTACGTCTCCTGCTCCCCCTACCGCGTCCCGATCGCGCGCTTCTCCGCCGCCCGAGCGGTGCTGAAGGGCGAGCGGCGAGCAGACGGGTGAGCTCGAACGACGGCGCCACAACCGGACCTTCTTCGGAGTGGGTCACCACCCTGGCGGGGCTGGGCGGCTTCCACGAGGTCGCCGCCCCGCCCCCTCTGGGCTCCGACGCGGTGCCGTGGCGCGAGGTCCTCGCCGATGAGGCTCTCTCCTCGCGGTTCGCCACGGTCCGGGCCGCCCTCGCCACCTCGACCGGGCTGCCAGTGGAGGAGGTCGATCCCAAGGTGGCGGTCTCGGCGACCCAGGTCGGGCTCGCCTCGCGCCTCTGGTCGGTCACCCTGGCCAGCACCGTGCTGCACCGTTGGGTCCCCGACCTGTCCTCCGACAACCTGGTCGCCAGCCCCGTGCACCGTGGCACCGTCGCCCTCGGGGTGGTTGATCCCACGTCCGGGTATGCCGCATCTCACCTCCCCGACGCCCTCGCCCGGATCTCCGCGTGGGTGGTCGAGGACAGCCTCGCCCTGCTGGACGCGACGTGCGCCCGCGTCGGTCGGACCCCGGCCCGGGTGCTGGCCAGCAACACCGCCTCGTCCCTGGTCGGTGCGGCGAGGGTGTTGGCGAGGCAGCGCCCGGAGGCCGGAGCCGCGGCCTGGGAGCTGGCGCGGGCGCTGCTCTCGCTGCCGCAGATCGCGACCGGTGGCGGGATCCGGGAGCCCGACTCCCTCCCAGCGGGGATCGGGGGCCCGATGGAGACGCGGGACGAGGCCTTCCTGCGCTCCGGGTGCTGCGTGTTCTACCGCCTCCCCGGGCACGGCCTGTGCCCGGACTGCGTCATCGCCGAGCGGAGCCCGGAGCAGGTGACGCCCGGCCACTGAGGCGGGAAACGCCATACCGGACTCGGATCCCGGGGGTGCGGGCCGCGCCGGAGCTCACCACGGGCATCTCGTGGCGCCGGGCGTCAGTCGGATCAGCGCGGGCGCACGGAACCGGCGCCGGCCTCCTCATCCCAGGAGTAGACCTCCACGCCGTCGATCCAGGTGCGCAGCACCCGCGACTGCAGATCCAGCGGGTCACCGGACCAGAGCACCAGATCAGCGTCCTTGCCGACTTCCAGCGAGCCGACGCGGTCGTCCACGCCCAGCACCTTGGCCGGGTTGATCGTGATCGAGCGGAAGGCGGCGTCGCGGTCCATGCCCTCGCGGACGGCGAGCGCGGCCTGGGTGATGAGGTACTCGACCGGGACGACCGGGTGGTCGGTGATGAGCGAGACCTCGACGCCGGCGCGGTCCAGGATGCCGGGGGCGCGCAGCGAGCGGTGGCGGACCTCCACCTTGGAGCGGCTGACGATCATCGGGCCGTAGAGGACCGGGATCCCCTTCTCGGCGAGGACGTCGGCCAGCAGGTAGCTCTCGGTGCCGTGGTCGAGGACGAGGCGGTAGCCGAACTCCTCGGCCAGCCGCAGCGCCGTCGCGATGTCATCGGCGCGATGGCAGTGCTGGCGCCACGGAATCTCCCGCTCGAGCACCTTCACGAGAACATCGCCCACGAGGTCGGTATCGACCGGCTTGCCCTCGGCCGCCGCCAGCCTGGCCTGGTAGGAGCGGGCCGCCGAGAACGCCTTGCGCAGGACCAGCGCGACGCCGAGGCGGGTGCCCGGGGTCTTCTTCTGCTCGCCGTAGACCCGCTTCGGGTTCTCGCCCAGCGCCGACTTCACGCCGGAGGGATTGCGCAGCACCATCTCATCGACCATCCGGCCGTAGGTCTTCAGCGCCACCGCCTGTCCACCGATCGGGTTGCCCGAGCCAGGAGTGATGTTGACGGTGGTGATGCCGCCCATGAGGGCGTCGTCGAAGCCCTGCTCGCGGGGGTTGATGGCGTCGATCGCGCGGGCGGCGGCCATGACCGGATCGGTCATCTCGTTGGTGTCCTGGCCAGCCCAGCCCTCGCCCTCCTCCCACACCCCGAGGTGGACGTGCGCGTCCACCAGCCCCGGGAGCAGCCACCTGCCCTCACACTCGATGACCTGGGCGTCGTCAGGGACCTCGACGTCCTCGACCCCGCCGATCGCCTCGATCTTTCCGTCCCGGACGAGCACGGTCCCGCGCTCCAGCGGGTCGTCGGCGATGGACAGAATGCGGGCTCCGACAAGGGCGATCAGCGACTGTGAACTCATACCCCTACCCTAGGGACCGGCCTGCTGAGTGTGACTGACGCCTCACCACCTGTCCCATCAGCATCGCGACAAACCCTTGTCATCGGGGGTTTACCTCTGGGAGGATGGGAACACTGTGCCGACGCCCGACGTTGGCAACCCAAGAGTAACGAGCGTCCGACACCCGAAATCAGCCGGCGCGCTCGCCCGAAGCGGATACATCGACGTGTCGTCGCGGCCGGACACCCGTATCCCTACCGGGCCAGGCAGTGACGATCACCCACCAGAGCTGCCATCCGGCAGCCCACACGCGAGGAGCACACACTGATGGACTGGCGCGATCGCGCAGCCTGCCTGGAGGAAGACCCCGAGCTCTTCTTTCCGATCGGCAACACGGGCCCTGCCCTGCAGCAGATCGAGGAAGCCAAGGCTGTCTGCCGCACCTGCCCGGTCATCGACACCTGTCTGAAGTGGGCGCTGGAGACCGGTCAGGACGCCGGCGTGTGGGGCGGGCTCTCCGAGGACGAGCGCCGCGCGCTCAAGCGCCGCAAGGCCCGGGCCCGCCGCGCAGGCTGAGCTCACCCAGCAGCCGACCGAAGCCGCACGACGAACCGCACGACGGTTCCGTGCGGCTTCGCCGCATCCCAGGAGATCTCGCCGCGCAGATCACTGATCAGCGCCTCCACGATCTGGGTACCAAGCCCGGTCCGCTCCGGGGTGGCCGAGGGGCCGGTCGGCAGGCCGATCCCGTTGTCGGTGACGGTCACCTCCACGACCTCCTTGCCACCCTCACCCTCCGGCCTCCGACGGGCCTCGACGACGACGCGGGGGGTCGGCACGTCCTGCTCCCCCGGCGGCCCTTCCTCGAACCCGTGCTCCACCGCGTTGTGCACCAACTCGGCCAGAATCATCGCCACGTGCGTCGCGTCCTCGGCCAGCAACCTGCCGAAGGTGCCGCGCAGCTCGGTGCCGACCACCGTGCCGGTCGAGGCCACCTCCACGGTGGCGCGCAAGATCCTGGTCGCGACCTCATCAAAGTCGACCCGCTCGGAGAAGCCCTGGCTGAGGGTGTCGTGCACCAGGGCGACCGTCGACAGGCGCCGACCGGCCTCCGCGAGCGCGTCCCGCGCTGCCGGATCGTCGAGGCGACGTGACTGCAGCCGCAGCAAGGCCGCCACCGTCTGCAGGTTGTTCTTGACCCGGTGGTGGATCTCGCGGATCGTCGCGTCCTTGCTGAGCAGCTCCCGCTCGCGCCGCCGGATCTCGCTGACGTCGCGTAGGAGCAGCAGTGCCCCGACCCGGACCCCACCTCGCATCAGCGGGACGGCGCGCAGGGTCATGTTCATCCCGTCGGTCTCGATCTCGGTGCCCCACGGCGCGCGTCCGGTCAGCACCAGCGGGACGGTCTCATCGACGGTGCTGCCCTCGACGAAGCGGGCCGTGACGATCTCGGACAGATCTGCCCCGTTGACCTGGTCGGTATGCCCGAGACGGCGCAGTGCCGAGACCGCGTTGGGGCTGGCATAGTCGATCAGCCCGTCGGCGGTGAGCCGGACGACGCCGTCGCCCACGCGTGGTGTCCCCCGGCCGACACCCGTGGCCGAGCCCTCGGTCGGGAAGGCGCCCTCGGCGATCATCGCGAACAACTGCTGGCTGATCTGGAGATAGTTGACCTCCAGGCCACCCTGCTGCCGCATGTTCTGCAGATCCGTGTGCCGGATCAGCACAGCGATCGTGCGGCCGCGACGGACCACTGGGACATATTGCTCCCGGACCTGGGTCAGACCGTCCGGCGTGACGCTGCGCCCGGTCTCGAAGACCTGCGTCAACCACCGATGACGGTCGTCCTCCGGCGGTCGCCCGATGACGTCGTCGTGGTAGAAGTTCGGCCCCGTCGTCGGGCGGGCGTGGGCAGCCAGGAACCACGGCGACAGGTGCGGGTCCTCCACGTCGTCCAGCTGCACCGGCAGCCACAACGTCAGGTCGGCGAAGGAGAGGTCCGCCACCATCTGCCAATCACCGACCAGCCGATGCAGCCAGTCGACATCTGCCGGCGACAAGGCGCTCCGGGACAGGGTCTCGCGCAAGGAAGGCACGAGCCGACCCTATGTCCTACCCGGGTCCGCAGCGGCCTGTCACCCTCGACAGCACCCTCGGCAGCCGGTCACTCAGCAGAACCTTGCCGCACCAGACCACGCAGCGTCCGCAGCGCCACCGACAGCGGAGCGAGCCCGGGGCTGTCCATCTTGCCGACGGTGCGCAGCACCTGGCTGGTGCGGTCGAGAGCGGCCCGGTTCTCGATCATCCAGTCCTGGACCCGCTCCACCTGGTCCGACCCGGGTGTGGTGCGCTCGGCGACCGTGCGGCTCAGGCCGCGCATGACGCCATAGATGTCATCGCGCATCGCACCGCGGGCCAGCGAGGACCACCGGTCGTCCCGGGGCAGCTCAGAGACGTGGGTGAGCAGGTCGTCGAACCGGAAGGCTTCGGAGACCCCGAAGTAGACCTGAGCGATCTCCTCGGTGTCGCGGTCCAGCTCGGTCGCCACCTCGACCACGTCCAGCAGCGAGAAGCTGTCCAGCAACGAGGCGTAGCGGTCGGCCAGATCCTCCGGCACCCCGTTGTCCATCGCCCACCGGGCCCGCTCGGCATAGCGCTCGTGCTCGGTGCCCTGCAACAGCTCGCCCATCTTGGGCGTGAGCGCCTGCACCGGACCGGCGAACTGCTCGATCTCCCGCTCGATGCTCCCGCTGAGCGACCGGTTGTTGAGGAACCAGCGCGCGGCGCGGTCGATCAACCGGCGGAACTCCAGGTAGAGCTCGGTCTGGGTGTCGGTGTCGACCACATTGTCCAGCGCCTCGACCGCGTCGAAGAAACTCGCCGAGTCGAAGACGGCGCGGACCACGTGGAAGGTCCGCGCGATCTGGGTCAACGTGGCGCCGGTCTCATCGGCTGCCCGGAAGGCGAAGCTCACACCACCACGGTTGACCATCGCATCGGCCAGCTCGTTCACGATGATCTGCCGGCGCAGGGGGTGCTCCAGCAACTGCTGGTGTGCCACCTCGCGCAGCGGCCCCGGGAAGTAGTCGAGCAGCGACTGCGTCATCGCCGGGTCGTCGACCAGTTCGCTGTCAGCCAGGCCATCCTTGATCCCGAGCTTGGAGTAGGCCACCAGCACCGAAAACTCGGGGCTGGTCAGACCCGTGCCGTCCTTCTCGCGCTTGGCCCATTCCTTGCGGTCGGGCAGGAACTCCAGCCGCGGGTCCAGCCCGGCCGTCTCAGCCAGGTGCGCGATCAGCCGCTGATGAACCGGGGCCATCACCTCGCGCTGGCTGCGGCCGTTGCCGATGAGCACGTTCTGGTCGTAATTGTGCCGCAGCACCTTGTCGGCGACCTCGTCGGTCATCGAGGCGAGTAGCTCGTCCCGGCTCTCCATCGACATCTCACCACTGGCGACCAGGGGGGTCAGCGCGATCTTGATGTTGACCTCGTGGTCCGAGCTGTCGACACCGGCCGAGTTGTCGATCGCGTCGGTGTTGACATGCACCCCGTGCAGGGCCGCCTCGACGCGGCCGAGCTGGCTCAGCCCCAGGTTGCCGCCCTCACCGACGACGCGCACCCGCAGGTCCTGCCCGTCAACGCGGATCGCGTCATTGGCTCGGTCCCCGATCGAGGCGTTGGTCTCGGTGGAGGCCTTGACGTAGGTGCCGATGCCGCCATTCCAGAGCAGGTCGACCGGCGCCTGCAGGATCGCCTTCATCAGCTCCGACGGCGTCAACGTGGTCACGCCGTCCTCGATCCCGAGTCGCTCGCGCACCTGGTCGCTGATCGGCACCGACTTGGCCGAACGGGGGTAGATCCCGCCTCCCTCGCTGATCAGCGAGCTGTCGTAGTCCTCCCAGCTTGACCCGGAGAGTTCGAACATCCGCTGCCGCTCGGCATACGAGGACGCGGCGTCGGGGTCGGGGTCGAGGAAGATGTGGCGGTGGTCGAAGGCGGCCACCAGCCGGATGTGCTCGGAGAGCAGCATTCCGTTACCGAAGACGTCACCGGACATGTCGCCGATCCCGACCACGGTGAAGTCCTCGGACTGGGTGTCCAGGTCGAGCTCGCGGAAGTGGCGCTTGACCGACTCCCACGCACCGCGGGCGGTGATCCCCATCTCCTTGTGGTCATATCCCGCCGAGCCACCAGAGGCGAAGGCGTCGTCGAGCCAGAAGCCGTAGTCGCGGGAGATGCTGTTAGCCAGGTCCGAGAAACTCGCGGTGCCCTTGTCAGCCGCGACGACCAGGTAGGTGTCGTCGCCGTCGTGGCGCACCACCCGCTCCGGCGGGACGACACCGTCGGCGGTCCGGTTGTCGGTGACATCGAGCAGGCCGGAGATGAAGGTGCGGTAGGCCGCCTTCCCCTCCTCCAGCCAGGCCTGCCGGTCCGAGGGCGAGGGCAGCTGCTTGGCGAAGAAGGCACCCTTGGACCCGGTCGGCACGATGACGGCGTTCTTGACCATCTGCGCCTTGACCAGGCCGAGCACCTCGGTGCGGAAGTCCTCACGCCGGTCACTCCAGCGCAGGCCGCCGCGGGCCACCGATCCGAAGCGCAGGTGCGAGCCCTCGACGCGGGGTGCATAGACCCAGATCTCGAAGGCCGGCCGGGGCTCGGGCAGCAGCGGCAGCTCGCGCGGCAGCAGTTTGAGGCAGACCCGCGCCTTGGGTGCGCCGGACTCGTCGACCTGGAAGTAGTTGGTGCGCACCGTGGCGCGGACCACGTCCACGATGGCCCGCAGGATGCGGTCGTGGTCGAGGCTGGCGACCTCATCCAGCACCCGGCCTAGGTCGGCCACGATCTCCTCGGTCTGCTGCTCCCGCGCCTCGCCGTCGTCGCCCGAGTCAGGGTCGAAGCGGGCGCCGAAGAGCTGGATCACCAGGTGGGCGATGGCCGGGTTGGCGACCAGCGCCTCCTCGATGTAGTCCAGGCTGAAGGTGCCGATCTGCCGCACGTAGCGGACAAGCGTGCGCAAGATGACGACCTGCCGCCAGTCGAGCCCAGCCGTCAGCACGAGGGAGTTGAGCCGGTCGGACTCGGCCGCACCACTCCATACGGCCGTGAAGGCGTCCTCGAAGCCGGCAGCCACGTCGGCCTCGGATCGACCGTCCTGACCCGTCCACACCGACTCGGAGTCCGCGCGCAGCCCGAAGTCGTAGATGTAGCTCGTCCCACCAGCACCGTCCAGCTCGTAGGGCCGCTGGACCGTGACCTCGAGCCCGAGGTCGGCGAAGACGGGCAGGACGTCGGTGAGGGACATCTCCTCGGTGCGGTAGACCTTCATCCGCCGCTCGGCGTCGTCATCTCCGTCCGCGCGGTACAGGTGCGGGCGCACCGCGCCGCCCTCGCTCTCCAGCTCGCCGAGGCGCAGCAGGTCGAAGTAGCCGGTCTCCCCGTCGAAGTCCTCCTTGTAGGCCTCCGGGAAGGACTCGCCGTAGCGGGCCACCACATCGCCCGCCGCGCCCTCGTCGGCCACATGGTTGGCGACCGCGTCGGTGAGCCCCTCCGACCAGCTGCGGGTCACCCGCGCCAGGTCCTCCTGCAGCTGCGCGTCGTCCACGTCCACCGAGCCGCCGTCCTTGGGCAGCCGGATGACGAAGTGCAGCTGGGCCAGCGGGCCGTCGCCGACCCGGGTGGCGTAGTCCGCGAGCTCGCCGCCGAAGGTGCGCTCGAGCAGCTCCTGGATCCGCAGCCGCGAGCCGGTGTTGTAGCGGTCGCGCGGGAGGAAGACGACGACGCTGGCGAAGCGGCCGAACTCGTCGCGGCGCACGAAGGCGCGCGACTCGGGCCGCTCGAGCAGGCGCACGACCTCGTTGGCGGTCTCCTGCAGCTGCTCGACCGAGGACTGGAAGAGCTCGTCGCGGGGGAAGCCCTCCAGGACGCTGATCAGGTCCTTGCCGGAGTGGCTGTCGGGCGCATAGCCGCTCGCCGCGACGATCTCGCGGACCTTGTTGCCGACGATCGGCAGCCGGCCCGTGGACTCCGCGTAGGCCGTCTGGGTGAACAGCCCCAGGAAGCGCTGCTCACCCACCACCCGGCCCTCCCGGTCGAACCGCCGGATGCCGATGTAGTCCAGGGTCACCGGCCGGTGCACGGTGGCGCGGGTGTTGGCCTTGGTCACCGTGAGCAGGCGCGGCTCGCGCGCGGTAGCGGACGCCTCAGGCCGCAGCGGGCTGAGCGTGGGCTCGGCGCCCGGCTCATCCCGCAGGATGCCCAGGCCGCTGCCGCGGACCGACCTCAGGTATGACGTTCCCTCCGGCAGCGGGCGGCCGTCACCGGGGTCCTCGCCCGGCTCGAGCAGCTCGTAGGAGCGGTAGCCCAGGTAGGTGAAGTGATGGTCATCCAGCCAGCGCAGGAAGTCCACGGTGGGCCGCACGGTCGACTGGTCGACCGTGCTGGGCGGGGCCACCTCGAGGTCGGCGATGATCGCGCGGACCTTCTGGCGCATCGCCGGCCAGTCGTCGACGGAGCGGCGGACATCACGCAGCACGTCCTGGAGACCGGACTGGAGGGCATCGCGGTCGGCCTCGCGTCGGACCCGGTCGACGTTGACCAGGATCCAGGACTCGACGTGATCACCCTGCTGGGCATCCCGCGGGTCGACGTCGAGGATCTCCGGTCCGCTGCCCTCCGCCCGGCGCACCACCAGCTGCGGGTGGAGCAGCTGGTGGACGTGCAGGTCGTGGCGCCCGATCTCGCCGAGCACGGAGTCCACGAGGAAGGGCATGTCGTCGGTGAGGACCTGGACGGTGGTGTGCCGGCTGGACCATCCGTCCTGCTCGTCGCTGGGGTTGAAGACCCGCACGGCCGCGGTGCCGGGCGTGCGCTCGGCAGCGAGGTCGGCCATCGACCGCGCCACAAGCGCTCGTTGCTCCGGCCCGAGCCGTCGTGCCTCGTCAGGTGCGTGGTGGAAAAAGCGGTCCATCAGCGTCTCGGGTGACCCCATCGCTAACTAGCACTCCCTCAGTCGTGGTTGTGGCGCACCCCGTCGTGTGCCCGGGCTCAGCGTACTCCGACAGGTGCGCCTGGGGATGACGCAGGGTGGTCCCTCCCGCGGCGACCTACAGTGGGGACATGCCGGGACCCCTCAGCCCTCAGCGGGCGCAGTCCGCCGGGCTGCCGCGGGAGAAGGGCGAAGCCGGCTCCAGGGCGCAGACCGCGGGGCCGTCACGGGCATTGTCGCGGGCCGCCTCGCTGGCGGTGGTGGAGGACCTGCAGTCAGCCGCGGCCGACCTGGGCTGGCCCGAGGTCACAGCTCTCGCCGACGCGCTGATCGACCGGCTGTGCCATGTCGTGGTGGATCTGGGCGCAGGACTGGAACAGCCGACCCCGCACCCGGCCGTCGCGGGCGCCATCGGCGGCCCCTCGCGGCCACTGGATCACGCCTCCTGCCGCTCTGCCTCGGCGGCCCTCCGGCGGACGGGCCACCGCCTCACTCTCGATCCGGCGGCATCGGCCCTGGCCGCCACCGCGGCGCAGGTCGCCCTGGACCTCGCAGATCTGCTCGACCAGACCGTGGACCTGGAGCGGTCCGGCCGGTTGCGGATCAGCCACAAGGGCGTCGTGCTGCGCCGCCTGCATGCCCTGGCCCGACAGCTCGGCCCCACCGATCAGGCGCCGTTCACCCGCTAGTCGCGCACTAGTGTTGGCGCCATGAGGATCACCGAGACCGTCGTCCACCAGGCGGACCTGCAGCGGACCTACGCGATGCTGACGAACCCGGACTACCAGCGGCTCCGGTGCGAGCGCGCAGGAGCGACGGACGAGACGGTGACCGTCGAGCCGGCTGGTGGCGATGCCCTCGAGGTGACGACCCGGCGGCACCTGCCGACGACCGGCGTGCCGGATGTCGCGAAGGCCTTCGTGGGCCCCACCCTGCTCGTGGTGGAGACGGTGCGCTGGGGCGCAGCCGACGCCGACGGTGAGCGCGAGGCAGCGATGTCGCTCGACCTGCCCGGCACCCCGGTGCGCTTCATGGGCGGCATCCACCTGCGCCGTGGCGCCACCGAGGGAACCACCGAGCAGGTCGTCGACGGCGACCTGGAGGCCAACATCCCCTTCATCGGCAAGCGGATCGAGGCAGCGGTGGCCCCGCAGGTCGCCGAGATCGTCCAGCTCGAAGCGCAGGTGGCCCGGGAGTGGCTGGCGCGAGGCTGAGTGAGCACGCGCTCGCGCGTCGGCGTCAGCCCATGTGGGGGTAGCGGTAGTCCGTGGCCGGCACGTAGGTCTCCTTGATGACCCGCGTGTTGATCCACCGCTGCAGGTTGGCCGCCGAGCCGGCCTTGTCGTTGGTGCCCGAGGACCGGGCACCACCGAAGGGCTGCTGGCCGACGACGGCGCCGGTCGGCTTGTCGTTGATGTAGAAGTTGCCGGCGGCAAAGCGCAGCGCGTGCGTCACCTCAGCAATGGCCTGGCGGTCCTGGGCGATGATCGCGCCGGTGAGCGCGTAGGGCGCGACCGACTCCATCTGCTCGAGCATGCCCGCCCACTGGCGGTCCTGGTAGACGTGCACGGTCAGGATGGGGCCGAAGTACTCGGTGGTCACCATCTCGTGCGCCGGATCCTGCACGACCGCGATGGTCGGCCGCACGAAGTAGCCCTCGGAGTCGTCGTAGGTCCCGCCCGCGATGAGCTCGACCTTGTCGTCCGCGTGCGCGGCATCGATGACCTTCTTGTGCTTGGCGAAGGCCTTGGCGTCGATGACCGCACCCATGAAGTTGGACAGGTCGCGAACGTCGCCGACCGTCAAGCTCTCGGTGACCTGGACGAGGTCATCCTTGAGCTCCTTCCACAGCGAGGCCGGGACGTAGGCGCGCGAGGCCGCCGAGCACTTCTGGCCCTGGTACTCAAAGGCACCGCGCACCATCGCGGTCCGGAGCACGTCGAGGTCGGCGCTGGGGTGGGCGACGATGAAGTCCTTGCCGCCGGTCTCCCCCACGATGCGCGGGTAGGAGCGGTAACGCGAGAGGTTGGCGCCGATCTCCTTCCAGAACATGTTGAAGATCGCGGTCGACCCGGTGAAGTGCACCCCGGCGAAGTCCTGGTGGTCGAGCACCGCGTCGGAGATCGACGGCCCGGTGCCGGTCACCATGTTGATGACGCCGTCCGGCAGACCGGCCGCCTGGAGCAGCTCCATGGTGACGCTGGCGGCCCGCTGCTGGGTGGTCGCAGGCTTCCAGACCACGGTGTTACCCATCAGCGCCGGTGCGGTCGGCAGGTTGGCGCCGATGGCGGTGAAGTTGAACGGGGTGACGGCGTAGACGAAACCCTCGAGGGGACGCTGGTCGATCCGGTTCCAGGTGCCCGGGGCGTTGCGGATCGGCTGCTCGGCGAGCAGCTGCCGCGCGTAGTGCACGTTGAAGCGCCAGAAGTCGGCGAGCTCACACGCGGCGTCGATCTCGGCCTGGTAGACGGTCTTGCTCTGGCCGAGCATCGTCGCAGCATTCATCCGCGCGCGCCACGGCCCGGAGAGCAGGTCGGCGGCCTTGAGGATCACCGCGGCCCGGTCCTCAAAACTGAGATCCCGCCACCCTGCCGAGGCCTCGAGGCTGGCGTCGATGGCCGCCGTGGCCTCCGCGGTGGTGGCATCACGCAGGGTGCCGAGCACCTCGCCATGCGCGTGCGGCTGCACCACGTCGATCTCGGCACCCTTGCCGGTGACCTCCTGGCCGCCGATGATGTGCGGCAGCTCGACCGGGGTCGACGCGAGTTGGGCGAGCGCGACCTCGATCTCGGCCCGCTCGGGGCTGCCCGGGGCGTAGTCCCGCACTGGCTCGTTCTGCGGGGTGGGCACGTCGACGATGGCGTCCATGTTCTCGGGTCTTCCGTCCAGGTCGGGGAGCGTGATCGCCCCCAGCGTATGACGTGAACGTCAACCTCGGTCGGTCAGCCCCAAGACCAGCTCGATGACGTGCGCGAGCTCGGTGGTGTCGTACCAGCTCAGCTCCACCTCGGCCGCGTCCCCACCCGCACCACCGGCACCATCCGCCCCAACGGAGCCAAGGGCTCCGGCGTCACCGGTGACGACATCGTCCCCGACGTGCAGGGCCGCCACGCGGGGCAGGTCGACGGCACCAACGGTGACCGCGCCACTCCCCCTCTCCTCGCCCTCCCCTGCGACGACGTCGGTGTCGCCCTCAGCCAGGTCCGCCGCCGCCACGACGACCGGCGACCCCCTCCGCAGCTGGACCTCCGCGGCCTGCTGGAGCGCGGCATACTCCCACTCCTCCTGGTCGGCCGAGGGCCGCTCGGCGCGCAGCGCCCCGGTGACGGCGAAGGCGGGCAGCGGACCCTCGATCCGGCGCTGCGACTGCAGCGCCTCCAACTGCTGGAGGTCGAGCGGGAGGTAGCAGCGAAGGGTGCTCATCGACGGATCTCTCCTGGTGGGTCGGACGGTCCAGCCTCATCGTCGCAGACCCCGCCCATCAGGTGCAGGATCAGGCCGACACGCTGGTGCGCCGCCACGGCAACCGGCTGCCGCGGGTACGACTGGCGCTGGCGTGCCGGTCCCCGACCAGGTCGGCCACGTGGGCGAGGGCGGCGCGCGCCGGGCTGCTGGGGCGGGCCTCACGCAGTGACCGCCCCTGCAGCAGGCAGCTGTCGAAGGCCTCTCGGTCGTCGGGCACCAGCACCGGCCGGGTGACCCCGGCGAACCGGGCCAGCGCGTCGGCGATCCGGCGCTCTGGATCGGGCCCCACCGGGCCGGGACGCACGCGCGTCACCACGACGGTGCGGGGAGCCACGCAGTGCTCGCCGACCTCGTCCAGCCCACGCACCAAGCGCTGCAGCCCGACTGGATCGCCGGTCCCGACGACCACGAGGTGGTCGGCCGCCTCGAGAGCGGTCAGGGTCGCGCCGTTGCGCCGCGGCGCCAGGGTGTCGAAGGACAGTTCTTCGTCCTGCTCCAGGTAGGCGGAGACGTCGACGACGGTCCAGCCGGCGATCTCCCGGCAGGCTTCCAGCACATCGGCGAGGGAGGGTTCCCGTAGCTCGGGCCAACGGTCCGCGCGCGGCAGTCCGGTCAACACACGCAGGCCGGGCGCCACCTCCGGGGCCAGGCGGGTCATCGCGTCCCGGTCCAAGCCGCCCTGGTCGGCCAGGCGGGCTGCGGCGGCCACGCCGGGGACCTCGTCCAGCACGGCGAGCCACTGCCCCACGCTCGCGCCGTACGTGTCTGCATCGACCACCATCACCGGGTGGATCGGGTCCGCCAGCTCCGCGGCCAGGTTGAGCGCGACCGAGGTCCGGCCGGGGCTACCCGTGGGACCCCACACCACCACGATGCGGCCCCGCGTGCGTCCCGAAGACCCCCGCTCCGGTCGCTGTTCGAGGTCGCCGTCGCTGTCGTCAGCGTTCTCGTCCGCACAGGCCGGTTCGGGCATCGGGCTGTCGGGCCCGGTTTCCCCCTCCTCGGCGAGACCTCCCCGCTCACCCCCGCCGAGTGCCCCCAGGTCCCGGTATGCCGTGTCCGCCCCTCTCCTGACGCCCGCCCCTTCCCCTGTGGGAGACCTGGCATCGCCCATGGCGTCAGCGCTCAGGGTGTGGGTGAGGTCGGCGGCGGTCTCGCCCAGGGTCTCTCCGGACGCCAACCGTTCTAACTGGGTCTCGAAGTCGGCGCCCTCGGCGTCCACGGGAAGGACGCTCACCGCTCCCCAGCGCACCAGGGCCCTGGCCCCGGCCTCGTTGTCGGGCGGGTGGACACCGATCACCGCCACGCCGTGGGCGCTCAGGGTATCCAGGACCTCGCGGTCCAGGCCGCGCAGGTCGGAGGACACGACGGCCACCTTGCCCACTCCAGCTGCCGCCACGCCCAGCAGCTCCGCGACGTCCGCGCACCGGCGGGCCACGTGCGAGTGGGCCGAGGCCGACAGCGTCCTGGCCAGCTCGGCTTCCCACCGAGGTGCGACGGCCGTCAACAGCGGCAGACTCATCCGCCGTCGCCCTTCGTGCGCGGGGCCGGCACAAGCGTGACCCGTGCCCCCTGGTCGACGGCGCCCACCACCTGGCCGACCCGTTCGGCGGGAACGACGACCTGCACCGCACTGCGGCCCAGGCCCGCCCCCAGGCCACTGGTGTCCCCGGGCACGTGGTCGACGACGGCTCCGGCTAGGAGCAGCTGCGGATCCTCGAAGGCCTCACCCGGCACCGAGCGATCGCGCTTGCTGACCCACACGTCGACCACGGAACCGGCGCTGAGGGTCCGGGCGGCGACCGGTTCCACCGGGACGTTCACCGCCTTGTCCAGTGCCTGCCGCGCGGACCCGAGGGAACTCGCCGGGACCAACTCGCCCACGGACACCGACCGCGTCAGGTAGGTCCCCGGCGCCAGCGTCCCTCCCGCATCGACGTAATGAGCCATCGCCGGTCCCATCCGAACAGGCACGGCGACCAGGTCGTCCTCCGTGACCGGTTGGCCGGGCAGGAGATCCCGGGCTGCGGCATACACGGGCATGCTGTCGTCCAGCGCGGAGACCAGGCGCACGCCTCCTGCGATCGAGAGCAGCACGAGGAGGAGCCCGACGATCAGGCGAAGGTCCCGCCAGCTCGGCGGCTGCAGTCGCCGTGCTGATCGCGTCTCAGGCTCGGCTGCCCGCCGTCCCCTCGTCCCCCGGTCCTGTGCCCGCACCGACATCCTCTCGCTCAGCTCCCCTCACCAGCTGTCGTGGTCCCGCCACCGTATCCGCGCTGACACACGGTCCGACCATCTTGTCCACAGGCAGGTCAAGGCGGGGCCATGAATCCGTAAAATCTTGACCAAGAACCTGCGCGAATGAGCACAGACGAACACAAACAAGCACGAACGGGACCGGCCGGCCACGCATTACAGTGGCTGGACCACCGCGAAAGGAGGCCCCGGTGCCCAGCCCTCGATTCCTGACCCTGACCGACGTCGCCGAGACGCTGAACGTGTCGCTGTCCCAGGTCAAGGCGCTGGTCCGCAGCGGTGACCTCCAGGGTGTGAAACTCGGTGGCCGCGGCGTCTGGCGCGTGGAGAACACCGAGCTGGAGGCCTACATCCAGCGGATGTACGAGCAGACCCGCGAGAGCATCTCGCGCGGCGCCGATGACCTCGACTGACCACGCCCCCTCACAGCTCCCAGGGTGCTGGATCACAGTCGGCGCACGGCGGCGAGAGCGGCATACGGGATCGTGACCCGGCCCCGGGCGACGCGGGCGCGCGGCGCCTGATCATCAGCATGGCGCACCAGGTCGAGGTGGTCGGCCAGCACCCGCTCGATGGTGCCGGTCACCTGATCTCCGTCTCGGTCATGCACCCGGACCGGAGCCCGATCCCGGCTCACGGCCCGTAGGGCGTGGCGCAGCCCGAAGCGCCGGCTGGCCGCAGCCGGGCGGGCATCCACGGCGCTGCCGAGGGCCTCTAGTGCCGAGAGCGCGCCGATGGGGACGATCAACTCGGCGCCCCTGGCCGCTCTGGTGCTGCTGATAGGCGCAGCGCCGTGGGCGTGAGCGCCCGTCGGTGGTGTCGCTTCCTCCCGCTCGAGCAGGAGCCACCCGTCCCCGACGTCGACCAGTCGACCCGCGATCCAGCCGAGCCCGCTGACCCGCATCCGAAGGGGGTAGTCCTGCGCGGCGACGAGTCGGGCGATCAGCTCGACCTGCCCCACCTCCGCACGCGTGTGCTCAGCAACCTCGGCGGCATGCTCCGCCCTGGCCAGCCCATCGAGCTGCGCCTCGAGATCTGCGAACAGCCTGTCCCACCGCACCGGTCCATCGTGCCATTGCGGGGCGCCCACCCCACGTGGCCATCCACAGCCCTCTTGCGCATGGTCGAGACGCCCTCTACTGTTCTTATACAGACGCAAACGACCGCAAACACACACTTAAGCACGCAGGGACTCGGGAGGGACGATGAGCAGCAAGCCACCGGGTGGAGCAGCGAACCCGGCGACACCGATCGAGCGCACGCACAGCCACCAGACGCGGGCGATCGCGCTGGGAGCGGCGGGGACAGGACTGAGTGCACTCCTGGCCACCTGTCTCCTGCTCACGACGGTCCGGCAGTGGCCAGGTGTGGGTGTGATCGAGGTTGCGGAGGCGCTGTCCTTCCTCGCCCTCGCGGCGGCAGCCGGCCTGGCTCTCTGGGCCACTGCCCTCCTGGCGGACGCCACGTTCCTGCTCGTCCGGCAGCGCGTTCACCTCGGTCTCACCCAGGTCGGTCGCGCCCGGCTGAGCAGGCGATTGGCCACCGGGTTGCTGGCGCTCGCGGCCAGCGGTGCCGCAAGCCCTGCGCTTGCTGTCCCTGTCACTGGGCCGGCGGTTCACGCGGCAGCCACGGCCAACGATCAGCACGCAGACGAGAACGCAGACGAGCACGACGCACCGACGACTCCACAGGGGGACGAGCAGATGCAGGACCCGGCAGATGGCACAACGGACCTCTCGCACGACGGAGAACTGGCCAGCGAGGCACACGAGGCCGGTGGCGCACCGGAAGAGGCCGGTGGCGCACCGGAAGAGGCCGGTGGCGCACCGAACGAAGCCGGTGGCGCGACCGACCCAGGCGAGGGACACGACATACCGGTGCCGGGCTGGACACCGACCGTCCTGCCCGCACCGTCCCCGACCCCACACCAGCAGGCGGATGTCTCGCTGGTGGGCGCCGCGCCGCGCGACGGCGAGCGCCACAAGGAGGCGGAACAGGCGCAGGTCGTCGTCCTGGCCGGCGACTCGCTGTGGGCGATCGCGGCCAGACAGCTCGGGCCCGACGCCTCGTCCGCGGACATCGCCGAGCACTGGCCGCGCTGGTACGCCGCCAATCAGGACATCATCGGCCCGGACCCGGATCTCATCCTCCCCGGTCAGGTGCTCACCGCACCCGCCCTCCCGGTCGGGGCGGGCCGATGAGCGCCGCCGCGGCCGAGCGCCCGGCTACCACGTACCTGGTCGATACCGCTGACCAGACCTCCGGTGACCAGACCTCCGCTGACCAGACCGCCCGACGGTCCGGCCCTTCGGTCCTGCGGATCGTGCCCGCCCCGCGGACCGACCCCGCGAGCTCCGGCCCGGACTGGGGTGAGCGGGAGCGGCCACCCGCACCCGAGTCCTTCGTGCAGGGCACGCTCGCCGTGGACTTCCAGGACAGCGAGCACGATGCCTTCTTCGGTCCGCAGCTCACCCGGTCCCGAGAGCTTCCGGAGCCGCAACTCTGGGGACGCCGGATGGTCCAGGCCATCCTCGAGGTCCAGGACGGCACCCGCGGAGCCGACCAGCTGGGCCGCTGGGTGATCCCGGACATCAAGGAACGCGCGCGCCGTCGCGGCGCCCTCGCCCGACGCCGTGGGCGCAGGACCCACCGACCCCCGATCATCCGGACGATGCTGTGCAGCGAGCCGGCCGACGGGGTCTGCGAACTCTCGCTCGTCGTCTGGGCCGATGGCCGGATCCGCGCGCTGGCCGTGCGGATCAGCGGAGTGGATGGCAGGTGGCTGGTGACCGCCTGGGAGATGGGCTGAGAGACCACATGAGCAGACTTTCAAACATGCACAACGTCCCGTATGCCGTCGCTCACCTGGGCTTTTGTCCTCGCGCGGCCCGTTGTGCACGTTTGAGGGTCCGCTCACTGCCGAGGAAGAGCGGAGCCTCAGCGCTCCTTGCGGCGGGGAGGCTGAGGCTGAGACGGAGCGCTGCTACTCCCCGCTAGCTGAGCCTCAGCGCTGCTTGCGCTTGGCCCGCCGACGCTCGGCCCGATTGCCCGAGCCACCGGACCCGCCAGCCTCGGGACCCTGGGGCACCGCGTCGTCCTCGTCCGGGAGACTGCCGTCGGCCCGCACCGGACGCACCTCGGCCTCGCCGCTCTCGCTGGGCGCGACGAAGGTCATCTGCTGCTTGGGCGGGGCCTGCTCGGCAGGCTGTCCGGTCTGCTTGATCTCGGCGTGGAAGAGGAAGCGCACGGACTCCTCCTTGATCGCCTCCATCACAGCCGTGAAGAGCTGGTAACCCTCACGCTGGTACTCCACGAGCGGCTCGCGCTGGGCCATCGCCCGCAGGCCGATGCCCTCCTTGAGGTAATCCATCTCATAGAGGTGCTCGCGCCACTTGCGGTCCAGCACCTGGAGGACGACCCGTCGCTCCACGTCCCGCATGAGGTCCTGGCCGACCGATTCCTCACGCTGGTCGTAGGCGTGCTGGGCGTCGGAGGTCAGCTGCTCCACGAGCAGGCCGGTCGTGACGCCATTGCGGCCACCGGCCTCGGCGACGACCTCGTCCACGGTGATCTGCACGGGGTAGATCTGGCCGAGGTCGCCCCAGAGCTGCTCCAGGTCCATGCCATCGGCCAGACCCTCGCCACCGGCTGCGGTCACGTAGTCGGTGACGACATCGTTGATGAAGATCCGCACCTGCTCCTGGAGGTCCTCACCCTCCAGCACCCGACGACGCTCGGCATAGATGACCTCGCGCTGACGGTTCAGGACGTCGTCATACTTGAGAACGTTCTTCCGCGTCTCGAAGTGCTGCGCCTCCACCTGGGACTGCGCGCTCGCGATCGACCGCGAGACCATCTTGGACTCGATCGGCACATCGTCGGACAACCCGGTGGTCGCCATCACCCGGTCGACCATCGCCGCGTTGAACATCCGCATGAGGTCATCCTGGAGCGAGAGGTAGAACCGGCTCTCGCCCGGGTCACCCTGGCGACCGGCACGACCACGCAGCTGATTGTCGATACGTCGGGACTCGTGCCGCTCGGTGCCGAGCACATACAGACCACCAAGCTCGGTGACCTCCTCGTGCTCGCTGGAGACCGACTGCTCGGCCTGCTGCAGCGCCTCGTCCCAGGCCGCCTCGTACTCCTCGGGGGTCTCGTGCGGGTCCAGCCCACGGGCGCGCAGCGCGGCCACGGCCCGGAACTCCGGGTTGCCGCCGAGCATGATGTCGGTGCCTCGACCAGCCATGTTGGTCGACACCGTGACCGCCCCCTTGCGACCCGCCTCGGCCACGATCGAGGCCTCCCGCTCGTGGTGCTTGGCGTTCAGGACCTCGTGCCGCACACCGCGTCGACGCAGCGCCTCGGACAGGTACTCCGACTTCGCCACCGAGGTGGTGCCGACCAGGACCGGCTGGCCGACCTCGTGCCGCTCGGCGATGTCGTCGACGACCGCGTTGAACTTGGCCTCCTCGGTCCGGTAGACGAGGTCGGGCATGTCCTGGCGGATCATCGGCATGTTGGTGGGGATGGAGAGCACGCCGACCTTGTAGATCTGGTGCAGCTCGGCCGCCTCGGTCTGGGCGGTACCCGTCATGCCGGCCAACTTGTCGTACATGCGGAAGTAGTTCTGCAACGTCACCGTGGCCAGGGTCTGGTTCTCGTTCTTGATCTCCACCCCTTCCTTGGCCTCGATCGCCTGGTGCATGCCCTCGTTGTAGCGGCGGCCGGGCAGGATGCGGCCGGTGTGCTCATCGACGATCATCACCTGGCCGTCCATCACGACATAGTCCTTGTCGCGCGTGAACAGTTCCTTGGCCTTGATCGCGTTGTTGAGGTACCCGATCAGCGGGGTGTTGGCCGACTCGTAGAGGTTGTCGATCCCCAGGAAGTCCTCGATCTTCTCGATCCCGGACTCCAGCACGCCGACGGTCTTCTTCTTCTCGTCGACCTCGTAGTCTCCGCTGGCCTCGATCCCCCGCATCGAGTCTGCCGCGGTCCCCCGCTCCAGCCGCCGGACCAGCTTGGAGAACTCCATGTACCACTTGGTGGCCTGGTCGGCCGGGCCGGAGATGATCAGCGGCGTGCGGGCCTCGTCGATCAGGATCGAGTCGACCTCGTCCACGATCGCGAAGTTGTGCTCCCGCTGCACCAGGTCCTTCAGCGCCCACGCCATGTTGTCGCGCAGGTAGTCGAAGCCGAACTCGTTGTTGGTGCCGTACGTGATGTCCATCGCGTACTGCTCGCGCCGCTGCGCCGGGGTCATCGAGGACAGGATGCAGCCGGTCTCCAACCCCAGGGCCCGGTGCACACGGCCCATCAGCTCGGACTGGTACTGCGCCAGGTAGTCGTTGGTGGTGATGACGTGCACGCCCTTGCCGGACAGCGCGTTGAGATAGGACGGCAGCGTCGCGACCAGCGTCTTGCCCTCACCGGTGCGCATCTCGGCGACATTGCCCTGGTGCAGGGCGGCCCCACCCATCAGCTGCACGTCGAAGTGCCGCTTGCCGATGGTCCGCTTGCCCGCCTCACGCACAGCGGCGAAGGCCTCCGGCAGCAACTGGTCCAGCGTCTGACCGTCGGCCAGCCGCGCCTTGAACTTGTCGGTCTCCTCGCGCAGCTCGGTGTCGCTCAGGCCCTCGAAGTCCTCCTCCAGGGCATTGACCTGTCGGGCGATGTTCTCCAGCCTGCGCAGCGCGCCCTTTTCACCGGCGCGCAGGATCTTCTCGAAGAGGTTCGGCACCCGCCTAGGCTAACCGCCCAGGCTGGGCATTCCCTACCACCGCCCCCAGAGCCTTCACCAGGTAGCCCTAGCGGGACCCAGTGGGAAGGTCCACCCGTCCGAGTCCGAGCCACCCGGCCATCGCCTCCAGCTCGCCCATCAACCGGGGCGCCGCGGCGGCGACGTCGACGCCCTCCTCCCAGTGCAGCGACTGGACGCGCAGCACGCCCGCGCCCCGGTCGGCCTTCAGGTCGACCCGCCCCACCAGCGCCTCGTCCAGCAGGAAGGGCAGCACGTAGTAGCCATGCACCCGCTTCGCCGCGGGTGTGTAGATCTCCAGCCGGTAGCGGAAGTCCCAGAGCGCCTCGATCCGCTCGCGCTGCCAGACGAGGGAGTCGAAGGGGCTGAGCAGGGCCGCCGCGCTCACCGAGCGTGGTCGACGGGCCTCCGGGTCCAGGTATGCCGTGTCCTTCCACCCCGGGACCCGCACCTCGTCGAGCTCCCCGGCCGCGACGAGATCCGCCAACGCCTGGTCCACCACCGGTCCCCCGAGCCGGTAGTAGTCAGCCAGACACCGCTTGGTCCCGATGCCGTGCGCCTGCGCAGCTCGACGCAGCAGCCCGGTCGCCGACTCCAGCTCGCTCGGGGCGTCCGCGCTGCCCGGCGCTCGAGCCATCACCTCCGGGGGCAGCACCGCGGAGGGCACGGCATACCGGCGTTCGAACTGGCTGGTCCGCCCGGCCGAGGTGACCAGGCCGGACCGGAAGAGGCACTCCAGCGCAGTCTTGACCGCCGACCAGTTCCAGCCCCAGTGGTCATTCGGTTTGTCCGACCCGTGCGGCAGGTGCGCCTCCACCTCACGGGCGGTGGACGGCGCTTGCTCGGAGAGCACCCCGGTCACAGCGTCGAGCAGACCGGGGTGCTCCTGCTCGAGCGACTCACGCCACTGCACGGCGTGCGGGCGGGTCATCCGGAAACCCAGCTCGGGCCAGGTCTGGAACGGGATCAACGCCGCCTCGTGCGCCCAGTACTCCACGATGGTGCGGCCCGCCTTGGAGCGCCCCCGCTGCCCGGCCCCGTCGCGGAGGCGGTCCAGCAGGGCGGTGTCGTAGGGACCCAGCCGGGCGAAGAAGGGCAGGTAGTGGCTGCGGGTCAGCACGTTGACGCTGTCGATCTGGACGACCTGCAGCCGCTCCATCACCGCGTTGAGCTGGCGGGTGCCGACCTCTGCAGGACGTGGCCGACCGAAGCCCTGCGCCGCAAGCGCGATCCGGCGGGCCAGCGGGCGGGCGATGGTGCGGTGACCGGACATGACCTCACTGTGCCAGAGCCCACCGACAGGGTTGGGGGAAGAGCGTGGTCGGCAGAGCGCGGACGGCCCCGCCCACCGGTGGTGGTGCGGGGCCGTCTCCGTGGTGACCAGGCTCGCGTCAGGACGCGACGGCTTCGTCGATGTCCTCGGGCTGGGACTGCGCCCCCTCACCAGGAGCTTCGTTCTCCAGGCGCAGCACGCCGTAGCTCCAGCCGCGGCGGCGGTAGACGACGGAGGGCTGATCGCTATCGGCGTCGTGGAAGAGGAAGAACTCGTGCCCGACCAGCTCCATCTGCGACAGGGCCTCGCCGAGCGTCATCGGGGCGGAGGTGTGCACCTTCTCGCGGATCTCGATGGGGCTGTTGCCCTGGGTCTGCAGCGCCTCGTCAACCGCTTCCTCCGGGCTCAGCGCGGCCTCGGGGGCCTCCGCCGACTCCTCGGGGACCAGCGGGTCGGTCGGAAGTCCGAAGGTGGCCTCGGCCACGGAGGGCAACCGGTGCTTGCCGGTGTGGCTCACCCGCCGCTTGTCGCCGATGCGGCGCAGGCGCTCGGTGAGTTTGCTCATGGCCAGGTCGAGGGCGGCGTACTCCTCGTCCGCGGCGGCTTCGGCGCGGACGACGGTGCGCTGGACGTAGCAGGTGATCTCGCAGCGTTCGGCCTCCTTGGCCTGGCGCGGGTTGGCCTCCTTGGTGAGAACCACCTCGGTGCGCCGCACGCGCGGGGCCAACTGGGGAATCTTGCTGAGCTTGTCCTCCAGGTGGCGCCGGAAGCGCTCGGAGACGTCCTTCTTACGACCGGTCACGTTCAGTTCCATGGATCCTCCATCGGAGTGGGTTGAGGGGATGTCATCGGCGTCGTGCACTGGCGCCTAACTCGTCGGCCTCACCCCCGTTCGTGACGTTGAGGTGCTCCATGACGACACCCTAGTCCGCGCTCCTGGGTTGCGGTAGGGGGCATCACGTCCACCGCCTTGTGGCCGCCACGGTCGCCGCCACGACGGGCCCGGACCCGGCCTCCCGCAACGCGCGGGCGCACTCCACGAGGGTTGCTCCGGTCGTCACCACGTCGTCGACCAGGACGCACGGCACGCCCACCACCCGGGACCGCGCGGCCCGCCGCACCGACACCGCCCCGGACAGGTTGGCCATCCGTCCCCCGGCACCGAGCCCGGACTGGTCGGCCACCCGCCGGGTCAGGCGCAGCGCGTCCAGCACGACCAACCGACGTCCCGGTATGCCGTGTGCCGCCGCCCGCGTCAGGGCACCCACGCGGTGCTCACCTCGGGCACGGGTCCCGGCACGGGCCGAGGGCGCCGGCACCAGCGCGACGGGGCGACCGCCGACCAGCGCCGCCAGGTGTGGCGGCGAGCCGGCGAGCGCGGCGGCCAGGACCGAGCGCACGACCCGCCCCAGGTGCGGGGTGAGGTCGGTGCGGCCACCGTCCTTCCAGGCCACGACGGCGTGGCGCACGGCGTCGGCGTAGGGCAGCGCGGACCACGTCGCCGGCATCCGGGGCGGGCAGGGCGTGGGCGACCAGGCGTGGGCCCGGGCGTCCACGAGCAGGTCCGAGCACGCGGCGCACCACCGGGTGCCGGCCTCCCCGCAGCCCGCGCAGGCGGTCGGGGCGGCGAGCTCCACGAGGGCGAGCACGTCCTGCCAGGGGTGAATCGGCATACCCCAAGACTGGGGCACCGGGGCCGCGCGGAGCTGGCGTCATCCACAGGCCCCAGTGGGCTCGGCGCCAGCGGCCCGCGCCGGCGATGCCGAACCGCTGCCGAGATGGATCAACTGCCGGGATGGATCAACTGCCGGGGATGATCAGCTCATCGCCGTTGCGGGCCTCGTACCACCCGCTGCCCTCCACCGTGTGGAAGCGGCCGTCCTCGGTGCGCGCGACGGGACGGTAGCCCTGCCCCTCGGGCACCGCCAGCAGATCCACCAGGCCAGGCAGTTCATCGCCCACCTGGCGCACCCAGCCGCCCAACGGGACGCGGTAGGGCAGCAGGCGCACGTCCTGGCTACGGCTGGCGACCGCCACGATCTCACCGGTAGGAGCCCACCGGGCCGAAGCGATGTCGACCAGCGTGGGCGCGACCGGGTAGGGGGTCGCCAGCCCCGTCGGCCGGCCCTGAGGCCCGCGGATGATGCCCGCGACCATCAGCCGATCCGGGCCGTCGCCCGCGCTGGGGCCGATCACCAGCAACGCCCGGCTGCCGTCCGGCGACACCCGGAAGGCGGTGACCCGGTCGGTGTCGTCGACGTTGGGGATGTCGATCGGGCGGGCGACCGCCTTGATGTCCTCCGCCTCGCTCCACCAGACGCGGGGTACGCCGGAGCTGCGGGCGGCGCCGGCCACCCAGAGCAAGCCGTCAGGGCTGAACGAGGGGTCGGTCAGCCGGTCGCCGATGCCGGGGTTGACGTCGGAGTTGTCGCCACGCCAGCGCCACAGCTCGGTCCGGGTCGTGTTGACCGCGGCGAGCGTGGCGCCGTCGGCCGAGGCGGCCACGCCGGACCAGGCGATGCCGAGGTTGGGCAGCCCGGGCGAGTCCTCGGGGGCGGGCACGTTGCGTAGCGCGTAGTCGGTCGGGCTGACCGTGATCAGCCGGTCCTGCACCCGCAGGATGCCGACGTCCGCCTCGAGGTAGGCGTCGTGGAAGCCCAGATCGGCGCTCGCGCCGATCGGCTCGCTGTCGACGCTGCGGCCGACGACCCGCAGGTCGACGCGGTTGACCCCGCTGAGCCCCAGCAGCGCGTGGGTCAGCTGGGCCCGCAGGATCCGGAGCCGCTCGGAGTCCTCGGCGAGGCCGGTCGCCTGCAGGTTGACGGTGGCGACCTGGGTGGTGGGATCGACCGGCACGGCCCCGACGGCGAGCTGGACGTCGCCGGTCGCGCCCGTCGAGACCGCACCCTCCAGGTAGGAGGGCGGCGGCGAGAGCTGGGCGCGGGTCACCGAGGTGGTCAGCCCCTCCCCCTTGGCCAGCCAGCGCACCTCGGGCACGAAGGTCTCCAGCAGCGGGTTGACGTAGTAGACCGTCGTCGGCCGGAACGCCTGGTCCAGGTCCGTCGCGGACAGCCAGAGCCCGAAGCCCTCGGGGAAGGCGTTGATCCGCCACTCCCCAGCGACCGGAGTGAGCTGGAAACTCTGGGTCGTCGTGGTGCCGGCCGGCTGCTCGATGAGCCGCCCGGAGCCGTCGATCCGGCCACGGACCTCGGCGGTCACCTGCACCACCCCGGACTCGATGCTGCGGACCTCAGGGACGCCTTCGAGCACGAGCACATTGCTGGTCGGCACCCAGTCGCTGGCCAGCGAGGAGGTCAGGTAGTCACGGGCGACGTCGTCGTCCTCGGCGAAACCGACGTTGGCGCGCAGGAAGCCGGTCACCACGTCTGTCGTGGACGCCCCCGACTGGGGGCGGGGTAGCAGCCGTTGCACATCTTGGCGCGCCTGGACGTCGACCGGCAGCCCCGCGCGGGGCACCGCGTCGGTCGGCAGGTTGGCGCTGCAGCCGGAGATGACCAGGGCCGAGGCGGCCGCAGCCGCGGTCAACCACGCCCGGGTATGCCGCCACCCACGGCGGGCGGTTCCGCGCGCGGTGGTGGGCTGCTGGCTCGGGGCGGCCTGAGCGAGGCGCTGGCTGAGGGCGGCGTGCGCGGTGGTCATCCGGCGGACTCCTTCCGGGTGGCCAGGGCGAGGACGACGTCGGGGACCTGGGCGTCGGCCGCGAGAGCCTCCGGACCAGGGGGCGGGACGCTGGCCGGGGGTTCGGCGATCACGTAGGCGGCATCCCGCGGCAGGACGAGCCGGAAGCAGGCCCCCTCGCCTCGGGCGCCGTTGACCTGCAACCAGCCACCGTTGACGCGGGCGTCCTCGACCGCGATGGCCAGGCCCAGGCCGGTGCCACCGGTGGTGCGCTGCCTGGAGGGGTCGGCGCGCCAGAACCGGTCGAAGACCCGTTCCAGCTGCTCCTCGTCAAGCCCGATCCCGTGATCGCGCACCGAGACCGAGGCCACGTGCTCGGTGGCGGCGACGGTGACCACGACCGGCCGGCCCTCGCTGTGCTCGACGGCGTTGGCCAACAGATTGCGCAGCACCCGGGAGATCCGGCGGCCATCCATGGTGGTGGGCAGCGGTTCGCCGACGGCCAGACGGAGATCCAGCGGGGTGCCGAGGGCGTCGGCGAGCGGCTCGACGCCCTCCAGGGCGGCCTGGACGACGGCGCTCAGGTCTTCGGAGTGCCGTTCGACCGTGACGGCCCCGGAGTCGAAGCGGCTGATCTCCAGCAGCTCGGTGAGCAGGTCCTCGAAGCGGTCCAGCTCCTGTTGCAGCAGCTCGGCGGAGCGGGCCACCGGGTCGGGAAAGTCGTCCTTGGAGGCGTGCAGCACCTCGCCTGCCATCCGGATCGTGGTCAACGGGGTGCGCAGCTCGTGCGAGACATCGGAGACGAAGCGCTGCTGCAGCTGGGACAGCGAGCGCAGCTCACGGATCTGCAGCTGGATCGAGTCGGCCATCGTGTTGAAGGAGGAGGCCAGCTTGGCGAGCTCGTCATTGCCCTGGACGGGCAGCCGTTCGTCCAGATGTCCCTTGGCCAACTGTTGGGTGACCGACACGGCGCGCTCGACCGGCCGGGTCACCATCCGCGTGGCGAAGGCGCCGAGGGCACCGATGAGCAGCGCCAGCGCCAGCCCACCGAACAGGCCCAGCTGACGCACCAGGTCCAGCGTCTCCTGCTCCCGGACCAAGGGATAGACGAGAACCACGTCATAGGAGCCGGCGCGCAGCACGCTGATCCGCGAGCCGACGACGACCGAGGTGACGGGTGCCTCGTGACCGACCAGGCTCATCGGCACCACGACGACCTGCTGGTCCTCAGGGTCATTCTCGATCGCCAGCTGCAGGGCCGGCGGCAGGTCCTGGGCGTCGACCCCACCGACACTGATGGTCGGGACTGGGCTGCCGCGGTCATTGCCGAGGGCGGGCAGGATCAGCACCTGGCGGCCGTCCTCCGGGCTGCTCCCCGCCATCGTCCGGGCCTGGTCGTCGACCGCCTGGGTCAGGCCTGCGTCGTCGCGGCGGTCGGTGGAGTCGATGGCCTCCTGCGCCAGGGCGACCTGCTGCGAGGCGTCCCGCTGGGCGTTGTCCACGCCCTGGGCCACGAGTCCGCTGGCGACCTGCTGATACAGGGTGGTGCCGAGCAGCGCGCTGAGCGCCAACCCGAGCAGGACGGTGGTGGTGACCACCCGGGTGCGCAGCGAGGAGCGCCACCAGCGGCTGATCGCCCGGCCCGCCACGGTCCACGGCGCCGGCTGGGCCGCGGGGGGCGGCTCCGGACGTGGGTCGTGACGGCGGTGGTCGGGGGACGACGCCGAGCTGGTCGAGGTCTCGTGCTGGCCGACCTGCCGACCGTCAGGGGTGACCGGCCTTGTAACCGACGCCACGGACGGTCACCACGATCTGGGGGTTCTCGGGGTCCTTCTCGATCTTGCTGCGCAGCCGCTGGACGTGCACGTTGACCAGGCGGGTGTCGCCTGCGTGCCGGTACCCCCACACCTGCTCAAGCAAGGACTCGCGGTCGAAGACCTGGCTGGGCTTGCTGGCCAGCGCGACGAGCAGGTCGAACTCGAGCGGGGTCAGCGGGATCCGCTCTCCCCCGCGGGTGACCTCATGGCCGGCGACGTCGATGGTGACATCACCGACCTGGAGGCGGTCGTCCTCACCGGTGTCTACCCGACGCAGACGGGCACGCACCCGGGCGAGCAACTCCTGGGGCTTGAACGGCTTGACCACGTAGTCGTCGGCCCCGGCCTCCAGACCGGCCACCACATCCTTGGTGTCGGTGCGCGCGGTAAGCATCACGATCGGGACGCCGGACTCGGTGCGCAGCTGACGGCATACCTCGATCCCGTCCTGCGTCGGGAGCATCACGTCGAGCAGCACGAGGTCCGGGCGGAGCTCGCGGAACATCGGGACGGCACGGCCGCCATCACCGCAGGTCGCGACGTCGTACCCCTCTTTGCGCAGCACGATGCCGAGCATCTCGGCAAGAGCTTGGTCGTCGTCGACCACGAGAACGCTGGCTGCCACGGGTCCTCCTCGAAGAAGCGGTCTGCTCAGGTGTTCATCCGCCAGGTGGCGGATCTCCGAATCTGACGCGCTGACCTCTGCCGAGGTCACGCCGGATTCAGTAACGATACTGGTCGGACTTGAACGGGCCCGCGACATCAACACCCAGGTAGGCCGCCTGCTCCTTGGTGAGCTCGGTCAGCCCGGCCCCCACGGAGTCCAGATGCAGGCGCGCGACCTCCTCGTCCAGCTCCTTGCGGAGGGTGTGCACGCCGAGGGGGTAGTCGTCGGGGCGGGTGAACAGTTCGATCTGCGCCAGCACCTGGTTGGCGAAGCTGGCCGACATCACGAAGCTGGGGTGCCCGGTGGCATTGCCGAGGTTGAGCAGGCGGCCCTCGGAGAGCACGATGATCGAGCGGTCGCCGAAGGACCACTCGTGGACCTGCGGCTTGATCTCGGTGCGGACCACGTCGGGCACGCGGGCCAGGCCCGCCATGTCGATCTCGTTGTCGAAGTGGCCGATATTGCCCAGGATCGCCTTGTCCTTCATCGCCGTCATGTGCTCGACGGTGACGACGTCCTTGCACCCGGTGGCGGTGATCACGAAGTCGGCCTGGCCGATGACGTCCTCCAGGCGCGCGACCTGGTAACCGTCCATCGCGGCCTGCAGCGCGCAGATCGGGTCGATCTCGGTGACGATCACCCGCGCGCCCTGACCGCGCAGCGACTCCGCGCAGCCCTTGCCGACATCGCCATACCCGCAGACCACGGCGACCTTGCCGCCGATGAGCACGTCGGTGGCCCGGTTGATGCCGTCGACGAGGCTGTGCCGACAGCCGTAGATGTTGTCGAACTTGGACTTGGTGACGCTGTCGTTGACGTTGATCGCCGGGAAGAGCAGCTCACCCTGCTCGTGCAGCTGGTAGAGCCGGTGCACGCCGGTGGTGGTCTCCTCGGTGACGCCCCTGAGCCCGTCAGCGACCTCGGTCCAGCGGGTGGGGTGCTCGGCGAGCCCGGAGCGCACGGTCTCCAGGATGACCTTCCACTCCTCGGGGTCCTCCTCCTCTGCGCTGGGCACGGCACCCTGCGCCTCCCACTCCTTGCCCTTGTGGACCAGCAGGGTGGCGTCGCCACCGTCGTCGAGGATCATGTTCGGCCCCTCCTCCCCGGGCCAGAGCAGGATCTGGGTGGTGCACCACCAGTACTCCTCCAGCGTCTCGCCCTTCCAGGCGAAGACCGGCACACCCTGGGGGTCCTCGGGCGTGCCGTCCGGGCCGACGGCCACGGCGGCCGCCGCCTCGTCCTGGGTGGAGAAGATGTTGCAGGAGGCCCAGCGGACCTCGGCTCCCAGGGCCACCAGGGTCTCGATGAGCACAGCGGTCTGCACGGTCATGTGCAGGGAGCCCGCGATCCGGGCGCCGGCCAGCGGCTGCTGCCCGGCGAACCGCTCGCGCAGCGCCATCAGCCCGGGCATCTCGTGCTCGGCCAGCCGGATCTGGTGGCGGCCGGACTCGGCGAGGGACAGGTCGGCGACCTTGTGGTCGAGGGGGGTCGTGCTGGACGAGGTCACATCGGACATGGGAACCATGCTACGTGCCCCCTAGGCTTCCTCCCCCTCACCGGCGGGGTCGTAGGAGGCGGTCGGGTCCTCGTGCGGCGAGACCTCCAACCCCAGGAGCGCGTTCTCCAGCACCTCGGCCAGAGCGGGGTGGATCCAGTACTGCCCGCGCGCGAGCTGGAGCACGCTGGGCGGTCCGGCTGGGCCGGCCAGGCTGAGCGCCTGGATCACCGGCTGGATCAGGCTGGAGGAGTGGGGGCCCATCGCGTGCGCCCCGAGCAGGCCGCCGGTGCGGCGGTCGCCGACCACCTTGAACAGGCTGGTGGTGTCCTCCATCGCCCAGCCATAGGCAGTGTCGCCGTACTTCTGGGTCTTGGTGGTCACGTCATAGCCCTGCTCCCGCGCCTGCTCCTCGGTGAGGCCGACGGTGGCCAGCTGCGGGTCGCTGAAGACCGCGGCCGGGACGAACCGGTGGTCGACCGTATGCGGTGTGGTCGGGTGGACCAGATTGTGCGCCACCACCCGGGCCTCCTGGTTGGCGACGTGCTTGAGCTGGTAGGGCGAGCACACGTCACCCAGGGCAAAGATCTCGGGGACGTCGGTGCGGGCGTGCTCGTCGACGACGACGCGGCCATCAGCGTGGGTGCGGACGCCGGTGTGCTCCAGCCCCAGGTCGTCGCTGTTGGGGCGCCGACCGGTGGCCACGAGCAGCAGCTCGGCCGCCACCGTGGTGCCGTCGGCGAGGTCGAGCTCGACGCCGTCCGCGCTCTCCCGGGCAGCGGTGGGCTCGGCGTCGGTGTGGACGGTCCAGCGTTGGCGGGCGAGGTCGGTGAAGGCCTGGGAGATCTCTTCGTCGAAGGCGCGCATCAACCGCCCGGAGCGCGCGACCACGGTGATGTCCACGCCCAGCGCCGCGAAGACGTGCGCGAACTCAGCGGCGATCACCCCGCCACCCACGATGACCATGCTCGCGGGCAGCTCATCGATGCGCATCACCGTCTCGGAGGTGTGGAAGGAAACCCCCGCCTCCGAGATGACGTGCGGGACCGTCGGGCGTGATCCGGTCGCGATCACGATCTGGTCCCCGGTGATCCGCTGGCGCGAGCCCACCGGGAAGCGACCGGTCCCGTCCTCGCGGGTGATCTCGACCTCGATCTCGCGGTCGGAGACGAAGCGGCCATGCCCGAGATAGGCCTCCGTATGCCCGGAGTCGCGCCGGTAGTCCAACCCGCCCTCGGAGATCGGGTCGATCCGCCCGAAGATCCGGTCCCGGATGTCGCGCCAGCGCACCCCGTCCAGGGTTGCGTCGATCCCGTAGCGAGCCGCGCCACGCACCGCGTCGGCGACCTCTGCGGCATACACGAACATCTTGGTCGGGATGCACCCGACGTTCAGGCAGGTCCCACCGAAGACACCCGCCTCCACGATCGCGGTGCGCTTGTCCTCGAAGTCTGGCGTGACCAGGGAGTTGCCGGACCCGCTGCCCAGGATAATCAGGTCGAAGTGCGTGGGTTCGCTCACCCTCGACACGCTAGCCGACCAGTTCCTCCCGCACGGCCGCGAGCCCGTCCCAGAGCTCGACAAAAGTGGTCGACAGCGGGGCCGGCCCCACCCGCAGCCCGTCCGGCGAGCGGAAGTCAGGGATCACCCCCCGCTCCCACAACCGGCGGTAGCTCTCGATGAAGCGGGGGTGGCGCAGCGTGATGTGGCCCCCACGGCGGGCGTGCTCGCGGGGGCTGGCCACGGCGACGCCCAGCTCGGCCGGCCAGGAGTCGACGATCCGCAGGGCGAAATCGGTGAGCTGCAAGGACTTGGCCCGGACCGCCTCGATCCCGGCCTCCTCCAGCATCGCCAATGCCAACCGCAGCGGCACCATGCCCAGGATCGGCGGGGTCCCGCTGACCAGCGAGCGGACACCGGCAGCGGGTGCGTAGCCCTGCTCCATCAGGAAGGGATCGCGCCTTCCCATCCAGCCCTGGATCGGCTGCTCCAGGGTCGGTATGTCGTGGAGCCGGCTCGCGAGGTAGGCGTGGGCGGGTGCGCCGGGGCCGCCGTTGAGGTACTTGTAGTCGCAGCCGACCGCGGCGTCCCATCCCCAGTCGTCGGCGCGGATCGGGACCGAGCCTGCCGAGTGGCAGGTGTCCCAGAGGATCAGCCCGCCCGCGTCGTGGACGACCCGGGTGATCGCCTCGGTGTCGGCGATCCAGCCGGAGCGGTAGGCGACGTGCGAGAAGAGCGCGACCGCCGTGGCGGGGCCGACAGCCTCCTCGACCTGCTCGAGCCGCACCCCGGTCGCGGGATCCACCTGGACCCAGCGCAACGACATACCCCGCTCGGCGGCGATGCCCTCAGCGACATAGCGGTCGGTCGGGAAGTTGTCGGTGTCCAGGACGATCTCGGTACGCGCCGGGTCGATCGCGACCTGGTGGTCGGCCAGCGCGCGGAGCAGCTTGTAGAGGAGCACGGTGGTGGAGTCGGCGACCACAGTCTGGCCGGGAGCCGCACCGAGCGCGGCGCTCGCCACCTCGTCACCGACCACCTCGGGCCAGCGCATCCAGTCGGTCTCCTCGTCGGTCTCCCGCCCGCTGTCCTGACCGCTGTCCCAGGACCGGATCAGCCCGCTGCCCCACGGCCCGAGCGTGAAGTCGGCGAGCGCCTGCGCGGTGCCGGCCACCGGGCGGCCCAAGGAGTTGCCGTCGAAGTAGGCGAGCAGGTCCTTGGCCGGCTCAAAGCCTGCCGCGTACTCCGCGAGCGGGTCGGCCGCGTCGAGCGCGAGGGCGTCCTCGCGGCTGGGTGGGATCCCTCCGTCCTGGCGCATCACGCCTCGCCTCCGTGGTAGCCGTCCGGGGTGACGTCCTGGATCCGGGTGCGGACGTCGTAGAGCTCGGGGAAGAAGGTGAGGTCCAGGGCCCGGCGCAGGAAGGGGACCCCGGAGCTGCCACCCGTGCCGCGCTTGGAGCCGATGATCCGCTCGACCGTCTTGAGGTGACGGAAACGCCATACCTGGAAGTTGTCCTCCACGTCGACCAACTCCTCGGCGAGCTCGTACTCGACCCAGTGCGTGCCCGGGTCGGCGTAGATCGCGGTGAACATGCCGACCACCCCCTCGTGGCTCTCGTAGGGGCGGCTGACATCGCGGTCGAGCACCTCCGGCGGGACAGGGTGCCCGCGGCGGGCGAGCAGGCGGAGCACCTCGTCGTAGAGGCTCGGCCGGTACAGCAGGTCCTCAAGCTGGGCGTGGACGTCGGCGTCGTGGGCGAAGACCCGCAGCATCTCCGGGTTCTTGTTGCCGAGTGAGAACTCGACGGCGCGGTACTGCCAGGACTGGAAGCCGGACCCGGTCGCCAGGAAGTGGCGGAACTCCGCGTACTCGCTCGGGGTCAGGGTGGCCAGCACCGACCACTGCTCGGTGAGCGTGTGCTGGATGTGCTTGACGCGGGCGATCCGCTTCAGCGCCGGCTGGACGTCGTCAGCGGCGAGCAGCTCGCGGGCGGACGTGAGCTCGTGCAGCATCAGCTTGAGCCAGAGTTCGGAGGTCTGGTGCTGGATGATGAAGAGCAGCTCGTCATGGCGCGGGGGGACGGCGCGGGGGTGCTGGGCCGACAGGATCCGGTCCAGATCGAGGTACTCCCCGTAGGACAGGTTGCGCTCGAAGTCCCGCTCGATCCCCTCCTCCAGGTCCCGGCGGGAGCGGGTATGCCGAGTGATCGGGTCGGCGTCGGGCTCGCGGGCGTCGGTGCTCACCCGGGCGAGTCTGGCACAGCGGTTGCGCCGAGGGGTCGCGTGGCGAGCTCGGTCGGCAGCAGCTGACCGACGCGGTAGGGGATCAGCTCCCGCAGCATGACTCCCGTGCGAGTGCGCACGATCCCGGGGCAGGCGCGGACGCGCTCCAGGACGGTGAACAGGTGATGGGTGTCGCTGGCCGCGACGCGGATCAGCAGATCGGTCCCGCCCGCATGGGCCAGGCACTCCAGGACCTCGGGGATGCCCCTCAGGGCTGTGACGGTCGTCGTGAGCTGGTGCTGGCGGACCTCCGCCTCGACCATCGCGGTGACGGCGTGGCCCAGCTGGGCGGGGGCGAGCGCCTGCTCGTCGCCTCCTTGGTGTTCGGCCTTGTCCTCGGCCTGTTGGTCGGCCTGGTACTCGACCAGGTCCTGCCGGCGCGGCGGTCCGTGCGACAGAAGTGAGACACAAGCCTCCTAGGTTGGCTGGCACCTGAGCCGAATCAAAGGAGATCTCCGATGGCGTTGAACCACCGGTGGCTGGCACCCTTGGGCGCCCTACCCCTGGCCCTAGCCGGATTGACCGTCCTGCCCGCGCAGGCGACCGAGGAACCGCCGCAGCCGCCAGTTCCGGTCGTGACCTTCGAAGCCAACGCGTGGGGTGGCGATGAATGTCGCATGACCGCGGTGGTCACAAACCCCGACGAGAACGCGGACGGGTGGCTCAGCGGGCTCATCCGAAGCACCTAGTTGAGTCCCGCATAGTGGTGTAGCGCGGTAGCTGAAGTCGTCGTCTCCGGCGTGTACGTCGGACGAGGACGCGGCCACCGCGTGATCCTTCGAGTGAACCTCTCACAGCACCCTCGAACGGAGTCACACGATGACCGCTCCTCACATTGTCGACCCTGCCGGCCTGCTCGGCGAAGCCCTGGCCGAGGCGAGTCCGGATCTGATGCGGCACCTGCTGCAGTCGATCATCAACAGCCTGCTGTCCGCGGACGCCGACGCCGTCGTCGGCGCCGAGTACGGCCGGCCCACCCCCGACCGAGTCGCCCAGCGCAACGGCTACCGCCGCCGCCCCCTGGACACCCGGGTGGGCACCCTGGAGGTGGCGATCCCCAAGCTGCGCAAGGGCACCTACTTCCCCGAGTGGTTGCTCGAGCGGCGTAAGCGGGCCGAGTCGGCGCTGATCACCGTCGTCGCCGACTGCTACCTGGCCGGGGTCTCCACCCGGCGCATGGACAAGCTCGTCAAGACTCTGGGCATCGACTCGTTGTCCAAGTCCCAGGTCTCCCGGATGGCCGCCGACCTGGACCAGCTCGTCGAGGAGTTCCGCCACCGCCCGCTCGGGGACGCCGGCCCGTTCACGTTCGTGGCCGCCGACGCGCTGACGATGAAGGTCCGCGAGGGCGGGCGCGTCATCAACGCCGTCGTGCTGCTGGCGACCGGCGTCAACGGCGACGGGCACCGCGAGGTCCTCGGCATGCGGGTGGCCACCAGCGAGACGGGGGCGGCGTGGAACGAGTTCTTCGCCGACCTGGTCGCCCGCGGCCTGAGCGGCGTGCGGCTGGTGACCTCCGACGCGCACGCCGGTCTGGTCGAGGCCATCGCGGCGAACCTGCCCGGCGCCTCCTGGCAACGCTGCCGCACCCACTACTCGGCCAACCTGATGTCGGTGACGCCGAAGTCGATGTGGCCGGCGGTCAAGGCGATGCTGCACAGCGTGTACGACCAGCCCGACGCATCGGCGGTGCACGCGCAGTTCGACCGGCTCATCGACTACGTCACCGACAAGCTGCCCGCGGTGGCCGAGCACCTCGCCGGCGCACGCGAGGACATCCTGGCCTTCACCGCCTTCCCCAAGGACGTGTGGACCCAGATCTGGTCCAACAACCCCGCCGAGCGCCTCAACAAGGAGATCCGCCGCCGCACCGACGCCGTGGGCATCTTCCCTAACCGCGACGCGATCGTCCGCCTCGTCGGCGCCGTCCTGGCCGAGCAGACCGACGAGTGGGCCGAAGGACGCCGCTACCTCGGACTCGAGGTGCTGGCCCGCTGCCGCGTCAACATCGTGCCCAACACCGAACCCGAGATCGGAGCCGATGCCCTACCCGCGCTGACCGCCTAACCCCCTGTCGAAGGAGCACAGCGCTACACCACTACCCGGGACTTGACCAAGCACCTCGACGCTCGGGGGCTACTACGTCTGGTTCGACGAGCCGATCCCGTCTTCCACACACACCATCCGGACCAATATCTTATCCCCGACCATCCGTCCCTACTACCACTACGACGATCCCTCTGAGTTGATTCAGCACGACGAGGTCGAGGTCTCACTTCGTCTCGGAGACCACGACGAGCGTCGGTCCGCGTCGGTCACAGTGCCCTTGAACGAGGAGAACTGTCCGGTCGCTCCTGATCCCGTTGTCGATGACTTCGAGGTGCTGGTCGAACCGGCTATCGGTGAGGACGGCAACGTCAGCGCCGCCATCGAATATCTCTTGCTCCGAGACGTCGAGCGGCCACATGAGGTTGTGGTCGCCCTGTTGACCGCTGAAGAGTACGCCCAGGAGCGCTGGCCCAAGGGCACGGTTGACGAGGATGGCGAGGTCCGCTCTTCACACGCTCACCTGACGCACCGGTCACTGACGGGAGATGAGCCGAAGGCATCGGCCACGCTGGTCGCCCGTGATGCCCTTGAACCAGGCGAGAGCCAGACCTACTACCTCGTCGCCGGACGCCTCGCACCAGACATCTACAGGGGAGGCACTCCCCAATTGGTCTTCGCCTCCCACACGACGGTTCTGGGACCGGTGGAGCTGACCCGCGCCGAGGATCCGGAGCCCGAGCCGCCGATCGACCCCGAACCCGAGCCGCCGGTGGACCCGGAACCCGAGCCCGACCCCGAGGTGGGTCCTGAGATCGAGCGGGTCGTGGGGGCGGACCGGTACGGCACCGCCGCGAGGTTGGCCGTGGACAACTACGCGCCCGGCCTGCCGACCGTCTTCCTGGCGACCGGCCGCGACTTCCCCGACGCCCTGGCCGGGGCAGCGCTGGCCGGCAGCTACGAGGCTCCGGTCCTGCTGACCCGTCCCGACGGTCTGCCCGCGGCCACCCGGGCAGCTCTGGAGACCCTGGCACCGCAGCAGGTTGTCGTCCTGGGCGGCAGCGGCGTCGTCCACGGCGAGGTCCTGGATGAGCTGACCGAGCTCGGCCTGGCTCACGTGCGCCTGGCCGGCGGTGACAGATACCGCACTGCCGCCGTCGTCAGCGCCCAGCTGGCTCCCAGCGACACCGTCTTCATCGCCACCGGCGCGGACTACCCCGACGCGCTGGCCGCCGCCGCCCTTGCTGGTGGACTGGACGCCCCCGTCCTGCTCACCCGCCCCGGCAGTCTGCCGTCGGCCTCCATCATGGAGTTGGCCCGCCACAACCCCGATCGCGTCGTCGTCCTCGGCGGAGCTGGGGCGGTCCAGCCTCAGGTCCCCGCCCAGATCGAACGGCTCGGCTACCCAGTCGAGCGGGTTTCTGGCGGCAACCGTTACAGCACCGCCGCAGCACTGGCGAGCTGGTGGAAGGACGGCAGCGACGACGCCTGGTTGGCCACCGGGGCGACCTACGCCGACGCGCTTGCCGGTGCACCACTGGCTGCCCGTGAAGGCGGACCAGTCCTGCTCACCCGACCTGGCTCCCTGCCGGCCGTCACCGGACGGGCCCTGCTGAACCTCTCCCCAGACACCGTGCACGTGCTCGGCGGGAGCGGCGCCATCAACGACGCCGTCCTCGACGACATCGCCGCGCTGGGCTGGGAGTAGGAAGGAACAACCCACCCCACCGATCCCCTACCGGACGGCAGCCACCGGTGCCCGCAGCGCCCTCGGCCGTCGCCCGGTAGGGGATCTCCCCTGTCCGCCTCCGCCCGTGGTCGCAGATCAACGGCGACAACGTCCGCCCGCGAACGGATTCGACGAGCGGCCCGCACCCACGACGGTGTGGGTATGAGATCACCGCAGCACACGGCATACCGGACCCCGGACCGCAGTCACGCACAGTCCGCGCACCACCCCTCGGGCGCATCCCCCACCCTGGTGGCCCGTCACCTGACCAAGGCGTATGGCGACACGCTCGCCCTCGCCGGCGTCGACCTGCAGCTCTGGCCGGGTGAGGCGGTCGCGGTCATGGGCGCATCGGGGTCGGGCAAGAGCACCCTGCTGCACTGCCTGGCCGGCGTCATCGCGCCGGACTCCGGCACGGTCCTGCTCCACGACCCACGGCATGGCAGTCAGGACCTCGCGGGGCTGAAGGCGGAGGCACGGGCAACGGTGCGGCTGCGCAGCTTCGGGTTCGTCTTCCAGCAGGGTCTGCTCCTGCCCGAGCTCAGCGCCGTCGAGAACGTGGCACTCCCGCTCATGCTGGCCGGCGCCGACCGACGCGCGGCCGAGCACCAGGCCGCCACATGGATGGCCGCGCTCGGGCTCGCCGGGATGGAGGCCCGCCGCCTCGGTCAGCTGTCGGGGGGCCAACAGCAGCGGGTGGCGATCGCCCGCGCCCAGGTCGCCGACCCGGTCGTCGTCTTCGCCGACGAGCCAACGGGGGCGCTGGACTCCGCTACCTCGGCCGAGGTGATGCAGGCACTGCGGAGCAGCACACGGGACCGGGGGCGGACCCTCGTCGTCGTGACCCACGACCCCGTCGTGGCCCGCGGCTGTGACCGGATCGTGCACCTGGCCGACGGCCTCGTGGTGCAGCAGAACGTGCGCGAGCAGAACGTGCGCGAGCAGAACGTGCGCGAGCAGAACGTGCGCGAGGGGAGCGTGCGATGAGAACCTCACTCCGCCAACTCGCGCCACTTCTGCTGCGCGGCAGCCCTTCTGACCGCCGCAGCCAGGCGCTGCCGGTCGCCGCGTTCGCGGTGGTGACCGCGCTCACCCTCACCGTCGCTGGTGGTGCGGAGTTCTTCGTCCGCCTCGACGAGAGCTCGGGGGTGGACGCCTCCTATCAGGGTGTCTACGCCAGCCTCGCCGCGGTGGCGCTGGTGATCCTGGCCGTCCCGCTGTTGTCCCTGTGTGGCTCGGCGGTGCGGCTGTCGACCCGCCGTCGGGACACCCGGCTGGCGTCGTTGCGTCTCCTCGGGGCACCTCGGTCGCTTCTGGTCCGGCTGAGCATTCTGGAGGCGGGGATCGTCGCCACCCTCGGGGTGGCGCTGGGCATCGTCGGCCACCTGCTGCTGGCGCCGGTCTTCGGGCTGATCCCCTTCCTCGGTGGGCCGATCGGTGCCGGGGCCGTGCTGCCGTCCGTCCCCGTGGCGTTGGTCACGGTGGTGGCCCTGGTCGGGATGGCCGTGGCCGGTGCGGCGCTGGGTCTGCGCAAAGTCGCGATCACGCCGCTGGGCGTCCGTACCCGGCAGGCACCGGCGGTGCCGCACTGGGCCCGTGCCGCCATCGCGGTCGGTGTGCTCGTCGCCCTGGTCGCTGCAGGTCAGCAGGTGGGTGAGCACGCCCAGGTCGTGGGCATCGCCATCGCCCTGGTGATGCTGGGGCTCGGCCTGGCGGTGCTCAATGTCATCGGCCCGTGGGTGTTGAAGGTGCTGGCGCGGATGTCCTTGCGCCGGGCCGGTGGCGGCCCGCGTGGTGCCACCCGACTCCTGGCCGCACGGGCCGTCCTCGACGATCCCCGCGCCGTCTGGCGGCAGGTCGGCGGGGCGGCGATGGTGTCCTTCGTCAGCGTCGTCGTCGGCACCGGGCTGGCGATGACCAACACCGCCAGTCCGGAGCTGATGAGCCCGGCCGACGTCATGCTCAACCGGGATCTGGGGACCGGCGTCTACCTGACGATCGGACTCGCCTTCCTGACGCTGGCTGCATCGATGACGGTCCACGCGGCGGCCGAGGTCTACGACCGGCGGGATCTGTACGTCGCGCTGGACCGGCTGGGCACACCCCGACGGACGCTCGAGTCGGCCCGCCGACGCGCGGTGCTGTCACCTCTCGTGGCGATCTGTCTGGTGGGTGCGGGAGCCGGTGCGCTGATGGTCCTGCCGTTGGCTGGGATCGCGATGGTCACCGACCCGCTCACGCTCATCTCGATCCTTGCCTCGCTGGTGCTGGGCGTGGTCGTGGTGCGGACCGCGGTCGGATCGACCACTCCGCTGCTGCGGCAGGTGCTGGCGAACCCGGAGCCGGTGGTCTGAGGTCAGCTCGTCTGGGTTCAGCTGGTCTTCAGGGCTCTGTCTGAACGCAGTGCTCTGAACGCAGGGCTCTGAACTCAGCTCGTCCGGTCGCGCAGGTCCGCGACGTGTGGGCTGACCGAGGGGTCCAGGCCCAGGCCGATCGCGAGGTAGGTCGCGGTGAAATCGACCATCGCCATGTGGTCGGCCAGGCGCACCACCTGATCTCCCGGGCCGGCCCGGACCTCCATCACCGTCACCCCGGCGTCCCGGGCGGTAGTCAGGACCGCCTCGGTCAACCGCTCCGAGTCCGCCGAGGCTTCGTCGGGTTGCTCGGGCTCGGCATCGCGCAGCATCAGCAGGCCCAGCTGCGGCGGCGTGGGACCGTCGAGGTAGGGATCGGCGAAGATGTCCCGGCCACTCTCCGGGCCGCGGGCGCGCTCCATCAACTCGCCCTCAGGCTCAGCGAAGTGGTGCGGCTCCCAGGCGCTCGTGTCGATGTCGCCCAGCCGGATGCGGGCGTTGTCATAGGTGCCAGGGCGTCGCCCCGCGATGCCGGTGAACGGGCCGTCGAAGCAGGCGACAATGCCACTGGCCGCGTCGGGCAGTTCTCCGCACAGGGCGGGGATGCGCGCGGTGCGGGCCAACATCGAGCTCGCGCGCGCAGCCGCCACCCCGCTGAGGCTCCCGTCGCCGAGCACGACCGGCACGGTCTCGGCGAGCTGCACGGCGAGCAGTTTGGCCGGGTTGATAAAGGCTTCGGAGGACGGCCGGAAGTCTTCGGCCCGCTCGTCCAGCCGGTCGGCGACGGCCTCCAGGGAGCGCTCGGGAGCATCCAGCAGACCCAGATGCCCCGCCCCCACGAGCACCGGGGTGAGCAGCGTCCACAGGGCCGTGCGCGAGCTCGCCCGGGCGGTCTGCCCGGTGCCGACGTGGATGCCCCGGGCGCGGCGGCATACCTCGGCCAAGGGGGATTCGTCGGCACCCACGGTGAGGAGGGACGCGCCCCGGCGGGCCGCTTCGGCGGCGACCGCGAGCGGGCCCGGCGCTCGGCCGGACAGGGACACGGCGACGACGAGGTCGAGCGGACCCACCCACCCAGGCAGCGGGAGGTTGCGTCGCGCCTGGACGGGCACGGGCGACCCCGGCTCAGCCAGCAGCTCGAGCACATCGGCGACGATCGCCGACCCACCGATAGCGGCCACGAGCACGGACCGAGGGCGGTCCTGCTGGGCGAGGCGCTCGATGCCAGCGTCGTGCCCGAGCGTGAGCGCCTCGCGCACCTGGGCGCCGGCCGAGGCTAGTGCCCGGAGAGTCCCGCGGGAATCCTTGCGACCCAACTCATCCTGGTCGTTGAGCAGCGCCTCGTCGATGTAGGGCACGCCGCGCCTCAGCCGTCCGCTGACTCGGAGTCGGAGTCTGCCGTGGCTTCGCCTTCTGCTTCGGCCGCAGACTCGCCCGACGACACGATCTCCGCGTCATCGGCCAGCAGGACCGGAATGCCGTCGACGATCGGGTACCGGCGGCGCTGCTCGGCACCGCCGCAGTCCTCGGCGCACTGCAGCGCGGGGCCGCCCTGCTCCTCGGTGATGTCGATGAGCTCGTGCCCACCGACCGGGCAACGCAGGATCTCGCGCACCCAGGGTTCGTACTGTGGCCTAGCCATGTCAATCCTCCTGTCGGACGAGGGTCAGGACGTGGTCACGCACCTGCTCCATCGTGGCCTGGTCGGCGGCCTCGACGTTGAGCCGGAGCAGCGGTTCGGTATTGCTGGGGCGCAAGGACAGCCACCACATGGGCGTCTCCTCACGGGTCAGGGTGAGCCCGTCCAACCCGTCGGCCACGGCCCCCTGCTCCAGCGCCCACGCCCGCACCCGCTCGGTCGCCGACCCCGCGTCCACGACCACGGAGTTGATCTCCCCGGATGCGGCATACCGCTCAAACCCCGCGACCAGGGCGGACAACGGCTCCTCCTGCTCACCCAGCGCGGCCAGCACATGCAGCGCAGCCAGCATGCCGGTATCGGCGTACCAGAAGTCGCGGAAGTAGTAGTGCGCCGAGTGCTCCCCACCAAAGACGGCCTCGTGCTCGGCCATCTGCGCCTTGATGAAACTGTGCCCCACCCTGGTCCGCACCCCGCGCGCGCCCAGCTCCTCGATCGTCTCCGGCACCGCGCGCGAGCAGATCAGGTTGTGCACCACGGCGACCTGGTCGGCCGGGGTCCCGGCTGCCACGGACTTACCCACCTCACGGGTCGCGACCAGCGCGGTGATCGCGCTCGGGCTGACCGGGCGACCCTGCTCGTCCACCACGAAACACCGGTCGGCATCCCCGTCGAACGCCAGGCCCAGGTCGGCGCCCTGCTCCACCACCGCGGCCTGCAGGTCACGCAGGTTCTCCGGCTCCAACGGGTTCGCCTCATGGTTGGGGAAGGTCCCGTCCAGCTCGAAATACAGCGGCAGCACCTCCACCGGCAACCCCTCGCCCAGCACGGCCGGCACCGTGTGTCCCGCCATCCCGTTGCCCGCGTCCACCACCACACGCAGGGGCCGCCCACCGGACAGGTCCACCAGGCCCCTCAGGTATGCCGCGTAGTCAGCCAGCACATCCGTCGCGTCGATCTGGGCCGGCGCAGCCGAGGTCAACGGCCCGTGCAGAGCACCCCGGTCCAACAACCACTGCGCCAGGTCCCGCACCTCGGCCAATCCCGAGTCCTGCCCCACCGGGCGCGCACCCCGGCGGCACAGCTTGATCCCGTTGTACTGCGCAGGATTGTGGCTCGCCGTGAACATCGCCCCCGCCCGCCCCAACGAACCACTGGCGAAGTAGAGCTGATCGGTCGAGCTCAACCCGATCATCGTGACCGGGACCCCGTGCGAGGCCACCCCAGCAGCAAAGGCGGCAGCCAACTCGGGACCCGACTCACGCATGTCGTGCCCCACCACGACTCCGTCCTCCCCCTCCGGGATCGCGATCACCTGAGCGAAGGCCGACCCCAGCGCACCCGCCACCCGGGTATCCAACTGCGCAGGCACCAACCCACGCACGTCATAGGCCTTCACCACATCGGCCAGTCTCACCGCAGTCACAGACAGCAGCCTACGGGGACGGGGTGGTGATCGAGATGGGGAAGGGGCTCAGCGGTCGCGCAGGACGCGCAGGTGGCCGCGGCGGGTGATCTCGGTGACGGTGGCACCGACCCGCTCCTCGCGGTGGGTGGGGTCGACATGGACCACGCGACCCTGGCCGCGGTGCTCGCGGACCGCGTCGGCCAGCGCGGCGAGGTCGTCGACCGGGGGCCGTGGGGTGCCCTCGGGCAGCTCGAGCCGGACGATGTCCCACCCTCGGGGTGCGGTCAGCTTGTCGGCGTGGTCCTCGCACAGGTCGTAGGAGTGCGGCTCGGCGAATGTCGCCAGCGGACCCAGCACCGCGGTCTGCTCCGCGTAGACATAGGTCAGCGTCGACGTCGCGGGTCGGGAGCACGCGGTCTTGGAGCACTGACGAGAGAGGGTCACAAGACCCCACTGTAGGCGGCGACCATGACAAACCCACGGCACCACGCGCACCGGTGGGAACGAAGTCCAAGCCCCCGCGGGGTTACTGTCGTGTCTGCCCGGTCAGGGAGGACCGGGAGTTCGACGGTCGGTACAGCAGGAAGAGGAGACGCGCGTGGCTCATCGACTGGCTCATCGACGCGATCGGCGAGGCCGCGGCCTCCGCGGGCCCCTGGCGTGGCCGCCGCTGCCCGCGATGTCGACCCGCTCGGCGCGTTTCGACGATCTGGTGCTGGACGCCGCCGAGACTCTGGAGCGACGGCTGGGGCATGAACTGGGCCTGGAACTTGCGGTGGAGGAGGTCCCCCCGTCGGACCCGGCACCGTGGGAGCACGGGGTCGCTCTCGGTCGACTCTTCCCCGCCGAACGCACCCTGCCCGCCCGCCTCGTGCTCTATCGCCGGCCGATCGTGCATCGCGCCGAGGATGACACCGACCTGGCGGCCGTGGTCTACGAGGTGATGGCGGAGCAGGTGGCGCGGATGTTCGGTCGGGATCCGGACGACCTGGCCTGAGCCTCGGCGGCGAAAGTAGCTCTGGCGATCTCCGTCGCCGAACGGCACCACGGCTCGGCTGGAGAATCCGGCAACCTTTCCGGCGCCGGGCGTGGTGGTGTTCCCGGCCGGGTGGGGCCGGGGTGGGGCGGGGTGGTTAGAGGTGCCAGATGATGGTGCCGCCGTGGACCTGGGCGTGGATGTCGTGCAGGTGGACGTGGGTGTGGTGGGTCTCGCAGAGCAGGACCATGTCATCGACATCGGTGCGTCCGCCGCGGGACCACCAGGTCAGGTGGTGGGTATCGCACCATTGCGGTAGCCGGGTGCAGCCGGGGAAGGTGCAGTGCTTGTCCCTGGCCACGAGCGTTTTGAACTGCTCAGGGGTGGCGTAGCGGGCCTCTCGCCCGAGTTTCAGGGGTGCCCCGTTCGTGCTCAGCCAGACCGGGGTGATCACGCCCGAGCACGCGATCTGCCCGGCCGCCCTGGGTGAGAGCACGATCCCTGCGGGCGTGCTCGCTGGGCCGGCGGGTTGCCCGGTCGCGGGATCGAACGGCATCGTCAGGATCACCGCGGCCCGCGCGCTCGAGGGCGCGGCACCAGGGTTGCCCAGGCCCCGGTTCAGCACGGTCATGAACGCATCGAACCTGCGCTGGGTCGCGGAGCGTTCATCTGGCACCGGTGCCCCGTCCTCATCCACTCCTGGGGCCGGGGCGGCCAGGGCCCCGGTCAGGACACCATCGATACTGGCCGCGGCCGCGTCCGGGGCATCAACGGTGAACCGGGTCAACCCCTCCCCCAACGGCCTGCGCGAGACACCACGCAGCTCCTGGGCGGTGCGGTCTGTGTCAGGGGTGGCATCGAGCAGGTCGTGGATGATCCGCGCGCAGATCAACGCCAACTCAGCATCAGAAATGTCCGGGTTCGCCGCCGCGTCCGCGACGATCACCGTGTACGCCTCGTGCGAGTCGTGATCAGTGAGGTTCACGATCCGGTTCAGCATCCGCGCGACCATCGCGCACCGGTGCAAGGGCGCCAACCCCCCGGTCGCGACCTGCCTCAACCGGGCCGTGGACGACAGTGTCAGGCAGGTCACCACGACCCGGATCGCTGAAGCCGTGGCAGCCGACAGCCACGGGCAGCGCACCCGTAACCAGTCCACCAACGACAACCCCTTCTCGGTGTGCAACCCCCGGGAGTGCGCCTGGACCGCCAACGTCACCACGGTCGCGTCCAGGCGCACGGCCAACCTGCCGGCCTCCTCCAGACCGGCAGCGACCTGGGCATCAAAGACACCCACGACCTCATCCTCATCCAGCCCCGCCCGGGACACCGCCCGGGTCGCGGACCTCAACTGCGCCAGCAGATCATCACCGACCAACCCCGAGGTAGACCTGGCCCCGAGCTGGGAGTCGTACTCCACCGAGAACGCCCACCAGTCCGCCTCCTCGGCGTCCGGGACCCAGCCCGCACCAGCACCCACCGCACCACCCGGACCGGCCCAGCACTCCCCCTCGACCACCTCGTCCAACGACACCCCCCGCGCGGCCTCCCACCCCACATCACCCACCCCCACAGGCGGTGCGCTCGGTGCTGGCTGCTTCCCCATACCGATACTCAAACAGAGACCACTGACATACCCTCCCCCAACGCCCTGACCAGCAGATATGCCTGAAGAGAGCGGCTACGGAGCACACGTCCGGAGCGATCGGCGGCAGTCAAGAGTGAGCCGGGCACGTCGATCCTCGGCCTGCACAGAGCGCCCGTTCGCGGCTCAGGGCGTGAGCACCCGCGTCGAGGTCAGCGAACGCTCCCAGGGCACGCCGGTCAGGGGCGCCGCTGCCAGGTAAGGACCAAGGAGGTCCTGCCCCGTCACGACCAGTGAGGCGACCACTCCGGCCTCCCCACCCCCTTCGACCCACACGGCTCGAGCGTCCGTCGGGACGCCCAGCACCACAGTGGTGTCGTTCCCCGCAGCATCCAGGTCGTCGGCACGCGAGGTGCCGTCGTCGAGCAACCACGTCACGCGCACCGGCGTCGCATCCAGCACGGTCACGGCCACCCGGGCCGTCCCGCCCGAGAGGGCGGCCAGGTCCGGGATCCCCATCCCGATCGGTGTCGTGGACAGAGTCACTGCCGGCACCCAGGCGAGTTCGCCCGCTGGGCGGACCAAGGGCTCGACCTGAGGGGTTGCGGGCGGACCCGCAGTCGTTGAGGCCCCGTCAGGTCCGGCCGTCGTGGCCGCATCGTCCGGTCCCGCCGTCGTGGCAGCGTCGTCGGGTCCAGCGGTCGTTGCCGCATCGTCCGGTCCGGCCGTGGTTGCCGCATCTTCCGGTCCACCGGTCACCGCCGCTCCATCGGGCCCCCCTGTCGTGGCCGCATCATCACCCGGCTCGACAGGCTCATCGCCGCTTGGCGGCAGCTCGACCTTCAGACCACCGGTCACCGGCGATGCGCTGCGCACCCGCAACGCGTTCACCTGATCCGGCAGGTCCTCCAGCACCACGTCCACTGTCGTCCCTGCCGGAACCCTCGTGACGTCCTCCGACAGCCGCACGGCCCCATCGGGCGTGAGCGCCGTCAGGTCCACCACCGCAGAACTGTCACCGGGAGCGACCAGACGCAGCGTTACCGCGGGGCTTACAGCCTCCGCACCCCCGCCGTTCTCACCGCCGAGCAGCATCGCTGGGATCACTAGATCGGTGCTCGGCGCAGCGGCCGCCCCGACGATCTCCGCGCCGAGGTCTGTCGTGCCCTCGCGGTGGTATTCCGCAAGGTGCGCTACCACCGGCCCACCGCTGGCTCGCACCTGCACGACCGGAGCCTCGACCGACGGCGCCAGGGCATCCAGCAGGTGGACAGAGCGGCCATGGGCCGGCACCACCAGGCCGCTGCCGCCCGTCGTCGTCACCAGACCGTCCGCGCCGTAGACGGCCACGTCAACCGTCACCGCGTTCTCACCGGGGTTGCTCAGGACGAGATGCTCGCTGCGCCCGGCCTCGTGCCCGCCGGCGACCAGCCACTGCGTCTCGGCAGCGGCGCCGCAGCCGGTCAGGCTGAGCCCGCGTGCGCCTGGCTCTGTGGACAGGCTCAGCTGGCCGCCCACCAAGCCCGGAGCCCCAGCCCCGGTCGCGGCGACCAGACCGGCAGCGTCCGCCTCGATGGTCAAGTCCGCGAGGGGCGAACCGTCCCCACCGGCGCTCCCACCCGACGCCCCACCGGCAGCCGCATCCGACGACCCGTCCCCCTCGTACAGCATCGGGCCCGATCCTTCGCCGGTCGACCCCCTCGCGTCCAAGCTCTCGCCCGTAGCGACGCCCTCGACACCACTGTCCTGCTCTGCGGCACCCTCCTGCCCAGCAAACTCCCCCACCTCGGCGGGGGCGCTCGCGGCCACGACCAGGGCACGCGCGGCGTCGCCATCGTCCTCCTCCCCCGACGCCCCCGACGCGTCCGCATGCGTTGCGGTCCCGACCCCGCCCGGGACCGGCCCGGGGCAGGCCAGGCTGGCGGATTCGACATACGCCACGGGGCCGTTCGTCGTCGCCTCCGCGCTGTCGCTCGGGGTCGTGGATCCGAGCTGGACGCCGCCCTCGGCGAGCCAACCAGCCCCCCAGACCAGACCGGCCGCCGCGAGCACCGCCACGGTCGGCCGCCACCAGGGCAGTGCGCGCCGGCTCACCGCAGCCTCCGCGGCGGCAGCACCACCGCCAGCACCGGCTCCCTGAGCACCGTCGCCCCCAACCGCCGCGCCTGGCGCCCCGTTGTCCTCCGGCTCACGGCTCATCGCTCCCGCTCCTCATCCTCGGTCCGCCCGACCGGCAGCGCCAGGAAGCCCACGAGCCCGGCGATCACCAGGGTGATGAGCTGCCAGGGCAGTCCCGGCGTCCGCAGCCGCAGCTCCAGATCGTGGGTCCCGGCAGACAGCGCCGCCGTCCCGTCAGGTCTGATCTCCACCGGCTCGCCGTCAACGCGTAGCTCGGCCTGCTCCGCCCAGCCACTCCCCTCGGCGACGGTCAGGGTCGTGTCGTCGTCCAGTTCCAGCAGCTCGCTCGTCGCGGCGTGCGGCCCGGTCACGGGAATCACCTGCCCCACCCCGCCGTCGGCGTCCACCGCCCGCAGGCGGCCGGTCGGCTCTCCCGCGATCCGCCACAGCACTTCCTCCGGTGGACTGCTCACCCGCGTGGCGCCGGGCAGCCGGTCGAGCTGCGCCACGAGCGGGTTGGTCTCGTCGGCGAGCAGGTGCACATAGCCCACGCCCAGGGCGCCGAGCTCGGCCACCGCCTCCTGCGGCGTCGCCTCTCCCGTCACCGCTGCCACGCTCTGGCTCACCGGGGTCGGGTCCGCGCCGACGCCATACGCCAGGGCCGCCCCGTCCCTCAGGATCCGCGCCGGTTCGGGCTCGTCCCCAACCAGGTCCACGACGAGGCGGTATGGCGTTTCCTCCCCAATCTCCCCCGTCTCCGATCGAGGGTGCAGGACGAGGGTGCGCACGGCGGACGGGCCGCCTCCCTGCTCCCGCGCCACGGCGGGAAGTGGGTCCTCGGCTCGCTCGAGACTGACCGAACCCTGCCCCGCCAGGATCGTCCCCCAGCCCAGGATGGCCGTGGTGGCGATGCCCGTCAGGGCGACCACCGTGCCGGTCAACGCCCGGAAGCCCGCCTCCCCCTTCCGCGCGGCCCGGGCGTCCAGGAGCGCATCGAGCGCGAGGGCGGCGGCGAGCAGGACAGCAGCCCCAGCGAAGGACAACAACGTGCCCGACCAAGGCGTCACCGTCAGCGTGATGCCGTTCTCCACGCCCGTCGCACCGCCAGCCGCGGAGGCATGCGTGGCGGCGGGCTGAGCCAGCACGCCGATCCCGGTGCGGGTCGCCAAGACCGCGAGGCCCACGCAGACCAGCGCGACCGAGGTCAGCACCGTGCCCCGTCGACCACGCCCACGCGACAGCAGCATCGAGGCCACCGCGAGTAGCCAGAGCGGAATCACGGCCCAGAGCATGAGCACGTCCCAGGAGGCAGTGAGCAGCTCGGGAGCACCGCCTGGGTGCAGGAGCAGCAGTTCCCAGGGCTCAACGGGAGCGGGATGTGCCGGGTCGGCGACGGTCGCGCCCGCTCCGCCCAGCAGTTTCAGCGGCTCGGACCAGACCCGCATCAGCCACGGCAGCGCCAGCGCCCAGGGCAGGATCGCCAGGGTCGCGCCCCGCCACCGGGCGGATCCCCGCCCGAGGATCAGGAGCAGGACACCGCCCAGCGTGCTCAGCACGAGCACCAGCGGCACCCACTGGGCAGCCAGCCCCAGACCCAGCACGGTGGCGAAGACGGCGGCAGTCCTGCGGCTTCCCCCACGCGGGGTGGCGGACACGGCATACCCGGCGATCAGGAGCGGGGCCAGCACGTGCACGACAACCGGTCCGACGCGTCCCTCGTCGACCCCGATCGACAGCGGGGCCAGGCCACCCCAGCCCAGCGCGAGCACGGCGCGCAGCCAGGGGCGCCGAGAACTGCGGCGCAGGGCGAGATGCGCGGTCAGCACGCTGGCTGGGACGGCGAGCAGCAGGATCCAGCCGAGGGCCACGCCTGCGGCCGCAGAACCCCCGACACCGGGCACCAGTTCGACCAGGCGGGTCAGCGCAGATCCCTGCAGCAGCCACGGCTCGGCGCCCCCGTCATGCCCGAGGCCGCCGCCGCGCCACCCGTCCAGGGCCGAGCGCCACAGCCCGGCGGCGTCGGTGAAGGCCGGACCCAGTTCCCCGCCGACAACCCCGGTGCCGGACGGTTGCAGGGACGGCAGCAGATCGCGCCACCGCCACCCGGTGAGCGCGACGGCCACCACCAGAGCCGCCGCCAGCGGCCAGCTCCACCGCGAGGCGCGGGGAACGCTCCCGACATCGGCGAACTCGTCGGCCACCGGGCCGGTCTCGAGCCCCTGGATGCCCGCCGGGCCCGTCCGCCGACGAGTCTCCGTGCGCGAGCGGGCACGGGGATCGAGCGCCTCACCCACCGTGTCCATCGTCGCTCGCCAGCCGAGGGAGGCCGGCACGAACAGGCTGCGCAGATCTCCCGGGCGCACGGAGCGGGGCCGTCGGAACCGCCAGCGAGCTCCCCAGCCGCGCACCGGCGAGAGCACCGCGCGCACGTCGGACCACTCGTCGGCGGCCTCCTTGGGGCGCTTGACGAGCAGCAGCAGGATCGCGGCCAGGGTGCTGGTGATCAGCACCCCGAGCCCACGCCATACACCGGCCAGCAGCCCACCCCGCGCCAGCGCGAGCTGACGGTGCCGCACCCGGGTGCGTCGCGGATCCACGATCCCGGTCCCGGTGACCCCCTGCCGAACGATCGCGTCCGGGGCGACCACCACCCGGTGACCCGCCAGGTGCGCCCGCCAGCCGAGGTCGAGGCCAGCTACCCCGTCGGCCGCGAAGGCCCGATCCAGACCGTCGATGTCGGCGAGCACCTGACTCTTGACGAAAGCCCCCGCGAGCGGCACACCGAGCACGTCCTGCCTTAGGTCGAGCTGGCCCTGGTCGACCAGTGCCGCACCGGCCCCATCGGCCATCCTCCCTGCGGGCGTCAGGTGATGCCCGACCCCGAGGAGCAGGCGAGGGTCCTCCTCCCGGACCAGTTTGGGGCCGACGACCGCCACCCGACTGCTGCGTCGGGCCGCCGCGGCCAGCGCAGCCAGCGCTCCGGGCTCGGGGAGCGAGTCGTCGTGGAGCAGCCAGAGCCAGTGCTCCTCGTGCACGGGCAGCGCCGCACGCACGTCGTCCAGGGCAGCCGCGAGCGGCAGGGTGCGGGCCTCGACGGTCAGCGTCTCGCCGGCATCGCTCTGCCGCGCCTGCGGCTCCTGCTGCGGCTCCTGCTGCGGCTCCTGCTGCGGCTGACCGTATTCTTCCCGGCGCCGTTCGCGCGAGTCTTCCCCGTGCCTTTCTTCCCCGTGCCCTTCTTCCCGGTCCCGCTCCCCGGGTGCGCCGGCCGATCGCACCACGAGGGGGATGCGGAGCTCGCTGACCAATCGGTGGTGGCGCAGGACCGCCGCCTCGTGACCATCCGGGTCCAGGCCCGCCACCAGCACCCGCTGCGGCCGCACCGTCTGCTCGGCGAGCGCATCGAGCACCTGATCCAGGGGCCGACCGTCGGGGTGGGCCAGCAGCACGGCGCTGACCTCGCCCACCCTCGTCCGGGCCGAGGAGCGGGCCTGGGACGACGAGCGGTTCGGCGAAGAATCGTCGGTGTGCGCCGTCGGGCGCGTGTGCGCAGAAGAGTCGGTGTGCGCCGACGGGGTTGGTGCAGACGGGGTGTTCGCAGACGAGGTGGGGCGACGGGTCGAGGCCGCCTCCCCTGATGACGTGCCGGTGGTCGAGGGGTCCTGCTGATCGGGCTTGCTCACGGGGCGCTCACGCGGCTGACGCCGCGGCCGGGGGTCCCGACGCGACGTGCTCTGCCGAGCTCCTAGACGGCGCGCTTCTTGAGCTTGCGGCGCTCACGCTCGGACAGACCGCCCCAGATGCCGAAGCGCTCGTCGTTGGCGAGGGCATACTCCAGGCACTCGGCGCGCACCTCGCAACCCACGCAGACCTTCTTCGCCTCCCGGGTCGATCCGCCCTTCTCAGGGAAGAACGCCTCCGGGTCGGTCTGCGCGCACAGGGCACGCTCCTGCCAGGACATCTCCTCGATGTCGTCCGCTCCATTGAGCAGAGACATCAGCTCTACCTCGTGCATGGCTCCTCCTCGACCTTGGCCAACTCGCACGCACGTGGCCCGAGAAATCGACGATCTGCCTGCCGTCGACGTGAACCACGTTAGGAGAATTACACGCGTGTCATCCCCATCCGTCAACCCCAGATCTGCTATTGGCCTCTGACCTCCCACAATGGGACCATGCAGATCACCCTTCTCTCCGGGGGCGTGGGTGGTGCCCGCTTCGTCCGCGGGCTGACCACCGCCCTTAACCGTCGTCCGGACCTCGCCGACAGCACGATCACCGTCATCGGCAACACCGGGGACGACATCACCCTCTTCGGTCTGCGGGTGTGCCCCGACCTCGACACCCTGCTCTACACCCTGGGCGGGCAGATCGATGAGGACCAGGGATGGGGGCGCGCGAACGATGGTCGCGAGGTGATGACAGAACTGGGTGAGCTGGGCGTCCAGCCGACCTGGTTCGGCCTGGGCGACAAGGACATGGCCACCCACATCGCCCGCAGCCAGTGGTTGGGCCAGGGGGCCTCGCTGTCCGAGGTGACCGCCCGGCTCGCTCAGCGGTGGGGCCTGCCCGAGCAGGGCGTCCGGTTGTTGCCCGCCACCGACGACGCCATCGAGACCCACGTGGTCGTCGAGCACCCGGATGGCAGCGAGGAGGCTGTGCACTTCCAGGAGTGGTGGGTCCGGCAGCGCGCCGAGACGCCCGCCCGCCGGTTCACGGTCGCCGGCCTGCGCTCCGCCTCCCCCGCCCCCGGCGTGCTGGATGCCCTCCGCAGCGCCGACGTCGTACTCCTGCCGCCCAGCAACCCGGTCGTCTCGATCGGGATCATCCTGGGCGTCCCCGGCCTGCGCGATGCGCTGCGCGGAACCCGCGCCCCCGTCGTCGGCGTGAGCCCTCTGATCGGCGGCCAGCCGGTCCGCGGACGAGCCGACGCCTGCCTCGCACCGCTGGGCGTCGAGGTCTCCGCGTCGGGCGTCGCCGGGCTCTACAGCGATCTGCTCCAGGGCTGGCTGGTGGACGAGGCGGACGCTGGACCCCACTACCCCTCCGGCGTGCAGGTCCGCTCGCTCGACCTGCTCATGCGGGACCGCGACGGCGCCGCCCGGATCGCCGAGGCCGCGCTCGACCTCGCCCTCGAGCTGCGATGACCAACCCCCTCCACGACATCGCCGACGGGCTGCTCGTCCTCCCGCTCCGGGGTCTGCCGGAGGTCGACGACCAGACCGACCTCGCCGGTGAGCTTCTCGCCCGCCTCGCGCCCCTCGGCGGCCTGCGGGACGGCGACCTGCTGGTCGTCTCCAGCAAACTGATCTCCAAGGCGGACGGCCTGCGTCGGACCACCGAGGCTGGGCCCGAGGCTGGGCCCGAGGCTGGGCAGGACGCGCTGCTGCGCGAGCGCCTGGTCCTCGAGGAGTCGGTCCGGGTGGTCGCCGAGCGCGCGACGAGCTCAGGTCGGATCACCCGGATCGTCGAGGCCGTCGCCGGACCGGTGATGGCCGCAGCCGGCCTCGATGCCTCCAACACCGGCCCGCACGGTGGGGTCCTGGTCCTGCCCCGGGACCCCGACGGGGCGGCCGAGAGCCTGCGTGCTCAGCTGGCCGAGCGCGCGGGAGTCCGCCGGGTCGGGGTGATCCTGAGCGACACCGCCGGCCGCCCCTGGCGTGGCGGGTTGACCGACTTCGCCCTCGGGGCCGCCGGCGTGCAGGTGCTGGACGACCTTCGTGGCGGCCGGGACAGCGACGGCCGGCCGCTGCAGGTGACGGCCCGCGCGGTCGCCGACGAGCTGGCCGCTGCCGCCGATCTGGTCAAGGGCAAGGCCGACGCCGTCGGAGCCGCGGTGCTCCGTGGCCCGGTGGTCTCGCAGGTGGTCGGCGGAGCCGAGGGACCCGGCGCGCGCTCACTCGTGCGCACCGGACCGGGCGACTGGTTCGCGACCGGGCACCTCGAGGCCGTCCGCGCGGCCCTCGGCGCCGCCCCCGGCACCGAGGCTGCCCGTGAGGTCGGCATCCCCAGCCTCGGCATCGAGACCGATGAGGCACGCGGCGAGCGCGCGGTCAGGCTCGCGCTGCTCGGTCAGCCTGAGGTGCGGGTCGAGGGATCACCCACGTCCCGGTATGCCGTCCACGCACCCGATCCCGTCCGCGCCGGCCGCGTGGCGGCCAGGTTGGAGATCGCGCTGCACGCCGAAGGGTTGTCGGTCGACGTCACCGTGGCGTAGTCACCTGGCGGGTGCAGGTGTGCGGCCAAAGGTCTTCCCCCAGCGCGAGAGCACCTGGCGGTCAGCGCGCGGGCAGGTGCCGTCGCGGCGCCATCCGCGGGCCGCGCCGCGGCCGGTGGGCACCGATGAGCTCCAGGTAGCGCTGGACGCGATAGCGCTGCCCGGCCCAGGGGCGCAGGACCTCCACGAGCGCCTCGTCACCGACGGGATGGCCGGTCAGCACCCAGCCGATATTGGCCGCCACGTGGTAGTCCCCGAAACTCACCGCATCCGGGTCGCCCAGCGCCCGGTGCGCCGTCTCGGCCGCGGTCCACACGCCCACGCCCGGGACCGCCACCAGGCGACGCCGCGCGGTCGCCAGGTCGAGGTCCACGAGCTCCTCTAGCCGGCCCGCCAACGCCGCCACGCGCACCACCGTGTCCGCACGCTGGGGGCTGATCCCCAACCGCAGCCACTCCCACGACGGGATCTGACGCAGGACCTCAGGGCTGGGCGGGACTATCAGCCCGAGGGCTGCTCCCGGTCCCGGTGCCGGTGTGCCGTGCGTGCGGACCAGCCGCCGCCAGCCCCCGAACGCCTCCTGACCGGTCACCTTCTGCTCGATCACCGCTGGCACGAGCGACTCCATGACCAAACCAGTGCGGGGGACCCGCCACCCCGGGTGTCGGCGCCGCCCGTCGCTGATCAGCGGATGCTGTGCATCGAAGGCGTGGTGGCCCTCATCCTGCTCCCCCAACATTGTGGGCAGGTGCTCCAGCACCCATCCTGCGCCAGCACCCCAGGCCTCCCCCACCACCGCCGCGTCGCGCGTAACCACCCGGAGCGTGACGGGCCCGTCCGGCGTGGCGATCGCCCGCCAGATGGCCCCGCCCTTGACCGTCCAGGCCGGATCCCCGGCCCCACGCCGCAGCACGCCCCAGGTCGCCGAGACATCTACCGGCCGACCGGGACGCCAGATTCGGCGCACGCACTGCACCGCTCCGGTCGTGAGGGTCACGGCGGACACTGTGCACCCGCGCACCCCTCCTGTGCAACCGGCGTCGTACTCGTGAGTAGCCGGTAGCACTCACGAGGGCAGACCGGCAGACACGCACGAGGGCACACCACTGGGCGCAAGCAGGCACACCTTGGGCCTTGGCCCGGCGTCCGGTTAGCCTCGTGCCGTGCCGTTTCCGAACCAGGTCCTTGCGCAGGCCGTCGCCGCTGACGCGACGCGCCCGGCGCTGACCTTCTACGACGACACCGACGAGGGCCGTGGCGAGCGGATCGAGATCTCCCGCCGCGTCCTGCGCACCTGGGCCGCCAAGGCCGCCAACGCCTTGCAGGAGAGCCTCGACGTCCAGCCCGGCTCGGTGGTCCTCGTCGACCTTCCCGCTCCGCACTGGCGGCTCGCGTACTGGGCGATGGCGGTCTGGAGCGTCGGCGCCACCCTGACCGTGGACACCCACGAGGGCGCTGACGTGCTCGTCACCACCGATCCGGACAGCGAACTGGCCGAGGACTGCGACGAGGTGGTGGCGGTGGCCCTGCCCGCACTCACCCGCAGTTTCGGCGAGGAGTTGCGCTCCGGCGTCATGGACGAGGCCGCCGAGTTGGCCACCTACGCCGACGACTTCGAGGCCTGGGACGAGGTCGAGGACGACGACATCGCGCTCGTCCACGCGGGTGACCGGCTCTCCTACGCCGAACTGCTCACCGACCTGCCGGAGGTCCCCCCGGGAGCGCGCGTCCTGATCACCACGACCGACCCCGGACTCTTCGTCCGGCAGGTGCTCCAGATCCTCGCCCTGGACGGCTCGGCGGTGCTGGTCCGCGGCGACAGCGCTCACGACGATGCACGGCTCGCGGCTGAGGGCGTGACCTTCCGCTGCGCGACCCAGGGGCCCACCCCGAGGGACTGAGCACTCCCGGTACCCTCGGCAGCATGGACAAAGTCGTCACTTCCGCAGCCGAGGCCGTCCAGGGGATCGAGGACGGCATGACCCTCGCCGTCGGTGGCTTCGGACTCTCCGGAGTCCCCACCGTGCTGATCCAGGAATTGCTGGAACGGGGCACCAAGGACCTCGAGGTCGTCTCCAACAACTGCGGCGTGGACGGCGCCGGTCTGGGGCTGCTCCTGGGCGCCGGACGCATCCGCCGCGTCATCGCCTCCTATGTGGGTGAGAACAAGGAGTTCGCCCGTCAGTACCTCTCCGGTGAGCTCGAGGTGGAGCTGACGCCCCAGGGCACCCTCGCCGAGAAGCTGCGCTCCGGCGGCGCCGGCATCCCGGCCTTCTTCACCCCGACCGGGGTCGGTTCGCAGGTGTCCGAGGGTGGTATGCCGTGGCGTTACGACACGGACGGGAACGTGATCCTGGAGTCCCCGGCCAAGGAGAAGCGCGAGTTCACGGTCCGCGGTGAAACCCGAGACTACGTTCTGGAGGACGCGATCTTCGCCGACTTCGGGCTGGTGCGGGCCGCCAGGGGCGACCGCCACGGCAACCTGGTCTTCAACAAGTCCGCCCGCAACTTCAACCCGCTGTGCGCGATGTCGGCGCAGATCGGGGTGGCCGAGGTGGAGGAGCTCGTCGAGCCCGGTGAGCTGGACCCGGACGAGATCCACCTGCCCGGCATCTACGTGCGCCGCGTGCTGCCGCTCACGCCCGAGCAGGTCGCTGACAAGCAGATCGAGAAGCGCACCACCCGCCCCCGGTCCGAGAACGAGGAGTCCTGACCATGGCCCTGACCCGTGAGGAGATGGCGGCCCGCGCCGCCGCTGAGCTGAAGGACGGCGACTACGTCAACCTCGGCATCGGCATGCCGACCCTGGTCCCCAACTACGTCCCGGACGACGTCGAGCTGGTCCTGCAGAGCGAGAACGGCATCCTCGGCGTCGGCGCCTACCCCTTCGAGGGCGAGGAGGACCCGGACCTGATCAACGCTGGCAAGGAGACCGTGACCACCCGTCCCGGTGCCAGTTTCTTCGACTCCGCGACCAGCTTCGGGATGATCCGCGGTGGCAAGGTCGACGCCGCCATCCTCGGCGCGATGCAGGTCTCGGTGGCCGGCGACATCGCCAACTGGATGATCCCGGGCAAGATGGTCAAGGGTATGGGCGGCGCCATGGACCTGGTGATGGGCGCCAAGAAGGTCGTGGTGCTGATGGACCACGTCGCCAAGGACGGCAGCCACAAGATCGTCCAGGAGTGCGACCTGCCGATCACCGGGCTGCAGGTCGTGCAGCGGATCATCACCGACCTGGCCGTCATCGACGTCACCCCCGACGGCCTGGTGCTGCGTGAGCTGGCCCCCGGCGTAGAGGTGGCCGAAGTCGAGGAGAAGACGGGCGCGCCGCTGACCGTGGCGCTCGACGAGCCGACCCCTGAGCCGACGCCGCCCACCGAGGGCTGAGCGTCAGTCCTCGCCGTCAGTCCTCGCCGTCAGTCCTGGGCGTCTGTCCTGAGAGTCAATCCTTGGAGGTGCCGCGCAGGAAGCCAGCTCCCCACGTCAGGTGCATGACCGCGAGCACCCCGGGCATCCGCCGCTGGACGCCCGGACGTTGATCGCGGGCGATCCACCACCCGCCCGCGGTGACTGCTGCGGCATACCCCATCGGGACCAGCCAGGCCGGCTTCCACGCGAAGCCTGCCACGGCACCCGCGCCGACGAGGGCGGTGGCGACGGGTGGGGCGAGGTACCGCAGGTTCAGGGTGTCCGGGTGGGTGCGGACGACCTGTCGGCGCCACTGCCCGGTCGTGTAGAACTGCCGGACCAGCTCCCGCCAGGTCGCCCGAGGGCGATAGGTGACGGTGAGCGCGGGGTCGAACCAGACCACGCCGCCCGCCTTGCGGATCCGATAGTTGAGCTCCCAGTCCTGGGCGCGGGTGAAGACCGGGTCGTAGCCGCCGACCTGGCGCAACCAGTCGCGGCGGAAGACGCCGAGGTAGACGGTGTCGGACGGTCCGGCCTCACCACCGACGTGGAACCGGGCCGCCCCGATCCCCAGCGGTGAGCGCATCGCGACCGCGACCGCCTGCTGCAGATCCCCCAGCCCCTCGGCCAGCATCAGCCCGCCGACATTGGCCGCGCCCGTCTCCTCGAGCAGTTCGACCGCCCGCGTGATGTAGCCCGTCGACAACTCGCCATGGCCGTCCATCCGCAGCACGATGTCGTGGCGCGTGGCCGCGATCGCCGCGTTCAGGCCGTCGGGCGTGCGGCCGGACGGGTTGTCGACGACCACCACGCGGGGGTCACGCGCGGCGAGCGCATCGGCCACCTCCCGGGTGTGATCCCGGCTCGGGCCGACCGCGACGACGACCTCCAGCTCCCCGGGATACTCCTGGGCGAGCACCGAGAGCACCGCGTCCTCGAGGTGATGCTCCTCGTTGAGGATCGGCATGATGACCGATACCGGCGGGTGGTCGTGGGTGTTCACGGGGACGAGGCTACCTGCGTCGGCTGGGGCGAATCGCCCGGGCACGGGCGCTCCCAGCCGGGAGCCAGGGGTCTGGCCTAGGGTTGCGCACGTGCCGCACGACCCCGAGGACGACTGGACCCGCCCGATGCCACGGACCCCGCGTCCCCGCAGGGAGGGTGGGTCCGGCGGAGGTCGCCCCAGAGACGATCGGAACCAGGACTGGCGCGAGGATCGGACCGAACGGATCCCGCGCCAGGACCGGCCGCAGCGGGACCGCTACGACGACCGTGACCGCTACGACCAGCGCGGCGAGCGCCAGCGGGCCTATGCCGCGAACGATCGCTACGACGAGCGCGAGCGCTATGACGACCGCAGATATGACGAGCCTGACCACCGACGACCCGGTGGCCCTCCGCCCCGCCCGCCCCGGCGACGCAAGCGCTACGGGCTGCGCCGGTTCATGGCCTTCCTCGTGCTGCTGCTCGTCGGCTACCTGATCACGATGATCGTGGTGGCCTTCATGGTGTGGGGCAGCATCAACCGGATCGACGACGTCCCCGAGAACGCCGACCGCCCCGCTCAGGGTCGCGGTGCCAACTTCCTGCTGGTCGGCACCGACAGCCGGGATGAGTTGACCGACGAGCAACGCAGCGACTTCGGCACCGGCTACACCGAGGGCTCCCGCGCCGACACCGTGATGCTGCTGCACGTGCCCAGCTCCGGCGATCCCACGCTGGTCAGCCTGCCGCGCGACTCCTACGTGGAGATCCCCAACTACGGGTGGGCCAAGCTCAACGCCGCCCACATGGTCGGTGGCGCCGAGATGCTGGTCGACACGGTCGAGGGCGTGACCGGGATGCGGATCAACGGCTATCTGGAGATCGGCTTCGGCGGATTCGTCGGCGTGGTCGACGAGGTGGGCGGCGTCGAGATGTGTCTCGACCAGCCGATGCAGGACGTCAAGGCCCACATCGATCTCCAGGCCGGCTGCCAGGAGCTGGCCGGCCGGGAAGCCTTGGGCTACGTCCGGATGCGCTACAGCGACCCCCGTGGCGACCTCGGCCGCGTCGAGCGGCAGCGCGAGTTCCTCTCCGCCCTCGTCAAGGAGATGTCCAGCCCGGCTACCGTGCTCAACCCCTTCCGGCTGCACCAGGTGGGCACCGCGACCGGCAGCGCCATCGCGCTGGGTGAGGACACCTCGATGGTGGAGGGCGCCCGCATGGCCCTCGGTATGCGCGCCGTCGCCAATGGCCAGGGGCAGTCGGTCACGGTCCCGATCGCCAATGCCGACTACCCGACCCATGTCGGCAGCACTGTGCTGTGGGACGAGCAGGGTGCCGAGGAGCTCTTCTCCGCCCTACGCAACGACCAGCCGCCGCCCGCCCAGACCCTGCCGTGAGCAGCACGCACCGGCCCCGCCACCGGTGCCCACCCGACCGCAGGCGTGGGGTGCGTGACGCACCGGGGGTAGTGTCGACATACGGGCACTGGAACCCAGCCCTGCGCACGAGCTGTCGCACGGAGGTGAGCAAGCGTGCACCCGCAGGACCCCCATGAGCCGGACACGACCGCGGCCGCGCCGAGCCTTGACGACCCGGGCCTGGTGGCCGGCCGTTATCGGATCCGCCGCACCCTGGGGCGGGGCGGCGGCGGCATCGTCTGGCTCGCCGAGGACGAGCACCTCGGGCGAGAGGTCGCGCTGAAGAAGGTGTCCGGCGAGGCCGACACCGACGTCCTGCTCACCCGCGGCATGCGCGAGGCGCGGATCAGCGCGACCCTGGCCAGCGAGCACGTCGTCCGCGTCTACGACGCCTTCGAGCACGAGGGCGCGCCGTGGATCGTGATGGAGTACGTCCCCGGACCCTCCCTCGCCGATCTCATCCAGGACGGCTCCCACCTCCCGGTCCGCACAGTGGCCTCGATCGGTGCCCAGGTGGCGGCCGCGCTGGCCGCCGCCCACGGGGCGGGTGTGCTGCACCGCGACGTCAAGCCGGCCAACGTGCTGTTGACCGATGACTCGGCCTCGGACGCCAAGCTGACCGACTTCGGGATCGCCCGCGGCGACGAGGATCACCAGCTCACCCGGACCGGGATGGTGTCGGGCACGGCTGCCTACTTCTCCCCCGAGATCGCCGCCGGTGAGGACCCCTCGCCCGCCTCGGACGTGTGGGCGCTGGGCGCGACGCTCTACGCAGCGGTGGAGGGCAGGCGCCCCTTCCCCGACGCCGCCAACGCCGTCGCCCAGCTGCACACGATCGTGCGGGAGGACCCGATCGAACCCGAGCGGGCCGGTCCACTCAAGCCGGTGCTCGCCGGCATGCTCAACGGCGACCCCCAGCAGCGCTGGACCGCCGAACGCGCGGCCCGTGAGCTGCGTCGCGTCGCGGACGCACCCGAGGGCAGCGCGGGGACGACGCGGGGTGCGGCGGGTGCCGCGGCGGTGGGGGCGGGATCGGGCTCGGGGCCCGAGGAGGTATGGGGTGCGGGCGCCACCCGGCAGCACGCTCCGGTCACCTCGACCCGACAGGTGCCCGTCACGCAGGCGGCAGGTGGGTATGCGCGCACGCAGTCCCCGTCCGGTCCCCCACCACGCGAGGCGGCGCCGCGGACCCAGTCGCCGAGAGCCCAGGCGCCGCGATCCGCACCACGGCCGGTGGCTCGCCGGCGGGCGCCCTCATCGCGGACGGTGCTCACCTGGCTGATCGCGATCCCGCTGCTGGTGCTGCTGGGCTGGCTGGCGTGGACGATCATCGACCAGACCGGCGGGCTGGGCGGCGACGGAAGCTCGCAGACCAGCCCGGTCGCCAGCACCGGTGAGGTGGACGCCGCGGAGGCCAACCAACTGGTCCGCTCCTTCTATCTCGCGCTCGTCGGCGACGGCGGTCTCGAGGAGGCGCGCACGATGCTCGGCCCCGATGCGCAGGTGGATCCGGAGATCGCCGACGGTCTGACCCGGATCGCCTACGACAACAGCGTCACCACGGCTGGCCCGGACGGGACGCAGCAGATCGAGATCGATGTGGACTACACCTACGGGGACACAGTGCTCGAGCAGCGCGAGACCTTGCTCGTGGGCCGCAATGAGGCCGGCGATCCGGTGATCCTCGAGCGCAGCACCACCGATCGCTAGCCCTTGAGCAGCTGGCGGGCCATCACGATGCGCTGGACCTGGTTGGTGCCTTCGTAGATCTGGGTGATCTTGGCGTCGCGCATCATCCGCTCGACCGGGAAGTCCTTCGTGTAGCCGTAGCCACCGAAGAGCTGCACCGCGTCGGTGGTGATCTCCATCGCGGCGTCCGAGGCGTAGCACTTGGCTGCCGCGCCGAAGAAGGACAGGTCGGCGTCGCCACGCTCGGACTTGGCGGCGGCGACGTAGACCATCTGGCGCGCGGCCTCGAGTTTCATGCCCATGTCGGCGAGCATGAACTGGATGCCCTGGAACTCGGCGATCGACTTGCCGAACTGCTGGCGCTCCTTGACGTAAGCCAGGGACGCGTCGAGCGCACCCTGGGCGATGCCGACGGCCTGGGCGCCGATGGTGACGCGGGTGTGGTCGAGGGTCCGCAGCGCGATCTTCAGGCCCTCGCCCAGGTCGCCCACCATCCGGTCTGCCGGAATGCGGCAGTTGTCGAAGTGCAGCTCGCGCGTCGGGGAGCCCTTGATGCCGAGCTTCTTCTCCAACGCACCCACGCTGAAGCCCTCGTCGTCCTTCTCCACCACGAAGGCGGTGACATTACGACCGCGCGGACCGTCGGGGTCGGTCACGGCCATGACGGTGTAGTACTCCGACTCCCCCGCATTGGTGATCCAGGACTTCTGCCCGTTGAGCACGAAGTGGTCACCGTCCTGGACGGCGCGGCACTTCATGCCAGCCGTGTCCGAGCCCGCCCCGGCCTCGGACAGGCCGTAGGAGAACATCGCCTCGCCGCTGGCGACGGGCGTGAGGTACTTCTGCTTGACCTCGTCGCTGGCGGCCAGGATGAGCGGCATGGTGCCCAGCTTGTTGACGGCCGGGATGAGCGAGGAGCTGGCGCAGGCGCGGGCGACCTCCTCGATGACGATGCAGGTCGCGAGGGCGTCGGCACCGACGCCGCCGTACTCCTCGGCGATGTGCGGGGCGTGCATGTCGGTGGCGACCAGGGCCTTGAGCGCCTCGTGCGGGAACCGCGCGTCCTCGTCCACCTCGGCGGCGTGCGGCGCGATCTGCTCGTCGGCGATCTCGCGGATCGCCTCGCGCAGCGCCTCGTGGTCCTCATTGATCCTGAACAGGTCGAAGTCGCTCATGGGCGCCAGCCTACTGGCCCTGTGGACGAGTCCTGACGTGGACGTCAACGGCGCCGGTCGCGTCCAAGAGACTGTGAGTGCCCCGAGTTGTCACGTCCATCCAGGGATGTGCGTCACAATTCGGGGCACTCACAGGGTGATCTGCGGCGTCTGTCGCCGAGGACGCCAGCAACTCATCGCGTGGCGTCGTCCGCGTTGGGTTCAGCCCTGCAGCTCTGGGATGACCTCGTCCTCGAAGAGCTCGATCCCGGACGTGTCATAGGCGGCCTCCGCGAAGTAGGTGATGGCGTAGGTCATCCCCCGCTCCTGCATCTCGGCCAGCATCTGGGTGATCTGCTCGGGGGTGCCGACGGCTGGCTGAGTCCGCAGGTTGTCGACCTGCTCCTGTGCCTTCGCCGGTGTCAGACCGGCCTCCTCGAAGCGGGCCTTGATCCCGGCCAGGCGCTCCTGCACCTCCGCCTCGTCCCGCCCGATCACCACGTTGTAGTTGGCCGAGCGCACGATCGAGTCGAAGTCGCTCCCGACGTCCGCGCAGTGCTCCCGCAGGATCTCCGACTTGCGCTCGAAACCGTCGGGCGATCCGTCGAAGTTGGTGTAGTCGGCGTACTCCGCGGCGATCCGCAGCGTCTTGCGCTCCCCGCCGCCGGCGATCCACATCGGTATGCCATTTCTCGCGCTCCCCTCAAAGGCCGTCCCCTGCAGGGGCTGGGGATGGCACAGGGCGCCGTCCACCTGGTAGTGCTCTCCGTCGAGGGTGGCCGACCCGGTGGTCCAGGCCTGGCGGAAGATCTCCACGCCCTCACGCAGCCGCGCCAGGCGCTCACCGGCGCGGGGAAAGCCGTAGCCGTAGGCCCGCCACTCGTGCTCGTACCACCCAGCCCCGATCCCCATCTCGACCCGGCCGCCGGAGATCACGTCGACGGTGGCCGCGACCTTGGCCAGGAAGGCCGGTTCGCGATAGCTCATGCAGGTGCACATCTGGCCCAGCCGCACCCGGCCGGTCGTCGAGGCGAGCGCGGCCATCACGGTCCACGCCTCGTGCGTCGCCTCCTGCGAGGGCTCGGGCACCGTGTGCATGTGGTCATAGACCCAGATCGACTCCCAGCGCTCCTCGGCGTCGGCACGCTGGGCGAGGTCGAGCATCACCCCCCACTGCTTCTCGGCAGCGATGCCGACGAGGTCCATCCGCCAGCCCTGGGGCACGAAGAGTCCGAAGCGCATACTCCCAATCTAGGCCCGACGGGCCCGCAACTTCTCGCCCTTGGCGTGCGCCTGGTCTCGCAGGTCGGCGGCAAAGGTCGCCAGCTGCTCCCGCAGCCGCGCGGCGAGCTCACCCTCGCCCGCACCGAGGGTCCGCACCGCGAGCAGGCCCGCATTGCGCGCGCCCGCCACCGAGACGGTCGCCACCGGGATCCCCGCGGGCATCTGCACGATGGAGAGCAGCGAGTCCATCCCGTCCAGGTGCTTGAGCGGAACCGGCACGCCGATCACCGGCAGCACGGTCACCGAGGCCAGCATCCCGGGCAGGTGCGCGGCGCCGCCGGCCCCGGCGATGATCACCCGCAGCCCCCTCTCGACGGCCGAGCGCCCGTACTCGATCATCTCGGTCGGCATCCGGTGCGCAGAGACGACGTCGGCCTCGTAGGGCACGCCGAACTCCGTCAGCACCCCCGCGGCGGCCTCCATCACCGGCCAGTCGCTGTCGCTGCCCATGACCAGCCCGACGAGGGGCTGGGGCTGGGCGGCGTCGTCGGCGATCGCGTGCTCACTCATCGATGACTCCTTGCAGGTAGTCGGCGGCGTGCTGGGCGCGCTCGCGCAGCGCATCCAGGTCGTCGCCGAAGACGGTCACGTGGCCAAGCTTGCGGCCCGGCCGCACGCCCTTGCCGTAGAGGTGGATCTTCAGCCCAGGATCGCGGGCCATCAGGTGCCGGTAGGTCGGGTACAGGTCGGGGTGCTCGCCGCCGAGCACATTGCCCATCACCGTCCAGGTGTCCCGCGCCGACGGGTCGCCGAGCGGCAGGTCCAGGACGGCGCGCAGGTGCTGCTCGAACTGGCTGGTCACCGAGCCGTCAATGGTCCAGTGACCGCTGTTGTGCGGTCGCATCGCGAGCTCGTTGACGACAAAGGTCCCGTATGCCGTTCCCTCCTCATCCTCCTGCGTCACCTCGAAGAGCTCGACGGCGAGGACGCCGGTGACGCCCAACTCACCGGCGATGCGCAGCGCGGCCTCGGTGGCTGCCACCGCGAGCTCCTCGGGCAGCTCAGGAGCGGGGGCCAGCACCTCGGTGCAGATTCCCTCGGTCTGGACCGTCTCGACCACGGGCCAGGCCGACGCCTGCCCGGACGGCGACCGCGCGACCATGACCGCCAGCTCCCGGGTGAAGGGCACCGCTTCCTCGAGCAGCAGACCGTCGGCCAGACCACCCTGGCCCACGCCGTCCAGCCACGGCTGCACCTGGGTGAGGTCACGGCATACCTGGACGCCTTTGCCGTCGTAGCCGCCCCGCGGCGCCTTGACCACGATCGGCCAGCCGACCTCCTGCGCGAAGGCCTCGACCTCCTCGGCGGTGCGCGCCTGCGCCCACCGGGGGCACGGCACCCCGAGCTCGGTGAGGCGGCGGCGCATGGCGAGCTTGTCCTGGGCGAAGAGGAGCGCCTCGGGCGCGGGATGCAGGGCTACCCCGTCGGCGGCGAGCGCGGCGAGGATCTCCTGCGGCACGTGCTCGTGGTCGAAGGTGACGACATCGCAGTGCTGCGCCCACGCCCGGAGCACGTCGAGGTCGGTGTGCTGACCGACCGGGCTGTGCGGAACCACGAGCGCCGCGCTCGCCGTCTCCGACTCCGACAGCACCGACAACGTCACCGAGAGCCCGACCGCGGGCGGCTGGCACATCCGCGCGAGCTGCCCGCCACCGACGATCCCGACGACGGGGAAGCCGCCATCGGCGCGCAACGGGGCGGTGGGGACGGGTTCGGCGGGAGAGGTCACGCCCAGACCCTACCCAGCGCCCCGACGTACACTCACCCGGTGATCCGGTCCTCCCGCTCCCTCGTCGCACGCCTGCGCGCGACCTACGAGGCGATCGCGCGGGAGTTCGCCAAGTTCGGCACCATCGGGGCGGTGGCCTTCGTGGTCGACATCTCCCTCTACAACCTGCTGGCCTTCGGGCTGCCGGGCGAGGGCGTCGGGGTGCTGCACGCCCACCCGCTGACCGCCAAGATCCTCGCGACCGCGGTGGCGACGGTGGTGGCGTGGCTGGGCAACCGGTTCTGGACCTTCCGGCACCGCCTGAGCCGGCCGGTGCCCAAGGAGCTCGCGCTCTTCGTGCTCTTCAACGTGCTCGGGCTGGGGATCGCGCTGGCCTGCCTGGGCTTCTCGCGCTATGTACTCGGGCTGGACAGCCAGCTCGCGGACAACATCTCGGGCAACGGGATCGGGCTGGTGCTGGGGACGCTGTTCCGCTTCTGGGCCTACCGGACCTTCGTCTTCCGGCGGGAACTGGACGCGGAGGAGAAGCTGGCCGCAGCGCAGGCGCGCCGGGAACGCCGGGCGGCGCGACGAGAGGTCCGTGCGGAGGGGCGCGGCGCCTCGCGGGCCGGCGCGACCCACGATCAGGTTGCCAGCACCGCCCGGGATCAGGGCGTCTCGGTCAGCGGCAGGTAGAGCGCGAAGACCGGCGGCGAGAGCTCGGTGAGCTCCAGCCGTCCGCCCACGGACTCGGCCGTCTCCCGCGCCACGGCCAGGCCGAGTCCCGTGCCCTCGCCCGTCGTCACGGCGCGATCGAAGATGGAGCGCGCCATCTCCCGCGGGATGCCAGGACCCTGATCGCCCACCCGGAAGACCGCTGAGGGGCCGGAGCGTTCGGCGTGCAGGAGGACATCGCCGCGGCCGTGCGAGAGGGCGTTCTCCAGCAGGGTGTTGAGCACCTGGGAGACCGCCGACGCGCTGGCCTCGACGATCATCCCGCGCTCGCTGACCAGTTCGATGGCGCGACCGGCCTCCTCGAAGGCGGGCGACCATTCCTCGTCCAAGCCGGCGAGCACCGCATCGACCGAACTCAGCGCGCCGCCGCTGGCGTGCCCGGCGCGGGTCCGGCGGAGCAGTTCCTCCACGACGCCGGTGAGGCGCTCGACCTGGCTGATCGCGATGTCCGCCTCGCTGTGCACGACCTCGACGTCCTCGGACTCGGCGATCTCCTCCAGCCGGAGCAGAAGTGCGGCGAGCGGGCTGCGCAGCTGGTGCGAAGCGTCCGCGGCAAAGGAACGCTCAGAGACCAGCGCGCGCGCGAAGGTGCCGTGGTGGCGCTCCACCTCGCGAGCGACCGCGTCGATCTCCCGGATGCCGGCCTTCCAGGGCTCCTGCTCGACCAGGCGGCCAGGGCGCGCCTGGGGGTCGAGGGCAAAGCCACCGGAGGCCATCTCGTCGGTGCGGCTGGCCAACTGCCGCAACGGATCGGCAACCGTCTCGGCGGAGCGGTCGGCCAGGGATCGGGCGACGCCGAGCGTGAGCAGAGTCAGGACGCCCAGGTCGATGATCACCGCTAGCACGATCACCCACACCGGCAGCTCGGCCGGGCCGCCGATCCACTTGGCGGCGTGCGCCTGGTCCAGGAACCACGCGGTGAGCGCCACGACGAGCACGGCCATCCCGAGCACGGAGAGGCCGAGGCGCACCGCCAGGTCACGAAAGACGGCGCGCACGCGCATCGGGGGTCAGCCCTCGGCGTCGTTCTGGAAGCGGAAGCCGACGCCGCGCACGGTGACGATGTAGCGCGGGTCGTGGGCGTCGTCGCCGATCTTGCGGCGCAGCACGGACACGTGCATGTCCAGGGTCTTGGTCGAGCCGAACCAGGAGTCCCAGACATCGCGCATCAGCACCTCGCGGGCGACCACGCGGCCCTCCTCGCGCATCAGCACGCGCAGCAGGTCGAACTCCTTGGTGGTCAGCCGGATCTCCTTGTCGTGCAGGAAGACCCGCCGCGCCTGGACGTCCATCCGCAGGGCGCCATCGCCGCGGCGCACCGGCGTCTGAGGGCCACGACGCAGCAGCGCCCGCACCCGGGCCATCAACTCACCGAGCCGGAAGGGCTTGGTCACGTAGTCATCCGCCCCCGCATCCAGCCCGACGACGGTGTCGATCTCGTCCGAGCGGGCGGTGAGCATCAGGACCGGCACGAAGACCCCGCCCTCGCGGATCGAGCGGCACACGTCCAGCCCGTCCAGCTGGGGCAGGCCAAGGTCCAGGATGACCAGGTCGGGCGGCACGTCGCCGAGCGCGCCGGCCAGGGCCGCCCGGCCGTCCTCGGCGACCTGCACCTCATAGCCCTCGCGGCGCAGCGCGCGGGCGAGGGGTTCGGAGATCGTCGGGTCGTCCTCGGCGAGGAGCACCCGCGCGGGGCTGACCTCCTCGGTCACCGGATCACTTCCCGGGCTCATCGACCCGGCCAGTTCGGGGTGCGCTTCTCGGCGAAGGCGGCCACGCCCTCGCGGCGGTCACCGCTGAAGGCGGTCGCGCGCCAGCAGCCGTCCTCGATCTCCAGCCCCGCGGCCAGGTCGGTGCCCATCCCCAGCCGCATCGCCTTCTTGGCGTTGCGCACGGCGACGGGGCTGTTGGCGGCGATCTGGGCCGCGATCTCCACAGCGCGCTCGCGCGCGGTGCCGGCAGGGACGACCTCGTCCACCACGCCCAGCTCCCCGGCTTCGGCAGCCGTGAGGCGCCGGGCGGTGAAGATCATCGAGGCCGCCCGGGACCAGCCGATCCGGCGGGTGACCAGCTGGGTTCCGCCGCCACCGGGGATCACGCCGACCCCCACCTCCGGCAGCCCCACCGTGGCCCCGTCACCCACCACGATCAGGTCGCACGACAACGCGATCTCCATGCCCCCGCCCAGGGCATAACCGTCCACCGCGGCGATGGCGGGCATCGGCAGGTTGAGCACTCCCCGGTAGGCCTCCTTGCTCACCAGCCGGTGGTCCATCATCTGCGCGTCGGTGAAGGAGTTGCGCTCCTTGAGGTCCGCGCCGACACAGAAGGCCTTGTCGTGGGTGCTCGTCACCACCACCGCCCGCACGCTCGGGTCGGCGGCGAGGTCGGCAGTGACCGCGGTGATCTCTGCCGCGAAGTCGGTGTTGATGGCGTTCATCGCCGCCGGCCGGTCCAGGGCCAGCTCGACGATCGTTCCGTCCTCCCCGTGCCGCGTCAGCTGCAACATCTCCGGTGCATCCATGGCGTCAGGCTACTGGTGAGTCGCATGGTGCACATCACCGGCGTGGTGGACGGTGCGTCCGGACGAGCCCTCCACCACGAGTGCTCCATCGGTGTCGATGTCCACCGCGCGACCGCTCGTGACCGACCCGTCCGGACCGTAGACCCGCACCTCCTGACCGGGCGTGAGGCATAGCCGCAGGTAGTCCGCCCGCACCCCGTCCACCACTCCGGCAGCCAGGTCGTCGTAGGCCCGTGCGAGGTGCTCGAGGTAGGTCTGGAGAAGGTCCTCGGTTGCCCCCTCCGGCAGCGGCGCGCCACCGCGCGCGACCCGCCAGGATGTGGCGGTGGGGACCGGGAGCTGATCGGCGCGATGGCCCACGTTCACGCCCGTCCCGACCACGATCTCCCCGCCCGGCGCCATCTGGCAGAGCACGCCCGCGATCTTGGCAAACGCCATACCGTCGACCACCAGGACCGCCTGGGCCTCCTGGCCCTCCCGGACCGGCACCAGGATGTCGTTGGGCCACTTGAGCGCCGCGGTGACCGGCCAGCGGCTCGCGGTGAGGGCGAGCGCCAGCGCGGTCCCCGCGGCAAGCGGCACCCAGCCGGCGACCGCGGGCGGCGCCGACGGCAGCACCGCGCTGATCGCCAGACACGTGCCCGCCGGCGACTCCCAGGACCGACCCAGGCGGCCCTGACCAGCGCTCTGATGGTCGGCCACCACGACCCGCCCGGGACGCGGATCGCTCAGCGCCTCGGTGTTGGTCGACCCGATCGTCCGGTGGTGTTCCGGTGCTCCCCAACGCAACACAGCCATGCGGGCAAGGCTAAGTTGTCTCCCATGAGCGACACCGAAGGTCCCGACCTGCGGACCACCGCCGGGCGGCTGGCCGACTACCGCCAGCGCGTGGACGACGCGGTCAACGCCGGCTCCACCAAAGCCGTGGAGAAGCAGCACGCCAAGGGCAAGAAGACCGCGAGGGAGCGGATCGAGGAGCTGCTGGACGAGGGCAGTTTCACCGAGCTGGACGCCCTCGCCCGTCACCGCTCCACCAACTTCGGCCAGGAGAAGAACCGCCCGTATGGCGACGGCGTGGTCACCGGCTATGGCACCGTCGACGGTCGACCCATCTGCGTCTTCGCCCAGGACTTCACCGTCTTCGGCGGATCCCTGGGCGAGGTCTTCGGGGAGAAGATCGTCAAGGTGATGGACCTGGCCATGAAGATCGGCTGCCCGGTCGTGGGGATCAACGACTCGGGTGGTGCGCGGATCCAGGAGGGCGTGGTCGCGCTCGGGCTGTACGCCGAGATCTTCAAGCGCAATGTGCACGCCTCGGGCGTCATCCCGCAGATCAGCCTGGTGATGGGGCCGTGCGCCGGTGGCGCCGTCTACTCCCCCGCGATCACCGACTTCGTGGTGATGGTCGACCAGACCTCGCACATGTTCATCACCGGCCCGGACGTGATCAAGACGGTGACCGGCGAGGACGTGACCTTCGAGGACCTGGGCGGTGCGCGCACGCACAACACCACCTCAGGCGTGGCGCACTACATGGGCTCGGACGAGGACGACGCGATCGACTACGTCAAGGAGCTGCTGGGCTATCTGCCGCAGAACAACCTGGAGGACCCGCCGGCCTACGAGATCGAGCCGGACGAGGAGGTCGGGCCGCAGGATGAGGAGCTCAACGCCCTGATCCCGGACTCGGCCAACATGCCCTATGACATCAAGACCGCGATCGAGGCGGTGCTGGACGACGGCGAGTTCCTCGAGGTGCAGCCGCTCTTCGCGCCCAACATCGTGGTCGGCTTCGGCCGGGTCGAAGGCCGCTCGGTCGGCGTGGTCGCCAACCAGCCGATGCAGCTGGCCGGCACGTTGGACATCGACGCCTCGGAGAAGGCCGCGCGCTTCGTGCGCACCTGCGACGCCTTCAACATCCCGATCCTGACCTTCGTGGACGTGCCCGGCTTCCTGCCCGGCACCGACCAGGAGTTCGGCGGCATCATCCGGCGCGGGGCGAAGCTGCTCTACGCCTATGCCGAGGCCACCGTGCCGCTGGTCACCGTCATCACCCGCAAGGCGTACGGCGGCGCGTATGACGTGATGGGCTCCAAGCACCTCGGTGCCGACATCAACCTGGCGTGGCCGACCGCGCAGATCGCGGTGATGGGCGCCCAGGGCGCGGCCAACATCCTCTACCGCAAGCAGCTGCAGCAGGTGGCCGAGGAGGGCGGGGACGTGGAGGCCGAGCGCGCCGCCCGGATCCGCGAGTACGAGGACACGCTGGCCAACCCCTACATCGCCGCTGAGCGTGGCTATGTCGACGCGGTCATCGAGCCGTCGGCCACGCGGGTCGAGGTCGCCCGGGCGCTGCGCCACCTGCGCTCCAAGCGCTCCAACCGGGCGCCCCGCAAGCACGGGAACATCCCGCTGTGAGCGGCGACGTGGCGGTGGAGGCACCCGGCGTGGTGGCTGAGCCGGCACCCGCCGCGCCGGCGTCGGCGAAGGCTGGTGGTGCCGGGAGCGCTGGCGCTCCCGCGGACGTTGCTGACGGTGCCGCAGGCGTGGCCGTGCCCCCCGTGATCCGGGTCGAGCGCGGCAACCCCACCCCCGAGCAGGTGGCAGCGTTGACCCTGGTCCTGACCGCCGCCGCCCAGGGTGGCGACGGCGGACAGGCAGGGCGCGCACCCCGCACGCTGTGGACCGCCCGTTCCCGTTTCGCCCGTCCCCGTCCAGCCGTCGGTCCCGGCGGCTGGCGCGCCTCCGCCCTGCCCCGCTGAGCCAGGCCACCGGACGGCTTGCACGCCCGTCACCCGGTGGCGACGTCAGCGCATCCCCGGTCGAGGTCCGGGGGCGGCGCCGATCCGGCGGGCCATCTTCTCGTGGTGCCGCGCCGGGAGCACCTCGGCCGCCACCACCTGCCGGGCCGCGTCGTTGTCGCCCATGGCCGCGGCGAAGGCCAGCGCCATGTCGATCTCGTGCGCCGGTGGCTCGACCGCCTCGATCGCATCACCCGGCCGGACCGTCCCGGGCACGATCACGCGCAGGTAGACGCCGCACCGACCGCGCTCGGTGAAGCGGCGCACCCACGCCCTCTCCCCCAGGTGCCGCTGGAAGGTCGCGCAGGGCGTCCGCGGGATCGAGACCTCCGCGATCACCTCCTCGCCGATCCGCACGCGCTGGTTGATGAGCAACGCCTCCAGATCGATCCCCTCCGTCGTGAGGTTCTCCCCGAACATGCCGTCCGACAGCGGCCGCCCGAGCTCGCCCTCCCACCAGTCCAGCTCCTCGCGGGAGAAGGCGTAGACCGCCTTGTCCACTCCCCCGTGGTGCTCGGCGTCCCCGATCAGATCACCCACGACACCCGGCCCATCGCCATACCTGGGACCGGGGGTGAACAGCTCGATCACCTCCACCGGCCGCTTGTCGATCCCGGTGACACGAGGCGTGCCCGGGTCCGGCTTGGGCTGGGCGAGGTTGGTCGAGAGGATGCGGGACGCCATACGGGGCAGCGTATGCCGTAGGTTGCTGGACGTGAGCGAGCAGACCCGAGCCCAGACCGCCGATCGAGCCCACACCGACATCGACCGCCTCGCCGAGGCCCACCTGGACGCCATGGTGGCGCTGAGTCCGCTGGAGGCGACCTACCTGGGCGTCCCCGGCCGCGACCACGAGATGGACGACCTGTCGATCGAGGGCCTGCGCGCCCACCGCGACCAGGCCGCCGCCACGCTCGATGAACTGGACCGCACCGAGCCGGTCGACGACGTCGACAAGGTCACCGCCGCCGCGCTGCAGGAGCGACTCGGCCTGGAGGTCGAGCAGCTCGACCTCGTCCTGGAGGGACGCGCCCCGGTCGACCTCAACGTGATCGCCTCGGCGCCCCAGGCCGTCCGCGACATCTTCGACATCATGGGCAAGGACACCGAGGAGCAGTGGCGCACCATCGCCGCCCGCCTCGCCACCGTGCCCGGCGCCCTCGAGCAGTACGCCTCGGCCCTGACCTGGTCCGCCGAGCGCGGCCAGGTCGCCCCGCGCCGCCAGGTGGAGAAGGTCGCCGAGCAGTGCCGCGACCAGTCCCAGGACGGCACGAGCACGTATGACGCACTCCTCACCGAGGCGCAGGGCCAGCCCGAGGAGGTCATCGGCCGCCTGACCGCGGGGGTCGCCTCGGCCAAGTCCGCGTATGGCGCGCTCGCCACCTTCCTGGACGGGCTCGCCGCGCAAGCTCCTGAGTCGGATGCCTGCGGGCGAGAGCTCTACCAGTTGCGCTCGCGCTCCTTCCTGGGCGCGAGCATCGACCTGGAGGAGACCTATCGCTGGGGCCAGGAGGAGCTCGCCCGGATCACCGCGATGATGGAGGAGACCGCCGAGCAGATCCGGCCGGGCGCCACCGTCAAGGAGGCCGTGGCGATCCTGGACGAGGACCCGGCCTACACGCTCGAGGGCACCGACGCCCTGCGCGAGTGGATGCAGGTCAAGGCGGATGCTGCGGTGGCCGAGCTGGGTGGCAGCCACTTCGACGTGCCGGAGCCGGTGCGCCGGATCGAGTGCATGATCGCGCCCTCGCAGACCGGTGGCATCTACTACACCGGCCCCTCCGAGGACTTCTCCCGGCCGGGGCGGATGTGGTGGTCCGTGCCCAAGGGCGTCACCACCTTCTCCACCTGGCGCGAGCTGACGACCGTCTACCACGAGGGCGTGCCGGGCCACCACCTGCAGATCGGCCAGACCGTCTACCGCTCCGAGCTGCTCAACCGCTGGCGCCGGATGGCCTCCTGGACCTCCGGACATGGTGAGGGCTGGGCGCTGTACAGCGAGTGGCTGATGGCCGACCTGGGCTACATGGATGACCCGGGTGACCGGATGGGTCTGCTGGACGCGCAGTCGCTGCGGGCGGCGCGGGTCGTGATCGACATCGGCGTGCACTGCGGCTTCGAGGCGCCGGAGGAGGTCGGTGGCGGAGAGTGGACCTATGACAAGGCCTGGGAGTTCCTCAACAACCACGTGAACATGGACGAGGGCTTCGTCCGCTTCGAGCTGGACCGTTACCTCGGCTGGCCGGGGCAGGCCCCCTCCTACAAGATCGGCGAGCGCCTCTGGCTGGAGTTGCGCGACCAGGTGCGCGAGCGGGAGGGCGATGACTTCGACCTCAAGGCCTTCCACCGCCGGGCGCTGGACATCGGCGGCGTGGGCCTGGACACCCTGCGCGCTGCTGTCCTCGAGGAGCTGTGAGGACGCTGCTCGATCACACGCCGGTCGGCCGGTGACCCTGCCCCGAGAGTTCGCGGTGCCGGAGCTGCGCACGCCACGGCTGCTGATGCGCGCTTTCGGATCACCGGACCGTGAGCCTTTCGCCCGGCTGAATGCAGACCCCGAGGTGATGAAGTATCTCCAGGGGCCGATGGACCGCGAGCGCTCCGACGCTTTCGTCGACCGGATAGCGCTCTGCTGGGCCGAGCACGGCTGGGGGCTGTGGGCGCTGGAGGTCGTGGAGACCGGTGAGTTCATCGGCTACACCGGGCTGTGGCCGGCACCGGACGTCGTGCGTGCTGAGCCGGACCTCGACACCTCAGCACTCCCCCACCGCTGGGCCGTCGAGGTCGGCTGGCGACTGGCGGCCCACGCCTGGGGCCAGGGCTATGCCCCCGAGGCGGCGCGGGAGGCGTTACGTTTCGGCTTCGAAGAGGTGGGACTGGCGGAGATCGTCTCCTTCACCGCGGCGGTCAACCGCCCCTCCTGGCGGGTGATGGAGAAGATCGGGCTGCGCCGCGACCCCACCCGCGACTTTGCCCACCCCAAGGTCGACGCCCGGGCCCACCCAGAGCTCGTCGACCACCTGCTCTACGCGCTGACGGCGACGCAGTGGCGCGAGCAGCAGGCGGGGACGCCCGGCTCGAGGTGATCGGCGCCCTCACCCTGCGATGCAAGGTTGCTCACGCGATGCAAGGCAATATCTACGACATTCCGTGAGCAACCTTGCCTGGCCCCATCCTCGGCGACCGGGGTCAGACGCTGTTCATGATCGCCGTCACAGCGCCGCCGATGATCCCGACGACCAGGCCGATGATCATCAGCACGACCGCGACATCCAGCACCATCAGGTCCCGCGTCGGTCGCACCTTCCACCCGGCGGCCTCGGCGACCTCGGTGGTGAACTTGCGCAGCTACTCGCTGTCCTTCATCGACACCTTCTCCTCGGCCCGCGGATCTCGCTCGAGCGACTCCACCGTGTAGCTCCACCGGCGCACACCCCCGGTCACCAGCTGCGCCCGATCGTTGAGTGGCTCGGGGGCCACCACCAACGCCTCGTGCTCGGAGATCCCGACCACCCGCTCGCCCTGACGCACCAGCGCGACCGCTGTCGTCGGGAACGGCCCGGTCCAGTCCGCCATGAACATCCCGCGCCGCGGATGGGGTTCGAGCCAGGCCCGGTCCTGGTCCGCCACGACGTGGAAGTGCGTGTCCCGCAGGGCCGTCGCGAGCCCACCGACGAAGGTCTCCCAGTCCCAGGGCGGCTGCTGACCGGTGTGGTCCACCGGTCCCACCTCGGTGAGCTTCTTGGACTTCGACCACGGGTTGCTCACCAGGATCGAGCCGATCGTGGTCAGCGCCAGCCCGGGCGCGAAGAAGATCAGCGCCAGGAAGGGGTAGCCGAGGATGTCGGTGGTCCGTTCCAGCCCCTCGCGGAAGATCGCGATCACGACCATCGTCCCCAGGAAGAGGCAGGTCACCCGATCAGCAGCAGCCCGCCGCCCGGGTTGCTCTTCGAGGTATGGGTGTAGGTGCGCTTCGCCATACAGGGCAGCCTAGGGCGCGGTGCACCTCGGGGACGGCGCGCGCCCGACCTCTACCCTGGCGTCATGATCCCGTTCGTCCTCGCCTCGGCCTCGCCCGCCCGTCTGACCACCCTGCGCAGCGCAGGCGTGCAGCCCGAGGTGATCGTCTCGGGCGTGGACGAGGACGCCGCCCTCGCTGTGGCCGAGTCCCGGTATGGCGTGCTCTCCGCCGAGGATGTCGCGCTCACCCTGGCCCGGGCCAAGTGTGAGGCCGTCGTCCGGACCGAGGAGCCCGACGCCCTGGTCTTGGGCTGCGACTCGGTGCTGGAGCTGGACGGTGAGATCCACGGCAAACCGGCCGATGCTGAGGTGGCCACGCAGCGATGGCGACGGATGCGGGGTCGGGTGGGCACACTGCATACGGGGCACTGGGTCGTGGACAACCGCGAGGGCGGGACGGGGGCCACCCTGGGTGCGACCGCGTCGACCGTCGTCCACTTCGCGGACCTCGGGGACGAGGAGATCGAGGCGTATGTCGCGACCGGGGAACCCCTGCACGTCGCCGGGGCCTTCACGGTGGACGGGCTCGGGGGGCCGTACGTGCGAGCGATCGAGGGCGACTACCACTCGGTGGTCGGGGTGAGCCTGCCGCTGCTGCGCGAGCTGCTGCTCGAGCTGGACGTGGCCTGGCACGAGCTGCGCGCGGGGACGACGGGATGAGCGGCGTCGTGGGTGCACCGGTGCGCAGGGTTGCCGTCGTCGGGGCCGGGATGGTCGGGCTGGCGACCGCCTGGTTCCTGCAGGAACGCGGCGTCGAGGTCACGGTTATCGACCGCTCCGGGGTCGCGGCAGGCGCGTCCTGGGGCAATGCCGGCTGGCTGACGCCCGCCATGGCCGCGCCGCTGCCGGAGCCGGCGATCCTCAGTTATGGCGCACGAGCCGTGGTGTCGCCCTCGTCCCCCGTGTCTGTGCCGCTGACCGCAGACCCGCGGTTGGCGCGCTTCGTGGCCAGCTTCGTGCGGCACAGCACCCAGGGCAGATGGACGACCGCGATGCAGGCGCTGCTGCCCCTGAACGAGCGCGCACTCGGGGCCTTCGACCACCTCGGCGAGCACGGGGTCGCGGTGGAGGTGCTGCCCGCCGACCCGCTGCTGGCGGCCTTTGCGCGGGTGGGAGACGCGCAACCGCTGCTCGATGAGTTCGGGCACATCGAGCAGGCCGGTGGGCAGGTCGAGCATGAGTTGATCGGAGGTGCGGAGGCGCAGCGGCGTGAGCCGACCCTGTCGGAGTCGGTGCAGGCGGCCGTGCTGATCCACGGGCAGCGTCGGCTGAATCCGGTGACCTCTGTGGCTGCGCTGGCCGACGCGGTGCGCGAACGGGGTGGCCGGATCGTGGTCGGTTCGGACGTGCAGGCCATGGAAGACCTCGGCCGGGCGGGGGTGCGGGTGGACACGAGCGGGGCTGGCGGCGGCGTCTACGACGCAGCGGTGATCGCGACCGGTGCCTGGCTGAACCGCTTGGCGCACTTCTTCGGGGTGCACCACGTGGTGCAGGCCGGTCGGGGGTACAGCTTCAGCGTCGCCGCGGAGGAGCTGCCGCGCTCACCGATCTACCTGCCCGCCCAGCGAGTGGGCCTGACGCCGCTCGGCGACCGGGTGCGGGTGGTCGGGATGATGGAGTTCCGTCGCCCCGATGCGCCGCTGGACCCTCGCCGGATCCAGGCCATCGTGGAGTCCGCGCGTCCGCTGATGAGGTTGGACCTGGACGCGCGGGAGGACGAATGGGTGGGCGCGCGGCCCTGCACCGCCGATGGGCTGCCGCTCATCGGGCGGACCGAGTCCGAGCGGGTCTTCGTCGCGGGCGGGCACGGGATGTGGGGCATCACCCAGGGGCCGATCACCGGTCAGCTGCTCGCCGAGCAGATGACGACCGGCGAGGTGCCGCCGGCCCTCACGCCCTTCGACCCACTGCGGCGCCTGCGCTGGGCGCCGAGTCGGCTCAGGCGTCGTAGTCGATGGTGACCTGGTCAGAGACAGGGTGGGACTGGCACATCAGGCGGTAGCCGCGGGCGACCTCGTCCTCCTCCAGCGCGTAGTTGCGCTCCATCTGTACCTCGCCGTCGACCACCTTCGCGCGACAGGTGCCGCAGACGCCGCCGGTGCAGGAGAAGGGAGCGTCCGGACGCTCGCGCAGGGTGGCGTTGAGGATGGTCTCAGCCCGGGTCGGCATCGGCACGGTGGTGGTGCGGCCATCCAGGGTCACGGTCACCACGGCCTCCGGCGGCGCCGTCGGGTCGACATCGACAGGTGCCTCGTCGGTGATCGGGGCGCCGGCATCGTCGACGTGGAAGATCTCGTGGTGGACGTGGGCCTCCTGCACCCCGCGCTCGGCGAGCACCGCGCGCACGGTCTCGACCATCCCGAAGGGGCCGCAGAGGTACCACTCATCGACCTCGTCCTCAGGGACGAAGGTGGCGAGGAACTCCTCGAACTTCTCCCGGTCGATCCGACCGGTGAACAGCTCGACGTCCTGCACCTCGCGGGAGAGCACGTTGATCAGGGTGAACCGCCCCGGGAAGCGGTTCTTCAGGTCCATCAGCTCCTCGAGGAACATGATCGAGTCGGTGCGCCGGTTGCCGAAGATCAGGGTCGCCCGCGAGCCGGGCTCCTCCTCCAGCGCCGAGGTGAGGATGGACAGGACCGGCGTGATCCCCGAGCCTGCGGCGACGCCCACGTGGTGCTTGCGGGCCGTGGGGTCGGTCGGGCAGACGAAGGAGCCCAGCGGGCTCATCACCTGCAGCACGTCCCCCGGTGCGACCTCGGCGTTCATCCAGCTCGACATCACACCGCGCGGCACCCGAGCAGAGGCGACCCGCACCTCCCCGCGGCGTTGAGCCTCGGCGCGGGAGATGCAACAGGAGTAGGAGCGCCGCACGTCCTCGCCGTCGATGGTGGCACGCACGGTGAGGTGCTGCCCGGGCTCGAAGGCGAACTCCTCGCGCAGCTCCTCAGGAACAGCGAAGGAGACCGCCACGGCCTCGTCAGTCAGCCGGTCCACCCGGGTGACGGTGAGGTCGTGGAAGGTCGCGCGGCGGCGCGTCGGCTGCTGCAGCAGGCTCATCGAGGCTCCTCGGTGGTGGCTCGGGTCTGGATGGTCGGGGGTCTGGGGGCCAAGCCCCCGGCGGCGGGGACCGACGGGGGCGAAGCCCCCGTCAGATGGTCTTGAACTCGTCGAAGGGTTCTCGGCAGGACAGGCAGCGGCGTAGGGCCTTGCAGGCGGTGGACCCAAAGCGCGCGACCTCCTCGGTCTCGGCGGCGCCGCACAGCGGGCAGGTCACCTGGCGCCGCTGCAGGGTCAGCCCCACCGGCCCGGAGGCGTGGGCGCGCTCACCCGTCGGCGGCGCAATCCCGAAGCGCCGCAAGGACTCTCGCCCCTGCTCGCTCATCCAGTCGGTCGTCCAGGCCGGTGACAGCCGCGTGACGACATCGACCGGCACGCCGGTGCGTCTCCCGACGGCGCGCAGGTCATCCTCCATCGCCTGCATGGCTGGGCACCCCGAATACGTCGGCGTGATCGTCACCCGCAGCCCCTCCGCTGCCCGCTCGATCGCCCGGATCACCCCGAGGTCGTCGATCGTGATGACCGGGATCTCCGGGTCGGGCACCGCGCGCAGCTCCGCCTCGACCCGCTCGAGCAGGTCCTCGGTGAGGGGGGCGGGGCCGGTGGGCGACGACATACGGGATCGGGGGTGGGTCACCAGGTGGCGCCGGGGTGGCTGCGGGCGATGTGCTGCAACTCGGCGAGCAGATAGCCCATCACCTCGGAGTGCACGCCCTCGCGACCGCCGCGGGCATGCCAGCGGGGCGCGTCGGGCATGGCGAGCGTCGCCTCCTCCAGGACCGAGGTGACGTAGGCGTTGACCTCCTCGACCAGGGTCGACGGGAGCACCCCGATCCCTTGCTCGGCGGCCCAGCGCGCGGCGTCGTGGTCCTCGCCGAGCTCGGCGACATAGGGCTGGACGGCCTCCAGTCCGGTCTGCATCCGGCGGTGCGACTCCTGCGTCCCGTCGCCCAGGCGCAGCACCCACTGGGCGGCGTGGTCGCGGTGGTAGTCGACCTCCTTGAGCGCCTTGGCCGCGATCGCGGCGAGCGTCTCGTCGGTGGAGTCGACCAGCCGGGAGTAGAGCGCGTGCTGGTAGCTGGCGAACCAGAGCAGGCGCGCCATCTCCTGACCGAAGTCGCCGCGGGGCTGCTCGACCAGCTGCAGGTTGCGGAACTCGCGCTCGTCGCGCAGCATCGCCAGGTCGTCCTCGTCGCGGACCGGATCCGCGCCCTCGACCTGGCCCGCGTGGGTGAGCAGCGAACGCGCCTGGCCGAGCAGGTCCAGCCCGATATTGCCCAGGGCCATGTCCTCCTCGATCTGCGGCGCGTGCGTGAGCCACTCGCCCAGGCGCTGGGCATAGATGAGAGCGTCGTCACCGAGTCCGAGCAGGTATGCCGTGTGGAGGCTGCTTGACGACGGCGCCTCCACCTCCTCGGGCCGGGGTGCAGCGACGGTGGCGGTGGCGACGTGAGTGCCGGAGCCGGTGTCGGTCACAGGTACTCCACGTCCTCGGGCACGTCGTAGAAGGTCGGGTGCCGGTAGACCTTGTCGGCGGCCGGGTCGAAGAAGCTGTCCCGCTCCTCCGGGCTGGACGCGGTGATGTCCTCCGAGGCGACCACCCAGAGGGAGACGCCCTCCTGACGGCGGGTGTAGAGGTCACGGGCGTTGCGCAGCGCCATCTGCGCGTCGGGGGCGTGCAGCGAACCGGCGTGCACGTGCGACAGACCCCGCTTGGCGCGGACGAAGACCTCCCAGAGCGGCCAGTTGGCACTCATGCGACCTCCTCTTTCGATGCCTGCTTCTGGGCGTAGGCGTTGGCGGCCTCGCGCACCCAGGCGCCCTCCTCGTGGGCGGCGACCCTGGTCTCGATGCGCTGGGCGTTGCACGGGCCGTCGCCCTTGAGCACCCGCCAGAACTCGTCCCAGTCGATCTCGCCGAAGTCCCAGTGTCCGCGCTCCTCGTTCCACCGCAGGTCGGGGTCGGGCAGCGTGATGCCGAGCTTGATCGCCTGCGGCACCGTCATGTCGACGAACTTCTGCCGGAGGTCGTCATTGGAGAAGCGCTTGATGCCCCAGGCCATGTTCTGGGCGGTGTGACCGTCCTTGGCCTTCTCCCCCGAGTCCGGCGGGCCGAACATCATCAGCGCCGGCCACCACCAGCGGTCGGCGGCGTCCTGCAGCATCGCCTTCTGCTCCGGCGTGCCCTGCGACAGCGTGTAGAGCGCCTCGAAGCCCTGCCGCTGGTGGAAGGACTCCTCCTTGCAGACGCGGATCATCGCGCGGGCATAGGGGCCGTAGGAGCAGCGGCACAGCGGCACCTGGTTCATGATCGCCGCCCCGTCGACCAGCCACCCGATCGCGCCCACGTCGGCCCAGGTCAGGGTCGGGTAGTTGAAGATCGAGGAGTACTTCTGCTTGCCGGTGTGCAACTTGTCGAGCAGCTCGGCCCGGTCCACGCCGAGGGTCTCGGCGGCGGAGTAAAGGTAGAGCCCGTGCCCCGCCTCGTCCTGCACCTTGGCCATCAAGATCGCCTTGCGCCGCAGGCTGGGGGCGCGGGTGATCCAGTTGCCCTCCGGCTGCATGCCGATGATCTCGGAGTGCGCGTGCTGGGCGATCTGCCGGATCAGCGTCTTGCGGTAGCCCTCGGGCATCGCATCGCGCGGCTCGATCCGCGAGTCGTCGTCGATCAGGCCGTTGAAGTAGTCCTCCAGGGCCTGGGTGTACTCGTGGGTCTCCGCGGCGTTCAGGGGGGCCGCGTCGTCGCGGGGCCCGAAGTCGTTGCCGTACATGCCCCCAGTGTAGGGCCCGCCATGTGGCCGGAGAGCGTACCTGGTCAGGGGCAAGGCACGCCTGGCGCCTCCGTGGCGGCGACTGCGAAAGCAGTCTCCACGTGACCGGCACGGTCATCGGTCTCGACATGGATGAGGAGTCGTGGGGCGCTCCCAGCCGAGCCTGGAGGGGATTGGAGGACCCACAACCAGTGCACCTGTCTCCCCAGGACCTATCGGGTCCCGAAGATGCACCTCCTCGAGATGAGAGACTGTCGCGGTGAGGGACCACGACGCAGCGCAGGACGGCACCCAGGCTCCGCTGGCGGACGCCGCCGTGCGCACCGCCCGCCCCACCGACGCCCCGGCCGTCGGCCTGGTCCAGGCCTTCGTCTGGCAGGACGCGTATGCCGACCTGCTGGCCCAGGAGGTCCTCGACCAGCTGAGCGGTCCCCGCTTCGGCAACGCCTGGCGGCGCTCCCTGGAGTCCCCGCCCACGCCGCGCCACCGGTTGCTGGTCGCGACCGCCGGGCCGCAGGTGGTCGGCTACGTCTCCCTCGGCCCGGCCGAGCCCGAGCCGGGACTGGAGGAAGGGCATACGGGCATGCTGTTCGATGGCGGGGTGCACCCCGAGGGGCGGGGCGCGGGCCACGGCTCCCGGCTGCTCAACGCGGCCATCGACACCCTGCGCGCCGGTGACGACGAGCTCGAGTCGGTCGCGGTCTGGACGCTGGCCGATGCCGAGGGGACGCGAGCCTTCCTGCAGTCGGCCGGCTTCGAGCCCGACGGCGCCTATCGCGACCGGGTGGTGGACGAGGACGGACGGACCGCACGCGAGGTGCGGCTGGTGGTCACCCTGTGACCTGGTGGCGCACAGCCGCGGCTCGGCAGGGGCTCGCGGTCGGGATGGTGGGGCTGTATGGCGTGAGCGCAGGGGCCCTCGGGGTGGCCGCGGGTCTGTCGGTCTGGCAGACGATGCTGACCTCACTGCTGCTCTTCAGCGGCGGTTCGCAGTTCGCTTTCTATGGCGTGATCGGGACCGGCGGCAACCCGATCGCGGCGGTCGCGACGTCAGCGCTGCTCGGCCTGCGCAACGGCTTCTACGGGCTTGAGCTGTCCCGGGTACTGGCGCCGCGCGGCTGGTGGCAGCGGCCGGTGACCGCCCAGCTGACGATCGATGAGACGACCGCGGTGGCGCTGGCGCAGGAGGACCGGCACAGCGCCCGGATCGGCTTCTTCGTCACTGGCGTGACGCTCTTCATCGTCTGGAACGGCACGACGCTGCTCGGCGCGCTGGCCGGCAGCGCGATGGGTGACCCACGGGCGTATGGCCTGGACGCCGCGGCAGCTGCGGCCTTCGTGGCACTGGTGTGGCCGCGGCTGGTCGGGCGGGGTGAGAACGGGCGGACCGGGCCGGTCGCGACGGCAGCCCTCGCGATGGTGCTGACCCTGATCTCGGCGCCCTTCACCCCGACCGGGGTCGAGGTGCTGATCGGGGCGCTCGCCGCGCTGGTCATCGGGCTGCGGGACCGCTCGACGCCGGGGCATGTCGAGCCGGTCACCCGCGATGCCGACGCCCTGGCGCACCACGAGCTGACCGCCCACACCCGGCACGAGGACTCGGCGGTCGTGACTGCGGAGGGTGAGGAACGGCATACGGGCGGCGGCGGGGAGGCCGAGCGATGATGCTCTGGACGGCCGTGATCGTGGCCTGCCTGCTGTCCTTCGTGACCAAGTTCGCTGGTTACCAGGTGCCCGAGCGGATCCTGGAGATCCCGTGGGTCGAGCGGGTGGTGCCGCTGCTGACGATCGCGCTGCTGTCGGCGCTGATCATCACCCAGGGCTTCCTGGACGGTGACGGGCTGCCGGTGATCGACGCGCGGGCGGCCGGGATCGGGGTGGCGATCCTGCTGCTGATCCTGCGGGCGCCCTTCATCGTGGTGGTGGCGCTGGCCGCGCTGACCGCCGCCCTGGTCCGGCTGTGGACGTAGCCAGCCTCGCCGACCGCCGGATCGTCGGAGTCGACCTGGCGCGGATGGTCGCGCTGCTGGGGATGTTCGCCGCGCACATCGTGGTAGCGCGGGACGCGGCGGGGCCGGGCGGCGTGGACCCGCTCTACCAGGTGGTGGCGGGTCGCTCGTCGGCGCTCTTCGCGCTGCTTGCCGGGGTCGGGCTGGTGCTGGCGACACGTCGGGTGTCGGACGTGGGGCGCGCTCGTGTGGGGCTGGTCGTGCGGGCGGTGCTGATCGCCGCCCTCGGCATCGTGCTCGGCTCGCTGGACTCCGGGGTCGCGGTCATCCTGACCTTCTACGGCGCGCTCTTCCTGTGCGCGCTGCCGGTGCTGACCTGGTCGGCGCGCTCGCTGGCGTGGCTGGCGGTGGGGTGGGGCCTGCTGTCGCCGGTCGTGAGCGTGCTGCTGCGTCGGGCCGTGGAGGGCGGCCCCAAGGTCGTGCCCTCGCTGGAGTCCCTTGATGCGCCCGGGGCGCTGCTGCGCGAGCTGCTGTTGACCGGCTACTACCCGGTGCTCACCTGGGCGACCTATCTCTTCGCCGGTATGGCGTTGGCCCGGATCGACCTTCGCGCGTCGGCGGTTGGGCCTCGGCTGATGCTGGTGGGCGCCTGGCTGGCCGCGCTGTCGCTGGGCGTCTCGGCGATGATCACCCGGCTGCCAGGGGTGCGGGCGGCGCTGATCGCTGACCCCCGACGCCCGGTCGCCGACTGGGCCGGGATGGAGACCCAGCTGCGGATCGGTCTCTACGGGACGCATCCCGATGGCACGTGGTGGTGGCTCGGGGTGTGGTCACCGCACAGCGGCAGCATCGTGGACCTGGTGCACACCACCGGCTGCGCGCTCCTGGTGCTGGGTCTGTGCCTGTGGGTGGTGCGGCTCGCTCCGATGATGCCGTGGCGGATCGCCGCCGGCGCCGGAGCCATGACCCTGTCCCTGTATGCCGCCCACGTCGCCATCCTCGCCACGCCCCTCGGGGATGACGCCCGTCCCGGTCTGGTCCTGCTGGCGCACTGCGTGGTGGCGGTGGCGCTCGGGTCCGTGGTCGCGGCGATGCGCTGGCGAGGCCCGCTGGAGTGGCTGGTCGCGCGCGCCGTGGCGTTCAGCATCACGGCGCGCTGACCACCCTGCCCCGCTGACCCCCTTCCCCACCGGACGCGTGCCAGGTCGCCGATTCGCCCCACCGAACGCGTGCCAGGGCCCGGGGCGCGTTGGCCACTCGTCCCTGACGACAGGCAAGGTTACTCACGGAATGCAGCGCTATTGCCTTGCACATCGTGAGCAACCTTGCCTGGCGTGCCGATGACCTTGGCACGGGAGGCGCCGGGGGCGGATGTCCCTTCGCGAAGGGCATTGCGTTCACCTGTTGTTCATCTTTCATCCACCTCTAGTAAACTTGGTGAACGAAAGGTGAACAACTCAAGCAAGGAGGTGGATCCGCATGCAGACCCGTCGTCGCAACGTCGAGCTTCACTGGGTCCCCGGCACCGATGTCCACGGTCGTCCGATCATGGAGATGCGCTGGTCCGTCGAGGACTGCGCCCCGGTCGTCGCGCAGGACTGAAAGCCACGCATCAGCGGCCTGAGCAGCCGCTATCTCAACGCGTGAAAGGCCCGCCCGGAGATCTTCTCCCGGCGGGTCTTTCGCATGCCTGCCCACGAAGCGGCGCCACAGCAACCCCATCAGCCCCAGGCGCGACAACACTGAGCCGGGAGCCTACGCCACGCCGAGTCGATCAGAACCCTCGACAGGACACTTGCCCTCGGGTAACGTTAGGTGAACGGCAGATGAACACCGCCGATGAACGTCGGCACAAATAGCGCAGACGCACGGTTCGAGAAGCACCCTCGTCACGGACGACAAGGAGGTGGATCCGATGACCAAGCTTCGCCACCTGAGTGCGCGGAAGCAGCCGCGCATGATGACCTGGGTTCCGGTGAAGGGGCCCGACGGCCGCACCCGGATGGAGATGCGCTGGCACGTGGGTCAGAAGGCCCCGAAGAACCACCGCAGCAGCAGCAGCAGCAGCAGCGCCGCCTGACCACAGCGCTCCTTCACTGGGCGCGCGTCCCGTGGTTGTCGTCACGTGGAAGTTGGCAACGTTGCCAACTTCCACGTGACGACAACCACGGGACGTCTTTATGTGCATCCGCTACGTTGCGTCATCGTCACCCTGGACTCGCCCTGGTGAGCCACGTCGAAGGGCGGGCCGGGATGTCCCGGCCCGCCCTTCGGCGTGCTCTCCGCCATTCGCCTGACTCGGCGGGCCGCCTCGCGCCGGTCATCGACCGGCGCGAGGCGGTGCAGAAATGCGGTTCAGCTGGGTTGATCAGCCCTCGGAGCCGTCGGCACCAGCAGCGCTGTCACCGTTCTCGCCGTTGCCACCACGGCCCCGGCCACCACGGCGGCGACGCTGACGGCGGGGACGGTCGCCACCGGCGGCCGAGTCACCCTCCGCGACGGAGCCGTGGGCCGGAGCCTCGGGGTCCGCACCGTCGCTGACGTCCTCGGGGGCCGGCGGCAGATGCGGGGCCTCGGCGGAGGCGGCACCCTCGGGGGCGTCCTCCTCGCCGGCGGGAGCAGCGCCCTCGCCGCCAGCGGCCGGAGCATCGCCACCCGCGGAGTCACCCTCACCCTCGACCACGGCGGCCAGCGAGAGCTTGCCGCGCGGATCGATCTCCTTGAGCTCGACCTGGACCTTCTGGCCCACCGACAGCACGTCCTCGACGGCGTCGATGCGCTTGCCACCCACGAGCTTGCGGATCTCGGAGATGTGCAGCAGTCCGTCCTTACCCGGGAGCAGGGAGATGAACGCACCGAAGGTGGTGGTCTTGACCACGGTCCCCAGGAAGCGCTCGCCGACCTCCGGCATCTGCGGGTTGGCGATCGCGTTGACCGCGGCCCGGGCGGCCTCGGCCGAGGGTCCGTCGGTCGCGCCGATGTAGACGGTTCCGTCGTCCTCGATCGAGATGTCGGCGCCGGTGTCCTCCTGGATCTGGTTGATCATCTTGCCCTTCGGGCCGATGACCTCGCCGATCTTGTCGACCGGCACCTTCACCGAGATGACGCGCGGAGCGAAGGGGCTCATCTCGTCCGGGACGTCGATGGCCTCGTTCATCACATCCAGGATGTGCAGCCGGGCCTCGCGGGCCTGGGTCAGCGCACCGGCCAGCACGTCGGCGGGGATGCCGTCGAGCTTGGTGTCCAGCTGGATCGCGGTGACGAACTCCTTGGTGCCAGCGACCTTGAAGTCCATGTCGCCGAAGGCGTCCTCGGCACCCAGGATGTCGGTCAGCGCGGCGTACTGCGTCTGCCCGTCGACCTCGGCCGAGACCAGACCCATCGCGATGCCCGCGACGGGCGCGCGCAGCGGCACACCGGCGTTGAGCAGCGACATGGTGGACGCGCAGACCGAGCCCATCGAGGTCGAGCCGTTGGAGCCCAGTGCCTCGGACACCTGACGGATCGCGTAGGGGAACTCCTCGCGCGTGGGCAGCACCGGCATCAGGGCGCGCTCGGCGAGCGCACCGTGGCCGATCTCGCGGCGCTTCGGGGAGCCCACGCGGCCGGTCTCACCGGTGCTGTAGGGCGGGAAGTTGTAGTTGTGCATGTAGCGCTTGCGGGTCACCGGGGACAGGGTGTCCAGCTGCTGCTCCATGCGCAGCATGTTCAGCGTGGTGACGCCCATGATCTGGGTCTCGCCACGCTCGAAGATCGCCGAGCCGTGAGCGCGCGGGATGACCTCGACCTCGGCGGACAGCGCACGGATGTCGCGCAGGCCACGGCCGTCGATGCGGACCTCGTCACGCAGGATGCGCTCGCGGATCAGCTTCTTCTGCACACTGCGGTAGGCGGCGTCCAGCTCCTTGTCGCGCCCGGCGAACGGAGCGTCCTCGGACACGGACGAGCCAGCGGCCTCGCCGTCCTGACCCATCTGCAGGCCGAGCAGCTTGCCCTTCATCGCGGCCTTGATCTCATCGATCCGGCTCTCGCGCTCCTGCTTGCCGGCGATCTGCAGCGCCTGCTCGAGGTCAGCCGAGGTGGCCTCCTCGACGGCGGTGTAGGCGTCGTCCTCGTAGTCCAGGAAGCGCGGGAACTCGATGACCTCCTTGGCGGCGCTGGCGGCCAGCTCGGCCTGGGCGTCGCACAGTGCCTTGATGAACTTCTTGGAAGCCTCGAGGCCCTCGGCCACGACCTCCTCGGTCGGCGCCTGCTTGCCCTCGCTGTTGACGAGGTTCCAGGTGGATTCGGTGGACTCGGCCTCGACCATCATGATCGCGACGTCGTCACCCACGACGCGACCGGCCACGACCATGTCGAAGGTCGAGCGCTCGATGTCGGAGAAGTTGGGGAAGGCGACCCACTGACCGTCGATGAGGGACACGCGGGTGGCGCCGATCGGGCCGCTGAACGGCAGGCCCGAGATCTGGGTGGACGCGGACGCGGCGTTGATCGCGAGCACGTCGTACTGGTGGTCCGGGTTGAGGGACAGCACCGTGATGACGACCTGGACCTCGTTGCGCAGACCCTTGGCGAAGGTCGGGCGCAGCGGCCGGTCGATCAGGCGGCAGGTGAGGATCGCGTCCGTGCCCGGACGGCCCTCACGCCGGAAGAAGCTGCCGGGGATCTTGCCCGCGGCATACATGCGCTCCTCGACGTCAACCGTCAGCGGGAAGAAGTCGAAGTGGTCCTTGGGGTGCTTGCTGGCCGTCGTGGTGGACAGCAGCATCGTGTCGTCGTCGAGGTAGGCGGTGACGGAACCGCCGGCCTGCTTGGCCAGGCGTCCGGTCTCGAACCGGACGGTGCGGGAGCCGAACGAACCATTGTCGATGGTCGCCTCGGCGAAGGTGATCTCTGGACCCTCCATGGGCCCTCCTTTTCTTCATCTCGCTCAGCACGGGGCATCGTCGTTGTGCCCGGCTGGTCCTACTTACTGCGTGGGGTATACCGTCTCGGCAGTCCCCAGGGCGCCGCACCTACGGATGCAGGTGGGTGACGCCATACGCAAGGGAGCGGCCCCCGATGGTCGGGAACCGCTCCCCTGCGAAGCTCAGCGGCGCAGGCCGAGTCGCTTGATCAGCGACCGGTAGCGCTCGATGTCGGTCTCCTCGAGGTAACGGAGGAGGCGCTTGCGCTTGCCGACCAGCAGCAGCAGCCCACGGCGGCTGTGGTGGTCGTGCTTGTGCTCCCGAGCGTGCTCGGTGAGCTCCTTGATCCGGTGGGTGAGGAGCGCGACCTGCACCTCCGGCGAGCCGGTGTCGCCCTCGGTCGTGGCGTACTCCTTGATGATCTCCGCCTTGGTGGCAGTCTCGTTCGCCATGGGCGACTCCTTCTCTCGTTGCGCGGCGCAACCCGGGCCTGTTCACCGGGGCACTCTGGTTCCGCGGCCGTTCTGACGGCACCGCTCAGAATATCAGCGGCCCGCGCGCCCGCCCTAATCGAGCCGGGTGCGCGGACCGCTGGTCGCGGCGTGAGCTGGCCGCACTTTCAGGGAGTGGGGATCCAGCCGGAGAGCTCCTGGTCGATGTTGGCGACGGAGAGCAGGTCGATCCCCTCGATCACCCGGCCGTCGGCCAGGGTCAGGTCGGCGGTGATCCCGGCGGGCGTAGGCATCCGATCGCTCCTCAGCGCGTAGGGCCACCACGCTGCCCAGTAGCCATCGGTCAGGGTCGCGCGCACGCTCTGACCCGGCTCACCGGGCTGATGCAGGACGATCCCGGTCACGTCCCGACCCGCCCGACCGGCCAGCGTGATCTGGGAGGGGGCCAGGCTCGGCTCGTCGGTCTCAACCCCCTCCTGACCACCGTCCCAGGCGAGCAGGGACAGGCTGTCGCCGGCAGGCCGGGCGCTCGGGTCGGCGGCCGCGCCGAAGCCGAAGGACCCACCGCGGTGCGCGTCGGTGAAGCAGTGGCCCAGGTGACCCTGCCCCTCCAGAAGCACCAGCGTGCTCTCCCCGCGGCGCTCGGCCAGCACCGTGGTCATCTCCTCAACCGGCATGGCGGTCCACCAGGTCTGACTGTCGTCGGCCGCGCTGCGCATGTTCTCGAGGCAGTCGTCGACCAGCTTCGGCAGGTCGGCGGCCGGCACCCCGGCCGGCGTGGCGGTCCACCCGGCATAGGCGCTCTGCTGCCCCGGGAGCGCGCTGAGCGCGAGGGCGCCGATCGTGGCGGCCGCGGCAGCGCCCACCCACCAACGGTGGGGGTGGTGGGCGCTCCGGCCGGTCGCGCCCTGGAGCCCGCCCCGATTCTCCCTGTCGTGGCCGGCAACGATCCGGTCCAGGTCGAGATCGGCATACGGGCCGGGGTCCTCGAGGGCCGGGTCGAGCCGGGCGAGCAGGCGGTCGACGTCGTCGGGTCGGTGGTCGGTGAGCTGGTCGGTGCGGGTCATGGCAGGCTCCGTTCGAGACGGGTGAGGCTGGTGTGGGTGGTGGTGCAGTCCGAGTCCTCCAGGTGGGAGCGCAGCGCTGAGCGTGCGCGGGCCAGCCGGGCCCGGTATGCCGTGGCGCTGATCCCGAGGACGTGTCCGGCCTGGTCTGAGGTCAGGTCGTCCCAGGCGGTGAGGGCGATGGCCTCCTGGTGTCGCGGCGAGAGCCGCGACCAGGCGCGGCGCAGGTCGAGGAGCGCCGCCGCATCAGCGGGTTCGTTGCTGGCGGACCGTGGCGGGACCTCGGCGATCCGGACCGCGAGCGCCGTCCTCCTGGCTCGGCTGCGACGGACGTTGGACAGGCAGCCGCGGGCGATGCCGTAGACCCAGGCCCGTTGATCGCCCAGGTGATCGGGCAGATCAGCGATCCTGCGCCAGACGGTCGTGAACGTCTCGGCGACGACATCGTCGGCCTCGGCGGGATCGCACCGCCGGAGCACGAAGCGCTGGACATCGTCCCGCACGTCGGCGTAGAGCCTGCGGAACCGGTCCTCCGACCCCGCCGGCGGACCGGGTGCGGAGCGGGATGAGGTGGGTGGCGACATACCCCCTCCTGTCCGGCAACCGTTCGCGTGTGACGCAGCGTAGATGTCGGCCGCCTGGCAGGGTGGGTGACATGGCACTGGAGACCTTCCCCACCGACTGGCAGCGGGCGTTGTGCGTGGTCGCCCACCCGGACGACCTGGAGTACGGGACCGCGGCGGCGGTCGCGCACTGGACCGATGAGGGCAAGGAGGTGAGTTATCTCCTTGTCACCCGCGGCGAGGCGGGCATCGCCACGATGGCGCCCGAGCAGGCCGGCCCGCTGCGTGAGCAGGAGGAGCGTGACGGGGCGGCGAAGGTCGGCGTGGCCGCCGAGGACGTGCACTTCCTGGAGGGCTTCACCGATGGCGTGGTCGAGGCGGACCTGACCCTGCGGCGGGCCCTCGCTCGAGAGATCCGCCGGCTCAAGCCCGAGGTGGTGACCACGCTGAACCACCACGAGACCTTCGGCGGCAGCAATCTCAACCAGGCCGATCACCGCGCGGTCGGGCTGGCGACGCTGGACGCGGTCGCGGCGGCGGGCAACCGGTGGATCTTCCCCGAGCTGATCACCGAGGGACACGAGCCCTGGGACGGGGTGCGCTGGATCGCGGTCGCGGCCACGAGCGAGCCGACGCACGAGGTGGACGTCACCGAGCAGTTCGACCGGGCGGTCGCGTCCCTGGAGGCGCACGAGAAGTACCTCGCGGCGCTGGGCGAGGACTACCCAGCCCCGCGCGACCTGCTCGAGGGCATCCTCGGTGACCCGGAGCACGAGGGGGCCTACCGCTGGGCCGCGCAGGTCTTCGAGCGCTGACGCTGCCGCCCGACGCCGCGGACCTCGGGGGGTGAGGGGTCAGGTGCGGCGCTGACAGCCGCCGCACCAGAACAGATTGCGGCCGGCCACCTTCTTGTGGCGCACCGTCGCGCCGCACCGCAGACACGGCATACCGGTGCGCTGGTAGACCGCGAACTCGCGCGGGACCTCGGGCCGTTCGCCGCGCTCCCAGGCCGCAGCAGTGTCGGCGAGCACGTCGTCGAGGGTGATGATGCGCCCCGTGCGCACGCCCCACGGCATGAGCGTGACGAGGTCGTCCCAGATCAGCTGCCAGGACGCGCGCTTGAGCGATCGGCCCGGCTTAAGCGGGTGCAGGCGGTGCCGCCAGAGCACTTCGCAGCGGTAGATATTGCCGACGCCGGCCAGCACGGTCTGGTCCATGAGCAGCTCGGAGATCGATTTGCCCGAGCGCGAGATCCGCCCGTATGCCGCATCCGGATCGTTCAGCTCACTCACCGGCTGCAGGGGGTCGGGTCCCTGGCGATCGACGAGCCGCAGCACCTCCTCCTGGTCCACGACCTGGCAGGCCATCGGGCCGCGCAGGTCGGCGACATGGCTCCCGTCCTCGACCCGCAGCCGCACGACGCCGGTGACCGGCGGTCCGGTCTCGGCGTGATCGGGCTCCACGGGCAGCACGAACCACTTGCCGATCAGCCCGAGGTGGACGTAGAGGGTGCGCCCCTCGGCGAAGTCGACGAAGAGCAGCTTTCCGTGCGCCCACGCCCGCTCGAGGGTGGTCCCGTCGAGCAGCGCGGCACCGTCGGCGAAGCGTCCCTGCGGGCTGCTGACGTGCGGGGTCGTCCCGGCGAAGGCGGTGTCGAGCGCGCCGGCCAGCCGGTGCAGCGTGTGTCCTTCGGGCATGGGGTGATGCTCTCAGGTCACCCGCCCGTATGCCGCACGGCCCGGTCCGCGAGTGCGGTTCCGGGCCGTGCGTGGCTGGCTCTGGTGGGCTCACGCCCCCCGGTCAGCTCAGTCGTCGATCTCGATGATCTCGCCGGTTGTGACGTCGATCTTGACCTCGACGTCGTCCATCCCGCGGTCGGTCGAGTCGACGCTCACCTCCCAGTAGTAGCGACCGTCGTCCTCCTCCAGCTCGACGTCGTCGAGCACGCCGCCGACCTCGTCGATGGCGATCTGGATAGCCTCCTGGATGGTGATCTCGGCAGCGTCCAGCGCGGCGCGGTCGTCGTCGTCCAGGTCGTCGTCCTCGGTGCCCACGACCTCGGTGCCGTCCTCGGAGACGGTGACCTCGACGGAGCGGTCGTCGACGCGGACGTCGACCTCCCACGTGCCGTCATCGTCCTGGTCGTCGATCTCGTAGGCGATGCCGCCGGTCTCCTCCTCGGCGGTGGCGATCGCGGCGAGCGCGGTCTGGGTGAGGTCCATCGCCTCGCCCTCGGAGACGTCTTCGTCCTCGGTCATGTCGGCGTCGTCATCGATCGGGGCGGTCGGGTCGCCGACGTCCTCGAGCGGGCCGTCGTCGGTGGTGTCGCCGACGTTCTCCTGCGCGGAGCCGGTGGGCGGCGGGGTCACCCCGTCACCCTCAGTGTCATTGCTGCCGCAGGCGGTCAGCGTGAGCGAAAGCACCAGGGCGAGCGCGGCGGTCATCGTCCGGTTCGTGTTCGTCCTCATGTGTCCAACTTTCCCTATCGAACATGAGAGGGCCTCTCATCAGGGCACTTCCCACCCTTTCGGGGGAAGTGCCTCGCACCGGCTCAGCCGGTGTTGCGCAGACCCGCCGCGACGCCGTTGACGGTCACCAGCAGAGCGCGTTGGAGGCCGTCGAGGTCTCGGCCGCTCTCGTCGCTCTGGGTCCGATCGCCGCCATTGTCGGACCCGTCGTCACCCTCGTCGGACTCGCGCAGCCGCCGCAGCAACTCCACCTGAAGGTAGGAGATCGGGTCCAGGTAGTTGTCCCGCACCGCCAGCGTGCGCTTGAGCACCGGCTGGTCATCGAGCAGGTCCTCCTCACCGGTGAGCGCCTTGAGTTCACTCACGGTGAGCTCGAACTCCTCGCGGATCACGTCGAAGACGTGGCGCAGCTCTTCGGGCACCAGGGTGTGCACATAGTGCGCGGCGATCGACAGATCCGTCTTCGCCACGGTCATCTCGACGTTGGAGACGACCGCCTTGAAGAAGTGCCAGCGCTCCAGCATCTCGGCCAGCGTGTCCGCGTGCCCCGCCTCGCGCGCCGCCTTCAGCCCCGAACCGACGCCGAACCACCCGGGCACGATCTGCCGGGTCTGCGTCCAGCCGAAGACCCAGGGGATCGCCCGCAGGCCGTCCAGCCCCTTGCCCTTGTCGGGTCGACTGCTCGGGCGCGAGCCGATGTTCAGCGCCCCGAGTTGGTCCACGGGGGTCGCCGCGACGAAGTAGCCGGGCAGGTCCGGGTCGTCGATCAACCGCCGATAGGCCCCGTATGCCGCATCGCTGGCCAGGTCCATCACCTCGCCATAGCGTTCGCGCTCGTCGGCGGTGGTGCGGGGGTCGCGGTGCAGCGCGGTGGCCCGCAGCACGGCGGCGATCGCGAGCTCAAGGTTCTCCTTGGCCAGGGCCCCCAGGGAGTACTTGTCGGAGATCACCTCACCCTGCTCGGTGAACTTGATCTCCCCCTCGAGCACGCCATTGGGCTGGGCCAGGATCGAGTCGTAGGTCGGGCCACCGCCACGGCCGACGCTGCCGCCGCGGCCGTGGAAGAGGCGCAGCCGCACCCCGTGCTTGGCGGCTACGTCCCGCAGGGCGCGCTGCGCCTGGTGAATGCCCCACTGGCTGGTCAGCACGCCGGCCTGCTTGTTCGAGTCCGAATAGCCGAGCATGACCTCCTGCACGTCGCCGCGCAGCCTCACGAGCGCTCGATAGTTGGGCGCCGAGAGCATCGCGTCGACGAGGTCGGCTGCGCCGCGCAGCTCATCGATCGTCTCCAACAACGGGGCGAAGCCGACGCGGGCGAAGGCACCCTCCCCCGAGGAGTCGCCGTGCAGGTCGACGAGCCCGGCCTCCCTGGCCAGCACCGCCGCCGCGAGCACATCGTCCGGGCCCTGCGTCATCGAGATGATGTAGGTCTCGACGACCTCCTCGCCGTAGGTCTCCACGGCCAGTCGGATCTCGTCGAAGACGGCCAGGGTCTGCTCGCGCCGGGCAGCACGGGTCAGCAGAGGCCGACGCGAACCCAGCTCGACGTCCAACAGGCGGGTGCGCGCGGCCCGGTCCAGATCGGCATACGGGGTCCTGCCGGTGTCCTCCCCCGCCCGATCGGCGCCGTCGTCCTCGAGCGCGTCGATGAGCGGCGCGAGCGCCTCGTGGTGCTTCTCGGAGTGCTCGCGGACGTCAAGGGTGGCCAGGTGCAGGCCGGAGCCGGCGATCGTCTGGGCCGCGCGCGCGACGCGACCGTCAGCGACCAGCTCGCCGCCGTGATTGCGCAGCGACTCGGCGACCAGCTTCAGGTCGGCCAGGATCCCGTGCCCGTCGGCGTAGTCGCGACCGGGCTCGTGCGCGGTCCCGTTGTCCAGCCGCGCGCGGGTGTTGAGCAACTTGGCGCGCACGCAGGTGAGTTTGAGGCGGTAGGGCTCCTGGGCGTTCAGCTCCAGCACGCGCTTGTCCAGACCGGGCAGGTTGGCCAGGTCGCGCTGCAGCGACTCCTCCAGCCCGGGGTCGACCTCGACCACGACCGTGGAGCTGGACAACTGGGAGATCAGGACGTCGAGCAGGGAGAGCGCGACCCCGATCGCGTGCCGGCCCTGCAGATGCAGAACCTCGCGGGTGACCTCCGGCGTGACATAGGGGTTGCCGTCACGGTCGCCGCCGATCCAGGTGCCGAAGCGCAGCGGCGGTCGGGCCACGTCGGGAGTGATCCCGTGCTCGGTGAGCAGGTCGGCGAGGTCGCCGAGCAGCTCGGGCATGGTCGTGGTGAGGACCTCGTCCAGGTAGTACATGGCGTTGCGCGCCTCGTCCATCGGCGTCGGCCGGGTCTGGCGCAGCTCGTCGGTCTGCCAGATGAGGTCGACGAGCTCGGCGAGATCGCGGTCCTGGCGGCGGCGGGCGAGGGTGTCCTGCGAGGTCGGCGTGGCCAGGATGTCGGACAGGTGCCGGATCTTGGTCAGCACGCTGCGGCGGGAGGCCTCGGTGGGGTGGGCGGTGAAGACGGGGCGGACATCGAGCTCGGCGACGGTGCGCTCCAGCAGCTCCGGTCCCCCGGCCTCGACGATGTCGCGCACAGCGGCGGTCAGCCACCCGTCGCCCTCGTCGCGTGAGGTGAGGGTGCGCACGCGGTGCACCTGCTCGGCCGCGTTGGCCAGGTGGAAGTAGGCGGAGAAGGCGCGGACGAGATCGGTCGCGGCGTCCAGCGGCAGATCGGCGAGGACCTGGCGGACCTCGTCGGCGGCACCTTCGTCACCGGCTTTGCTCGCCTTGGTGGTCAGGCGCACCCGCTCGACCGCGTCGAGCAGCTCCTGGCCGTGATGGCGGACCAGCGACTGGCCGAGCAGCGTGGAGACCCGCCGTACGTCGGCACGCAGCTCGGGGCTGATCGGGTCGGTCCCCTCTGGCACGGGGGCATCTGTCTCGGCCAGCGGGGCCGCCGCGTTGTCGCTCACGGTGTTGACCCTACGGAAGCGGTCCGGGCAGGACAAACCCTGTCGCCGGTCGCGACGAAACGCGTCCCACGTCGGTGAGCTACGGCATACCGGACTCGTCGCGGGCCCGGAGCACCTCCCAGATGGCGCGGGCCGCCGGGGCCGCCACCTCCCCGCCGAGCCCGCCCTCCTCGACGATCACGACGACCACATAGCGGGGGTCGGTGGTGGGCCCGTAGGAGGCGTACCAGGACGTGGCGATCTGGCCGAACGCCTCGGCCGAGCCGGTCTTGCCGCTGATCGGGTATGCCGTGTGGGGCCACCGCGCGAAGGCGGCCGCTCCGGTCCCCTCGGTGTTCACCCCGTCCAGCCCGGCGCGCACGATCGACAGCGCCTCGTCGGTCAGCGCGACCGACCCCAGCGAGTCCGGCTCGAACTCCTCCACCACGGTCCCGTCCTGGTGCTGCACGGCGGCGGCGAGCTCGGGCTGCCACAGTCGGCCACCGTTGGCGATCGCGGCGTAGACCATCGCCACCTGCACCGGCGTGACCTGCACATCGCCCTGGCCGATCGAGAAGTTCACGGCGTCACCGGGCCGCCACTGCCAGCCGTCGAGGCAGTTCTCCTCGGCGAGCTGCTCGAGGAACTCCCGCCGGTCCTCGTCCTCGATCTCGGGGTAGCCCTCCTCCGCACGGCGGCAGGTCTCCTCTCGGGTGGCCTCCCAATACTCCCGCTTCCAGGCGCGCGAGGGCACCAACCCGGCCGACTCTGCGGTGAGGTCGATCCCGGTCCGCTGGCCCAGCCCAAAACCGCGCGCGACCGCGATGAACCGGTCGCCGTCGTCGGAGGTCTGCGCGATCCCACCCAGGTCGCCCCACTGCTCATAGGCCCACCGGTAGAAGGTGGTGTCGCAGGAGACCTCCATGATCTCGGTCAGGTCCAGATCGCCGTGCTCCTCGGACTCGTGGTTGGTGAAGCGCTGGCCCGCGATCGTCACCGCACCGGGGCAGGGGTAGGTCGCGTCCGGGTCGATCCCGGTCTGCAGGGCGGCCGGCAGCGAGACCACCTTGAAGGTCGAGGCGGGCGGATAGGTCTGGGCGACGACCCGGTTGACCAGCGCCTGACCCTGCTCAGGGTCCAGGAGCGCGTCGTACTCCGCCTGGCTGATCCCCCGCGTCCAGATGTCGGGGTCGTAGGTCGGCCAGCTCGCCGAGGCCAGCACCGCGCCGCTGTCGGGGCGGAGCACGATCGCCGCGGCGGAGCGCGCCGGGTTCCCCATCTCCCGCCCGGCCTCGACCGCGTCGGCGATCGCCTGCTCGGCGGCGCGCTGCACGTCCACGTCCAGGTGGGTGCGCACGTCCTGCCCGGCGACCGGGTCGGTGCGGCTCAGCTGCCCCGTGACCGCGCCCCGGGGGTCCACGGTCACGGTCGTGGTGCCCGGTATGCCGCGAAGTCGGCTGTCGTAGACCTGCTCCAGACCTGCCCGGCCCAGCTTGTCCTGGGGGTCGATCAGGCCAGCCGAGGCGTCGACCTCCTCCTGGGTGGGCCGGCCGAGGTAGCCCAGCAGGTGGGCGGCGTTCACGCCCTGGCCTGCCTGCGCCGGGTAGGCGCGGATCGGGATGGTGCTGACGGCGATGCCCGGGTAGGCCTCGGGGCGCTCGAGGACGGCGAGCGCCGCGACCGGGTCGATGTCATAGGCCAGCGGGATCGGCTCATAGGGCGACCCGGAGAAGCAGGCGGGGACCGGAGGCGCGTCGGCGGTCCCGCAGAGGCGGGTCCGGCCCCAGAGCTGCTCGACAGGCAGGTCGAGAGCCGCGGCGACGTCCTCGATCACGGCGCGACCGTCGTCCTCGGACTCCATGACGGCGACGGGGTCGATGGTGATGACGGTCGACGGGGCGTTGGCGGCCAACGGGGTGCCGTCGGCGGCAAGGATCCGGCCACGCAGGGCGGGAGTGCTGATCTCCCGGGTGCTCACCTCGGCGGCCGCAGCTGCCATCTCCTCGTGCTGGGCCAGTTGGAGTTGACCGAGCTGGCCCAGCAGCAGCGTGCCCAGCAGGACGACCGAGAGGACGAGGGCCCACATGGGGCCGGTGGCCAGGCGGTTGCGGACCCGGGGCGGGGTGACCTGCGGTCGGTCCACCCGGATGCTGGGTCGGCGCCGGATCGTCGGGCGCGGGGAGGATGGTCGCTGGGAGGAAGGTCGCGGGGAGGAAGGTCGCGGGGAGGAAGGTCGCGGGGAGGATGGTCGCGGCGGAGTCATGCCCAGCGCCGTTCGCGCAGCCACCGCTCGACGGCCAGCAGAGCAGGCAGCACGATGATCGCCACCAGCATCGTGATCGCCCAGGTCCACACCAGCTCGGTCCACACGACCCGGCCGATACCGGCGGCTGCGGTGATGCCACGCACGGCCAGGACGAGGGCGGATCCCAGTGCGGTGGCCAGGAAGGGCAGCACCGGTGAACTGGCTGCCAGGCGTCGCGTCAGGCCCAGCAGCAGCCCGACGGCGGCATAGGTGAGGGCGCTGGCGCCGGCGGGCTCGGCGCCGGGCGGGACGAGGTCGAGCAGCCAGCCGCCGGCGAGGCCGACGAGCAGTCCGGTCGTCGGACCACGCATGAGAGCCGCCGCCGCGACGATCAGGATGACGAGATCGGGGCGCGGCACGCCGGTCGGCCAGGCGCTGGGCAGGAGCACGGCCAGCACGAGCAGCAGCAGCCGGACAAGGACGCCGGGGAGGCGGTTCATCGCTCGTCGCCCTCATCGGTGGTGGAGTCGTCAGTGCCGGAATCGGTGTCGGACTCCCTGTCCGCAGCGCCCTCAGCGCGGTCTACGAAGACCACGGCCACCAGGTCGAGCAGATCGGTGTCGACGTGCGGGCGGACCACCGCGGTCGCGCCGAGCTGGCCCCGGTCGGGGTCGACCGAGGTCACCACGCCCAGTGGGATTCGGGCGGCGTAGGGGGTGTCGTCCGGGCTGCCGAGCGTGGTGACCTCATCGCCGACCTGGATCTCCGTGTCGCCCAGCGCCGTGAGGGTCAGATCGCCGTATGCCCTGGGCGGCACACCAGGTGCCGGGGTCGCCTGCACAGTGCCCAGGGCACCCTCGTGCCCGAAGCGCACGCCAACGACGACCCCGGCATCACCCAGCAGAAGAACGTCGCTGGTGCCCGCGCCCACCCGCACCACGCGCCCGACCAGCCCATCGACGCAGACCACGGTCTGGTCGACCTGGACACCCGCGTCGGTGCCGACGTCGATCGTGACCGTCCGCCCACCCACCGGCGAGGTGGCGGGCGCGAAGGCCACGACCCGCGCCGGCACGAGCCGGTGGTCACCCCAGGTCGTCGACCGGTCCAGCGACTCCAGCTGACCGTGTCGCCGAGCCTCCTCCTCCAACCGCGTCACCTCGGCGGCGAGGGCGTTGCGCTCCTCGGTCAGCGTCGCGACACGGGCGTCATCCCAGCCAGAGAGCACCCCCTGGGCCGGCGTCGCGACCGTGGCCACGGCAGCGCGCACTGGTTCGACCAGGCCCGGTCGGGCGAGATCAACCACGACCGCACCCGCCGTGAGCACGGTGAGGATCGCGGCGGTGATGGGCAGGGCCTGGGTGCGTTGCGGCATACACCTCACCTCCGGGCGGAGCCCGAGAGCACCCGGCGCAGCGAGCTGAAGTCCTCGACGCAGGCGCCGGCGCCGCGGGCGACCGCGTGCTGGGGATCCTCGGCGAGTCGGACCGGGATCCCGAGCTCGTGGCGGAGACGTTCGGTCCAGCCCTTGAGGAGCGCGCCCCCACCGGTGAGCACGATGCCGGTGTCGATCAGGTCGCCGGACAGCTCGGGCGGGCAGATGTCGAGGACGAGGCGGACCACCTCGACGACCTGGGTGGTGACCGGTTCGATCATCCGGCGGACTTCGTCGCTGCCCAGCTCGATGGTGCGCGGGAGGCCGGTGGACAGGTCGCGGCCGCGGACCCGCGTGGTGAGCTCCTCGGCGAGTGGCCAGACCGAGCCGACCCGCATCTTGATGTCCTCGGCCGAGCGCTCCCCCAGGAGCAGGTCGTGCGAGTCCTTGACCCCGGCCACGATCGCCTCGTCGACCTCGTCGCCCCCGACCCGCAGGCTGCGCGCGTTCACCACGCCACCCAGCGAGATCACGGCCACGTCGGTCGTGCCACCGCCCATGTCGACGACCAGTGACGCGGCCGCAGACTCGACCGGCAGGTCGGCCCCGATCGCCGCTGCCATCGCTTCCTCGACCACGTAGACCCCGCGCGCCCCGCAGCGGATCGCCGCGTCCTCGAGGGCGCGGCGTTCGACGCCGGTGATGCTGCTGGGGACGCAGACCACGGTGCGCGGGCGGAGCAGCCGCGAGGGCCGCACCCGTTGGATGAAGTGGCGCAACATCTGCTCGGTGACCTCGGCGTCGGTGATCACGCCGTCGGAGAGCGGACGCAGGGTGAGCACCTTCTCCGGGGTGCGCCCGAGCATGTCGCGGGCGGTGTCGCCGGCTGCGACGAGCCGGCCCGTGGTGGAGTCGATGGCGACGAGGCTGGGCTCGTCGATGACGATGCCCCGGCCCCGGACCCAGACCTGGGTGGTCGCGGTGCCCAGGTCGACGGCGAGGTCGCGGCCCAGGGGTGCCCAGCCGCCGCGGGCGGGTCGCTGGCGTCCGGTGGTCACCAGGTGATCGTAGACAAGGGACGCGCGGCTCGGGTCAGGGCTCGACAATCCTGACGACGCCCGGCACCGGGACCTGCGAGACCTTGTGCGCCTCGGTCCGGCAGGTCAGTCTGGCGGCGGCGCGGACGTGCTCGGTGACCGGCACCTCGACGCACCGGCCGTCCGCCAGCAGAAGGGTCACGACGCTGGCGGCGACGTCCTCACCTGTCGGCTGCTCGGAGCGCGAGGCCACCGGGGTGACTGAACCGGGCGCCAGCGGTCCGAGCTGGTCGTGCACGGCCACGATCGCGGCCTGCTCCGGTCGTGCCCAGCCGGAGACACCGCGGAGGTGGGCTGCCGCCGGCCGGCCGGCACGGTGGTCGGCGATGGTGGTCAGCGCGCTGTCGACGTCGAGCCCGCCGTAGGACGCGCCATCCGGCAGCACGACCACGTTGGCGGCGAACCGGTCGCCGCCGGTGTGCGAGCACTCCCAGGTCGCCTCCGGGTAACGGCGGGCGAGCGCCGCGGCAACCGGGCGGCCGCGGACGGCGCAGCAGGGGTCCTTCTTGCCGTGGGTGCAGACGAGGATGAGCAGCTCCTCGGGTGCCTCGAGAGAGGAGAAATCGTCGCCTTCGCCCGGCGCGGCTGCCGGTGCAGAGCGGTGCGGGTCGGCGCTCCGGTCTCGCTCGGTCCCGGCCAGTTCCTCCAGCCGGTCGACCGCGGCGAGCAACTCGGTCGGGTAGGCCCACGTCCCCCACGTCACTCGCGCCCCCTCTGGTGCGCGCGTGTCTACCACGCACCACGAGCGGGTCAGACAGACCGAGGACGTATGCCGTCCGGGTCGCCTGATCAGCATCACCCGCGCACCGGCAGCCTCCGCGCGGGCAGCGACCTCGTCCCGGATGTCCTCCTGGATCGCCAGGGCCGGGAATCCGGCGAAGGCCCATCCGCCGTCCTGCTCGACCAGGAGAAAGCGGTGCTGGGGCGGGGCCGTCCCGAGCAGCGGATCCTGCCGCTCCCGGGCGGCCGTGCTGCACGGCACCGTCGGCAACGACGGTGGGTCGGGCTGCGCGACTGGCCGATCGGCAGGCTGCGCGGGGTGGTCGGACATAGATGCCCAGTCTCGCAGGCCCGCCCGGACCACCCCAACCGAACGCGCGTCGTGCTCGCGTGGACGGGTTGGCTCCCGCCCCGCTGTCGCGTTCCACACTTCGCGGAATCCGTGGGTCACTGGTTCTTTGGCAGTCCGTGCGCAATCGAAGAGGCCCTGGTACGGCTAAAAAGCCGAACCCCTCAACGAAAGTGAGTTGGCAATCATGCACGGATGGGAAATATTATTTGTTACCGCACCTCTCGCGCTATTTATTGCCCTCGCCCTTTGGGCATTCCAGCTGAACAGCCGGATCAAGAAATTGGAGCAAAGAAGCGCACAAGGAAACGCGTCTCTGAATACGGACAAAGAGCGAAAAGGTCGGTCGACGAACTAGCCTCCTTGCACCCGCCCCGCCACGACAGGACGCCCGCGCAATCCGATAGTTGTTGTGAGAAATGGTGCGAATTTACGCGGCACCGAACGCGCCCTGTGCTGCGCAGCCTCGCAGCGCGACCCCGTGCCGCAGCCACGACCGCGCCAGCTCCAGCGCTTCGTTCTCTTCGGCAGCCAGCGCCCGAACCTCGACGCGGCCCTCGTCGAGCAGGAGACGCAGGAGCGGAAGGTGGGTGGCCGGCATACGGAATCGACCCGCCCGGGAGGAGACGACCACTTCCTCCTCCGAAGACCCCGGGAGCACGTCGACCATGAGGTGCGGGCGCAACCGCAACTCGTCCTCGATAGCGAGCTTCTCAACCGCTGCCAGCTGCGCCAAGGGCGCGATCGGCGAGGGCCGCTGGGCTGCACGTTCCCGGCCTCGGAGCACGCCGACGATGTCATCGGCGGGCAGTGACCGGATCGCTTCGACGAGCGCCTCGCGGGCGAGTTCGACATCCTCGGCGAGCGACGCGGCATCAGTCAGGTCGGCGCCCAGGGGCAGGCTCGCCCGGACCTGCGTCGCGTCCCGAAGACCACCCCGAGACCGCTCGAGGAGCGCCTCGGCCAGGTGGTGCCGCGTCCACTGGTGCACGCCGATCGTCAGGTGGGCACTGACCCCACCCAGCGCGCGAGCCGAGTGGATCCAGCCACGCGGCAGGTAGAGGCAGTCCCCCGGGCGCAGCGTCGTCTCGGTATGCGCCGGCTCGGCCGCGCGCGCCTCGACCTCGCCGCGGCGATCGGTCCACAGCTGGTCGCGCAACGGGGCGTCGAGCACCGGCTGGCGCAGCGCCCAGCGCTTCTCGCCATGGATCTGCAGGACGAAGACGTCGTGGACGTCGTAGTGATCGTCAAAGCCCTGATTCTGCGGCGGCGTGATGTAGGCGTTGACCTGCACCGGATGCCCCAGCTCCGCCGCCAGATCGGCGCTGAACTCGCGGATCGGCCCCCAGGTGCGGTGCAGCCCCTGCAGCACGATGGTCGCGCCGTCGGCGAACAGGTTGAGCAGTTTGTCATCGCTGACCTGGTCAGCGATCCCGGCCCCGATCCCGCCGCCAGCTGTGAACGCACGCTCAGGCAGGGTCGACCCGTCGCGCGCGACCCGCAGGAAGGGGGTGCGCAGCCCGCGGTCGGTGATCAGCTCATCGACCGCGTCCAGGCTGAACAGGTCGGCGAAGGCGTCGTCCCCCCGCGCCGCCGCGTCAGCCAGGTGCAGCGTTCGGCCCCAGTATGTCGTCGCGAACCGTTCCCGGTCCGTGCCCCCGAGCAGGCGGGCGAGGGCCGCACCCGCAGGTGCGGCCCCCGTCGCGTCGTGGTGCGGCTCGGTCACCGGTCGGCGCCGGAGTCAGCGCCACCGTCCGCGCCGCCATCGGCACCGCCATCTGCGCCGCCGTCCGCGCCACCATCAGCACCACCGTCAGCACCGCCATCTGCGCCGCCGTCCGCGCCACCGTCAGCACCGCCATCGGCGCCACCATCGGCGCCACCGTCATTGCCCGCGCCACCGTCGAGGGCACCGCCCTCGCCGGAGCTGGGCTCCTGCACGGAATCGAAGGCTTCGGACAGGTTGTCGTCGGTCAGCCCACTGTCGTCGAACGTGTTCTCGTCACCCTGCGTGCTCATGATCGTCCTCTCGTCGTGGCCGAGCCCCCGGCCGGGGTGGCCTGGGTCACACTCTTCCGACGCTCGGGACTGCCCGCAACCGGGACGAACTCACGCTGCGCGCGCTCAGGAGTGCTCGGGGAACCAGATCGCGATCTCGCGCTCGGCGGACTCGACGGAGTCCGAGCCGTGCACGATGTTCTGCTGCACCTTCAACCCCCAGTCGCGGCCGAGGTCGCCGCGGATGGTGCCCGGCGCCGCAGCGGTCGGGTCGGTGGCGCCGGCCAGGGAACGGAAGCCGGGAATGCAGCCGTTGCCCTCGACGATCGCGGCGGTCACCGGGCCAGAGGACATGAACTCCAGCAGCGGCTCGTAGAAGGGCTTGCCCTCGTGCTCGGCGTAGTGGGCCTCAAGCTGCTCACGGCTCGGCGTCACGACGGCGAGCGCGGCAAGGGTGTAGCCCTTGGCCTCGATCCGGCGCAGCACCTCACCGGAGAGGCCGCGGCGGTAGCCGTCGGGCTTGACGAGGACGAGGGAACGTTCGGTCTTCGGGGTGTCGGTCACGTGCTTCAGGGTAGTCAACCCCGGCTCCGGCCCCGTATGCCGTCACCTACCTCTTTAGAGCAGGGCCGCCAACGCGCGCCAGGCGAGGACCGCGCCTCCGGCGAAGCAGGCTGCCACCGGCAGCCAAGGGCCGATGCTGCGGCTCTTGCTCGGAGCATCGCCACGGCGCCGGACCAGACCGGGGGCGACCTTGAGCAGGACCAACGGCAGCCAGGCAGGCGCCAGCGTCACGGCCACGGCGAGCAGCAGCACCAGGACGACCTCCAGGAAGGGGAGTCCGGAGCCACCGATCCGCTGGGCCGCCGAGAGGAAGAGCGGAAGCGTTGTGAAGTTGGTGATCATGCCGACGACGCCCAACGAGAAGGCATTCCTGCCGCGCTCAGAACCCGTCGCTCGGGCTGCCTGCGGGTCATCCCTACGCTGCCCGCGCAGCAGGCCTCGGGCGAGGTGAACGCCATACAGGATCAGGACCAGGGCGATGACCAGGTCGACGCTGTGCGAGGCGATCTCGCGCCGGACGAAGGCGGTGAACGCCGCCCCCAGCAGACCTGCGCCGATCACGCCGACCGCCGTGATCACCAGCGCGTTGCCCGCCAGATAGCGCAGCACGGCACCCGAGCCGGAGCCCAGCGCCATCGTGCTCGCGTTGACGAAGATCATCGGGCTGACCGCCGCGAGCAGCACGAGCGGGAGGACGGAGGTGAGTAGCGAGACCAGACTCATGCGTGCGCCTCAGGCAGGGATGACGCCGAAACCGAGGAGGGCGAACAGCACGAGCGCCAGGATGATCCGGTAGATCACGAACGGGGTGAAGGAGTTGCGGCTGATGAAGCGCATGAACCAGGCGATCACCGCGAGCGCGACGAAGAAGGAGAGGATCGTGGCGACCCACAGCGGGCCCCACGCGACCGGGATCGCGGTGGTCTCGTTCATCGACTTCCACAGTTGCAGGCCCCCGGAGGCCAGGACCGCCGGGATCGCGAGGAGGAAGGAGTAGCGCGCGGCGGCCGCCCGGGTGTACCCCATGAACATGCCACCGGCGATCGTGCCGCCGCTGCGCGAGACGCCGGGCACCAGCGCCAGCGCCTGGAAGAGGCCATAGATGATGCCGTCGCGCCAGGTGAGCTCGCGCATCACCTTCGTCTGCCGCCCGACCTTCTCGGCCGCCAGGATGACGAAGGAGAAGACGAGCAGCATCGTCGCGGTGATCCACAGGCTGCGCAGGCCGGTCTCGATGTCGTCCTGGAAGAGCAGGCCGAGCACGCCGATCGGGATCGAGCCGACGATCACCAACCAACCCAAGCGGGCGTCGGCGTCGTTGCGCGGCATCTTGCCCACCAGCGCCAGCGACCAGTGTTTGATGATCCGCCAGATGTCCTTCCAGAAGTAGACGAGGACGGCGGCCTCGGTGCCCAGTTGGGTGATCGCGGTGAAGGCCGCGCCGGGGTCCTCCTGGCCGATCAGGCGGCCGACGATCGACAGGTGCGCGCTGGAGGAGACGGGAAGGAACTCGGTCAGGCCCTGGACGAGCCCGAGGATGATCGCTGTGAAGTAGTCCATCGCTCAGCGCTCCTCGTGCGTGCTGGTCTCGGCCTGCGGATCGGATGTCTCGGCTGCGCCGGCCTGCGCCTCGGCGGCCCAGCGGGCCCGGTCGGAGTCGATCCGCCCGCCGTGGTGCAGGCACAGCCACCACAGCGATCCGAAGATCAGGGCCACGATCGCCATCGCGGGCAGGATGATCGCCGACAGCAGGGTCAGCACCTGCGCTGCCCACCCCAGGATGATGCCGGTGCGCGAGCGCAGCATGCCAGCGGCGACGAGGCACAGCACCGCCAGCGCCCCGATCAGCCACAGATTGCGCATCCCGGTCTCACCACCGTGCGCGGCGTCCAGCTGCCAGGCCGCCATCGCGCCGAAGAAGACCGACATGGCCTGCGCGATCAGAGTCGCTCCGGCGAGGCGACGCACCATCGGCCCCGGGGCGGTGCGCGCCGGGGCCTGGGAGTGTGCGGGGGCGTTCACGGAAGGATCGTCCACGGCGGTGATCATCGCAGACCCAGTATGAGGGATCTCCCAGCAACACCGCATACGCTGGGATCGACGTCCCTTCCCCCGCAGGAGAAATAGTGCCGCGCCCCGATCGATCTCCCTCCTCCGACCGCGCCGCGAAGGCGGCCAAGATCCAGAAGGCAGGCCGCGCGGCCGAGCGCCGTCGCGGACTGATGATCTGGGGCACGGCCGGCGTCGCGCTGGCCCTGATCATCGGCCTGGTCACCTGGACCATCGTGCGGGAGTCCCCCGCCCTGGTCGACCTGTCGGATGTCGAGCACTACGAGTACGCCGCGGCCGTGCACCAGCCCGGTCCGGTCGAGTACACCGAGTCGCCGCCGGTGGGCGGCCCGCACCACGACGCGTGGTGGGACTGCGGCGTCTACAGCGAGCCGGTCCCCAACGAGCACGTGGTCCACTCCCTCGAGCACGGCGCGGTCTGGCTGACCTACCAACCCGACCTGCCCGCGGACCAGATCGCGGTGCTGGAGCGGCTCGGCGAGCAGGACTACATGCTCGTCTCCCCCAAGCCCGAGCAGGACAGCCCGGTCGTGGCCACCTCGTGGGGCAACCAGCTGACGCTGGACGACGCCGACGAGCGCGTGCTGACCGCCTTCATCCGGCAGTACAAGCAGGGCCCGGACACCCCCGAGCCGGGCGCTGCCTGCACCAATGGCACGACCGTTGACCTGGTGCAGCGCGGATGAACGAGCAGCTGGGCAGCGGGCACGTGGGCAGTGCGGACGTGAGCGGCGAAGACGTGGTCGAGGAGCGTCCCGCGCGGCCGGCCGCCGGTGAGCGGTGGCGCAACTTCGGCGCCCCCGCGTTGGCCGTGGTCACCATTGCGGCGCTGTGCCTGGGGGTGCTGGTCGGCTGGCTGAGCTTCGGCGACCGGACACCGAGCGACACCAGCGCTGACGCCGGCTTCGCCCGGGACATGAGCGAGCACCACGCGCAGGCGGTGCAGATGTCCATCCTGGTCATGCAGCGGACCGATGACGAGCAGGTCAGCCGGCTCGCGACCGACATCGTCAACAACCAGGAATTCGAGCGCGGGATGATGGCGACCTGGCTCGAGGACTGGAACCTTCCGCGCGCCCGCGAGGGCGAGCGGATGCTGTGGATGGAGGGCCACGACCACGCCTCGATGGACCTCCCGCTGGGGGTCACCATGCCCGGTATGGCGTCACCCACCGAGATCCAGGAGCTCACCGACGCCTCCGGTCGGGAGGCGGAGGTGCTCTTCCTGCAGCTGATGACGACCCACCACCTGGCCGGTGTAGAGATGGCCGATGCGGCGCTGGAGTCGGCGACCGACCCGCGGGTGCTGGCGGCGGCCCAGCGGATGGTCAACGCCCAGACCGGAGAGGTGAACCTGATGCGCGACCTGCTGCGCGACCGGGATGCCGAGCCCCGCGAGGACATCGACGCCTGGCTGGCCGGACACTCTCAGCACGGTGGCCACACCGACTCCCCCGCGACGACGGATGAGCCGGCCGATACCGAGGACGACGGCCACGGCGGTCACGACCACTGAGGTCAACCCGGCGCGCGTTCCGTGGGCTCTCCGGCTGACCTGGCGCGCGTTCGGTGGGGGTGAGGGCTGACCTGGCGCGCGTCCGGTGGGGCTGACAGCTGACCTGGCGCGCGTCCGGTGGGGTCAGGTGGTGGTGACGCCGAGGAGAGCGCGGACCTCGGCGGCGGTGGTGACCGAGCCGGTCGCGAGGACCGCGCCGGAGACTCCGCCCTCGTCGGCCAGGCCAGCCGCGACGTCGAGCGCATCAGGGAGGTCGGGGACGACGGTGACGCGGTCCTCACCGAAGTACTCGGCCACGATCTGACCCAGGCGCTCGGGGCGGATCGCGCGGGGCGAGGTCGTCCGGCTGACCACCACGTGGTCGAGGATCGGCTCCAGCGCCTGGATCATCGGCTCCACGTCCTTGTCCTCCAGCACGGCCAGCAGGCCGACGAGCCGGTGGAAGGTGAACGACTCTCGCACCGCCTCGACCAGGGCCTGCACCCCGGCCGGGTTGTGCGCCGCGTCGACCAGCACCGTGGGTGAGCGACGGACAATCTCCAGCCGCCCCGGCGAGGCCACGTCGGCGAGCCCGCCGCGCACCACCTCATCGGTCAGCTTCTGCTCACCGCCACCGACGAAGGCTTCAACGGCCGCGATGGCCAGCGCGGCGTTGTGCACCTGGTGCCCGCCGAAGAGCGGTAGGAAGAGGTCCTGGTAGTCCCCGGCCAACCCGCGGATCGAGACCTGCTGCCCGCCGACCGCGACCTCGCGGCTGAGCACTCCGAAGGACACGCCCTCGGCCTTGAGCTCCGCGCCGACCTCGTCGGCCCGGTTCACCAGGACGGTCATCGCCTCGGAGTCCTGGACGCCGACGACGGCGATCGAGCCGGCCTTGATGATCCCGGCCTTCTCGGTCGCGATCTCCTCGATCGTGCCGCCGAGCAGCCGGGTGTGATCCAGCGAGATCGGCGTGACGACGGCGACTGTGGCGTCGGCCACCGAGGTCGCGTCCCACACCCCACCCAGGCCGACCTCGACGACGGCGACGTCGACCGGGGAGTCGGCGAAGGCGGCATACCCAAGGCACACGACGACCTCGAAGTAGGTCATCCGCACCTGCCGCTGCGGGTCCTCATCAGCCATGCTCTCGGCGTCGACCATCTCCACGAAGGGCATGACGTCGTCGTAGGCGGCGAGGAAGGACTCGATCGAGATCGGCTCACCGTCGAGGGCGATCCGCTCGCGCATGTCGTGCAGGTGCGGGCTGGTGAAGCGGCCGGTGCGCAGGCCCATCTCGCGCAGGATCCGCTCGACCATCCGGGAGGTCGAGGTCTTGCCGTTCGTGCCGGTCAGCTGGATCACCGGGAAGGCACGCTGCGGATCACCCATCAGCTCCATCACCCGCTGGACCCGGTGCAGGGTCGGCTCGGGCATGTGCTCGGGCGTGCGGGCCAGGATCTCCTCGACGACCTGCGCGTAGCGGGCGCGTAACTCTGGCGAGACCTCCTCCCCGCCCTGCCGACCACCCCGTGGCACGGCCGCCCCGGGCTCGACCTCGACCTGCGGCTCGTCCTCCAGCGGCAGCTCGTTGTCGTCGAAGAACTGCCCGCTCATCGGCTCTCCACCTTGCTGATCAGCACGTCCACGACGTGGTTGCCGCCGAGGTCGACCGAGGTGGCGTATGCGGTGTTCCTGGGCTGGGTGCCGCCATCTGGGTCCGTGCCGCCTCCCAAGCCGTGGTTCTTCGGCTTGGGCAGAGCGGTGCCCGCACCGGCCGCGCCGAACTGCACGGCGAGGGTCTCGGTCATCACCAGCTGCTGGTGCGCCATCGCGGCATCCCAGACCGCGTCATCACCGACGACGGTCAGGCTGATCCGGTCGGTGATCTCCAGACCGGCGTCCTTGCGGGCGCCCTGGACACCACGGACCAGGTCACGGGCCAGGCCCTCACGGGCGAGGTCCTCGGTCACCTCGGTGTCGAGCACGACGAAGCCGCCGCCCTTGAGCATGGCGGTCGCACGGGAGCCATCGCCCGCCTCGGCGACGACGGTCTCCACGGTGTACTCACCCTCGACCAGCTCCAGACCGCCCGCCGTGACGGTGCCATCTTCGGCTACCGACCAGTCGCCGGACTTGCTGCCCTTGATCGCGTTCTGCACCTCACGGCCCAGACGCGGGCCAGCCGCGCGGGCGTTCACGGTGAGGCGCTGTTCGACGCTGGGCAACGCGGCGGAGGACTCGGCCTCCGTCAGGTCCAGGAGCTGCACCTCGCGGACGTTGACCTCATCGCGCACGAGCTCGGCCAGACCCGGGTGCGCGGCGAGCGCCTCGGCCTGCTCGGTCGCGACGGTGAGCGAGGACAACGGCAGCCGCACGCGGAGCTGCTCGGCCTTGCGCAGGCCGAGCGTCGCCGAGCACACCTCACGCACCGTGTCCATGGCGGCGACGAGCTCGTCGTCGGCCGGGAGATCCTCGACCGCCGGCCAGTCGGTCAGGTGCACGGACTCACCGCCGGTGAGGCCGCGCCATACCTCCTCGGTGGTCAACGGAAGGAGCGGGGCGGCGACGCGACAGGTGATCTCGAGGACCGTGTAGAGCGTGTCGAAAGCACCGTGGTCCTCGTCCCAGAACCGGTCGCGGGAGCGGCGGATGTACCAGTTGGTGAGCACGTCCACGAAGTCGCGAATGGTGTCGCAGGCGACCGCGATCTCGTTGGCATCGTAGGCCTCCCCGGCAGCCTGGACGAACTCGCGCGTCTTGGCCAGCAGGTAGCGGTCCAGCTCGTGGGTGGACTCGGTCGACCAGCGCGCTTGGTAGCCGGCGGCGTTGGCGTAGAGACCGAAGAAGTACCACGCGTTCCACAGCGGGATCATCGTCTGGCGCACCCCGTCGCGGATGCCCTCCTCGGTGACGATGAGGTTGCCGCCACGCAGGATCGGCGACTGCATGAGGAACCAGCGCATCGCATCGGCCCCGTCGCGGTCGAAGACCTCCCGCACGTCGGGATAGTTCTTCAGCGACTTGGACATCTTCTGGCCGTCATTGCCGAGCACGATCCCGTGTGCCAGGCAGGTGCTGAAGGCTGGCCGGTCGAAGAGCGCCGTCGCCAGGATGTGCATCGTGTAGAACCAGCCGCGGGTCTGGCCGATGTACTCGACGATGAAATCGGCCGGGAAGTGGTGCTCGAACCAGTCCTTGTTCTCGAACGGGTAGTGCACCTGGGCGTAGCTCATCGACCCGGAGTCGAACCAGACGTCGAGCACGTCCTCGACGCGGCGCATCGTGGACTGGCCGGTCGGGTCGTCCGGGTTGGGGCGGGTGAGCTCATCGACGAACGGTCGGTGCAGGTCGACCTGGCCGTCCCGGTCGCGCGGGAGGTCACCGAAGTCGGCCTCGAGCTCAGCGAGCGAGCCGTAGACATCGATGCGCGGGTAGGCCGGGTCGTCGCTGCGCCATACCGGGATCGGGCTGCCCCAGAAGCGGTTGCGGGAGATCGACCAGTCGCGGGCGTTCTCCAGCCACCGGCCGAACTGGCCGTGCTTGACGTGCGCGGGGACCCAGGTGATGTCCTCGTTGGTCCGCAGCATGTCGTCCTTGAACCTCGTCACCTCGACGAACCAGGAGGACACCGCCTTGTAGATCAGCGGCTGCCGGCAGCGCCAGCAGTGCGGGTAGGAGTGGGCGTAGGACTCGCGGCGCAGCAGCACCGTACCCTCGCTCACCGAGCCATAATCGGAACTCCCCGCGTGCTTGTTCGACGAAAGCTGGTTGCGGGTCGCGGCCTTGAGGTGCTCCTGGATCGGGGCGTTGGCGTCGAAAACCAGCATCCCGGCGTACTCCTCCACCGGGTGCATGAACTGGCCGTCGACCCCGACCGGCATCACCGGCTCGATGCCCTCGCGGTCGGTGACCACCTTGTCATCCTCACCGAAGGCGCCGGCCGTGTGCACCAGACCGGTACCGTCCGTGGTCGTCACGAACTCGGCGACGACGAGACGGTGCGCGCGCTCCCAGCCCTGGTAGTAGGAGAAGGGCGGGACATAGGCGCGGTCCACCAGCTCGGCGCCGCGGTAGGTCGCGAGCACCTCTGGGTCCTCACCGAGCTCGTTCTTGTAGGCACCGAGGCGCTCCTTGGCGATCAGGTAGCGCTGGAGTTCGGCCCCCTCGCCCCCTCCCTGGTCAGCGCCCGGCAGCGGCGCCCGCACCACGACATACTCGATGTCCTCGCCGACCATGATCGCCAGGTTGGCCGGCAGGGTCCAGGGCGTGGTCGTCCAGACCAGCGCCAGCGCGCCGTCCAGGATCTCGTCGGGAGTCTCGCCCGGCAGCAGGCGGCAGCCCACGGTGACCGCCGGGTCCTGGCGCACCTGGTAGACCTCGTCGTCCATCCGCAGCTCGTGGTTGGACAGCGGCGTCTGGTCGTTCCAGCAGTAGGGCAGCACGCGGAAGCCCTCGTAGACCAGCCCCTTGTCATAGAGGCTCTTGAACGCCCAGAGCACCGACTCCATGAACTCCACGTTGAGCGTCTTGTAGTCGTTCTCGAAGTCGACCCAGCGCGCCTGGCGGGTGACGTAGTCCTCCCACTCCTGGGTGTACTTCAGCACCGACTCACGGCACTTGGCGTTGAACGCCTCGATCCCCAGCTCGAGGATCTCGTCCTTGGTCTTGATCCCCAGCTGCGCCATCGCCTCCAGCTCGGCGGGCAGGCCGTGGGTGTCCCAGCCGAAGCGCCGCTCGACCCGGCGGCCGCGCATGGTCTGGTAGCGCGGCACGACGTCCTTGACGTAGCCGGTCAGCAGGTGGCCGTAGTGCGGCAGCCCGTTGGCGAAGGGCGGGCCGTCGTAGAAGACGAACTCGTTGTCGCCGTTCTCCCCGGCCGGTCGCGCCTCGACGCTCCTGACGAAGGTGTCGTGCTCCTTCCAGTAGGCGAGCACGGCGTCCTCGATCTCCGGGAAGCGCGGTGAGCTGGTCAGGGCGTTGCCGGAGGTGGAGGCGAGCGGGTAGGCCATGGGGTGGCGTCTCCTCGTGAGTTCAGTGGGTGGTGCGGTCTTCTGGCGGTCCGGTATGGCGTGTCTCACCGAGGACGACACCTCACCTGACCCTTCGGGCCGGGTGGGTGGCGCGGTACCACCTCGCTTGCGTTGCGGCATACCGGGACTCGGTGTGCGCAACACCACTCACTCAACGGCTGTGACGGGCCTGCCCCGTGCGGGTCTAGTGGGCACACCCGCTGGCGGGCGGGGGCCGTTCTTCCGCAAGCTCGCCGCTGATGACGGCTCGGACGCTGCTGCCGACCATGGTAGCGGCTCCATCAACGACCTATGGCTCTTGCGCTTGCCGCCCGACGAGTGATGCGGTGATGCGGTAGCATCACGGCATGAGGACCACGCTCACGATCGACGATGACATCCTTGCCGCCGCCCGGGAGCGTGCGCGACGGGAGGGCCGCACCGTGGGGCAGGTCCTGTCCGACCTGGCCAGGGACTCGTTGACCGGAGCCGGGACCGGGCGGGGTGCCGATGCGCCGGACGCCTTCGGATTCCGGCCGCTCCCCCACCGCGGACCCGTGGTCTCCAACGAGCTCATCGACCTGCTCCGCGAGGAGCACGGGTGAGCAGGCATGCGCTGCTGGACGTCAACGTCCTGCTGGCACTTCTCGACAGCGATCACCTCGACCACGGACGCGCGACGGCCTGGCTGAGGGAGAACATCGAGCACGGCTGGTCGTCGTGCGCCATCACCGAGAACGGCTTCGTGCGGATCATCAGCCAGTCCCGCTACCCGAGCCCGGTCGCACCGGCCTCCGCCATCTCGCTCCTCGCCGACGCGATGGCCACCGATCACCACCGTCGCCTCCCCTGCGACGTGGCGATCACCGACGGGAGCCAGGTCGACCCGCGAAAAGTCCACGGTCCCAAGCAGATCACCGACAGCTACCTGGTCGCCCTCGCCCACGCCCACGGCGGGCGCTTCGTCACCTTCGACCGGGCCGTCGTCCACCATGCGGGCGTCGGGGTGACGGACGGCACCGTCGAGGTCATCTGACGGTGGGACCTCACACGAGCGCTGACGCCGACCTCGCCATCCTCCTCGGCGACCGCGTCGTCACCGACCCCTCGATCGCGGCCAGCTACGCCGCCGACGCCTACCCGCAGGCGGCCGCGCTGGACGGCACTGAGTTCACCGTCGTCCGCGCCCGTACCCGGCAGGACGTCGAGGCGACGCTGCGGTATGCGGCGAGCCACCGCATACCCCTCGTCCCGCAGGGAGCACGCACCTCGACCACCGGGGCCGCGTGCGCGCTGCCGGGCGCGATCCTGCTCTCGACCGAGCTGATGACGAGCATCGAGATCGACCCCGTCGAGCGGATCGCGGTCGTGGGGCCAGGCGTGATCAATACCGACCTCAAAGCGGCCGCGGCTGAGCACGGGTTGGCCTACCCGCCGGACCCGGCGAGCGCGTCGATGTGCTCGATCGGCGGCAACATCGCCACCAACGCGGGCGGGCTGTGCTGCGTGAAGTACGGCGTCACCGCCGACTACGTCCGCGGCCTGGAGGTCGTGCTGCCCGGCGGCGAGTTCATGCGCACGGGTCGACGGACCGCCAAGGGGGTCGCCGGCTACGACCTGACGGGGCTGTTCGTGGGGTCCGAGGGGACGCTGGGCGTGGTGACCGAGGCGGTGCTGCGGCTGGTCCCGCTCGGCGACCCGGCACTGACGGTGCTGGCAGTCTTCCCGACGCTGGAGGGGACGCTCGGCGGCATCGCCGCGCTGCGCTCGACCCGCCACACGCCGAGCCTGGTCGAGCTTCTCGACGGCCCGAGCATCGCGGCGATCCAGGCCTACGGCGACTACGGCTTCCCGCAGGACGCCGGCGGGGTGCTCCTCGTCCAGTCCGACCGGCCGGGGCACGCCGCCGAGGACGTCCAGGGGTACGCGGCGCTCCTCACCTCGGCGGGTGCGACCGACGTGGCCGTGGCCGACGACCCGACCGAGGCCGACCTGCTGCTCGAGGGACGGCGCGCGCTCAACCCGGCTCTGAAGGTGCGCGGGCCGCGCTTCATCGAGGACGTGTGCGTCCCGGTCGGACGGCTCGGCGAGCTGGTGTCAGCCGTGCACGAGATCGCGGCACGCCACGGCCTGGAGGCGACCTGCAGCGGCCACGCCGGCGACGGCAACCTGCACCCGTGCTTCTTCTACGACGAAACGGACCCCGCCAGCCTGGCCGCGGCCGAGCGTGCCTTCGACGAGCTGGTCCGCGCTTCCTGGGAGCTAGGTGGCACGCTCACCGGCGAGCACGGGGTCGGCCAGCAGAAGGCACCCTGGCTCGCCGAGGAGCTCGGCCCGGCCGAGCTCGCGCGCCAGCGCGCGGTCAAGGCGCTCTTCGACCCGCTCGGGATCATGAACCCCGGACGGGTCTACAACTGAGACCGCCCGATCGCACCCACCTTGAGAAGGTGCACGTGCGAGAGGGAGTTCGTGGCTGGTGGCGGTCACAACCGCTCACGCGTGGTCAGCCAACTCCAGTCGGTCTGGGGCCACGACTCGCAGCTCGTCAGAGTCCTCCAGCAGGTGATAGATCACCCCGGCCCGCTCCGAGACCTTGGGATCGGCGCAGATCACTGTGTTCATGGCCACATGATCCAGGACCGCCACCGTGGCCCCATTCTTTGCCCACATCACCTTGGCTGTGACACCCGCGCACGGATCGCCGGGATCCGCCTCCAACTGGCCCCCCTCCGAGATGACCACCGGCACCCCTGGCCCTGCCGTAGACGGTAGCGCTAGAACCCATTCGCCAGCGAACCCGCCTTCCTCCCGTTGGACAGGCTCACTCCGCTCCAGGACGCCGGCCTGGCCGGACACCTGCACCTCGCGGGCCCGGGCCGCTTACCGGGGCTCGTCGAGGACCGAGCGAATCGCGGCGCGGAGCTTATCGGGCGTGGGGCGCTGCTTCTGCAAGGCGATACCGACGCCGGACCAGCCCACTCGGGCACCGACCTCCCGCTTATCCTCAGACACCCCGCTCGTGACCAACGGCACCCCATGCGCGAGAGCCAGCTGCACTCCGCCGTAGCCGCCATTGCTGACCATCACGTCGACGTGCGGGAGGAGCCGGTCGAAGGGAACGAAGTCCTCGACCCGGATCGTCGCGCGCACGGGACCGCCGTCCGGAGCCGCCAGGTCCACGTGGACCACCTGCGAGCGGTCCAGCCGAGCCGCGGTCGCGACGACGAAGACGTCCTCCCCGGCCAGCCCCTGCACGGTCGGCCGGATCAGGTTGTCGGGGTCGACCGCCACCGTGCCCTGCGTGACGAGTACGACCTTACGTCCCGCTTCCCGCGCCGCGAGCAGGTCGCCCCACCAGGCGGGCAACTCGACGTCCTCCCGCGGCGGGGGAAAGACCGGGCCGACGAACTCCACGTTCGCCAAGGGACGCTGCCGCGGGTAGTCGAGCTCGGGGGCGCAGCTCTGGAGGTAAGCCGTGGCGGCCTCGCCCGGCCAGTTCATGAAGCTGCCCTCGCGGCGGGGTAGCCCCAGGTCTGCGCGGATCTGCTGACCCAACCGGTCGCCGCGACCCATGACCAGCCGGTTCGAGACCCGACCGAGCAGCCCCTGGAACGACCGACCTGCCGGGCCCCGCGCGGGGCGCAGACCCGGCCCGAAGGGCGGCACCCACGGGTCCGGCGTGATCACTGGCTGGATCCCGAGGGCGACGAATGGCAGGTGCTCGAGCTCGGCGAGCAGGGCGCTAGGCAGGTGGGCGTTGTCGGACACGATCACGTCGGGGCGCCGGTCCGCGACGGCACCCCGCAGGTCGAGGAGATCACCGGGAGCCGACCCGACAAAGATCTGGGCGATGTCGTGGGACAGTCGACGGACCGGGTTCATCGGTCGCTCGCCGAAGACCCGCTCCACCGTCGTTTCGTCGTAGTCGATGCCGTGCTCCATGGGCACCACCTGTGCCCCCCGCTCCTCGGCGGCCGCGGCGAAGGTGCTGCCGACATAGGCGCGCACCTCGTGGCCACGGGCGGCGAGCGCCTCGATGACGTGCAGGATCGGCTGGACATGACCGGTGTGCGGGACGGCGCTGACCAGAATGTGGGCCATGGAACCCGCGGCTCCACCTCCAATACCTTCCGCACCCGCTCGGCGCTGCTGATCGGGGTGGTCGAGGAGATCCTCGCCCGTGAGCTGCCGTTCGTGCAGCGCGGCTTCACACCGGCGACGGCTGACGAGCTCGTCGACGGACTGGCGAGCCTCCTGGAGGTGATCACCGGTCCCGGCCGGGTCGCTACGACGGCGCGTCTGGTGCTCTTCCTCGAAGGCAGCCACGACGCGCAGCTGCGCGAGGCGCTCAGCGGTGGGCACCATCTCCTGATCGCCCTCTCCACACCACCCCTCGAGCGTCTCGGTGCCCTCGACCCGGACGCCGCGGCACGCACCCTCGCCGCCGTCATGGAGGGCCTCATCGTGCACCGGATCGCGCGTCACGACACTGCGGACGCGCGCCCCGTGCTCGCCACGGCCGTCCGAGGAGCCCTGGCGCGGTCCTGAGGGAGGCGAGCTGCGGCATACGGGACGCGGTCGGCCCCCAGCGCTCCGCTGAACGCTGGGGGCCACGATGTCCCGGTATGCCGCGACCTAGGTGTCGCTGTCGCGGCGCCGGCGGTGGGGCGGCGGGTAGGGATCGGTGGCCGAACCACGCCCGAAGCCGTCGTCGTCCGGATCGCCCGTGGGTGCGCCCTCTCCGTCAGCCGGAGCATCGACACCGTCACGGAGGTCATCCGGGCTGGCGCCGAGCTCAGCGGGGTTGCGGCCCTCGGCGTCGACGAGCTGGTTCGGGTCCGAGATCTCGGCCAGCGCCATCTCCTTGTCCGCGTCGTCCTTGCCCAGCTCCAGCAGCGCACCGCTGGCGCGGTCGGCGAGGTACTCCTTCATCTCCCGGCGGATCACCGGCAGCAGCAGGTAGACGCCGAGCAGGTTCACGAAGGCGCAGACGAACAGGAAGTTGTCGGCGAAGTCGAGCACCTGGCCGAAGGTGAGGATGCAGCCCGCCACCGTGAAGAACAGGAAGACGCAGCGATAGATCAGCGTCGAGGTCGAGGTGTCACCGAACAGATAGTTCCAGGCCCGCTGACCGTAATAGGACCAGGTGATCAGGGTGGAGATCGCAAAGAGCGCAACCGCGAGCGCCAGCACGGCCGGGAACCAGCTGATGTGCTCGCCGAAGGCGTCCGAGGTGACCGTCACGCCACCGACGCTGTGTCCCTCGGGGTCGTTGAAGTAGTTCTCGCGCTCCTGCTGGTAGTAGGAGGTGTTGGCGATCGTGATCGTCAGCGCCGTCATCGTGCAGACGATCACCGTGTCGATGAAGGGCTCGAAGAGGGCCACGAAGCCTTCCGAGACCGGGCGACGGGTCTTGACCGTGGAGTGCGCGATCGGCGCCGAGCCCAGGCCGGCCTCGTTGGAGAAGGCGGCTCGCGTCATCCCGACGATGAGAACACCCACGATGCCACCGGAGACACCCTCGGGGCTGAAGGCACCGCTGATGATCGAGGAGAAGGCCGCCGGGACCTGATTGAGGTTGAGGGAGATGACCACGATGCAGGCCAGCACGTAGATGCCACCCATGAGCGGCACCAGGGTCGAGGTGACCCGGCCGATCGACTTCATGCCACCGATGATCACCGCACCGATGATGGCCGCGATCACCAAGCCGGTGACCAGACCACCGGTGGTGGAGGAGAGGAAGCCGGTGCCGTCGGGGTCGAAGACGGTCACCGCCTGCGCGTAGGTCTGGTTGGCCTGGAACATGTTGCCGCCACCGACGCCGAAGAACAGGATCGCGACGGCGAACAGGCCGGTGAGGCCGACCGAGAGCCACTTCGGGAACTTGGCGAAGGCGACGGGCAGATACATGAACGGTCCGCCGGCAACGCTGCCGTCGGGCCGGATCTGCCGATACTTCACACCCAGCGTGCACTCGGCAAACTTGGTGGCCATGCCGAACAGGCCCGCCAGGATCATCCAGAAGGTCGCGCCCGGACCACCCATGGTGACGGCCGCGCCCACGCCGGCGATATTGCCCAGGCCGACGGTGCCGGACAGCGCCGAGGTGAGCGCCTGGTAGTGCGGGATCTCACCGGGGTCGTCCTTGGAGCTGAACTTGCCCCGGATGACGTCGATCGCGGTGGGGATGCCGCGGACCTGGATGAAGAAGAGGTAGAAGGTGATGACGATGGCTGCCACGAGCAGCCAGAGCACCACGAAGGGCATCTCGAAGCCGGGGATCGGGAGGGTGAAGAAGATGATCTTGCCCGACCACTCGGTCACGATCTGGAAGTTGTCGTTGACGACGTTCTCCAGTTGCGTGACCCAGGCTGGGTCTTGTCGTGAAGTCGAATCGTCGTTCGCCATGGGCAGCAGCAGGCTCGGCAACATGGCGATAACCCTTGGGCCAAAGACGGCAAATGGCAATGCAAATGCCCGATCGTGATCAGAACGTGATCTCCACGGTCGAGTGATTTCGGGTGATCTCCCCCGTCCGCTGCGACTCTCGTGGTCTGGGAGAATGCCCCGTATGACGTCCGCTCACCGCCCCCTGGACCCCTCGCGCCCGGCCTCGCTGCCGGAGCGTCCCACCGTCGATGGCCTGGAGCCGCGGTGGGTAGAGGCATGGCAGGCCAGCGACGTCTACGCCTTCGACCGCGAGGCAGCGCTCGCGCCCGAGGTGGACCGCAGCCAGGTCTTCGCGATCGACACTCCCCCGCCGACCGCCTCGGGCAGCCTGCACCTGGGTCACGTCTTCGGCTACACCCAGGCCGATTGCCTCGCGCGCTACCACCGGATGACCGGCAAGCACGTCTTCTACCCGATCGGCTGGGATGACAACGGCCTGCCGACCGAGCGCCGGGTCCAGAACTACTACGGCGTCCGCGGCGATGCGACCCTGCCCTACGATCCCGACTTCACCCCGCCCCAGCAGGGCGGCGACGGCAAGAGCACCAAGGCGGCCGACCAGGTGCCGATCGGTCGCGCCACCTTCATCGAGCTCTGCGAGGAGCTCACCGTGATCGATGAGAAGGCTTTCGAGGACACCTTCCGCCGGCTCGGTCTGTCGATCGACTGGAACGTGCAGTACCGCACCATCGACGACCGTTCCCGCACGGTCGCTCAGCAGGCCTTCCTGCGCAACTACGCCCGGGGCGAGGCCTATACCGCGGAGGCGCCCGGCCTGTGGGACATCACTTTCCAGACCGCGGTCGCCCAGGCCGAGCTCGAGGCGCGCGACTACCCCGGCGCTTACCACCGCGTGGCCTTCCACCCGGCCGACGGCGCGGGGGGCGGGGACACGACATACATCGAAACCACCCGCCCCGAGCTGATCTGCTCGGTGGTCGCGCTCATCGCCCACCCCGACGACGAGCGCTACCAGCACCTGTTCGGCAGCTCGGTCACCTCGCCGCTGTTCGGGGTCGAGGTCCCGGTCCTGGCGCACCCGATGGCCGAGATGGACAAGGGCGCCGGCATCGCCATGTGCTGCACCTTCGGTGACATGACCGATGTCCAGTGGTGGCGCGAGTTGTCGCTGCCGACCCGCTCGGTGATCACCCGCAACGGCCGCCTCCAGGCGGAGACGCCCGAGTGGGTGTCCGGTGGCCCCGGCGAGGCCCTGTATGCCGAGCAGCTCGCCGGCAAGACCACCCACTCGGCTCGCGAGGCGGTCGTCGCCGCCCTGCGCGAGTCGGGCGATCTGGACGGGGAGCCGCAGAAGACCCAGCGCAAGGCCAACTTCTTCGAGAAGGGCGACAAACCGCTGGAGATCGTCACCAGCCGGCAGTGGTTCATCCGCAACGGCGGGAAGGATGAGGCACTGCGTGAGCAGCTCCTCGCCCGCGGCGACGAGCTCGCCTTCCACCCCGACTTCATGCGCAGCCGCTATCGGAACTGGGTCAGCGGGCTCAACGGTGACTGGCTGATCAGCCGCCAGCGCTTCTTCGGGGTCCAGATCCCGGTCTGGTATGCCGTGGACGCGGCTGGAGAGGTCGACCACGACACCGTGCTCGTCCCCGCGGAGGAGCGGCTGCCGATCGACCCGATGTCCGATGTGCCGGAGGGCTACGAGGAGTCGCAGCGCGACCAGCCCGGTGGTTTCACCGGCGACCCCGACATCATGGACACCTGGGCCACCAGTTCGCTGTCCCCGCAGATCGCGGCGGGTTGGCCGACGCGGGGCGGCGCCGGCGAGGGCTCGGATCCCGAGCTGTTCGACAAGCTCTTCCCCTTCGACATGCGTCCGCAGGGTCACGACATCATCCGCACCTGGCTCTTCGCAACCATGGTCCGGGCCCACCTGGAGCACGACTCCCTGCCGTGGACCGACGCCTACATCAACGGCTGGATCCTGGACCCGGACCGCAAGAAGATGTCGAAGTCCAAGGGCAATGCCACCACTCCGCTCGGGATGCTCGAGGAGCACGGCACCGATGCGGTGCGCTACTGGGCCGCCGCAGCACGACCGGGCGTGGACACCATCGATGACCCCAACCAGGTCAAGGTCGGGCGTCGCCTGGCGATCAAGCTGCTCAACGCCAGCAAGTTCGCCCTGTCCTTCGGAGATCTGCCGCAGGGCTCGGCCGAAGTGGACCTGATCACCGAGCCGATCGACCGCTCGATGCTGGCTGGGCTGGCTGAGGTGGTGGAGCGGGCCACCCGTTCCTACGAGGCGTGGGACTACTCCACCGCCCTCGATGTCACCGAGGCCTTCTTCTGGTCCTTCTGCGACGACTACCTCGAGCTGGTCAAGGAACGCGCCTACGGCGGCGCCTTCTCCGAGGACGGGCCGAGCACCGATCCCTCCCCCGAGACCCTGTCGGCGCGGGCCGCGCTGCGGCTGGCGCTGTCGGTGCAGCTGCGCCTGTTCGCACCGGTGCTCTCCTTCGCCGCGGAGGAGGTCTGGTCGTGGTGGCACGAGGAGGGGTCCTCGGTGCACGTGCAGCCCTGGCCCGTCGTGGCCGAGCTGTCCGCGGTGGTCGAGGGCGCCGATGCTGGCCTGCTGCCGACCGTGGGCCAGGCGCTGACCGGTCTGCGCAAGGCGAAGTCGGAAGCCAAGGTGAAGATGCGTACCGAGATCTCGGCTGCCAGCATCAGCGGTCCCCCCGAGGATCTGGACCGGGTCCAGGCCGCGGCCGGGGATCTCGCCGCAGCCGGCAAGGTGACCGGCTCGCTCACCTACTCCGAGGCCGCGGAGTTCGCGGTGACCGATGTTGCGCTCGTGACTGAGGAGTCCAGCGCATAGGGTGAGCCGCATGCGCAGGGGCAACTCGACGGTCGTCATCGCGATCGTCGCCGCCCTGGCCGCGCTGTCGATCCTGATCTGGTCCTCCAGCAGCGGGGAACCGTTGGTCAGCTCACCCCAGGGCACCTGGGGCGAGCCGCGGGCGACCGAGCCCAGACTTCCCCTCGAGCCCCTCGACATCGAGGGCGTCCCCGAACAGATCGGGCCGGAAGAAGAACCCGAGGAGCAGGACATCCCCTGGCTCACCGACCTCGCGATCGCACTCTTCGTCATGGCCGTCGTCGTCTTCCTGCTGCTCGTCGCCCGCTGGGCCGGTCGGCAGCGGGTGGAGGAGAAGAAGCGCCTCGCCGCCGCCGAGGAGAAAGAGCTCGTCGCCCTGCTAGATGCCACTGGTGAGGACGTGCGCTATCACGCGCTCTCCGAGGGAGACCCACGCAACGGCGTGGTGGCTTGCTGGGTTGCTCTGGAGGAGGCGGTCCACCGCTCGGGCCTCGAGCAGGACCGCAGCGAGACCTCGGCCGAACTCACGACCCGGGTCCTGCGCCGGTGGGAGGTCGACCAGGACGCCATCGACGCACTGTCCGCCTCCTATCGCGAGGCACGGTTCTCCCGGCACCCGATCACCGAGGAGGAACGGCTGGCCGCCGTGGAGGCCCTCGACCGCATTCACACTGATCTCCGCCGCCGGATCCGGGCCGAGGAAGAGCTCCGCGAGGCCGAGGAGCGCAAGGGTGCGCACGAGGCGGGCGACATGGCCGAGACCGACGACCAGCAGCAGGCTGAGGCAGGTGCGCACAGGTCCCGATCCCGCTCCCGCGCCAGGAGGCGCCGGTGATCCCCCGCGACCAGCGGGGAGTGGTGCTCCCGCTGGCCCTCACCGTCCTGGCGGTCGGCGCGGTGATGTTCTACATCGGCTCGCTGCGGCATACCCCCCTGGAGGCGGTGGTCGTGGTGGCCCTGGCCGCCGTCGTCATCGCCCTCCTGCCCTGGGCGCTGACCCGCACGACCCGTTACTCCGAACGGGCCTACTGGGCCTCCACACCCCGCCAGGAGTCAGTCCCGCCCTCGGCCCTCGACTACCGCCTCGTGCGGCTCCGGCGAGACCTGCGGGACGCGATCGAACGCGACGACCGGCCCGACCTCGTGCACCCCCTGCTCCGGGAGCTAGCAGCCGAGCGGCTGCTCGCGCACCACGACATCGACCTCGACGACCCGGACGCCGCCGACGCGGCGCGCGCCCGGATGGACGACCAGCTCTGGCACTACCTGACCACCCCACCGACCGACCGACGCAAACGCAGCAGGAGTTCGCTGCACGCCGCCATCGAAGGGATCGAAAAGCTATGACCGACACCACCGCACCCGCCAAGCACCTCACCGCCGCTGAGGTCTGCGAGCGTGCCGCGCAGGTGCTGGACAGCGTCGAGCAGGCGGTGGTCGGCAAGCGCGAGGCGCTCACCCTGGTGCTCACCGCGATCCTGTCGCGCGGCCACGTGCTGCTCGAGGACTTCCCCGGCCTGGGTAAGACCCTCGCGGCCCGCTCGTTCGCGCAGACCGTCGGCCTGGACTTCACGCGGGCCCAGTTCACCCCCGACCTGCTCCCCTCCGACCTCACGGGCTCTTTCGTCTACGACCAGAAGGACGCGGAGTTCGTCTTCCGCCCTGGCCCGCTGTTCACCGGACTGCTGCTCGCGGACGAGATCAACCGCACTCCGCCCAAGACGCAGTCCGCCCTGCTGGAGGCGATGCAGGAGCACCAGGTGACCGTCGAGGGTCAGACCTTCGCGCTCCCCCAGCCCTTCCACGTCCTGGCCACGGCCAACCCGGTCGAGTACGAAGGCACCTACCCCCTCCCTGAGGCCCAGCTCGACCGCTTCCTGATGCGCGTCTCCTTCGGCTACCCCACCGCTGTCGAGGAATGGGACGTGCTGCGTCGGCGGCTCGCGCGGCAGAGGGAGGACCAGCACCTCCAGGCCGTCACCGACGCCGAGGGACTGGCCGCCATGCAGGACGCGATCGAGACCATCCCGGTCGAGGACGACATCTCCCGCTACTGCGTCGAGCTCGCCGCTGCCACCCGCCGCCATCGGGCGGTCCTCGTCGGAGCGTCGCCGCGCGGCTCCCTCGCGCTGATGTTGACGAGCAGGGCGTATGCCGTGATCCACGGCCGCGACTACGTCACCCCCGAGGACGTCAAGGCGGTCGCCCACGCGGTGCTGGACCACCGGATCTCGATCAAGCCCGAGCTGTGGATGTCCGACACCGGTGGGGCCGCGGTTGTCGATGCGGTGCTGGGACAGGTGCCGGTCCCCGGGTCCCGCACAGGGGCCTCCACCGCGGAGGATGATGACGTCGATCATGGTCAGACCTCTCCCGGGGCAGACCGCCGCGGCCATGACGACGGGCGCGGCTCGACCCCGTGAGCCGTGACCTCGCCGCCACCTGGCGGCCCACCCCTGCCTTCGTGCGGCTGCTCGTGGTCGCGCTGCTCACCGCGCCCGTCGCGGTCCTGTGGCGGCGCCCTGATCTGCTGGTGCTCATCACCCCGCTGGCGATCGTGCTCACGTGGAGCCTGGTCAGCCGTCCGACAGCACTTCCGCGCCGCTCCTTCCGGCTGTCCCACGGCCAGGTGCGCGAGGGCGAGCAGGCGCTGGCGATCGCCGAGATGGAGCCGGTCGAGCACGCAGACGTCCTGGCAGCCGCGCTCCCACAGACCCCGTTCGTGGAAGGCGTGCCGCTCGAACGCCATACCCGGATCGAGGACGCGGACGGGATTGTGCTGCAGCCCACCAGCGCGATCGCCGACGCCTACCCCGACGCAGCCGCCGAGCGTGACGCGAGCAGCCGGGATCCCCAGGACGCAGCAGCCGCGCCTGCGACGCGCCGCCTGACCATCGGGGTCCGGCTGACCAGGTGGGGTGTGCGCCGCATCGGGCCGGTCCAGGTCGGGGCGGTCAGCCCCTGGGGCTCCTGGCGCTTCGGCCCGACCTCCGTCGACGCCCTCGGGCTGCGCACCCTGCCCCAGCCGGTGCCTTTCGACAACCGGGCCCCCGCGCCGCACCCACGCGGCCTGGTGGGGCTGCACCGCGCCAGCCGCCCCGGCGAGGGCAGCGAGTTCGCGACGCTGCGTGAGTTTCAGCTGGGCGATCGGCTCCGGCGGATCCACTGGCCCCGCTCCACGCGCGAGCCAGGCACGCTCTTCGTCACCTCCAGCTACGCCGACGAAGACACCCACGTCGAGGTGCTGATCGACGCGCATTACGACATCGGTCGCTCCGGCGGTGTCAGCGGGGCCCCGACCTCGCTGGACCGCACTGTGCGCGCCGGGGCCGCCATCTCCGAACACTTCCTGCACCAGGGCGACCGGGTCAGCATGCGGGTCATGTCCTCGCGCACCCCGCTCGTGGTGCCCTCCGGCACCGGCAAACGGCACGGCGTTCGCATCCTGGACACGCTGTCGCGGGTCGTCCCCGGCGTCATCGAGGAGATCGATGAGCGTCGGGTCCATCTGGGGATCAGCTCGGGCACGTTGGTCGTGATGATCTCCGCGCTGGTCTCCCCGATGGCGCTGACCCAGGCCGCGATGCTGGCCGCCCGCGGCATCTCGGTGGTCGTCGTCGACGCGCTCGTCGACCCCGCCGAGGGCGATGTGGTCGCCCGCAGTGAGAAGGATCCGCTGGCCCGCACAGCGTGGCGCATCCGGATGCTGGAGCGGGACCGGGAGATCCGCGCTATCCGCAGCCAGGGCGTGGCCGTGGTCCCGTGGCTCGGCCCGGGCAGCCTGGACATGGTGCTGCGCGAACTGGGTCGTCGAGGCGTGAGGAGGGCGGTGTGAGAGAGCTCGTCGACCTCTGGGGAGATCTGCGCACCTGCAGCCGCACCCACCGCTACGTCCGTGGGGGCGTCCTCGCCGGAGCCGCGCTGTGGGTGCTGGCCTACATCGCCGCCGGTGGCGGCAACCCGTGGGCCTGGGGCGGCGGGATCTTCATCGGGGTGCTCGCGGTCATCCAGCCGCACACCATCGCCCCCGGCCTGTTCCTCGGGTTCGGGGTCGCGTCCTGGTGGGCCACCGTTGACGGCCCCTGGCACTGGGCTCTGTTGCCGGCCGCGCTCGGGCTGGTGCTTCTGCATACCTGTGCGGCGCTCTGCGCCTCTGTCCCCGCCCAGGCGCCCATCCCGGAGTCGGTGCTGAGTCGGTGGCTGGCCCGCCTCGGCCTGGTGTCCGCGGTGACCGTCCTGGTCTGGGGCGTGGCCGGCGCACTTTCGACCCGCACCGGCGGCGAGGGCGCCGAAGCCCTCGGCGCCTGGCCCGGCATCGCGGGGCTGGCGGTCCTCGCGACTGGCCTCGTGGTCTATCTCCGCTGGCGCACCAACCCCACCTAGTCGCCTGGTCAGCAGCGCAGGGTCAGGCGCTTTCCTTGCGCTGGGTGCGCTTGCGGGCGACATCGCGCCGCACGATGGTGGGGTTGACGTTTTCCAGGACGACCTCGCTGGTGATGACCACCTTGGCGATCTCATCGTCGCTGGGGACGTCGAACATCACCGGCAGGAGGACCTCCTCGAGGATGGCGCGCAGCCCGCGGGCACCCGTGCCGCGCAGCAGCGCCTGGTCGGCGATCGCCTCCAGCGCGTCGTCCTCGAACTCCAGCTCGACGCCGTCGATGTCGAACATCTTCTTGTACTGCTTGATGAGCGCATTGCGCGGCTCGGTGAGGATGTTGACCAGGGCGTCCCGGTCCAGCGGAGCGACGGTGGTGATCACCGGAAGTCGACCGATGAACTCGGGGATCAGGCCGAACTTCATCAGGTCCTCAGGCAGGACATCGGAGTACTGCTCGTTGGCGTCCTTGGCCGACTTCAGCTCGGCGCCGAAGCCCAGGCCCTGCTTGCCGGTGCGGGCCTCGATGATCTTCTCCATCCCGGCGAACGCACCGCCGACGATAAAGAGCACATTGCCGGTGTCGATCTGGATGAACTCCTGGTGCGGGTGCTTGCGGCCACCCTGCGGCGGGACCGAGGCGACCGTGCCCTCGAGGATCTTCAGCAGCGCCTGCTGCACGCCCTCACCGGAGACATCCCGGGTGATCGAGGGGTTCTCCGACTTGCGGGCGATCTTGTCGATCTCGTCGATGTAGATGATCCCGGTCTCGGCCTTCTTCACGTCGAAGTCGGCAGCCTGGATGAGTTTGAGCAGGATGTTCTCGACGTCCTCACCGACATAGCCCGCCTCGGTGAGGGCGGTCGCGTCGGCGATCGCGAAGGGCACGTTGAGCATCTTGGCCAGGGTCTGGGCCAGATAGGTCTTGCCACAGCCGGTCGGGCCGATCAGCAGGATGTTGGACTTGGCGATCTCCACGGCGTCCTCGCCGCGGTTGCCCTCCCCCGCCTGGATCCGCTTGTAGTGGTTGTAAACCGCGACCGCCAGCGCACGCTTGGCGGGGTCCTGGCCGACGACATACTGCTGGAGGAAGTCGAAGATCTCGCGCGGCTTGGGCAGCTGGCCCAGCCCCAGGTCGCTGGACTCAGCCAGCTCCTCCTCGATGATCTCGTTGCACAGGTCGATGCACTCATCGCAGATGTAGACCCCCGGGCCTGCGATCAGCTTCTTGACCTGCTTCTGACTCTTCCCGCAGAAAGAGCACTTCAGCAGGTCGCTGCTCTCACCCATACGTGCCATGTCTCCGAAACTACCTTGCCCGACCCCTTCGGCACAGGCTTTTGCGCTCTCGGCTCACGCGTGTTGGTCGTTCTCCGCTCACAGCGCAACCCGCGCTGCGGGTCCCAAGGGGTATGGCGAAGCCCGCCACCGCGCTCATGGTGACGGGCTTCGCGGGCCGGGGTTGCGGCATACCTGCTCGGCTGCCGGGCCGGCCCAGACTTCGACTCAGTCCTGGAAGGAGGTCTTCCGCGAGGCGAGGACCTCGTCGACCAGGCCGTACTCCTTGGCCTCGGCGGCCGTGAGGATCTTGTCGCGCTCGATGTCCTTGCGTACCTGCTCGACGTCGCGCCCGGAGTGCATGGCCCAGGTCTCCTCCAACCAGGTGCGCATCCGCAGCACCTCGTTGGCCTGGATCTCGATGTCCGAGGCCTGGCCGTAGTCGCCGCCCATCAGCGCGGGCTGGTGGATGAGCACGCGGGCGTTGGGCAGCGCGAAGCGCTTGCCCGGCGCGCCGGCGGCGAGCAGCACCGCGGCAGCAGAGGCGGCTTGACCGATCACGAAGGTCTGCACGTCCGGCTTGATGTACTGCATCGTGTCGTAGATCGCGGTCAGCGCGGTGAAGGAACCACCGGGGCTGTTGATGTACATCAGGATGTCGCGGTCGGGGTCCTGGGACTCCAGCACGATCAACTGGGCGATGATGTCGTCGGCCGAGGCGTCGTCCACCTGCACGCCGAGGAAGATGATGCGGTCCTCGAAGAGCTTGGTGTAGGGGTCCTGGCGCTTGGTGCCGTAGGAGGTGCGCTCCTCGAACTGCGGCAGGATGTAGCGGCTGCTCGGGCTCAGCGGGGCGCTGCCACCGGCGCCGGCGCCGGTCCAGGCACCACCGGCGTAGGGGTTGGGGGGCTGGTTCATGTCAGCTCTCTTCTCGTCTGGGGCGATCAGGACCGGGGGGTGGGGGCGTCGGAGGACTGCTCGTAGACGTGGTCCACGAAGCCGTATTCCTTGGCCTCGGCCGCGGTGAACCACCGGTCGCGGTCGGAGTCAGCCTCGATCTGCTCGACGTCCTGCCCGGTGTGCTCGGCGATCAGCTCGGCCATCTGCTTCTTGATGTGCAGCATCTGCTCGGCCTGGATCTTGATGTCGGAGGCGGTGCCGCCGATGCCGCCGGAGGGCTGGTGCATCATCACCCGGGCGTGCGGGGTGGCGTAGCGCTTGCCCTTGGTGCCCGCGGAGAGCAGGAACTGGCCCATCGAGGCGGCCAGCCCCATCGCCACGGTGGCGACGTCGTTGGGGATCCACTTCATGGTGTCGAAGATCGCCATGCCCGCGGTGACCGAGCCGCCGGGGCTGTTGATGTAGAGCCAGATGTCCTTGTCAGGGTCCTCGGCGGACAGCAGCAGCAGCTGCGCGCAGATGGCGTTGGCGTTGTCGTCACGCACGTCCGAGCCGAGGAAGATGATCCGCTCCTTGAGGAGCCGGTTGTAGATCTGGTCGTCCAGGCCTGCCGGCGCGCGGTCGGCCATGCTGATCTCCTGCGTCATGCGTCTTCTTCCCTCGCTTCGTGGGGACCTGTGGTGGGTCGGCTGGTGGGCCAACCATCCTTGTCAGTGACCCTAACGCCCGGGGTCGCCCGGGCACTCCCGCAGGTATGCCGTGTTCGCCCTGAGCGCAGCGACGTGGCTCGAGGCGGGGGTCGGGTCGGGCGGAGGGGCGTGGCACAGTGACACCCGTGATGAACGTGCGCGGCGGTGGTGACCGGACCTGGCTGGTGGCGGTGGCGGCGTCCCTGTGGGGACTGTCGGCGCTCTGGCGTGGGCCGCTGGCGCGGGAGTTCGAGCCGCTGGCGGTGGTGCTCTGGGAGCACGTGGTGCTGGCTGTGCTCGTGCTTCCGTGGTTGGTGCCGGCCGTGCGCAGGCTGCAGACAGCGACGTGGCGGACGCGGCTCGCGGTGCTGATCATCGGGGCCGGTTCCTCGGCGCTGGCGACCGTGCTCTTCACCGCAGCCTTCCGGGTGGGCGACCCGATCACGCCTCAGGTGCTGCAGAAACTCCAGCCGTTGATCGCCCTGCTGCTCGCGGCCCTGCTGCTGGGCGAGCGGCTGCGGCGTGGTTTCTGGTTGTTCTGCGGGCCAGCCCTCATCGGCGCCTGGCTGCTGACCTTCCCCGAACCGCTGTCGGTGAGCCTGGCTTCGGCGACTGCGCAGGCGGCCCTGCTCGCGATCGGGGCGGCATCGCTGTGGGCAGCCGGCACGGTGCTCGGCCGGCTGGCCAGCGCGGAGTTGGGCTTCCGGGATCTGACCGCCCTGCGGTTCACCGTCGGCCTGATCACCCTCACGGTGATCGCGATGGTGACCGGCACCGATGTCCGGTTGTCCTGGTCGGCCGCGCCGTCGGTGCTGCTGCTCGCATTGGTGCCGGGCTTGCTGGCGCTGGTGCTCTACTACCTGGCCCTGGGCCGCACCGCCGCCTCGCGCGCCACCCTGGCCGAACTGGCATTCCCGCTCACGGCCGCCCTCGTCGGTGTGCTCGCCTTCGGCACGCGGCCGGGGGTCAGCCAGTGGATCGGGATGGCGGTGGTGCTCGCCTCCGTCGTCGCCCTCGCCCTGCACGAGCACCGTGCGGAACGCCCTGCCGTAGCGCAGCCGCGCCTGGAGAAGGTCGGCGCCGCATCCTCCGGCGCATGACCTGGCGTGATTGACGCGGGCCCGGTCAATGGCGCAGGCCCGGCCCCTCGAAAGGGACCGGGCCTGCGTCAATCACCTGGTGGTCAGGCCTTGGCGGCCTCGGCGTCGTCGCTCTCGCCGGCCTCAACCTCATCGGCCTCGTCCGCAGCCTCACCCTCGGCAGCCTCACCGTCGACGACCTCGTCGGTGTCCAGCTCGTCGTCCTCGACCTCGAACTCCTCGCCGAACTCCTCGTCGAACTCGTCGTCATCGCCCTCGTTGTCGGGGTCGATGGCGTCCAGGTCGACGACATTGCCGTCGGTGTCCTTGACGGTCGCGGACTCCAGCACGGCGGCCAGCGCCTTGCGGCGGCCGACCTCGCTGACCATGGCCGGCACCTGGCCGCCCTGGTCGATCTGCTGAGCGAACTGCTGCGGGTTCATGCCGTACTGCTGAGCGGTCATCATGATGTACTCGATCAGCTCGCCCTGGTCCACGCCGATCTCGTCGCGGGCCACGAGCGCGTCCAGCAGGAACTGGGTCTTCATCGCCTTGGTGGTGGACTCGGTGACCTCGGCGCGGTGCTCCTCATCCTCCAGGCGGCTCTCGCCCTCGAGGTGGCTGTGCACCTCGGCCTCGACGAGGTTCTCCGGGACGGCGATGTCGACCATGTCCAGCATCTGGTCCAGGACCTTGTCGCGGGCGGCGATGCCCTGCTCGAAGCGGGCGGCCTGCTCGGCCTGCTTGCGCAGGTCGTCCTGCAGCTCGGCGAGGGTGTCGTGCGGGCTGGCGAGCTGGGCGAAGTCGTCGTCCAGCTTCGGCAGCTCGCGGGCCTTGACCGACTGGACGGTGACGGTGACGTCAGCGGTCTCGCCCGCGCGGTCACCGCCAGCCAGGGGTGCCTGGAACTCCACGGTCTCGCCGGCCTTGGTGCCGCGCAGCGCCTTGTCCAGGCCCTCGAGCATGTTGCCCGCGCCGATCTCGTAGGAGACACCGGTCACGGAGTCGATCTCGTCCTCGCCGATCTTGGCGGACAGGTCGATCGTGGTGTGGTCGCCGGTCTTGGCCTTGCGGGCGATAGGGGTCAGCGTCGCGAAGCGGCCGCGCAGCGCTTCCATCCGGGTCTCCAGGTCCTCATCGGAGACCGACACCGGGTCGACCTCGACCTCGATGGTGGAGAAGTCGGGCAGCTCGAAGGTGGGGACCACGTCGACCTCGGCCTCGAAGGCGAGGGGCTCACCGTCGGCCATCGGCAGCTGGGTCATGTTCAGCTCGGGCTGGCCCAGCGGGCGGAGGTCGTTCTCCTGCATCGCCTGGGTGTAGTACTCCGGCAGGGCCTCGTTGACGGCCTCCTGCACGACGGCTCCACGGCCGAAGCGCTGGTCGATGATGCGGTTGGGGACCTTGCCCTTCCGGAAGCCGGGGACCTGCACCTGCGCGCCGATCGCGCGGTAGGCCGCGTCCAGGCGGGGCTTCAGGTCCTCGGCGGGGACCTCGACGGTCAGCTTGACCCGGGTGGGGGTCAGGGTCTCGACAGCGCTCTTCACTGCGGGTGCTCCAGAGTTGGTCTCGGGGGTATGCCGTGTGGTCGGGTGGTGCGCACGGCGGAACAGATCACCTCATGCTAGGTGGTCGGGGTAGCCGGATTCGAACCGGCGGCCTTCCGCTCCCAAAGCGGACGCGCTACCAAGCTGCGCCATACCCCGTGGGTGAGCGGCGTCCGAGGACGCACGCACAGAGGGTTAGACTATCCGCTTGGTCGGGCAGATCCGAACCTCGGAGAGGCCCAGCACCAGCACGCGGGTGTAGCTCAATGGTAGAGCCCCAGTCTTCCAAACTGGCTACGCGGGTTCGATTCCCGTCACCCGCTCCAGACCACGGCCCCGCCCCAGTCGCACAGCGATCGGGGCGGGGCCGTGGCACGTCTCACCGGGTGCGTCTCACCCGGGTCAGAGCAGCTGCTGACCGATGGACTTCTCCACCGCCTCGAAGAGGTTGTCCAGCTCCTTGGGGCGGCGCTCGTTGGGGCTGAAGGCATCGTCCTCCCACTCCAGGAAGGTCGACATCGAGACCTGCGGGCGGACGACCATCATCGAGAAGTTGGCCATGATCTGGCGCCAGTGCTCCACCGCTCGCACACCGGACTCGGCGCCGTAGGAGACCAGGCCCACGGTCTTGGCGTTCCACTCCGGGCCGAGCCAGTCGACGGCGTTCTTGAAGGCACCCGGCACCGAGTGGTTGTACTCCGGGGTGACGAAGATGTAGCCGTCGCAGGCGTCGATCGCCCGGCTCCACTCCTTGACCGGGTCGTGCTCGTACTGCTTCTTCGCCGCTCCGGGGACGGTCTCCCAGGTCAGGACCGGCAGGTTGAAGGACTTGAGGTCGATGAGCTCGTAGGTCGCAGCTCGCCCCTCGGCGCGCTGCGCCACCCACTGCGCGACCTCCTCCCCGACGCGGCCGTCGCGTACCGAACCCAGAATGATGCCGATCTGCACGTTGCTCTCCTGCTCGTCGTCGAAGGCCGGATGTCGCCCACCCGACAAGGCGTCCCCCGTATCCCAGCACAGAGCCCTAGGCTCGTCGCCATGGATCCACGCGACACCCTCGTGATCACCGGGACCGGGAAGGCCCAGGCCGCCCCCGATGCCGTCGTCCTCGACCTGCAGCTGGAGGGTCACGGCGCCAGCGTGAGCGAGGCCCTGGCCGCACTCGCCGACGCCTCCCGCGCCTGCGAGGCGGCGCTGCCCGGCCGGTCGGTCCGCACCCATGGGTTGGGCGTGCACCCGAGGCATGATCACCACGGGCGTCAGGTGGGGCACACGGCATACCAGCAGGTGCGGGTCCGGACCGACGACCCGACCGGGGTGGGCGATGTCGTGCGCCGGGTCGGTGACGCCGTCGGTGAGGGCTTTGGGGTCAACGGGCTGCGGCCAGAGGTGAGCGACACCGCACCGCTGGAGACAGACGCCCGCGAGGCCGCGATGGCAGATGCGCGCACGCGGGCGGAGCACTACGCGCGGCTGGCCGGCCGCTCGCTGGGCGAGGTGCTGTGGATCGTCGAACCGGGCACGGACGGCGGCGTGCGGCCGTTCGGCGAGAGCGACATGCGGATGGCGATGGCCGCAGGTCCCGCGGTCGATCCGGCCGACCAGGAGGTCACCGTCCGGGTGCAGGTGGGGTTCGCCCTCCGGTAGACACCACCCGCAAGTGTGTGTTGGGGTGGACGCATGGGAATCTTCGACAAGGCCAAGGACGCACTCACCAACAACCAGGACAAGATCGACGACGCCCGCGCCCAATACGGCGACAAGATCGACCAGGGCATCGACCGCGCCTCCCAGGAGGCCAACACCCGCACGGGCGGGAAGTACGAGGACCAGATCAACCAGGGCGCCGACCAGGTGCGCGACCGCATCGGCTCCGAGCGACCCGACGCGGACGCCGCCCAGGGCGACCCCCAGCAGCAGGAGGCTCCCGACGCCAAGAACGCGCTCGGGCAGAAGGGCGAGGGCGACCCGCTCTGAGCTGACCGTTCACCGGGACGCCAACTGATCGACGCGGCCGGGATCACGCAAAGGCGTGGTCCCGGCCGCGTCGTGCGTGGGTGGGTCAGAGGCCGAGGATGGCGCCGGCGATCAGGAAGTAGACGATCAGACCGGTGGCGTCGACGAAGGTGGTGATGAACGGGGCGCTGACCACGGCCGGGTCGACGCCGAAGCGCTTGGCCAGCAACGGGATCAGGCCACCGGCGGTCGCCGCGAGGGTGCAGACCACCACCAGCGACAGGCTGATCACCAGGGCGACCTGCGGATCGGTGAAATAGCGGGCGGGCACATAGGCGAAGACCGCCAAGGCGGCCCCGAGCGTCAGACCGGTGGCCATCTCCTTGAGCAGCACCTTGCCGGTGTCGGCGAACATCACGTCCGCCACGGCGATCGCCCGGATCATCGTCCCGGCGGACTGCGCGCCGACGTTACCGCCGGTGCCGATGAGCAGCGGGATGAACAGCGCGAGCGCCACCACCTGCTCCAGGCTGGACTCGAAGTAGTCGAGCACGTTGACCGTCAACGTGGCCGCGACGATCAGGATGAGCAGCCAGGCCACGCGGCTGCGGGCCAGCGAGAAGACCGAGGTGGACAGGTAGGGCTTCTCCAGCCGCTCCATACCGACCGAGCGGGCCGAGTCCTCCTCCTCCTCGATCTGCAGGACGCGCATCGCGTCATCCACGGTGAACAGCCCGACCAGTCGATCGTCGTCATCCAGGACCGGCACCGCCAGCGCCCCGTGGTCACGCACCACGTTGGCGCCCTTCTCCTGGTCGTCGGTGGCGTGCACGGTGATCGGCTCGCGCATGATCGCCGACAACGGCACGTTCTCGTCGGTGCCGAGCAACCGGCGCAGCGAGACCACGCCGACGACCTTGCGGTCGCCGTCGGTGACGGGGACGACATACACCATCTCGGCGCCACCGGTGTCGGCTCGCACAGCGCGCAGGGCTTCCCCCACGGTCGAGTCCGCCTCGACGCTGACCAGCGCCGGCGTCGCCCAGCGACCCACCGTCTCGGCGGGGTAGGAGAGCACCGACTCGGTCATCGCCCGCTCCTGCTCGGGCAGGTCAGCGAGGAGTCGCTCGGCGAGCGAGTCGTCCAGCCCGTCCAGGGTCCGGGCGCGATCGTCGGGGTCGAGGTCGGCGACCAGACGACCGACCTCGGTGGGCCGCAGCTCCTCGAGCAGGTCGGCCTGCACGGCAGGGTCGAGCAGCTGGAAGGCGCGGACGCCGTTCTCCCGCGGCAGCAGCCGGAAGGCCGCCAGCCGTTGCTTGGGCGCCATCCGCTCCAACTCGTCGACGATCAGCGGCAGATCGGCGCCGCGCAGGATCGCGCGCAGCCCGCTCAGGTCGCCCGACCTCGCCCGGTCGGCAGCCTGGGAGACCCGGCTGCGCTCCGCGGCCTGGCGCTCCTTGGCGCGTCGGCTCATCAGTGTCCTCGGTCCGGTGAGAGGTGGTGCGGCTGCCAGCCGCCCAGCATCAGGGCAGCGGTGGGAGGGTGCCGTCGGCCTCGTAGGCGGTCATCATGTCGATCCGGCGCTGGTGCCGTTCCTCACCGGAGAAGTCGGTCTCCAGGAAGGCTTCGACGATCGCGCGGGCCTCCTCGATCGAGTGCATCCGCGCACCGATCGAGACGACCCTGGCGTCGTTGTGCTCGCGGGCCAGGCGGGCCAGCTCGGGGTTGTAGGCGAGCGCCGCACGGATGCCCGCGACCTTGTTGGCGGCGATCTGCTCGCCATTGCCCGAGCCGCCGAGCACGATGCCGAGGCTGGTCTCGTCCTCCGCCACGGCCTGGGCGGCACGGAGCACGAAGACGGGGTAGTCGTCCAGGGCGTCGTAGTCCTCCGGGCCGTGGTCGACGACCTCGTGGCCGAGCTCGATCAGCCAGCTCACCAGGTCACGCTGGGTCTCGTATGCGGCGTGGTCGCCACCGAGGTGAACGCGCATGTCAGAAGTCTCCTCGGGTGGGTCAGCTGAAGTCGGGGCTGGCGTCGCGGGTGCGCTTGAGCTCGTAGAAGCCGGGCGTCCCGGCGACGAGCACGCAGCCGTCCCAGAGCCTGCCGGCGTCCTCGCCCTTGGGTGCCGGGGTGACCACGGGGCCGAAGAAGGCCACGTCCTCCACCGACACGACCGGGGTGCCGACGTCATCGCCGACGAGGTCCATCGCCCGCTGGTGGCTGGCGCGCAGCGCCTCGTCGTGGGTGTCGTCATCGCCGGCGCTCTTCAGGCTCTCGTCCAGCCCGAGCTCGTCGACCACCTCGGCGCTGATCCTGCGGATGTCCTCCACCCCCGGGCCCGTGCCGCGACCGTCGAGGTGGATGCGCTGGCCGTAGGCGTCGTACATCTTCTTGCGCAGCTCGTTGGCCTCGTCCTCGGGCAGCCCCTGGGTGGCAGCGATGATCGTGCGCACCGCGTGCCAGTTGCGCTCCATGCTCCTGGCGTAGTCGGGGTCCAGGTCACGGCCATCGTTGAGCACCGACAGGCTCATCACCGACCAGGTGATCTCGAGGTCACGGACCTGCGCTGCCTCCATCAACCAACGGGAGGTCATCCAGGCCCACGGGCAGGCAGGGTCGAAGAACATCTCGGCGTGCTGGGTCATGCCCCCATCGAACCACCCAGGGTGCGGGCTCCGCGATCCGGGCGCAACGACATACCCTGAATCTGTTTGCCCGACGCTCACCCGACCGACCTGGAGGCACCTGCCCATGCCCGGCACCAACCTGACCCGCGACGAAGCGACTCAGCGGTCCGAGATCATCGCCACCGACTCCTACGAGGTCGAGCTCGACCTGACGCAGGGGGCGCAGACCTTCGCGACCCGCAGCCGCGTGCGGTTCAGCTGCTCCCGCCCCGGCGAGCCGACGTGGATCGACTTCGTCGGCCCCTCGGTCGAGAAGGTCGTGCTCAACGGGCGCGAGCTCGACCCCGCCGAGGTGTATGCCGAGGGCCGGGTCACGCTGCCCGAGCTGGCCGAGCAGAACGAGCTGGTGGTCGAGGCCACCGGTGCTTACATGAACACCGGCGAGGGCCTGCACCGGTTCGTCGACCCGGCCGACGGCGAGGTCTACCTCTACACCCAGTTCGAGGTGCCGGACAGCCGGCGGATGTTCGCGGTCTTCGAGCAGCCCGACCTCAAGGCGACCTTCGCCTTCACGGTGACGGCGCCCGCCCACTGGCAGGTGATCTCCAACGAGCCCACCCCGGAGCCCACCGAGGCGCCGGACGCCGCCAACGTCGACGGCGGCGAGGTGGCGCGCTGGGAGTTCCCCGCGACGCCCCGGATCTCCTCCTACATCACCGCGCTGGTCGCCGGCCCGTATGACGTGGTGCGCGACTCGGTGAGCACGCGCAAGGGCGAGGTGCCGCTGGGGGTGTTCTGCCGCAAGAGCCTGCGCCCCCACCTGGACGCCGACAACATCCTGGACGTCACCAAGCGCGGCTTCGCCTTCTTCGAGGAGGAGTTCGACCAGGAGTACCCGTTCACCAAGTACGACCAGATCTTCACGCCGGAGTACAACATGGGCGCGATGGAGAACGCCGGGTGCGTGACCATCGTGGAGAACTACATCTTCCGGTCCAAGGTGACCGAGGCGATCGTGGAGCGTCGGGCGCTGACGATCCTGCACGAACTGGCGCATATGTGGTTCGGCGACCTCGTGACCATGAAGTGGTGGGACGACCTCTGGCTGAACGAGTCCTTCGCCGAGTGGAGCTCGACGGCCTGCCAGGCGGAGGCCACGCACTGGACCGACGCGTGGACCACCTTCGGCACCGCCGAGAAGGCCTGGGCCTACAAGCAGGACCAGCTCTCCTCGACCCACCCGGTGGCCGCCGACATGGTGGATCTGGCCGCGGTCGAGGTGAACTTCGACGGCATCACCTACGCCAAGGGCGCCTCGGTGCTCAAGCAGCTGGTGGCCTATGTCGGCCGCGACCCCTTCCGGGACGGGCTGCGCGCCTATTTCCGCAAGCACGCCTGGGGCAACACCACGCTGTCCGATCTGCTCGTGGAGCTGGAGGAGACCAGCGGCCGCGACCTGCAGGAGTGGTCGACGGTGTGGCTGGAGACGGCCGGCGTCAACACTCTCGCGCCCGAGGTCGAGGTCGATGATGACGGGCGGATCAGCGCGCTGAGCATCGTGCAGACCGCTCCGGAGGAGCACCCGACCCTGCGTCCGCACCGGCTCGCAGTGGGCTGCTACGACCTGGTCGACGGCGCGCTGCGCCGGGTGAAGCGGGTCGAGCTGGACGTGACCGGCGAACGCACCGAAGTGCCCGAGCTGGTCGGTGAGCCGATGCCCTCGCTGCTGCTGGTCAACGACGACGACCTGGCCTACGCCAAGATCCGGCTCGACGAGGGGTCGTTGGCCACCGCGCTGGAGCACATCCGGGCCTTCGAGGAGTCGCTGCCCCGCGCGCTGGTGCTCGGTGCCGCGTGGGACATGACCCGGGATGGCGAGATGGCGGCCACCGACTACGTCCGGCTGGTGCTGTCCGCGCTGCCGGGCGAGACCGACTCCACGCTGCTGCGCGTCCTCATCCAGCAGGTCACCACGGCTGCCCGCACCTTCACCGCCCCGGCGCACCGCGAGGGTGTCCTGGCCGAGCTGGCCGAGGGGCTGCGGACGAGCGCCGAGTCCGCCGAGGCCGGCAGCGACGCCCAGCTCCAGCTGGTCACCGCCTGGGCCGCCGTCGCCCACTCTCCGCAGGACGTGGAGCGGGTGCGCTCGCTGCTCGAGGAGGAGACGTCGCTCAAGGGCATGTCGCTGGACCAAGACATGCGGTGGACGCTGGTGAACTCGCTGGCCACCGCTGGTGCACTGGGCGAGGACGAGATCGCCGCCGAGCAGGAGCGGGACCGCACCGCGACCGGTCGGGAGAAGGCGGCTCGTGCCCGGGCCGCGCTGCCCACCCCGGAGGCCAAGGAGGCGGCGTGGACCGCGGCCTTCGAGGACGAGAGCCTGTCCAACTCGGTGCTGGCCGCGATGGCGCTCGGCTTCGGCTGGGTGCACGACGCGGAGCTGCTCACGCCCTATGTCGCCCGCTACCACGAGGTGATCGAGGACGTGTGGGGCCGGCGGACGCACCACATCGCCGAGTCGTTGGCGGTGGGCTTCTACCCCCTGGCCGTGGCCTCGCCCGAGCTGCTGGCCGCCACCCAGGAGTGGCTGGACACCCACCCGGACGTCTCCAACGCGCTGCGCCGCACCGTCGCCGAGAACCGGGACGGTGTGGCCCGAGCGCTCAAGGCGCAGGCGGTCGACGCCCAGGCCTGAGGGTTTGCGGTCTTCGCCGGTGTCCAGATCGGTGGGCACCGGCGACGATGCCGCACCTCATCCCGCCGACACGCCGATCGCCGGGCGCCCTGAGGCCTCAGATCTGGGGGCCGAAGTAGGGCGTGGCCTGCGGTCCACGGACGCCGTGCTCCTCGAAGGAGCGCAGGGCGCGCTCGCGGACGGCACGAGCGATGCCGAACTGGTCGCCGGGGCGCGTCTTGGCGAAGGCCCGGATGGTCATCGTGCCGCCGATGACCGACTCGACGCCCGCGACGGAGGGTGGCTCGACCAGGCTCTCGCTCCACCGCTCGTCGGCGGCGACATCGGCGAGCACCTCCCCGAGCAGCGAGATCACCGTGTTGGGGTCCTCCTCGGCGGACACCGGGATGTCGATGGTGGCCATCGCCCAGCCCTGGCTGCGGTTGCCGATCCGGACGATCTCGCCATTGCGGATGAACCAGACCACCCCGTCGGCGTCTCGCAGCCGCGTCACGCGGAGGGTGACCTCCTCGACCGTTCCGATGGCCTCGCCGGTGTCCACGACGTCACCCACGCCGTACTGGTCCTCGATGATCATGAAGATGCCGGACAGGAAGTCCTTGACCAGCGTCTGAGCACCGAAGCCCACCGCCAGGCCGCCGATCCCGGCCGACGTCAGCAGCGGCCCCAAGGGGAGCCCGAGCTCGGCCATCACGGTCAGGATGGTCACCGCGGCGATCACGAAGGTCGAGACGCTGCGGAGCACCGTGCCCATCGTCAGCGCCCGCTGCCGACGGCGCTCCCGGTTGTCGCCCGCAGCCCGGTCCAGGACCCGCTCGATGCTATTGCGCTCATGCACATCGGCACGGTCCACCGCGGTCCCGACCACGGTGCGGATGCCGCGGTGCACAAGCCAGCGCAGGACCAGGGCACCGAGCAGGATCAGCACGATGCGCAGCGGGGGTCCGAGCAGCCACTGCGCCGTCGAGTCCCAGGACGTGAAGGGGGCGGGGAGCGTCGGCATACGGGCCATTGTCCCGGCTCGCCCGGGCGGCTGGCGGGACCACGCCGCGCAACCTGTCAAAATGGGGCACGCCCCACCACCCGAAGATCCCGAAAGAGCGCCCCGTGACCGCACTGTCCCCCCGCCTGACCGAACTGGCCGCCGCCCACGGCGTGGCCACCGAGTTCTGGGACTGGCAGGGTCGCCACACGCAAGTGCCAGTGGAGACTGTCGACGCGGTCCTCGCCGCGCTCGGCGTCCCCGCGGGCTCGGAGGAAGAGATCGAGCAGTCGCTCGCGGCCGTCGAGGACAAGCCATGGTCGCGCGTGCTGCCCCCGATCGTGGTCGCCGTCGAGGGCAAGCGCCCCGATGTGCCGGTGCACGTGCCCGACGGCACCGCGTTCAGCGCCACCGTCGAGCTGGAGGATGGCAGCCGCACCGACCTCGGCGCCCTCGCGGTCGCCCGGCAGACCAAGACCATCGACGGGGTCGAGGTCGTCCGGATCCAGCTCGACCTAGGCACCGAGCTGCCGCTGGGCTGGCACACCGTCGAGGTGCGCGCGGGCTCGGATGTGCGCCGCGCGCCTCTGGTCGTCACCCCGGCCTCGATCGCGCTTCCTGAGTCGCTGGAGGCCGAAGGCAGCCAGAGCTGGGGCCTGATGACCCAGCTCTACGCGATGCGTTCCGAGGGGTCTTGGGGCATCGGCGACCTCGCCGACCTCGGGGACGCCGGCGCCTGGGCCGCTGGGCTCGGAGCCGACTTCGTGCTGGTCAACCCGCTGCACGCAGCCGAGCCAGTGCCCCCGATCGAGCCCTCCCCCTACCTGCCGACCAGCCGCCGCTTCGTCTCCCCGCTCTACATCAGGGTCGAGGACGTGCCCGAGGTCGCCTACCTGTCCGCTGCCGAGCGCCAACTGATCGAGTGGCACTCCGATGACGCCCGCCGCTATCTGGACCTGGAGTTCCTCGAGCGCGACCAGGTGTGGATCGCCAAGGAAGCCGCGCTGCGGATGATCTTCACCCAGCGCCGCTCGCTGCGTCGCGAGCGTGCCTTCCAGGCGTTCGTGGAGCGGGAGGGCCAGGGCCTGGTGGACTTCGCGACCTGGTGCGCGCTGTGCCAGGTGCACGGCACCTGGTGGCAGCAGTGGCCCGAGGAGTTGCGCGACCCGCGTTCCCCGCAGGTGGAGGCCTTCCGGGAGAAGATGGCTGAGGAGGTCGAGTTCCACGCCTGGCTGCAGTGGGTGCTGGACGAGCAGCTGGCTCGGGTCCAGCGCGACCTCAAGGACACCGGCATGTCCCTGGGCGTGATCTCCGACCTCGCGGTCGGCGTGCACCCCGACGGCGCCGACGCGTGGGGTCTGGGCGACGCCCTGGCCCGCGGCGTCACGGTGGGCGCCCCCGCTGACCAGTACAACCAGCTCGGTCAGGACTGGAGCCAGCCGCCCTGGCGCCCGGACAAGCTCGCGGACCTGGGCTACACGCCATACCGGGACATGGTGCGCGCCGCGCTGCGCGACAGCGGCGGGCTGCGTGTGGACCACGTGATCGGGCTCTTCCGGCTGTGGTGGATCCCCCAGGGGATGAAGCCCTTCCAGGGCACCTACGTGCGCTATGACCACGAGGCGATGATCGGCATCCTGCTGCTGGAGGCGCATCGCGCGGGCGCGGTCGTGGTCGGTGAGGACCTGGGCACCGTCGAGCCGTGGGTGCGCGACTACCTGAAGGAGCGCGGGGTGATGGGCACCTCGATCCTGTGGTTCGAGCGCGATTGGGAAGGCGACGGCGGCCTGCTCGACCCCGAGGACTGGCGCGAGCTGTGCCTGGCCACGGTCACCACCCACGATCTGCCACCCACCGCGGGCTATCTCGAAGGCGTGCACATCGAGCTGCGGCACCGGCTCGGGCTGCTCGAGCTCTCCCTGGAGGAGGAGCAAGAACAGGACGAGCGCTCCCGCGAGGAGGTGCTCGCCGACCTGCGCCAGCGTGGCCTGCTGCGCGAGGGTGCCGGTGTGCCGGAGCAGGTCGAGGCGCTGCACAGCTTCCTGACGAGGACCCCGGCCAAGCTGATCGGGGTGAGCATCAGCGATCTGGCAGGAGACAAGCGGGTGATCAACCAGCCGGGCACCGATGAGGAGTACCCCAACTGGCGGGTGCCGCTCGCCGGGCCCGAGGGCCGCTCGGTGTTGTTGGAGGAGTTGTTCACCTGGCGCTCCGCACGGCGGTTGGCCCGGGCGGTCGCGGCGGAGTAGTCGCTCATGTGAACTGCGCGTGCGCACCTCATGTGCAGATCCAGCTGTGCGAGATCGGCGCCTAGACCCCCGACACGCAACACCTGATCTGCACAGTGCACGACACGCCGGGAGGTCTAGCGCGTGGGCGTGAGCAGGCCGCAGCCGGGGTGGCACGATGCGGATGTGGCAGCGAACGGGTCGCAGGGCAGCGCGTCAGCGCCCTTCCTGCGTGCCCACGGGGCGGAGCTGCACCGCATGGCCGCGATGCTGACCGGTCGGCGCGGTGACGCGGATGACCTGCTGCGACACACCCTGACGCGCCTTCGAACCGGGGCCTTACTCGCGGGGCCTGACGCGGAGGAGCGGGCACGTGCCGCGCTGATCACCGACTTCCGCCGACGGAGCCGCACGGAGCGCCGACGCCGCGAGGATCTGGTGACCGGCCCGACCGGCGATGCTGCCGACCGGCTCGCCTCGCTGTCTCCTGTGGAACGCGCTGCCGCCGTGCTCAGCCTGGGGCACGGCTGGGACGCCGAGCGCACCGCACGCACCCTCCGCCGCCGCACCGGCTGGGTCGCCCAGCTGACCAGCGGTCCGGGGACAGAACAACTCTCCGATGCGTTGCAGGCCGCCGGAGATCGGCATGCCAGGAGCACTCAGGAGGTGCTGGAGCTCTTTCGGGACGAGGTGGAGGCAGCGCCTGCGCACGACGGCCTGGCCGCAGCGGGCGACGGCCTGGCCGCAGCGGGCGACGACGAATCCAACGACGGCGGGGCCACCTATGCCGCCACCGCGCACGACACCACGCCCCCACCACCGGACGCCACCCAGCGCCCCCGGCTCTCCGCGCGCACCCGCCGGGCAGCAGTCGCCGGCGCCGCTGGGGCCGCTCTCGCCCTGACGGCCTGGGCCCTGACCCGAGCCTCCGATGAAGACACCACGCCCGACACCACCACTACGCCACCCACGCCCGGCCTGGTCGCCAGCGATTGGCAACTCAGCGACGACGGCGAGCCACCCAGCCGCGTGGGCGGCCTGCGGCTGGGCGACACGATCGAGATCGACTACCGCAGCGCCTCCGAGCCCATCGATCTCAGCAGTGCCCGGTCGGCTGCCGCCTTCACTGCCCCGTCCGCGAGCTGGGCGATCCTGTGGTGCGATCTCCCGGCGGTCGAGGACCCCAGCCTGCACCTCCCGGAGCTCACCCTGACCCTGCCTGAGGGTGCGGCCACCATCCCCTGCGCAGGACGGGAGGGCATCCCCGAGGTCAGCCGCCTCACCCCGTTCCTGGCCCCGGTGGTGGATGCCACCGAGGTGCCCGTCAGCTGGTCCGGCGACCTGCCCGGGCGCGGCACCGCTGTCCTGGCGGTCTACACCGAGACTGAGTCGAGACTCGTGACCAGGGAGGACCCCGGCCCGCCGCCCGCCGCCGAGCCGGGGGCGGTCGTCATCGATCAGGACAACGAGGATCCGGGGCTCATCACCTGGGACGTCGCGGCCTCGGTGCGCCCGATCGAGATCGGCCACGACTCGCAGGTGCAGCTGTGGAGCGCCGCAGGGACCCCGATGGGCGCGATCGTGGACGGCGTCACCCTGACCGACGACGGCGATCTGCTGCGGGCGGTCGGCCAGGAGTCCGGCCAGTGGTGGCGGCAGCAGGACCCCCAGCTCCGTGAGGGTATGTGGGCCCCCGGCATCCCGGGGCGCGACCGCACCTTCGCGCTGCCCGACGCGGTGCGCCCGCCGCCCGGAGAGACGCGCACGGTCATGCTGATGGTCACCGCGCACCAGGTCTCCGCGCCGACCAAGCCAGGCTGGCAGGTCCAGGTCACCGACGCGCGCGCCGTCGATCAGGATGCGCTGGCTGCCCCCGTGCCCTTCGTCCCGGAGGACGGCTCCGGGGACGACCCCACCACGCCCCAGTATGCCGCAGGTTACCGACTCGAGGGCCGCTGGCTGATCCCGGCGGACGGGTATCCGCGGACGATCCAGACCGTCGGCGACCCCACCGAGCTCGCCGTCGTCGCGTTGGCCACCGACGATGAGCTGTTCGCCAGCGGCGGCCAGAACATCGTCGGCGGCATGCTGCTCACTCCTGCTGGGGCCACGCCCCTGACCTACAGCTGGTCGGTCGTCGATGGCCTCGGCTGGACGACATACTGGTCCCCCATGCCCGGCAGCGCCGGTCGCCTCGACGAGGACGCCCAGCTGACCCTGCCACCGCTGGTGGGATCGCCCGAGGTGCAGGCCCTCGCCTATGCCCCGGTGGACTACGAGGACTTCGATTTCACCCATGCACCTCCGGCGGGTGACGCGCGTCCGGTCACCGAGGCGGACGACCTGGAGCAGTCTGGAGCCAGGGTGGTCGGTACCGGCACCGTCGACGACGACGGCGTGGTCACCTTCCCGAGCATCGAGGGCGACCGGCTCGACTCACTTCGCGTGACCACCCAGGGCAAGGGCCGGATGCGGGTCCTGCTGGGCGACCAGCTGCTCACCGACGTGGACCTGCAGCACGACGGCTGGTGGTCCTCCTGGACGCTCGAGCACGTCAGCACCGACATCTCGATCGGGCCGGTCACCGCTACCCAGCTCCCGGATCTGCGGATCGTGACGCAGGGCTGGGAGGACGGCTTCACCGTCGAGGCGCTCGCCTGGCCGTGAGATCCACTGCAGCACCCTGAGACACTGGAAGGCGTGAGCCAGCACCAGCCCGATCGCACCGTCCCGCAGCAGACCTTCTACGAGCGCGTCGGCGGGCACGAGACCTTCGCGCTGCTCGTGCGGGAGTTCTACCGCGGCGTCGCGCAGGACGAACCGCTCAAGGCCCTCTACCCGGAGGAGGATCTTGGCCCGGCGCAGGACCGCCTGCGCCTCTTCCTCGAGCAGTACTGGGGCGGCCCCACCACCTACTCCGAGACGCGCGGTCACCCTCGCCTCCGCATGCGCCATGTCCCGTATGCCGTCACCCCAGACCAGCGCGACCGCTGGCTGCTCCACATGAACGCCGCGATCGACACCATCGCGGATCGACTCTCCCCCATGGACGAGCACCAGATGCGCGCCTACATGGCCAACGCAGCACACGCGATGGTGAACACCTTCGAGGAGTAGGGCACTATCCCCACTCACCCTCCCGACGCACACCCGAGCAACACCCGCGGCGCGGGTTTGGACACCCCCCGGCCTCACGACATACGCTCGGGACTCGTGACCCCGCACGCACCCGAGTCCCACGACGCCCCCTGGTGGCGCCACGCCGTCATCTACCAGGTCTACCCGCGCAGCTTCGCCGATGCCGACGGCGACGGGGTGGGTGACCTGCCCGGGATCACCTCCCGGCTGCCCTACCTCGCCGACCTGGGCGTGGACGCGATCTGGATCAACCCGTTCTACGTCTCGCCGATGGCCGACGCCGGGTATGACGTCGCGGACTACCGCGACATCGACCCCCTTTTCGGGTCGCTGGCCGACGCCGACACCCTCCTCGAGCGGGCCCACGAGCTCGGCATCCGGGTGCTCATCGACCTGGTGCCCAACCACACCAGCGACGAGCACGTCTGGTTCCAGGCCGCCCTCGATGCCGGCCCCGGCTCGGCCGAGCGGGAGCGCTACCTGTTCCGCGAGGGGCGGGGCGAGGACGGCGCCGAGCCGCCCAACAACTGGAAGTCGATCTTCGGCGGCCGCGCCTGGAGCCGGGTGACCGAGGCCGACGGCAGCCCCGGCCAGTGGTATCTCCACCTCTTCGACGACAAGCAGCCCGACCTGAACTGGGAGCACCCCGAGGTGATCGAGGAGTTCCACTCGATCCTGCGCTTCTGGCTGGACCGCGGCGTGGACGGCTTCCGCGTGGACGTGGCCCACTCGCTGGTCAAGGACCCCGAGCTGCCCGACTGGGACGAGCGCGCGGTGATGGCCGGTGCCGCCGAGGCTGAGGCCATCCACGCCAACCTGGGCCCGATGTGGGACCAGGAGGGCGTGCACGAGATCTATCGCGGTTGGCGGAAGGTCCTCGACTCCTACAACCCCGACGGCGACCCCACCCAGGACCGGATCCTGTGCGCCGAGGCCTGGTTGCCCACCCAGCGGCGCACGATGCGCTACGTCCGACCGGACGAGATGCACCAGGCCTTCAACTTCCACTTCCTCGAGACCGCCTGGCGCCCCACGGATCTGCGCGAGATCATCGACGCCTCGCTGGAGGCTGCCGACGAGGTGGGCGCCCCGACGACCTGGGTGCTGTCCAACCACGATGTCGTCCGGCACGCCTCCCGGCTCGGCCTGCCGATCGGCGCCCGGCGCCCCAACGGGATCGGCCGCGAGGACGACCAGCCGAACGCTGTCCTGGGGCTGCAGCGGGCGCGGGCCGCGACCGCGCTGATGCTCGCGCTGCCCGGCTCTGCCTACCTCTACAACGGTGAGGAGCTCGGGCTGCCCGACCACACCGCCCTGCCCGACGACGTCCGTCAGGACCCGGCCTACCTGCGCACCAAGGACACCGATGAGGTCGAGACCGGCCGCGACGGGTGCCGGGTGCCGGTGCCGTGGGAGGCCGCCGCGCCGTCCTACGGGTTCGGCCCCGGCGAGCACACCTGGCTGCCGCAGCCGGAGATCTACGGCGCGCTCGCCCTGGACCGCCAGGACGGCGTATCCGGGTCGACGCTGGAGCTCTACCGGGCGATGCTGCGGCTGCGCCGCGAGCACGACCTGGGCGTCGGTGGTCTGACCTGGCTGACCGAGCTGGGCGGTGTCGAGGTGGGTGAACAGGTGCTGGCCTTCGTCAACGCGCGCCAGGATGGGACGCCGCTGACGGTGGTCACCAACCTGGGCGACGAGCCGGTGGCGCTGCCCGAGGACGCCGAGATACTGCTCGCCAGCGGCCGGCTGGAGGACGGCCGCCTGCCTCAGGACACGACGGCCTGGCTCGGCTGATGGACCACGCGCAGGGGCTGGGGTAGCCGCGATGCGCATCCATCAACGCAGCGAGGCGGGACGGCTCCTGCTGGACCTGCAACCGGCCCCGGCGGAGCTGACCGCCGCGGCGCGGGCGCGCCCAGGTCTGGACCCGCGTGGTCCGCGCGAGGTCTTCATCGAGCTCCCGCCCGGGGTGGGTGGTCACGAGGACCTCCACCCGGACCTGCTCGCGCTGGTGAGCCTGCTCGTCGTCGCCCCGTATGTCGATTCCCACCTCGACCTGAGCACCCCCGTCTCGCGTGAGCTGGCCGGGGCGGTCTCGGAGCACCTGGGCTTCGAGCTCGGTCCGGTGGATGCGGATCTGGCTCCACGGGAGGTGCCGACCGGTTCCACGGTGACGGCCCTGGCGTTCAGTGGTGGGGTGGACTCCTGCGCCGCGTCCCTGATGCTGCCGGAGGACACGATCCACTGCTTCCTGCGGCGGGCAGGTGGTCGCTCGTGGCGCCCAGCGCGCTACCGACCGGAGGCAGCGTTGGCCAGTGTCCGGGCGGTGGAGCGGGCCGGGCGACCGGCCTGGGCGTCGCGGAGCAACCTGGAGTTCGTCCGCCGTCCGGCGGGCTATCCGGTGGACTGGTCCAACGCGGCTCCGGCGGTGCTGACCGCGGCGACACGGCCGGTGTCGGCGCTGGCCCTCGGGGTGATCCTGGAGGCGACATACTCCCTGTCCAAGGCGGGCTACCGGTCCGTCCCAGGAGGGCGAGCGCTGCGCCGATGGGCTCCCGTCTTCGCGGCGGTGGGACTGCCACTGGCGCTGCCTCTCGCGTCGGTGAGCGAGGTGGTGACGGCCCGGATGATGCTGGAAGAGGGCGCCCACCTCCAGCCGCAGTCCTGCGTGCGGGGCCTGCCTGGTCGGCCGTGCCGTGCGTGCGTGAAGTGCTTCCGCAAGGGCCTGATCGACAGCGCGTGGGATGGGCAGACGCCGAGTTCCTCGGAGATCTCGCGCGCCCTGACGTCCCCGGAGGTGCGCGGACTGCTCCGCGCCGCCCCGATGCGCTGTGAGATCAGCATCGCCTGGGCGCTGGACCGGATGCCAACCGCCCAGGATCCGCTCCTGTCAGCGCTCTCGGAGAAGACCACCCCCGCGCGCCGCTATGCCGACGGACTGGACTTCCTGACCGCCATCCACACCCCGGCGCTCACGCTGATGCCGGAGGCGATGAAGGAGCGCGTGCTGCCCCAGCTGGAACGCTTCGCCCCCCTGGCGACGCCAGCGCAGGTCACGGCCGTCCAGGGCTGGGACGCCGCAGCGCTCGTGAGCGACCCGGACTACCAGCGTGGGCAGGCCCGGGTGCTTGACCTCGTCCCCGACCGCCAGCCGTGGACCGGCGAGGTGCGCCGTCGGGCTCGGGAGATCAGCTGGTCGGCCGCCGGTGCAGCCACCGGCATCGCCTCAGCCGCCCGCCGCCGCTGACGGGCCTCTTCACCGCGGTGAGACAAGGTTATTCACGCCATGTCGTGGATATTGCGTTGCATTGCGTGAGCAACCTTGCCTTCACCACACGCCTCGCTGGCGCGGCCCCTTCCCTCAGGCCATCACGTGACTCGATCCCGGACCTCACGCCATCACGTGACCGATCCCGCACCGGGGCACACGTCACCGATAGGTGCGCACCGACAGGGCATCGAAGACCCGCGGCGCGGCCCGCTCGACCCGCCACAGCAGCTGGGCCATCCGGCCCACGGGGATCAGCACCCGCTCCCGGTCCATGCCGACGAGCGCGGCCCGGGCGACGTCCGCCGGCGTGCCGAGGGTGCGCTGGATGGTGCCGGCCGAGGCACGAAAGTTCTCCGCTCCCTCCGGCGACTCTGCGGTCTGGTCCAGCAGCGGGGTGTCGGTGAAATCGGGGCAGAGCACATGCACGCCCACGCCCAGGTCCTTGGCCTCCAGCGCCAGTCCGCGGCTGAAGGCGACGACCGCGTGCTTGGTCGTCAGATAGGGCAGCATCCGGGGCGCGATGATCAGCCCGGCCAGCGAGGCGGTGTTCAGGATCCGCCCCCGCACGGCGCGACCGGCGGAGCGGCCCCACCCGATCGGCCTCGTCGGCTGCTCGCGCATCACGCTCAGCGCCGCGAGCGAGCCCTCGATCACGCTCACCTGGTTGATCGCCAGGGCCCGCCGCCAGTGCTCCTCCCCAAAGTCGGTCACGTCGCCCACCACCGCGATGCCGGCATTGTTGACCATCAGGTCCAGCCGCCCCTCCTCCGCAGCGATCCCGCGCACCACCTCACCCAGCGCCGCGCTGTCGGTGACGTCGAGGACGGCTGGGGACACGGCATACCCGAGACCGGAGAGGACCGAGGAGGTATGCCGTGCGCCCGCCTGGTCGCGATCGGCCACCACGACCCGGCCGCCGCGGAGGGCGAGTTCGGTGACGAGTGCGCGGCCGATGCCGGAGGCGCCGCCGGTGACGATGCTGACGAGGGGAGCGTCGGTGCTCATCCGCCTATCGTGCACCGTCCGCGGCCTCGGCGGGACGCGAGGAGGCGAGCGCATCCAGCTCGCGGGGCAGTTCGCGCATCCGGATAAGGGGCGAGAAGAGGACAGGGGCGCACGCGAGCATGAGCAGCACGGTGAAGATCCAGAAGGTGTTCAGCATCCCGATCTGGTGGGCGACCACCCCACCGAGGAAGGCCCCGATCGGCATCGGCCCCCAGACCAGGAAGCGGATCGAGGCGTTCATCCGGCCTAACAGGGGCTTGGGGCACAGCCGCTGCCGGAAGCTCACCTGGGCGATGTTGTAGACCACGACCGCCCAGCTCACCAGGCTCCAGCCGATCATCAGGGTAGGCAGCGTCGGCAGGTAGACCGCGAGCGGCACGCTGAACGCCGCCACCCCACCGATGAGCGCCGAGATCGGGATCGCCCGACCTTCCCCGACCAGCCGGCCGAAGCGTTCGGCGCTGAGCGCGCCGAGCAGTCCGCCCGCGCTGGCCAGCCCCATCACCAGGCCGAGCGTGGCCGCGTCAAGGCCGAGCTCGCGCAGGGCGAAGAGCATGAAGAGGGCGCCGACGGCGCTGCTGGCGAAGTTGGTGATCCCGGTGCACATCACGATCCGGCGCAGCAGGGGGTGGCTGGTCACGAAGGACAAGCCCTCCCTGATCTCGGTGACCAGCGGCCGCCGGCTCTCCGGGTCGGGCTCGGGCTCCTGATGCCGGATCCGGCTGACGAAGAGCGAGGACAGACCCATCGCCACGGCCGTGACGGCGACGACGAAGGGTGAGGGGATGAGTCGCACCAGTTGGCCGGCCAGGGCAGGGCCGCTGACGATCGCGATCTGCTGGCTGGCCTGCAGCTTGGCGTTGCCCTCGCTGATCTGCTCGCTCTCGACGATTTCGGGCAGGTAGGACTGGTTGGCCACGTCGAAGAAGACGGTGATGCAGCCGGCGAGGAAGGCGACGACATACAGCTGCCACATCGACAGCCAGCCGCCGAGGAAGGCGAGCGGGATCGTGAGCAGCAGCAGGGCGCGGCTGAGGTCCCCGAGCACGATGATCCGCTTCTTGCGCCACCGGTCGACCCACGCACCCGCTGGCAGGCCGATCAGCAGGAAGGCGAGCATCTCCAAGGCAGTCAGGACCCCCATCTGGAACTCCCCCGCCTCCAGCACCCGGATCGCGACATAGGGCATCGCGAAGCCGACCACCTGCATGCCGAAGACCGAGACGGTGTCGCCCGCCCAGAGCAGCCGGAAGTCGCGATGCCGGAACAGGCTCTGGCGCGGGGCGGGTGGGACGGGGGTGTCGGGCGCGGTGCCGGGATGGTCCATGGGGGCCTTCATTCAGTGATTGGGATGTCTCAATCGGAAGTGTGCACCCACCGATTGAGACTTGTCAATCACTGCTACCGTGGTGGTCATGAGCACGCCGGACCACGTCCGCGACCACGAGCACCGCGAGGCGACTGAGGCCGAAGCCAAAGCGCTGGCCAGCGGCGTGCGGCTGCGGATCCTGCGCGTGACCCTCGACGAACCGTTGACCAATCGCGAGATCGCCGACGCCCTCGACCTCAACCCGGCGACCTCGCTGCACCACGTCCGCACCCTGGTCGACACCGGTTTCCTGGAGGCCCTGGAGCCGCGCCGTGGCCGCCGTGGGGCGCGCGAGATCCCTTATCGGGCGACCGGGAAGTCCTGGTACACCGCGAGCCCGGTCGGCTCCCGCTCACTCCTGGACGCCTTCCTCGCCGAGGTCGCGCAGGCCCCGGAGGAGCATCAGGGGATGACCCGGATGGGCCTGCGGCTGCCGGAGGAGCAGATGGCCGAGTTCCGTGATCGGCTCGGGGAGCTGCTCCAGGAGTTCCACGACCGGCCCCGCGACCCGGACGCCGAGCCCTGGTCGCTCTTCGTGGCGTTGCATCCGGACACCAGTCGCCGACGGGGTTGAGACCACGTCCCGGTATGCCGCAGCTCCCCTGGTGCTTCGACTCTCGCCACGTCCCTGTGAATGCCCCGGGTTGTCACGCGATGTCGCGATTCTTCGTCACCAACCGGGGCACTCACAGCCTTCCGAGCTGAATGGGGTCGGCGTGGGAGGGAGATCCGCCGGTCAGGGCCTGCTCAGCACGTGCCCGGCGGGCAGGGAGACGCGGGTCCAGGGGCCGACGCGATGCACCGTCGCGAGCCCGTCGTCGTCGGGGCGCGCGAAGCCGAGCACCTTGGCCGCCAGCCCTGCCCCCGCCGGCGCGCCGGTAGGAGTGCCGTCCACCTCGACCTCTCGGGACCACACTCGCGCCCGCAACATCCCGACAGCTGCCGCACCTGAGCCTTCCGGGGCACCCGTCGCGATCTCGGCGATCCCTTCCTCGGCCGCATCGAAGAGCGCGCGGACCGGCACGCTGCCCACGGCCTCCCAGCCACCGCGGGGCGGCACCACCCCGGCCCACCGGGGGCTCACCTCGGTCGGCGGGACCGCCAGCGTCGTCCCGACGTCAGCGGTCGAGGCGCGACGGGCGAACCGGTCCGACAGGGCCAGCAGCGGCACCGTGACATCCAGCTCGTGCGCACCTGCCAGCGGCATGGTGCGCAGCCCGAGCACGAGGCCAGACCCCATCAGCCCCTGACCGGGGACGACGCACGTCCATGCGGCCAGCACGGACCCAATGGCCTGCAGCCGGATGGCCCCCTCGGCCTCCAGCGAGCGTGCGCGGGTGACATAGGTGGCGAGGTCCGCCACGCTCTCGCCGTCGGCGAAGGTCAGCGCACCCCGTCCGGCGCCGTCGTCGTTCGTTGCGGTCACGACCGCCCGCCCGCGGCGTGGCGCTTCTCGCTGCGCAGGTGTGGGGCGGCACCAGCGACGGTGGCGAGCGCCTCCCGCTCGGACTCCCCCAGCCGCCGGGGCCGCTGGCCCTTGAGGTCGTAGGCCACGAGCGTGACCCGACCCCGCGCATACACGACGTCATCCCCCTCGGGCCCAGCGACGGCATACCCCAGCTCGAAGCTCGCCGCGCCGACCTCGCTGCACCAGACCGCCACCCGTGCGGGCGCGTAGGCGAAGGTCATCGGGAGCAGGTAGTCGATCGCCTGCGAGACCACCAGCAGGCCCTCGTCGATCAGATCCCGCTCCTGGCCGAACCAGTCCTTGAAGGCGTGCACCCGAGCCTCCTCGAAGTAGCGGAGGTACTGGACGTTGTTCACGTGCTGGTAGGCATCCATGTCCGACCACCGCACGGTGATCGGGTAGACGGAGGCTGCGTCGGGGACGTCGGGCAGGGACTGGCTCACTGCCCCATCGTCGCAGCCGGGGGCGACCGCATTACGCTCGGGCACGTGGCTAAGCATGAGCAGGGTGACGACTTCGACCCGATCGACGACCTCCTGGAGGTCCTCGACCTCAAGCGCGAGGGCGAGACCACGATCCGGGTCGCCTCTCCCACCGGCATCGGCGAGGACCTGGCGGACTCGCAGGGCGACGTCTTCGTCGGACGCAGCCAGCCGATGCCGCACGGGCGCGTCTTCGGGGGCCAGGTGCTCGCTCAGTGTCTGGTGGCGGCCGGGCGCACCGTGCAGCCGGTGGACGACGGCGCCGACGAGGAGCCGAAGGCCCGACGGATCCACTCGATGCACGGTTACTTCCTGCGCCCCGGTGACGCCAACCGGCCGCTGCGCTTCCTCGTCGAGCGGATGCGCGATGGCCGCAGCTTCAGCGCCCGCCGCGTGCACGCGATCCAGGACAGCCGCATCCTGATGTCGATCATCATGTCCTTCCAGGAGGACGCCGATGGGCTGGACCACCAGCTCGGGATGCCCGACGTCCCGGCTCCGGAGGGCCTGCGTCCCGACCGCGAGATCCTCGCCAAGATCCCCCACCCCGTCGCCCAGGACACCGCCCGCCGCCGCCCGGTCGAGCTGCGCCATGTCGAGCCCTTGCTGCTGGGCCCCGCCGAGCCCGGTCCGAGCGAGCAGTCGGTCTGGCTGCGGATCGACCGGGAGCTGCCGGACGATGACCTGCTGCACTCCGCGATCCTGGCCTACGCCTCGGACTACGTGCTCCTGGAGCCGATCCTGCGTCGGCACGGCATCGGCTGGGGCGACCCGCGGCTGCGGCCGGCCAGCCTGGACCACTCGATGTGGTTCCACCGACCGGCTCGGGTGGACGAGTGGGTGCTCTACACCCAGTCCTCCCCCTCCGCCCAGTCCGGGCGCGGCCTGGGCATCGGGCACATGTATGCCGCGGACGGAACCCTCCTCGCCACGGTCGGCCAGGAGGGCATGGTCCGGCTCAAGGGCTCCGACTGACCCTCCGGCTGTTCGGCACCTCCCTCCCGCACATCCGCATGCCGCTCGGCTCCCTTGTGTCGCATCCTGTTCGCCACACCTGTCACACGGCTCCCAGGGTTCTCAGCCTGTTCTCATAGCGGCAGGTCAGCGCGCCCTCGAACGTAAGGTAACGATCTGGTCACGGGGGGCCCATTCGGGAACATGTCCATAGACACCCCGCCCTCGAGCGACTGATACTGCGGAGGTCACCTGGCGGCGTAACCATGGTCAGGCCCCGGGGGACGTCCCTAAAATTCCTAGCGAAGGACATCACTGTGCGGAACACACCTGGACGGCGGAGGCGCCTCGCAGCGCTCGCCGGCGCAGGGGCTGTGCTCGCGGCACCGATGGCGATCGGACTGCCCTCGTGGGCAACACCCGACCTGTCGGTGGCCGAGGACGGTTCCTACATCGTCATGCTGAAGCAGGACTCCCTGGCCACCTACACCGGTGGCATCCAGGGCTTCGCCCCCACGGCCCCCAAGGACGGCCAGCGTCTCAACGTCGAGACCCGGGCCGCCACCGCCTACGCCGACTTCCTGCGAGCCGAGCAGGACAAGGCCCTCACGGCGGCGGGCGCCAGCACCGAGGCGAAGACCTACGACTACACGACGGTCTTCAACGGTTTCTCCGCCGACCTCACCGCCGGCCAGGTGATGGCCCTTCGCAAGGACCCCAACGTCGCGTACGTCTGGGAGGACGAGACCCGGTATGCCGACACCGTCACCACCCCCGACTTCCTGGGGATGACCGGTGCGGACGGCGTGTGGAACACCCGCTTCGGCGGGACCGAGGACGCCGGAGCCGGCGTCGTCGTCGGTGTCATCGACACCGGCATCTGGCCGGAGAACCCCAGCTTCGCGCCCCTTGATGCACCGGTCCCCGCCTCCTTCGTCGGAGAGTGTGACAGCGGCGAAGAGGAGGACCCCGCCGACAACGTCGAGTGCAACAGCAAGATCGTCGGTGCGCGGTACTACGCGCAGAACAACAACACCGACTTCGACTTCCTGTCCCCGCGCGACACCAACAGCCACGGCAGCCACGTCGGTGGCACCGCCGCCGGCAACTACGGGGTCGACGTCGAGATCTTCGGCACCGAGATGGGCATGGCCAGCGGCATGGCCCCGGCCGCCCACATCGCGGTCTACAAGGGCCTGTGGCAGACCGAGGGCGGCGGCGGCAGCGGCTCGACGTCCGGCCTGCTCGCCGCCGTCAACGACGCCGTCGCCGACGGTGTTGACGTCATCAACTACTCGGTCTCGGGCAGCAGCGAGTACGTCGTCGACTCCATCGAGCTGGCGTTCCTCGACGCCGCCGACGCGGGTGTCTTCGTGTCTGCCTCGGCTGGCAACTCGGGCGACACCGTGGGCACCAGCTCGGTGGCCCACAACTCGCCCTGGGTGATGACCGTGGGTGCCAGCACCCACGACCGCAATGTCAGCAAGTACGTCGAGCTGGACGCGACCGCGGGCCAGGACATCGTCGACCGGATCTCGGGCCGCGACCGCTACGCGACCGCGGCTGCGGTGGCCCGTCAGTACCCCGAGGGTGTGGACACCGTCTACATCGCCACCGGCAACCAGTTCGCAGACGCGCTGGCCGGTGCGGCCTCCGCCGCGAAGGGCCTCGTGCCCTCGATGGGCGCTGCGTCCTCGCGCGACCCGCAGACCACGGTTGCTCCGGACGGTTCGCCCGCCCCGGTGCTGCTGACCCGCGTGGACAGCCTCCCCTCGGTCACCGCTGCCGCGATCGAGGAGCTGGCTCCGTCCAACATCATCATCCTCGGTGGCACCGTCGCGGTGTCGGATGCCGTGGAGGCCGAGCTCGCCGCCTACGGCGACGTGACCCGCATCTCCGGCAAGGACCGCTACGCCACCGCCGCGCAGCTCGCCCAGCACTTCGGCCCGGTGGAGCACGTCTACCTGGCCGCGGGTGAGGGCACCGCCTTCCCGGACGCGCTGGCCAGCTCGGCCCTCGCGGGCTCGGAGGGTGTGCCGGTGCTGCTGACCCGCCAGGGCTCGCTGCCCGGCAGCGTCGCGGCCGCCCTGGACGCCATGGGCAACCCCGAGGTCCACGTCATCGGTGGCTCGGGTGCCATCAGCGACGCGGTCTATGAGGCCGCGGGCGCGAGCGAGCGCATCGCGGGCAAGGACCGTTACGCCACCTCCGCCGCCGTCGCCGACCGCTTCGGCTACGACAGCGAGAACCCGGCTCCGGCGGCCTTCGTCGCCACCGGTCTGGACTACCCGGACGCGCTGGCAGGGTCGGCCCTGGCCGCCATGCACAACGTCCCGGTCGTGCTCAGCCGGACCGCCTCGGTCCCCGGCTCGGTGATGAACGCACTGATCTCCATGGACCCGCAGTGGATCCACATCCTGGGTGGCGAGGGCGCGCTGAACGCCTCCGTCGAGACCCAGCTGGAGGACCAGTTCAACACCGCCGGCACCGGTGACGGCCAGCGCTTCGAGGGCGTCGGCGTGGGCGAGGCTGTCGGCCCCGCTCCGCTGGTCGACTCCGAGACCATCCCGGCCGAGGGTGCCACGGTTGCGCAGGCCCGCCTGTGCTACCCGGGCTCGCTCGACCCGGCTGCTGCCGAGGGCCACATCGTGTTCTGCACCCGTGGTGAGATCGCCCGCGTGGACAAGAGCGCCGCGGTCGCCCAGGCAGGTGGCATCGGCATGATCCAGGCGAACACCAGCAACAGCGAGTCGCTGAACGCCGACTTCCACACGATTCCCTCGATCCACGTCAACGCGACGGCCGGTGAAGCCATCAAGGCCTACATCGCCTCCGACGACAACCCGACCGGGTACATCTCGGCCCAGGGTGAGGGTTCGGACGACGTCGTCGCGCCGGAGATGGCTGGCTTCAGCTCCTACGGCCCGGCCCTGGCCGGTGGTGGTGACCTCCTCAAGCCGGACATCACGGCCCCGGGTGTGGACATCATCGCGGCGGTCTCTCCGGAATCCAACGACGGTGAGAACTTCAACGGGATGTCCGGCACCTCGATGTCGGCTCCGCACGTCGCCGGTCTGGCTGCGCTCATGATGAGCGAGGGTGAGACCTGGTACCGCGAGCCGATGGCCGTCAAGTCGGCGATGATGACCACCGCGAACCCGCTCAACAGCGCGGGCGAGACGATCACCTACGGTGGCGCCCCGGCCAGCCCGCTCCACTTCGGCTCCGGCCACGTGGTCCCCGGTGCTGCCTACGACACCCCGTTGTTCTACGACTCGGACATCGTCGACTGGTACACCTACGCCTGCGCGATCGGCCAGCTCCAGCTGGTCGGTGGCGGAGCGTTCTGCGAGGCGGCACCTGACACCGATGCGAGTGACCTGAACTACCCGAGCATCGCCATCGGCGCGCTCGCCGGTGAGCAGACGGTCACCCGGACGGTCACGGCGACCGGCGCGGGCGGCACCTTCGAGGCCAGCGTGGAAGCCCCGGCGGGCGTCAACGTCACCGTCTCACCGAGCACCATCACGGTGCCGGCAGGTGGCAGCGCGACCTTCGAGGTGCACATCGAAGCTGATGGTGCAGCACTGGGCCAGTGGGCCTTCGGTGCCATCACCTGGTCCGGCCCGGGCGCGGACGTCCGCAGCCCGATCGCCGTCAACCCGGTCGCGTTGTCGGCTCCGAGCGAGCTGGGAGGCACCGGCCCGGCCGGTTCCACCACCTTCGAGGTCGTTCCCGGCGGCGACGCCACCCTGACCTCGACCGTCAGCGGCCTGGTCGCCGCGGACCAGTCGGAGATCACGGTGGTCTCGGACGGCAACCCGAGCTCGATCGCCGACAAGATCATCCCGATCGAGGTGCCCGCCGGCACGGCCGCCATCCGCGTCGAGCTGTGGGAGGACGACTGGACCCCTGAGGGTCTGGATCTCGACCTCTACCTCGCGACGCCGGCTGGTTCGGTGGTGGCGCAGAGCGGCAACGAGGGATCGGACGAGGTCGTGACCTTCGAAGCGCCTCAGGCCGGGACCTGGCTGGTCGCCATCAACTACTGGGATGGTGCTGCTGGTGCTCAGGCCGACGGTCTGCTCCACGTCTATCTGCCCAACGAGGATGAGGGGAACCTGACGGTCACCCCGAACCCCGCCACGGTGCAGAGCGGCGAGCCCACCGACCTCACCGCCACCTGGAGCGGCCTCGACGCCGCGCTGCGGTACTTCGGTGTCATCGGTTACGACATGGGTGACGGCGAGGTGGCCACCACCCTGGTCACCATCGTTCCGCCCGCGGAGTGATCGCACGGCTCAACGTCTGACGGGGTCCATCCCCCGATGAAACGCAGAAGGGCCCGTCTCCCCAGCCAGGAGAGGCGGGCCCTTCCGCCGTCCTCAGATCACGCACGCCACCTACCCCGGGGGTGCGGTAGGGATGATGGTGGGAGGGGCAGGGTGCGGGTGCTGGTGATGGTGCGTTCCTCACCGGTTACGGGATCGACGAAGGACACCTGCTGGGCGAGCAGTTGCAGCGGCGTCGAGAAGTCACCCGGTGCCACCTCACGGACATGGGGATACAGCGGGTCGCCGAGGATCGGGATGCCCAACCCGGCCAGATGCAGCCGCAACTGGTGGGTGCGTCCGCTGGTCGGGGTGAGTCGGTAGCGACCCACCGTGGGGTCCTCCGCGAGCGCACCCTCCAGCTCGACCAGGGTGCGGGCATTGGGCTCACCGGGCACCACGCGGGCCTGCAGTTCCCCTCGCCGCTTCTCGATCCGGTTGCGCACGACCATCGGCAGGTCCAGACCCTGCGGGAGCGGAGCCAGCGCCAGGTAGGTCTTGGCCAGGCCTCCGTCCTGGACCAGCCGCTGGTAGGGCGCCCGTGCCTCCCGCCGGCTCGTCAGCAGCAGCACCCCGCTGGTCAGCCGGTCGAGCCGGTGGACGGGCGCCAGCTCGGGCAGGTCCAGCGCCCGGCGCAGCCGCACCACCACCGTCTGCACCACGTGCTCGCCGCGGGGCATCGTTGCCAGGAAGGGTGGTTTGTCGACGACGAGCAGCCCGGTCTCGTCGTCGCGGAGGAGCACCGGCAGCTCACCCGGGACCGGCACCTCCTCCGGCAGGTCCCGATACAGGTATGCCGCAGCACCAGGCTGGTAGGGCGTGTCCGCCTCGACCCGGGTCCCGTCGCCCAGGACGACCTCCCCGGCCCGCAGCCGACGCCATACGCCATCCTCGTCGCCGGTCACCCGGACGAGGAAGTCGACCACCGTGCGCGGATGGTGCTCCGCGGAGCAGTCCCTCAAGTGCTCCGCGGAGCAGTCCCCCGAGTGCTCCGCGGAGCACACCTTCGGCATCCGCACGCGCGCAGGCCCCAGCCCGTCCCGGGGTGGGAGCGGTGGCTGAGGCCTGTGGCGCGCCATCACGGCGACGCGGGAGTTGGGGACGCGTCCGTCGTGGCTGCGTCAGTCCCGGGTGAGCTTGCGGTGGGTGACCCGGTGCGGGCGGGCAGCCTCGGGGCCGAGGCGCTCGATCTTGTTCTCCTCGTAGGCGCCGAAGTTGCCCTCGAACCAGTACCACTTGGCCGGGTTCTGCTCGTCGCCCTCGTAGGCCAGGATGTGGGTCGCGACACGGTCCAGGAACCACCGGTCGTGGCTGATGACCACGGCGCAGCCGGGGAAGGACTCGAGCGCGTTCTCCAGCGAGCCGAGGGTCTCGACGTCCAGGTCGTTGGTCGGCTCGTCAAGCAGGAGCAGGTTGCCGCCCTCCTTGAGGGTCAGCGCCAGGTTGAGGCGGTTGCGCTCGCCACCGGAGAGCACGCCGGCCTTCTTCTGCTGGTCCGGGCCCTTGAAGCCGAACTGGCTGACGTAGGCGCGGCTGGGGATCTCGACCTGGCCGACCTCGATGAAGTCGTTGCCGTTGGAGACGACCTCCCACAAGGACTTATTGGGGTCGATGCCGCCGCGACTCTGGTCGACATAGGAGATGTTGACCGTGTCGCCGATCTTGACGTCGCCGGAGTCAGCCTCCTCCATGCCCACGATCGTCTTGAACAGCGTGGTCTTGCCGACGCCATTGGGGCCGATGACCCCAACGATGCCGTTGCGCGGCAGGGTGAAGGACAGGCCGTCGATGAGGACCCGACCACCGAAGCCCTTGGTGAGGTCCTTGACCTCGATGACCTGGTTGCCCAGGCGCGGGCCCGGCGGGATCTGGATCTCCTCGAAGTCCAACTTGCGGGTCTTCTCGGCCTCGGCCGCCATCTCCTCATAACGAGCGAGGCGGGCCTTGTTCTTGGTCTGCTTGGCCTTGGGGTTGGAGCGGACCCACTCCAACTCCTTCTCCAGGCGCTTGGCCAGCTTGGCGTCCTTCTTGCCCTGGACCTGCAGGCGCTCGCGCTTCTTCTCCAGGTAGGTCGAGTAGTTGCCCTCGTAGGGGTAGAGGCGACCGCGGTCGACCTCGGCGATCCACTGGGCGACGTTGTCGAGGAAGTACCTGTCGTGCGTGATCGCCAGGACGGCGCCCGGGTAGTCCTTGAGGTGCTGCTCGAGCCACTGCACCGACTCGGCGTCCAGGTGGTTGGTGGGCTCATCCAGCAGCAGCAGGTCGGGCTTGGACAGCAGCAGCTTGCACAGGGCCACGCGGCGGCGCTCACCACCGGAGAGCACGGTCACATCGGCGTCGCCGGGCGGGCAGCGCAAAGCGTCCATCGCCTGCTCGAGCTGAGCATCGAGGTCCCAGGCGTCGGCGTGGTCGATCTCCTCCTGGAGGGTGCCCATCTCAGCCATCAGGGCGTCGAAGTCGGCGTCCTCCTGGGCCATCAGCTCGGAGATCTCGTTGAAGCGGTCCAGCTTGGCCTTGATCTCGCCCACGCCCTCCTGGACGTTGCCGAGCACGGTCTTCTCCTCGTTCAGCGGAGGCTCCTGCAGCAGGATGCCGACGCTGTAACCGGGGGTCAGGCGCGCCTCGCCGTTGGAGGGCTGGTCCAGCCCGGCCATGATCTTGAGGATCGTCGACTTGCCGGCACCATTGGGCCCCACGACGCCGATCTTGGCGCCGGGGTAGAAGGACATCGTCACGTCGTCGAGGATCACCTTGTCGCCGTGCGCCTTGCGGGCACGCGTCATGGTGTAGATGAATTCGGCCATGCCTCCCAGGGTATCGGGCGGGGATGCCCCGTCCGAATCGATCTTGCGAACGCACATCACGACCCGGACGGGTCCCGGTGGCACCGCCGCCCGAGCTCAGGCCGGCTGGCCCAAGAGCCGCTGCGCCGCCTCGTCGGTCAGCTCACCGTTGGCGTCCACGCCGTCGGGAAGGTCGTCGTGCCCCAGCCCGGCCTCGTCAAGGTCCGCGCCGTCGTCGTCAAGGTCTGCGCCGTCGTCCTCGAGGTCCGCGCCGGCGTCCTCCGGATTGGGCGCGGAGTCCTCGCGCGCCGGGCCACCCTCCTCGGGCGGGGGCGCCGGCAGGTCGAGACGTTCGGGGTCGGGGTAGGACGCTGAGCCCCGCTGGTAGGACGCCGTTCCCCAGGTCAGGTCCACCCCGACGCTGTCGGCGCTCACGCAGGGGCGGGCGCCGCGCATCGTGTCGGTCTCCCACTCGTGCATCCGGAACTTGCCGTGCGCGACGATCGGCATCCCGGTGTGCAGGGTCTTCAGCACGTTGGCGCCCAGGCTGCCCTTGCAGATGATGTCGTAGTAGGTGACGCCACTCACGACGAAGCGCCCCTCCTGAGCGTCGTAGCGTCGGCCATTACAGGCGATCGCGACGACGGTGAACGGTTGGCCGTCGACCTTGCGATAGCGCAGCTCGGGCTCGCGGGTGACATTGCCGGAGACCGTGAGCGTGGTGGTGTGAAGCATCTTTCCCTCCCAGGTTCGGGCCCGTCGGCGACGAGCCGGTCACCCCACCCTCAACGCGAGCTCGCTCCGATGCCAGGGCAGCAGCGAAGTCTGTGGACGACCGGGAGGGAACGCCTGGGGGTGTGGACGACGAGCGCCTCAGCGCCCGGCGGTCTCCAGCAATGTCCTGGCCTTCTCGTGCCGGTCCAGCACCGCGATGATCGGGCGCCGGACGTGCTGGTAGGAGACCTCCTCGATCGCCTCGTCCAGACGATCGTCGATCACGGCACGCCGCCGGCGCGCGCCGATGCCAGCGATCACCCTGGCCAGCAGCCCCAGCAACACTCCGCCGAGCAACCCGCCGACGAGCAGGAGCAGCGGGATCGGCACCGGTCCCCAGAATGGCGCGTCGACCGGCATCTGCGCCCAGCCGAGCACGAAGAGCACGGTGAGCCAGACCAGCCCGGCCACCGCCGCCAGGACGAACAGCAGCTGAAGCACCCCGAAGACCGACCACCACAGCGGGTTACGCGTGCGCAGCGGGGTGGAGACAACCGCCTGGTCGAGGGCATCCGACAGGTTGTCCTCATGCGGGATCGCGGCCTCGACCACCGCGTCACCCCACCGGGGCGGCAGCGTGGAGCTGGCCTGCTCGGCCACCTGACGCGCGGCGAGCTGCACGTTGGCCCGCGCCGCCGGGGTCGGCGCCGGCAGTGAGGACCGGCCCAGGACCGCGCCGACGTCCGAGGGCGAGATCCCAGCCATGCCGGGGCTGTCGTCACCGAGGCGCAGGCGCTTGAGCGGGTCGGGGCGCAAGGCGGCCACCCAGCGGGTCAGCGGCCACCCGGCCCGGTTCATGGACCGACGCTTGTAGTCGCGCTCGACCGCATCGAGCACCACAGGGACTCCAGAGGCGGTGCGCAGCGCCTCGTGCAACCGCTCGTCCGCCTCCTCGCTGAACTCCGGGGTGCGCTCGGCCAGGCCGGCCGCGACATCCTGGGCCGCGGTCCGCACATCGCCCACGAGCCGGGCTTCGGCCGCGGTGCGGGCGCCGACGACCTCCCCGATCCGCTCCCGCAACTCATCGACGCCGGTCCCCAGCCGTGCGGAGGTCGCGATCACCTCGTGATCACCGGCACCGTCCGCGCTCACCAGCCGTCCCAGGTCCCGTCGGACCTGCTCGACGTCCTCCTCGCTGCGCAGGCGGTCAGCCTGGTTGAGGACCACGATCATCACGGTGTCGTGGTGACGCAGCGGCCGCAGGTAATCGTCGTGGAGGCGAGCGTCGGCATACTTCTGCGGGTCGGCGACCCACACGAAGACATCGGTGCGCTCCAGGATCCGGTCAGCCTCGACCCGGTGCCGGGTCTCGCGGGAGTCGAAGTCGGGCAGGTCCACGAGCACCAGCCCGTCGAGGGCGACGTTGTCGCCGGTGGCCGTCACGTGGTGACGGTTGTGGATGCCGAGCCAGTCGAGCAGCGGACCGGCCTCCTCCTCGCCCCAGATCGCGGCCCCGGCCTCGGCCGTGGTCGGGCGCCGGGGGCTGATGACGGAGACGTCCTCGCCGGTCAGCGCATTGAACAGGCTGGACTTGCCCGAGCCGGTGGCCCCGGCTAGCGCGACGACCGTCCGGCCACCCTTGAGCGCCCACCGCTCCTCCACCCGCTCCACGACCTCGCGAGCGCGGGCGGCGACCTTGGGGTCGAGCTGGTCGCCGCCGATGTCGAGGGCGGAACGCAACTGCTCGGCGCGCTCGGTGAGCGGCACCGGTGTGCCGTTCTGGCTGCGTCGTCGTCCGATCATCGGGTCTCCTCCACGCGGCGCGCGGCCGCCTCCAGCGCCGTGATCGCCGTGGCGTCCACGGGGCGCTCAGCCAGCGCCTCGTCATAGCGCGCCCGCTCCTGGTCGTACAGCTCCTCGACCCGCGTGATCAGCGCAGCGCGGGCCTTGACCGCCATCGACCGCACGGCTTGGTCGCCGAAGACGGCTTCGAGCAGCCGCTGGGCCAGGGCCGCGGTCCCCGCGCCGACCGCCACCTCGGCGCCGGTCGGGATGAAGGCGGTGGCGTGGAAGACGACGATCATCAGCAGGACGCCCAGGCCGTTGACGCCGAAGGCGAGATAGCGCGCGGTCGACCGACGCGAGCCGGCCTCGTCGCGGACCATCTCGAAGATGTCCTTCTGCCAGTCCCGGATCAGCCGCTCGACCTTTTCCCCGAACCCGGTCGACGCCTTGCTCAGCTCCGGGTGCTCGGCCATCAGCGGGGCACCACCAGGGGCGTTCTTCCAGGCACGGGCGGCGGTGCTCGCGGCCACCTGCCCGTGCGAGGTGATCAGGGCGGCGGCACCGGACTGCAGCGCTTCCCCGAGCGGCTCAGAACTGACCTCCTTGCCGGTGAACCAGGCGCCGACGCGGTCGCGGAAGCGGCCGATCCCAGCCTCGATCGAGCGGAAGAACTCACCGGTCCCGACCAGTTCCTGCCAGCGGGCGAGCACCTCGCCGCGGAGCAGGGAACCGTCATCGATTCCTTCGGTCACCCCGGCCAAGGCGTCCCTGTATGCCGTGTCCGGCGCCGTGGCGAGGGCGCCGGCCGCGGCGACCTGGCCCCGGCCTTCCTCGGCGAGGGCGTGAGCCCGCTGGGACAGCGAGCCCAGGGTGCCGGTCAGGGTGCGGCGGATCACGACCGAGCGCGCCCGGGCGTCCCCGGCCAGGGACTGCAGCCAGCCGCTAAGCCGCTCGATCGACCGGGCGGGGATCATCCCGTCCTCGAGCTCGGCCTCATCGATCACGAAGATCGGCGCCTTGCCCAGCCCCTGCTCGCGCAGCATCGAGGCGAGGTGCAGACGAACCTGGGTCAGCGCCTCCGGTGGTACCCGGTTGAGGACCACGGCGACGGAGGTCCCACGCTCGCTGGCCTCGCGCAGCAGGTCCCAGGGGACGGCATCGGCATACCGGGCGGCGGTGGTGACGAACAACCAGAGGTCAGCGGCCGAGAGCAGCTGCTTGGAGAGGAAGCGGTTGGCCTGGACGACCGAGTCGATGTCGGGGGCGTCCAGCAGCGCGAGCCCGGAGGGCAGCGTGTCGGAGGTGACCAGCCGCACCGCGCTGGGGTCGTCCTCGGCGTCGTCACCGACCACCCTGGCCAACTCGGGGAGCACCCGCTTGTCGGTGAACCAGCGGGTGTCCTCCTCGTGGTGCACGAGCACCGAGGCCCGGGTGGTGGGACGGATCACGCCGGTGCGGGTGACGTGCTCGCCGACCACGGAGTTCACGATGGTCGACTTGCCGGCACCCGTGGAGCCACCCACGACGGCGAGCAGAGGAGCGTCCAGGGAGCGCAACCGCGGCAGGACATAGTCGTCCAGCTGCTGGACCAGCTCGCGGCGGGAGGTGCGTGCCTGCTCCACCCCGTCCAGTTCCAGGGGCAGCCGCACGTCGTCGGCGGAGGCTCGCAGCCCTTCGACGGCGGCGAGCAGCGGAGCGGGGTCGGTGGTCACGGGGCCTAGTGTGTCCCGCTCGCGCCCAGCCGCCAAAGCGAACCGCCGGTTCGGCCCATCGCGTGCTGCCGCGCGCTCATCGGGTGGCGTCCGCGTGCGCGAGCAGCGTCCGGGACTCGGCGAGGAAGCGCTCGGCATACTCGCCGAACCAGTCGCCGATCTCGCGGAACCGGGCGGCGAACTCTTCCCGGTTCCCGCTGCGCAGCACGTGCAGCGCCTCGTCGAAGCGGGAGTGGTAGCGCTCGATGAGCTGCACCGCGTCCGGGGAGGCGGTGATGATGTCGTAGTAGAGGTCGGGGTTCTGGGCGAAGAGGCGGCCGACCATGACCAGCTCGAGCCGGTAGATCGGCGAGGAGAGAGCCAGCAGCTCGGTGAGGTCGTGGTCCTCGCTCGCCAGGTGCGAACCGTAGGCAAAGGTCGAGAAGTGCCGCAGCGCCTGGATCATCCCCATCGCCGCGTCATGGTCGGCGGCGGTCACCTCGTGCACCCGGGCACCCCAGAGCCGGATCTGGCGCAGCAGCCACTGCGAGGCCTCCGGGTCCCGGCCCGGCACGGCGGCGACGACCTGCTTGGCCATGCTCTCGACATCGGGACCGAACATCGGGTGCAGGCCCAGCACCGGGCCCGCGTGCACGGCCAGCATCGCCGCCATCACCTCCTGCTTGGTGGAGGTCAGGTCGACGAGCAGGCAGGACTCCGGCAGCGGCGGCAACGAGCGCACGACGTCCACGGTGTCGTGGATGGGGACCGAGATGACCACGAGGCCGGCGCCGTCCACCGCCTCGACCACCTGCTCGGGTGAGTCATCGCGCTCGACGACGCGAACGGCATACCCGGACAGCGTGAGCATCCGCCCGAACAGAGCGCCCATGCGCCCGCCGCCACCGACCACGACCACCGGCCCCAGGCCGGGGGCCTGGGTGGTGAAGCCGAGGTTCTTCTCGTGGGCGTAGGCCTCGCGCATGCAGCGCCGCAGGACGTCCTCCACGAGGTCGGGCGGCAGGCCGCGGCGGGTAGCGAGCTCGCGCTTGGCCGCGATCATCGCTTTCTCGCGCTCGGGGGCGTAGATGGGAAGCCCGTGGCGCCCCTTGACCTCGCCGACCTCGCCGACCAGCTCGAGGCGCCGCGCCAGCAGGTCGAGGATCTGGCTGTCGACGTCATCGATCTGGGCCCGCAGCTCGGCGAGCGGCTCCTCCGCCCCGGGGGCTGCGTCAGTCATGGCGACGATCCTAGACGCCCGTATGCGGCCACTAGACTTGGTCGAGGTCCCGCGGCGCTGGCGCGGGTCGGGACCGAGCCCCCGTAGCTCAATGGATAGAGCACCGGCCTTCTAATCCGTAGGTTGCAGGTTCGAGTCCTGCCGGGGGCGCCAGCAGCCGATGTGCGGCCGCTCATGTCCTGGCGCTCAGATGCCGGGAACGAAGACGCGCCGGTGGGTGGTGACCGCCTGCAGGAGCGCCTGCTCGCGGCCCAGCCAGTCGGCGTCGGGGCCCTCGTTGATGATGTGCTTGCGCACCATCGCCAACTCCCCGCTCTCGTCCTGGAAGGCCTGCATCGCCTTCTCGGCGCGGGAGCCACCGATCGACCTCGCCCACTTGCGGGCGTGGCGGCGCTCGGCGGGATCGGCGATCATCGCGACCTCGCCAGGCGTGTACCAGCCGTTGATGCCGTAGCCGGTGAGCAGGTCGCGCAGGATGCGGGACTCGCGGCGGCGGGCCCAGCGCAGCAGCAGGATGAAGCCGATGAAGAGCGGGATCTGGACGACGGCGAAGATCAGCAGGTAGGCCTCGGCCGCGGCGACCGCGCTGTAGTTCCACAACGCGTGGAGGAAGACCGCCATGGCGAAGCCGGTGACCACGATCCACAGCGAGGACCAGCGCCGGTTGTGGGCGACCAGGCCCAGGGCAAGACCGAAGCAGACGGTGAACATCGGGTGCGCGAACGGGCTGACCAGGCAGCGCATCACGAACAGGCCGACCAGGCCGGGGGTGCCGAACTCCACCAGCGCATTGGCTAGGTAGATGATGTTCTCGACGAAGGCGAAGCCCGCGGCGACAATTCCGGCATACACAATCCCGTCCGTCACCCCGTTGAACTCACGGCGAGCGCGGAAGAAGATCAACAGCACGCCGAGGCACTTGAGGAACTCTTCGGTCAGCGGCGCCACGATGACCGCGCCGACGAACATCGGGTCGGTGTGCAAGCCGGCGAAGAAGGCCATCCCGGCCTCGTTGAGCAGGATCGCGCCGAGGGTGGAGATCAGCGCCCCCCAGAGGAAGGCGAACCACAGCAACCGGGTGGGCTCGGGCTCCAGGCGGTCGACCCAGAGGAAGACAGGGACCACGATGCCCAGGGCCAGGGTGGCGGTCACCAGAGCCAAGGTGGCCGCGGTCACGCCGACCGAAGCGGTCACGATGCCGCCCATCGCCAGGGCGGCCAGCCCGAAGACGGTCAGCACGACGCCCCACAGCAGGACCCGGCGGATGACCGGGCGTCTGGTGGCGTTGTCGGGGACCGGCGCGGCAGGCTGATAGGTCATCAGCTGGCGCCAGCCGTCGCCCTGTCCACCCGGTGTCTGGGCAGGGGGCGGCGGTTGGAGTTGCTGGACCATGCCGCCGAGGGTATCGCGAGCCTTCGTTAGGCTCTGCGTCGTGAGTGCCGAGCGGATCATCTGGATCGACTGTGAGATGACCGGGTTGGACCTGGGGGCCGATGCCCTCGTCGAGGTCGCCTGCCTGGTCACCGACGCCGAGCTGAACGTGCTCGGCGAGGGGGTGGACGTCGTCATCCGGCCGCCGCAGGAGGCGTTGGACCAGATGGGCGACTTCGTGCGCGAGATGCACACCACGTCCGGGCTGCTCGAGGTGCTGGCCGACGGCACGACGATGGCGGATGCTCAGGAGCGGGTCCTCGCCTATGTCCGCGAGCACGTCCCGGAGCCGCGCAAGGCGCCCCTGGGTGGCAACACGATCAGCACCGACCGGGCCTTCCTCGCCCGCGACATGCCCGAGCTCGAGGAGCACCTGCACTACCGCAACGTGGACGTCTCCTCGATCAAGGAGTTGGCCCGCCGGTGGTATCCCCGCGCCTACTACTCGGCGCCCGGCAAGACCGGCGGTCACCGGGCCCTGGGTGACATCCTCGACTCGATCGCCGAACTCCGCTACTACCGCGAGGCCGTCTTCCAGCCCCAGCCCGGCCTGGACAGCGCGAGCCTGAAGGAGATCGCGGCACGGCACACCACTGCCCAGACCGACTGACTCCCCCGCTCCCCGCCGAACAACGAACGCCCAACAACGCGAGAAGAGCCGCCCCGGTCCGTGGACCGGGGCGGCTCTTCTCGTGGGGTGAGTGACGGGACTTGAACCCGCGACATCCGCGACCACAACGCGGCGCTCTACCAGCTGAGCTACACCCACCATGGGTTGCTTCCACCGCCGGAGCGGCTGGGCAACGCCGACCATCGTACCGTGTCGGTGGCGATGCTCCCAACCCCGCGTGGGTGGCGGTCGGGAGCAGGCGCTCCGCAGGTGGGGCCTGGCCTCAGCCCTCGCCGCGACCCTTCAGACCGGGCTGCTTGCCGTCCTTGCGGAGCTGACGTGCCGCCTTCATCCGCAGCTCGCGCGCCTGGCGAATGACGGTGGCCTGCTTCTTCTTCTGCTTCTCGGTGCCCTTGACGTCGCGCGGCGGGAGCAGGATCTCCTCCTCGGCCGCCATGCCCGCCGCCAGCTCGCGGCCCCGCTCCAGCTCAGCGTCCAGCTCGGCACCCAGGATCAGCACGTTGTTGATGATGAAGATCATCAGCAGCAGGATGATCACACCACCGATAGCGCCGTACGTGGCGTTGTAGCTGTCCTCCCCGCCGAAGCCGGTCAGGTAGATCACGAAGCCGGCCGCCGCCAGGATCGAGACGATCACGGCCAGCGCCGCACCGGGCGAGAGCCAGCGGAACTTGGGCTGCTTGACGTTGGGCGTGCCCCAGTAGAGCAGCGCGACCATGCCGACCAGGATGAACAGGATGACCGGCCACTTGGCGATGTTCCACACCGTCGTCGCCGTCTCGGAGAGGCCGAACTGACCCAGCACGGCCTCGGCCACGGCACCGGACAGGCTGACGGAGAGCACGATCGTGACGATCAGCAGGAGCAGCACGAATGTCAGACCCAACAGCCAGGGGCGCAGCTTCCACACCGGTCGCCCCTCCTCGACGCCGTAGACCCGGTTCATCATCCGGCTGAAGGCATTGACGTAGTTGCTCGCCGACCACAACGCACCCAGCAGACCGACGACCAGCAGGATCCCGGCGCCGCCGGACTCCCCCATGTCGCGGATGTACTCGTTGACCGTGTCCAGCGTGCCCTGCTCCAGGCCGAGCTCGCCACCGAGCTCGTTGACCGTCTCCTCGGCCGCGCCGTCCTGGCCGAAGAAGGTCAGTGAGGTGGAGATCGCCAGCAGCATGGGCGCGAGCGACATCACGGCAAAATAGGTCAACGCCGCGGCCAGGTCGGATCCACCATCCTTGCCGAACTCGGCGATGGTGCGCTTGAGGACAGCGACCCAGTGGGTCTTGCTCAGGTCGGTGGGGCTGTCCGGGGCGTTCTGTTCCGCCTGCTCGAACTCCTCCTCCTGGCGTCCTCGCTCGGTCGTGGCTCGGGCCTTCATCGTCTGCTCGGTCACGCCCAGCAGTGTGCCACGGGACAACGCAAGAGGCAGGTCGGGCGACTGCCGACCTGCCTCTCGTTCACCTCGCGGTGCACGTGCGCCCACAGGGACTCGAACCCCGAACCCGCTGATTAAGAGTCAGCTGCTCTGCCAATTGAGCTATAGGCGCAACAGCGAAGAACTTTAGCACCGTCAGGCGCTGTGAACGAAATCGTCGGCTCACCCGGTCCGCACGACGAGGTCGGCCCGGTCGCGCGTGCCGTCGGCACCGAAGACTTCCGTCTCCTGCGCCGCCCACCGTTCCCAGTGGGGGCGGTAGCTCTCGCCGTCGCGCGCCAGCCCACGCTCCAGCCGCACGGCACGGTCGGCCTCCACCCAGACCGCCACGTCCACGTGGGCGGCGGCCGGGCCGGCACTGCTGCCACAGCCCTCCACGACGAGCACCTCCGCGCTCGGCACCTCGACCTCCTCCGCCCAGTCATCCCGGTGCCAGTCCCATCTCCGGTATGCCGCTCGCTCCCCTCTGCGTAGCGGCTCCAGCACCTGCTCCGCCAGGAGCGTCGAGGACTCGGCCAGTCCGTCCCACCCCGGGAAGAGATCGTCCATCTGCACCAGGGGTGCGCCCAGGTCACGGGCCACGGCCGCCCCGAGCACCGACTTGCCCGAGCCGCTGGGCCCGTCGATCACCACCACCAGCGGACCCGTCCTGCGGCGCTCCCGTCGTCCCGCCACCAGGTCTTTCACCTGCTCGACCGCCTTTTCGTCCACGGGTGCCCACCCCAGGGTCGGTTGAGCGAGCGGCTCCCGCCCGAGGAGGGGCAGCGCGACCGCGATCGGTGCGGTACACGGCATACGGGCAAGGTCGGCGACCGGCACCCACCGGGTGTCATCGCTGCTGCCGTCCTCCTCGACCCGCAGCTCGCCCCCGGTCACCTCCGCCCGCCAGAGCAGGCAGACCAGCTGCAGGAACCGTTCGCCGTCGGGCTGGGCCCGGTCGTGGGGCGGCAGGTCGATGGTGGCGGCGCCCAGGATCGAGGTGAGGGACACGGCATACCCGGTCTCCTCGGCGACCTCCCGGACCACCGCCTGCTCAGGCGTCTCGCGCAGCTCGAGCCCGCCGCCGGGGAGCGTCCAGCCGCCCCGGACCGTCCGCCCGTCGGCGAGCTCCTGCGAGCGCCAGTGGGTGAGCAGCACCTCGGGCTGGCCGTCCGGCCCCGTCCGCTCGACCCAGGCGTAGCAGCCGACCCTCGTGTCCCACTCCACCGCGCCACCGTAGCCTGGTGTCCATGCGTGCGCTCGTGAAGCCCACTGCCGGGCCGGGACTGGAACTGCTCGACGTCCCCGAACCCACGCCGGGGCCGGGCGAGGTGAAGATCCGGGTGCTGCGGGCGGGCCTGTGCGGCACCGACCTGCACATCGAGTCCTGGGACGACTGGGCCGCCTCGATGCTGAAGCCGCCGCTGGTGGTCGGGCACGAGTTCTACGGTGAGATCGTCGAGCTGGGCGAGGGGGTGCCGACCGGTGGGCAGTACGGCCTGGAGGTGGGGCAGCGCTGCTCGGTCGAGGGGCATGTCGTCTGCGGGACCTGCCGCAACTGCCGCGCCGGGCGTCGCCACATGTGCGTGAACACCTCCAACCTCGGGGTCAACCGGGACGGCTGCTTCGCCGACTACGTCGTGGTCCCGCACAGCAACGTCTGGGTGCAGCCCGACCTGATCGACCCCGACCTCGGCGCGGTCTTCGACCCGCTCGGCAACGCCGTCCACACCGCGCTGTCCTTCCCGCTCGAGGGCGAGGACGTGCTGATCACCGGGGCGGGGCCGATCGGGGTGATGGCGGCGGCGATCGTCCGGCACGCCGGGGCCCGGTATGTCGTGGTGACAGACCTCTCCGAATCTCGCCTGGAGCAGGCGCGCGCCGCGGGCGCCGACCTCGCGATCAACGTCGGCGAGCGACGGATCGCCTCGGCCAAGGAAGAGCTCGGGATGACCGAGGGGTTCGACATCGCGCTGGAGATGTCGGGCAGCCCCCACGCGGTGCGCGAGCTGATCGGGTGCATGACGCACGGTGGGCGGGTCGCGATGCTGGGGCTGCCGGCCGAGCCCTTCGACATCGACTGGGGCAAGGTGATCACGCACATGATCACGCTCAAGGGGATCTATGGCAGGGAGATGTATGAGACCTGGTACAAGATGACGGCGATGCTGCAGACCTCTGAGGTGCTGCGCGACCGGATCCGCTCGGTCATCACCCACCGTTTCCCTGCCGAGCAGTGGCAGGACGCCTTCGACGCCGCCCGGTCCGGGCAGGTCGGCAAGGTCATCATGGACTGGAGCTGAGGAGAGTTTGAGATGTATGGAGTGAAGGACCAGTTGCGCGCCGAGCTCGACCAGATCGAGGCGGACGGGCTCACCAAGAAGGAGCGGCTGATCACGACGCCGCAGTCCTCGCACATCGGCACCACCCAGGGTGAGGCGCTGAACTTCTGCGCCAACAACTACCTGGGCTTGGCCAACCACCCGGACATCGTGGCTGCGGCGCGGGAGGCGTTGGATGAGTGGGGCTTCGGGATGGCCTCGGTGCGCTTCATCTGCGGGACCCAGACCCAGCACCGGGACCTGGAGAAGGCGATCGCGGACTATGTCGGGACTGAGGATGCCATCCTCTTCCCGTCGTGCTTCGACGCCAATGGCGCGATCTTCGAGGTGCTTCTGACGGCCGAGGACGCAGTCATCTCCGATGCGCTGAACCACGCCTCGATCATCGATGGCGTGCGGTTGTCCAAGGCGCAGCGCTTCCGCTATGCCAACCGCGACATGGCCGAGTTGCGCAGCCGGCTGGAGGAGGCCAGGGAGGCGGGTGCTCGGCGGACGCTGATCGTCACCGACGGTGCCTTCTCGATGGACGGCTATCTCGCGCCGCTGGAGGAGATCTGCGATCTGGCCGAGGAGTTTGGCGCGCTGGTGATGGTGGATGACTCGCACGCGACGGGCTTCGTCGGTGAGGGCGGTCGCGGCTCGCACGAGGCGTGCGGGGTGATGGACCGCGTCGACATCCTGACGGGGACGCTGGGCAAGGCCCTCGGCGGCGGCTCGGGTGGCTATGTGGCCGGCCCCGTCGAGGTGGTCGAGCTGCTGAAGCAGCGGGGTCGGCCCTACCTCTTCTCCAATGCCGTCGCGCCGGCGGTGGTCGCCGGGTCGATGAAGGCGCTGGAGATCGCGCGCGAGTCCGATGAGCCGCGTCAGGTGCTGAAGCGCAACTCCGAGCTCTTCCGCTCGTTGATGACGCAGGCCGGCTTCGAGTTGCTCCCGGGCGAGCACGCCATCGTGCCGGTGATGTTCCCCGGTGACGATGGTGCGCGTAAGGCGGCCGAGATCGCGGACGCGATGCTGACCAAGGGCGTCTATGTGATTGCCTTCTCCTTCCCTGTCGTGCCGCGCGGTCAGGCCCGGATCCGGGTGCAGCTCTCGGCTGCCCACTCCGAGGAGGATGTGCGGGCCTGCGTCGACGCCTTCGTGGCGGCGCGGGACGAGGTCGGCTGAGGCGGTGGCGGAGCGGACGAGCCCGCGCGAGATCTCCGAGCAGCAAGCGCTCGCGCTGCTGCGGAAGTACTCCCGGATCCAGTGGCTGACCACCATCCTGTCCTGGGGCTTTGCGGGCACCCTGATGGTGCTGATTCGCCACTTCGTCTTTGGTGACGACTGGTCCTACGCGCTCGCCTACTCGGCCTGGTTCACGTCCTTTGCGGTCGGCGCATTCCTGCTCCTGGACTGGCTACGTGCCCGGCGGGTGCCTGATGACGTGCTGAACTGGAAATCGCTGGATCGCGCCACGGTCGACACCCGGGAGGGGAATCTGGTGACCTTCAGCGATGGACGCACCCGGGTGAGCGCACCGGTGCGTCAGGCGTGGCACCTGCGTGATGGCGAGAAGGTCTGGGTCGGCCCGCGCCTGGCCGAAGGCGAGGACCTGGTGCTGATCCGGGCCGCCGTCGGCCCGTTCAGCACGCCGGTCCACACCAGCCAGGAGCCTGCCCGCCCCACCTGACCCCGACCGGGGACGCGCTTTGCCCCGACCGGGGACACGCTTTGCCCCGACCGGCGACACGACTTGCCCCGACCGGGGACGCGTTTTGCCGCGCGGGGTCGAGTCGGGGAACACAGCGCGCGTTCGGTCGCTGCTGCGGCCGACATGCTGCGCGTTCGGTGGCTGCTGCAGCCAACATCCTGCGCGTTCGGTCGCTCCTGCGGCCGACATGCTGCGCGTCCGGTGGGGCTGATCGGGCGCATGCTGCGCGTTCGGTGGGTCCTGTGGCTGACCTGCTGCGCGTCCGGTCGGAGGTGGAAGGTCAGTGTGAGCCGCAGCCGCCGGACCCACCTGACCCGCAGGGGCAGCCTCCCGCGCCCGGTCCGCCGCAGCCGTCGGTGTCGACCGCTGCGGTTGCCGCGGCGAGTTCCTGAGCGCTGAGCGGGGCGACGCCGAGCCGCTCCCCCAGCTTCGCGTAGACCTCCACCAGCCGACGGGTGTGCCACTGCGGCTCGTCCTGCGGGTGGGTGTGTACCTCGGCAGCGGGCAGGTGCTCAGCCAGCCAGGTCGCGTGCTCCGCCGGACTCACCGAGGAGTCAGTGCCCCACCAGATGTCAACCTGTCCCCCGACCGCGTCCAGGTCGACACCCCACGGCTCCTGAACCTGCTCCATGTCGATCACGATGCCCTCGGCACCACCCTGGGGACCCAGGTGCACCGCCAACTGGTCGCGCAGGAAGGCTGGGTCCTGCAGCGCCAGGCGGTGCATCCCGCGCTGGGAGTCATCCATCCCGAAGAGCCACTGGTGCTCCCCCATTCCCGGGCTACCGGGCTCCTTCAGACACGGCGCCATGGGCCAGATCAGGGACAGCGCCGCCACCCGTTCGGGACGACGGGCAGCGAAGGCCAGCGCGATCGCCGAGCCACCCGATCCTGCAACCACCCCGACAGGTCCCTCGATCCCGGCCGCCTGCAGGACCTCATCGACATCGCCAGCCAGCGCGCTGACGGAACGAGGCTCGGTGGCGGGAGAATCGCCATACCCGGGACGGTCGTAGGTGACCACCCGCAGACCGAGCGCGAGGAGCGCGTCGCGGGCGGGCAAACCGCTGAACCGGGAGCCGGGGGTGCCGTGCAGGGAGAGGACGGCGACGCCCTCGGGGTCGCCGACGACACGGTAGGCGAGCCCGGTGGGCGTACTCAGGATGGTGCTGGGAGCGCTGGTCACGCCCCCGATCATCTCAGGACTTGTTGAAGGCCCGGCGCAGCAGGCCCAGCACCAGGGCGCCGCCGGCGACGCCGCCGAGCACCTTGGACAGGCGGTCGTAACGGGGCTGACCGTCAGCGTGGAAGGCAGCGTCGTTGGCGCTGCTCCGCAGGGAGGCGATGGCGTTGGCCTTGAGCGTCTGCGGGCTCACCTTGTAGGCGAGCTCATCGACGGTGCGGGCCAGCCGATCACGGGTGGCGTTCAGGTCCGCCTCGATCTCCTTCTTGGAGCGAGAACTCTGCGAGTTGGCCATATGTGTCAAACGTCCTGTGGGGTTGAGTCGGTCATGTGCGTCGTTTGAGACGATAACGCAGAACGCCTGATCACGAACCTTCAACCAGGAGCGACATGACCCGTCTCGAGCCCGGCCAGCCCGCCCCCGACTGGACCCTGCAGGACGCCGAGGGCGCCCAGGTCAGCCTGTCCGACTACCGCGGCCGCAAGGTGATCATCTACGTGTACCCCGCCGCGATGACGCCCGGCTGCACCAAGCAGGCCTGCGACTTCCGCGACAACGAGGCGATCTTCGCCAAGGAGGGGTATGCCGTCGTCGGCGTCTCCCCCGACAGCCCGGCCAAGCTGGCGAAGTTCGTCGAGAAGGAGTCGCTGAGCTTCCCGCTGCTCTCGGACGAGAGCAAGGAGATGCTGGAGGCGTACGGCGCCTACGGCGAGAAGAAGAACTACGGCAAGACCGTCGTCGGCGTGATCCGCTCGACCTTCGTCGTGGACGAGGAGGGCCTGATCGAGCTGGCGAAGTACAACGCCAAGGCCACCGGCCACGTCGCCTCCCTGGCCAAGCAGCTGGGCGTGGAGCTGCCCGCCTGACGACCGGGGACACAACCTGTGCGCCGGGGACACGACTTGTCGTTGAGCGGCTGACCCGTCCGTGCGCTCGGCGGGACTTGAACCCGCACACCCGAAGGCACAGGAACCTAAATCCTGCGTGTCTGCCAGTTCCACCACGAGCGCGTCCGGCAAGCCTAACTGGCAGCCGGGGCGGCGCTGTCGGCAGTCGCTCGGGACAACTCGGACGTCCCTCCGGAGGACTCGTCAGTCGATCGGGAGGATCTGGAGGCCGAGATCGGGGACGCCGGGGGTGAGGACCTTCCAGTCCTTGCCCCAGGCGCGGACTTCCTCAACCACGACGTCGCGCAGGTCGCGGGTGGTCAGGCACAGCGCGGTGGGGCCCGCGCCAGAGACCACTGCTGCATGGCCGCGCGTGCGCAGCATGTCGACGGCCGCCATCGTGACCGGATAGACCTCGCGCCGCTGCTCCTGGTGCAGGCGGTCCTCGGTGGCGTCCAGCAGCATCGCCGGGTCGGAGGTGAGCGCGTGCACGAGCAGGGCCGCCCGTCCGGCCTGGGCGACCGCATCGGCGCGGGGCACCTGGGGCGCCAGCACCGAGCGCGCCACCGCGGTATCCAGGCGCTCGCCCTTGGGCACCAGCACCACCGGCACCACATCGGGGTGCAGCTCAAGCCTGGCTGTCCGCACCACCTGCAACGACGGCATCCACGAGACCGTCAACCCGCCGTAGACCGAGGCCGAGGAGTTGTCTGGATGCCCCTCCGCGATCCCCGCGTGCGTGTTGACCAGCCCCAGGTCAGCCTCGGTCAGCTCGCCTTCACGCACTAGCGCGAAGCCCAGCCCTAGCCCCGCGACGATCGCCGCCGCGGACGATCCGAGCCCCGCCGACATCGGGATCGTGTTGTGACACTCCAGCCGCAGCCCATACCCATCCAGCCAGCCCACACCCGAGGCACGCAGCGCCTCCTGGAGCCGACGGGCCACCAGGTGCGTCTCGTCGGCGGGCAGGGTGTCGGCGCCCTCCCCCGCCAGGACGAGGTCGAGGCGACCGGGCTCGGGCAGGACCTCTGCGGCATAGCGGTCCAGGACACCCAGCGCCAGGCCGACCGTGTCGAAGCCTGGCCCGAGGTTGGCCGAGCTGGCGGGGACGCAGATCTCGACCCGCAGGCCAGGCCGCAGCCCCGCCATCACTCGAGTCCGAGGGCGGCGGCCGCGCTCATCGCATCCACCGACACCCGCACCGGCTCGATGTCGGCGCCGTCGGCCCCCTTGAGCGCCCACTGCGGATCCTTCAACCCGTGACCGGTCACCGTGCAGACCACGCTCGCACCGGCCGGCACCAACCCCCGCGCATGCGCCTTGAGCAGCCCGGCAACCGAGGCCGCCGACGCCGGCTCCACGAAGATCCCCTCGCGCGAGGAGAGCAGCCGGTGCGCCTCCAGGATCTCCTCATCGGTCACCGCCTCGATCAGCCCACCGGACTCATCGCGCGCGGCCTCGGCCTGGCTCCACGACGCCGGGTTGCCGATCCGGATTGCGGTCGCGATCGTCTCCGGCTCATCGACCGGGTGGCCCAGCACGATCGGCGCAGCCCCGGCGGCCTGGAAGCCGAACATTCGTGGCCGCTTGCTCGCCACCGCGACACCGCCAGCACCCGGGGCATCAGCAGCGGCGTACTCGCTGTAGCCCTTCCAGTAGGCCGTGATGTTGCCCGCGTTGCCCACCGGCAGGCAATGGATGTCGGGGGCGTCACCGAGCGCGTCGACGATCTCGAAGGCCGCGGTCTTCTGCCCCTCGATCCGGGCCGGGTTGACCGAGTTCACCAACTCGACCGGGTAGGCCTCGGACAGCTTGCGTGCCACGGTCAGGCAGTCGTCGAAGTTGCCTTCGACCTGGATCAGGGTGGCTCCGTGGGCGATCGCCTGGGAGAGCTTTCCCATCGCGATCTTGCCGTCCGGCACGAGCACACCGCAGGTCATCCCGGCCTTGGTCGCGTAGGCGGCCGCGCTGGCCGAGGTGTTGCCAGTGGAAGCGCAGATGACCGCCTCGGCACCCTGGCGGGCCGCGTCGCTGATCGCCGCCGTCATCCCTCGGTCCTTGAAGGAGCCGGTCGGGTTGAGCCCCTCGTACTTCACGTGCACCTGCGCCCCGACGAGCTCACTCAGGTGCTCGGCCGGGATGAGTGGTGTGCCGCCCTCGCGCAGGGTGACCACCGTGTCGGTGATCGTCGCGGGCAGACGGTCGGCGTACTCGGCGATCACGCCGCGCCACTGGTGCGCCATGGTGTCTCTTCTCGGGGGGTCGGGACAGGTTCTGCCCCAAGGGTATGGCGTGTGCCAGCACCCGCCCGCATCGCACCCGGGCGCGTGGTCGGGGGCATCGTGGTCAGCCCAGCAGGGTGAGTACGTCTTTCGCGAGCGCGCGGAAAGCCTCGCCCCGGTGGGAGATGGCGTTCTTCTCCTCGGCGGAGTGCTGCGCGAGGGTGCGCCCGTCGGGCCGGATGAGCAGCGGGTCGTACCCGAAGCCGTTGTCACCGACGGGCTCGCGCCCGAGAATGCCGCGACAGTGCCCCTCGCGCACCACCTCAGAGCTGGTGGTCCCCGGCTCCGCGCCTGGCACCACCAGGGCTGCGGCACAGACGAAGCCCGCCGCCCGGTGCTGCTCAGGCACATCGGCCAGTTGCGCCAGGAGCAGCGTGTTGTTGGCCTCGTCCTTGGCGAGCCCCGAGGACTCGCCAAGCCCGCCGGACCAGCGCGCGGAGAAGACTCCTGGAGCACCACCCAGCACGTCGACAGCCAGCCCGGAGTCGTCGGCGAGGGTGGGCAGGCCGGTGGTGGACGCGGCATACCGGGCCTTGAGCAGCGCGTTGTCGGCGAAGGTGACGCCCGACTCGACTACGTCCTCCAGCCCCTCGAAGTCATCCAACCCGACCAGCTCGAACCCGGTCGCGGCGAGGGCGTCGGCGAGGATCTCGCGCAACTCGACCACCTTGTGCGCGTTGCGGGTGGCGAGCACGAGACGCCGGTCGGTGCGGCCGTCTGTGTGCACGGTCACGGGCGCGCTCACCAGGTCGGCGGGCCCTGGTCGACGTCGGCGCCGACCTCGTGCGCATCCGCGCCGCCCATGTCGTCCGCCCCGAACGCCGCGGCCTGCCGGGCGGTCAGCTCAGCGCAGCCCTCGCAGGCCAGGTCGAGCAGCGCGTCGAGCAGCTCGCGGTCGAAGGGGGTCCCCTCGGCCGTGCCCTGGACCTCGACGAAACGACCGTCACCGGTGATGACGACGTTCATGTCGGTGTCGGCGTCGACGTCCTCGACATAGTCCAGGTCCAGCACCGGCTCACCGCCGACGATCCCGACGCTCACGGCACAGACCGAGCCGGTGATCGGCTCCTTGCCCTTGGCGATCAGCCCCTGCGAGCGCGCCTTCTCGACCGCGTCGACGAGGGCGACGTAGGCGCCGGTGATCGCGGCGGTGCGGGTGCCGCCGTCGGCCTGCAGGACGTCACAGTCGATCTGGATCGTGTTCTCCCCCAAGGCATCCAGGTCCACGACCGCCCGCAGCGAGCGGCCGATGAGCCGGCTGATCTCGTGGGTGCGACCGCCGATCCGACCCTTGACCGACTCCCGGTCCGACCGGGTGTGGGTGGAGGCGGGGAGCATCGCGTACTCCGCGGTGGTCCAGCCCTTGCCACTCCCCCTGCGCCAGCGCGGGACTCCCTCGCTGAAGGAGGCCGCGCACAGCACACGGGTCTTGCCGAACTCCACGAGCACGCTGCCAGCAGCGTGGTCGAGCCAGTTGCGGGTGATCCGGATGTCGCGGAGCTGATCGGGCGTGCGGCCGTCGTGGCGGGTCATGTCTCCCAGGGTAGGCGAGGCCGGACTCACCCGAGGCGCAGGTCACGTCGACCCACCACGGCCGCGCCAGCGGCGAGCGTCACGGCACCGAGCGCCGCCAGGACGCCCAGGCTGAGCGCGCCGGTGTGTCCGAGGGCGGTGGCCTCGAGCAGCACCTCCGGCAGGTCCACCAGCTGGCCGAACCACAGCACGAACGCACTCCACCCGACCAGCAGCCAACTGCCCACCACCGCGACCCTCGGCGCCACCGCGCACAGCAGGGTCACCAGACCGACCACGGCCACCAGCCCCGGTGCCTCGCCGATCGTGCCGCGCAGCGCCGCCCCCATTGGGTCGGCACCCTCCAGCAGCATCCGCCCGAGCAGCCCCATCGCCAGGCCGCCGAGGGCCAGCCAGGCCACCCCAGCCACCGCCGCCACGGCCGACCGGGCCAGCAGCGAGCGCCACCGCGCCGTCCCCACCGCGAGCTCGTGCACCAGTCGCCCGCTGACCTCCTCCGCGCGCCAACGCAGCACCAGCGAGACCGCGCCGACCAGGGCGGTCACCGCGACCATGGACCCCAGCAGCGAGAAGTACGCCTGCTCCGGTGACGCCAGGTCGACCCCCATCTGCTGCAGCAGGTCGCGCATCGACGCGTCCTGCTCGAGCGTCCCGGACAGGCCCTGCGCCATCGAGCCGAAGAGCACCGCCACGCCCAGCACCCCCACCGTCCAGCCGACCAGCGCACCTCTGGACAGCAGCGCCGACCAGCCCTCGACCGACCGCACCCGCGCCCGCCGCGCGGATGACCCGGCCCCGCGGAGCAGCGCCCCACCGACCTCCCGCCGACGCACCGCGACGAGCACGACACCCGCCAGCGCGAAGGGCACCATCAGCATCGGGACCAGCGTCCACACGCGGTCCTGGTCCCACGGCCCGAGCACGCCCTTCCAGCCCAGCGGGCTCAGCCAGTTCAGCCACCCGAGCCGACCCGAGGCCGCGGCGTCGGCGATGGCTCGGGTGGCAAACGCCATACCGAGGACGAGGAAGGCCAGGCTGCGCGCGCCGGACGCGTCGCCGCGCAGCTGGGCCGAGAGGACCGCGATCAACCCGAACGTCCAGCCGACCACGACGGTCAGCGCCGCGAACCCCCACGCGCCCGTGGCGCTCAGCTCGACCGGATCGTGCTGAGCGAGCAGGATCCCTGCCGTCCCGGCACCGACGACGACGCAGAAGCCGCTCAGCACGAGGAGCGCGGCCCGCACCGGGGCGCCGGGCTCGACGCCGACCGAGCGCACGAGCTCGACCCTGCCCGCGTCCTCCTCGCCGCGGGTGAGCGCGATCCCGAGCAGGATCGCGGCGACCGCGACGAGAAGCAGCACGTAGGTGCCGGTCTCCCAGGCGAAGAGCTGTCCATAGGTGCCGTCCGCGCCGAGCTCGCCGTAGAGCACCCGGCTCCCTTGGTCGGCGCGCATCTGCTCGACGATCACCGAGCGGGCGGCGAGCCCGGGATAGGTGGCTTCGTAGGCGGGCACGGTGGCCGCGACCAGCGCCAGCAGCGAGAGTGTCCAGGCGAGCAGCGCGACCCGGTGCCGCCGCAGCAGGAGCGCGACCAGCCTCATCGGGCCGCCCCCTCGTAGTGGCGCAGGAAGAGGCTCTCCAGCGACGCGGGCTCGACGGTGACCTCGGTCAACCCGGCCTCGGCGACGGTCGCCAGCACCTCGGGCAGCCGGTCGCGCTCCACCCGCGCCACCACGGAGGTATGGCGTTTCCCACCTACCCCGTCCACCTCGCTGAGCGGGTGGCCGGCGTGGTCGAGGCGCGCGCGGACGCGGTCGAGCTGCGCCGGCTCGCCCCCCAGGGTGACCTCCAGGGCAGCGAGGTGGCGGAGCTCCTCAAGGCTGCCGGACTCCACGACCTGGCCCTGGCGGATGATCGTGACATCGGTGCACAACCGCTCGACCTCGCCGAGGATGTGGCTGGAGAGCAGGACCGTGCGCCCCTCCCGCGCGGCGTCCTGCACGCAGCCGGAGAAGACCTGGTCCATCAACGGGTCCAACCCGGAGGTGGGCTCGTCCAGGACGAGCAGCGGCGTCGGTGCCGCGAAGGCCGCGATCAGCATCACCTTCTGCCGGTTGCCGGTGGAGTAGGTCCGGACTCGTCGGGTGGGGTCGAGGGCGAAGGCCTCGATCAGCTCCCGCTCGCGGGCCTGGTCACGCGCGCCGCGCAGCCCCGCCAGGGCGTCGAGCACCTGCTGGCCGGTGAGATTGGGCCACAGCGCGACATCGCCGGGCACGTAGGAGACCTGCCGGGCGACGGCCGCGGGCTGCGCACCGGGATCCCGTCCGAGCACTCTGACCTGGCCGGCCGTGGCGCGGTAGAGCCCGAGCAGCACCCGGATCGCGGTCGACTTGCCGGCGCCGTTGGGGCCGAGGAAGCCGTGGACGCTGCCCTCCTCGACCGTGAGGTCGATGCCGTCGAGGGCGGCGAAGTCGCCGAAGGTCTTGACCAGGCTCTGCACCTGAATGGGCTGGGTGGTCATCGTCTCTCCTGCACGTAGCGGATGAAGCGGGGCATGGTCCGGCGGATCACGTCGTCCTGCCGGGGGTCGGGGTAGGCCTGCCGGGCGAGGCGGCCGAGCACGTCGAGCGAGCCGGGCCGGCGCAGCCAGGCGGGCATCCGCTCCAGGAAGGCGTCGACCAGCGCGGGTTCCTCGTGGACCCACCAGTGCTCGAGGTCGTCGATGAGGTCGTCGACGGCGGCGCTCGGGTCGGCCTGCGGCGCACCGGCATCCGCGTCGCCGAGCGCCGCGAAGCGGACGTAGAAGGAGACGATGCGCTCGATCGCCGCCTCGTCCATGGCGGCGAGCAACTCGCCGAGGACGTCCGGCAGCGCTCCCCGCAGGGCGATCAGCTCGGCCAGGTCCCGCTCGCGCCGGAGCACCCGCAGCGCCCGCGGGTCAGACGTCGCCTGCTCGACGCGCGAGTAGAAGTCGTGGACGGGCAGGGGCAGCGCGCTGAGCTCCTCGCCGCGCTCGGCCATCGCGACCAGGGTCTCGATCCGGCGCTGCTGCCCCTGCAGCTCGGCGATCCGGTCCCGTATGCCGTCAGCGGTGGCCCGCAGGTCCCGCACCGGGTCGGTGGTCCGGTCGGTGGATTCGGCGTCGAGCAGCTCGGCGATCGTGCTCAGGTCGATGCCCGCTTCGGCCAACCAGCGGACCCGCATCACCCTCGCGACGTGGGTCAGCTGGTAGTCGCGGCGACCCCGGCGCTCGTCCGGCACGGGGACAAGGCCGATCTGGTGGTAGTACCTGATCGTCCGCACGGTGGTGCCAGCCACCTCCGCGCACTGCTTGATCCGCATGTCGCCATCCTCCGCATGTGACGTCGCGTCACAGTCAAGCGCAGTGGGGACGTCTTTTAGGGGCGCGGCACAGGGACTACCCGAACCAGCCCCTCGATCCCCACCCGCGGAGATCAAGCCGCTGCCCGGACTCGACTGCATCCATGAGATCGGGGCTCTGGCCAGGGATCAGTGGTGTCAGCGGGTGCGGCCCGGTGCGCTGCGGCATACGGTCGGGGCATGGCCGAGAAGAAGAGCAGCGAGGACCCGGGCCCGAGCATCAAGGACCCCGAGATGTATGAGGCGCTCCGCGAGGACGGCGCGTCCAAGGAGAAGGCGGCGCGCATCTCGAACGCTGCCGCCAACACCTCCCGCAGCGAGGTCGGCGAGCGCGGCGGCGAGGCGGAGAACTACGAGGACCGGACGGTCGAGGAACTGCGTGAGCGTGCTGCCGAACTGGACATCGAGGGGCGCTCCTCGATGACCAAGGACGAGCTCATCGACGCGCTCCGCAACCACTGAGCGGACCGAGGGCGAGCGACCGTCACTGCCGCCGGACGCTCTGGCCCGGGCCAAGGTCACCGACCAGCTCGTTGACGGTCACCATCGCGTAGCCCTGGCCACGCAGCCAGGAGATCAGGTCCGGGACCGCGTCCACGGTCGCCGCGTGCACATCGTGGAGCAGGATGATCGACCCGGCGGACGTCTCCTGCTGCACGATCTCCAGCGTCGTGACCGGGTTCTGATGCTCCCAGTCGCGGGTGTCGACATCCCAGAGCACCTGCGCGAGGCCCTCCTCGCCCGCGATCCCCAGCACGCCGTCGTCGGTCGCGCCGTAGGGCGGGCGCATCGTCGAAGGGCGCAGGCCGGTGGCGGCCTCGATCGCGTCGTTGGTGCTCGCGAATTCCTCGCGCACCTGATCCGGGCCGACCGAGAGCAGCCGCGGATGGCTGTGGGTGTGGTTGCCGACCTGGTGCCCCTCGGTGATCTGCCGCGCCACGATGCTGGGGTAGGCGTTCACCTGCGAGCCGGTCACGTAGAAGGTCGCCGCCACACCTTCGGCCGCCAGGATGTCCAGCAGCCGTGGGGTGTGCGTGCTGGAGGGCCCGTCGTCAAAGGTGAGCGCGACGCAGGGGTCAACGGCGCAGTTCACCTCGGACGGGGGCGCGGGGGCTGGTTCGGGGTCGGGATCGGGCGACGGTTCGGGCTCTGGAGTCGGGCTCGGCTCACCCTCCTCATCCGACCCGTTCTCCGGCTCGTCCGTCTCCCCGGGATCCTCGCGCTCATCAGCGTCGTCGTCCGCCCCATCCGGGCGGGCCGGCACCGCGCCAGGATCCGGCTCCATCGTTGCGGCCCGCGCGACCTCACCCAGCTCGGTGAGCCAACCCTCCTCGACCGGGTCCGGGAGGACGACCGCGGGCGCGCCGCCGGACTCGGGGGCCACGGCATACTCATCGAATCCGACGAACAACTCACCGTCCTCGGTGAAGCCGACCCTCGCCCGCCCCGCCGCGAACTCGTCCCGGACCGCTTCTTCCTCGACGTCCTCGATCTCCGCCGCCAAGGCATCGGCCACCGCGTGGACGATCTCGTCGTGGGCATCTTCGGTCAGCAGGTCCAGCGCGTCGACCACCTCCCCCGTATGCGGTGTGTACCAGTCGAGCGTCCACGTCTCCTCAGTGCGCCACGGGTGTGCCGGACCGCCTTGATCGCGACGCCGAGGATCTCCTCGGACGCGCCGACGACCTGCCACTGGCTGCTGAGATAGGGCCGGCCGACGGGGTCGACGTCCTGCGTCTCGAAGTCCTGGCGGTACTGCTCAGCGCGCTCCTCGGCCGCCTGCGCCAGCCGGTCGGAGAGCACCGGGTGCTCCTCCAGCTCCGGCACCACGAGGTGCAGAAAGATGTCCTCGTCACTGACGGTCGCGGTCCCGAAGCCGGCCAGATCGGTGGCCTCGACCCGGGGCAACTGCGGCCAGTCGCGACGCACGGCGTCGTCGACGGGCAGGCCCGGTGGGCTGGTGGTGGGCGGGCCGGTGGTGGCCTGGGCGTCCTCACCCGGAGGAGCCTGCGTCGCGGTGGGCGGCTCCGCCGTCGGGCTCGCGGTCTCGGCACCGTTCCCGGTGCACGCGACCAGCGTGAGCGCGGCGCACGCGGCAAGAAGGGGGCCACGTCGGAGGTGTCGAAGGTGTCGGATCTGTCGGCTTCTGGACGTCGGCATCTCCCCCAAGCTAGGAGGGCTTGCCGGGGTTTCCACCTCACGCCAGCAGCGAGCAAGGTTGCCCGCAGGCCGACCGACGCCAGGCCGAATCCCGCGACGACCGGCGCGAGTTCCTGCACCTCACTGCTGAGGCCGATCTGCGCCAGGGCCCGTCGTAGTGGCCGGGCCCTCAGGAACCACGCCCACCCCCGGAGCCTCCAGCGGCACCACGAACCACGGCAGCATGAACTGCGTGATCGGTCCGATCAGCAGCGCGTAGAGCACAGTCCCGATCCCCAGCACTCCCCCGAGCGCGAAACCCACGGCGACCACCGCCACCTCGATCAAGGTACGGACCAGCCGGATCGAGCGTCCGGTCGTCCGCGCCAACCCGGTCATCAGGCCGTCACGAGGACCTGGGCCGAGCTGGGCCCCGATATACATCGCGGTCGCCATCCCGTTGAGCAGAAGTCCCGCCACGAGCAGTCCGATCCGGGGAAGCCACCCCTCAGGCGCCTCGATCCAGCCGAGCACCGGGTCCACGACGAGCCCGATCACGACCGCGTTGGCCAGGGTCCCGAGGCCGGGCTTCTGCCGGATCGGGATCCACAGCAGCAGCACGATCACCGAGACGACGATCACGACCTGCCCGAAGGTGAGCGGGATGTGCCTGGTCACGCCCTGGTGGAGCACGTCCCACGGCATCACCCCCAGAGTGCCGCGGATGAGCAGGACCATGGACACGCCGTACAGGACCAGGCCGATCAGCAGTTGAGGCAGCCGCCGACCGAGGTGCCCCGCGCGCAACTGCGCGACCGGCCCGAGACCGGTCAGCTGTCGTCGCGGGTCGGCCGAGCGCGACCGCTGGAACTCACCGGCCATCATCAGAGCGTTCATGGTGACCAGCCTGCGGTCAACTGGACCCCGCCGAAAGAGCCACTTCGAGACCAGTGGACACGAAGTGGACCTTTCGCAAGGGTCCACTTGCTGACACACTCGTCCGTATGCCGTCGCACGCCTCCGCCGCCCGCGTCGCCGCCCTGGTCGGGTCGGTCTCGCCCTCGCCGCCCGCTTCGGTCGCGACTTCGGGCGCCGGTAGCGGCCCCGCTTATGCCCGCCTCGCCGACGCCCTGCGGCACGCGATCACCGATGGCCGCCTCCCCGAGGGGATCCGGCTGCCGTCCGAGCGCGAGTTGACCGGACCGGTCGGGCTGAGCCGGACCACGGTCACCCGGGCCTACGCGGAGCTGCGCGAGCAGGGTTATCTCGAGACCCGTCGAGGGTCGGGCAGCGTCGTCCGGCTGCCGGAAGTGCCGGGCGGGCGGGTCGACCACCTGCTCTCCCCCGCGTCGCTGGACTCTGAAGCGCTGGATCTGACCTGCACCGCGCAGGCCGCACCGACCGGTCTCGCGGAGGCCTATGCACAGGCGCTGGCCGAGCTGCCCTGCTATCTCGCCGGTACCGGCTACTACCCGAGCGGTATCCCGGTGCTGCGCGAAGGGATCGCCCAGCGCTTCACTGAACGCGGGCTGCCGACCGACCCCGAGCAGGTGATCGTGACCGCGGGCGCGCTCGGTGGGGTGGCCACCGCAGCGGGCGCGTTGGTGCGTCGGCGCGACCCGGTGCTGGTCGAGTCGCCGACCTACCCCAATGTGATCAGCGCCCTGACGGGCACCGGCGCCCGGCTGGTCCCGCACCCGATCGACCACCTGGCCAGTGACTGGGACCTGCCGGGGCTGACGGCGGCCGTCCGCTCAAGCGGAGCACGGGCGGCATACCTGATCCCGGACTTCCACAACCCGACCGGCGCCCTGATGAACGGCGACCAGCGGCGGGAGCTGGCGCGGGTCCTGCGCGCGGCTGGCACCGTCGCGATCGTCGACGAGTCCCTGGTCGATCTCCCTCTGGACGGGCAGGAGATGCCGGCACCGCTCGCCAGCCACCTGCCCACGGCGATCACCGTGGGCAGCGCCAGCAAGACGCTGTGGGGTGGCCTGCGGGTTGGCTGGCTGCGCGCGCCACGCGGCCGCGTGGAGGAGCTCGCGAACAGTCGGCTCCGGCAGGACCTCGGGACCCCCGTGCTCGAGCAGTTGGCCACGGCTCACCTCCTCGCCCGGTATGACGCGGTGCTCGCCGAGCGGCACGCCCAGCTGCGCGCGGGGCGGGACGTGCTGGTCGCGGGGTTGGCGGAGCACCTGCCGGAATGGCGGGTGCGGCTACCCGGCGGCGGGATGGCGCTGTGGTGCGCGTTGCCCATGCCCGGGTCGACAGCGCTGGCCGTGGCGGCTCGGGAACACGGAGTGGTGCTGGCCTCCGGGCCAAACTTCGCCCCTGCCGGTGGACTGGACGGGTGGGTGCGCCTGCCCTATGCCCTACCCCCCGAACGACTCGCCCAGGTCCCGGCGCGGCTGGCCGCCGCCTGGGAGGACGTGGTGCGCGGCCGGGTGCGGCTCGGCACCGACGTGCGCCGGCGCGAGCACGATCGGCGGATCATCGCCTGAGCCCGGCTGGTTCCGGATATTGGGCCGGGGCCTAGGCCCCTTCCAGCGAGACGTGAGACTGCCCCACCTGGCGGGGCAATCTCAACCTGCCCCATGTGGCGGGGCAACCTCAACCTGCCCCACGTGGCGGGGCAACCTCAACCTGCCCCACCTGGCGGGCAATCTCAACCTGCCCCACGTGGCGGGGCAACCTCACGTCTCCGCCAGGGAGGCATGGGTCGGTCCTCGCGCGCGCAGAGAAGACCGCGATCGAGCGCTTGATGCCGGGCACTCAGCCCCGTCGGCTCACCATCTGTCCCGGCTCAAGCTGGCCGACGAGTTGGTTGACAGTCACCATGCGGTAGCCCTGACTCCGCAGCCAGGCCACGACCTCTGGCACCGCCTGCACCGTGGTCTCGTGCACGTCGTGCATGAGGATGATCGACCCCGGCCGAATGGTCTGCTGCACGATGCCCAGGGTGCGCGCCGGGTTCTTGTGCTCCCAGTCGCGGGTGTCGACATCCCAGGTCACCTGGGCGAGTCCTTCGGCGGCCGCTGCTGCTCGCACGGTCTCGTCACTGGCGCCGTAGGGCGGGCGCATCGTCGTCGGGGAGGCACCGGTGGCGGCGCGGATCGCCTGGTTGGTCCGGGCAAGTTCGTCGCGGACACCCGCCGTGCCGAGTCCCGGAAGGCTCGGGTGGCTCCAGGTGTGGTTTCCGACCTGATGCCCCTCGCTCAACTGCCTGGCCACGATCCCCGGGTTGGCGTTCACCTGGGAGCCGGTGACGTAGAAGGTCGCCGCCACCCCCTCGGCGGACAGGATGTCGAGCAGGCGCGGGGTGAGTCCGCTGGAGGGTCCGTCGTCGAAGGTCAGGGCTACGCAGCGCTCGACCGCGCAGTTGACGTCCCCGGCCGAAGGCGAAACAGGTGCTGCCGTCGGTGACGGGCTGGGCTCCTGTGTGGTCTCCGCGGTGGGCACATGTGTGGGCTCGTCGTTGTCCGCCCCGGCGTCGCTCCCGGAACCGGCAGGCTGCTCCGGCACGGCACTCGCGTCCAGGTCCATCGTCGCTCGCCGAGCCTGCTCCCCGAGCTCGGACAGCCACCCTTCCTCGACCGCCTGCCCGAGGACCACGCTGGGGCCGCTCTCCGAGCCGGGGGCAACGGCATACTCATCGAATCCGACGAACAGGCGCCCGTCGCCGTCGAAGCCGAGCCGCACCCGGCCATCCCGCAAGAACTCGCGCGCCCGCTCCTCGTCGAACCCCTGCACCTCCGCCTCCAGCTCGGTCACTACGACGTCCATCACCCCCACTCGGTGGTCCTCCTCGACCAGGTCCCACGGCTCAAGCAGGGTTCCGGTCCTAGGTTGGTACCAGTCGACCGTCCACGCCGTCTGGCTGCTCGCCCCGGCATTCACATAGGTCTCGGTCTCGACTCCGAGAATGTCCTTGGAGGCCGCGACCAGACGCCACTGACCGGTGATGAAGGGCGTGGCGGTCATCCCGGCATCTCCGTCAACCGCGTAGTCCGCGCGGAACTCCTCCGCTCGCTCCTCGGCCGCCGCGAGCAGCGAGCCGGAGAGCGCGGGGTGGCCCGCGAGCCTGGGCACGACGAGGTGAATCTGGGCGTCCTGGTCGCTGACCGTCGCAATGTCCAGACCAGGGAGCCCCGACGAGTCGACGTCCGGCAGCTCCGGCCAGTCGCGTGGCGTGGGCGGTTCCGCGGTCGCGGTCGCCTCCTGCTGATCGGTGGCCGGCGGCGGCACCGTCGCGGTCGACCCGCGGTCGCCGATGCCGGTCTCGGCCTGTCGATCGGCGCCTCCGCTGCAGCCGGCCAGCATCGTCAGCGCGAGACAGGCGGCGAGCGCTCGGGTGGTCAGTCTTCGGTTGCGGATCCCCATCACATGTCCACGTTAGGTCGCGCCCACCAGGCCCGGCATCCACCCGCCGACGCACCCCGCCCGCGCCGCTCAGCCGTTCGGCCGACCGCGCTGTCGGCCGGTCGTCTGACTTGCTGCGAGCCGCTAGAATGGAGGTGAGATCAGGGTTTCGCGCGCCGGGTGGCTGGGACGGCGCGCACATTGTTGAAAGGCACCTCGTGTCGCCCGTCCAGTCCTACCGACAGCTCTTCGCCCTCACCGGGCCGCTCTACGTCGCCGTCGCCTTCCTGGGCCGTATCCCGCTCGCGATGTCGCAGATCGCGGCCCTTCTCGCCGTCTCCACCGCCACCGGCTCGTATGCCGCGGGTGGCGCCACCGCAGGCGCGCTCGCCGTGGCCAACGCGATCGGGGCACCCATCGCCGGTGGCCTGTCCGACCGCGTCGGCCAGCGCCCGGTCCTGCTGATCCAGAGCGTGGTCGGCACCCTCGGGCTCGCTGCCCTCGCGCTGCTCACCGTCCGCCACGAGGCCGGCGATCCCTGGTGGATCCTGCCGGCCGTCGCTGCGCTCGGTGGTGCCTTCGTGCCTCAGGTCGGCACCATGGCTCGCGTCCGGTGGCGCCCGATCAGCCGCTCCTCACGCTCCTCTGATCCGCGGGTGATGGACGCCGCCTTCTCCTACGAGGGGGCGGCGGACGAGGCGTCTTTCGTGCTCGGCCCGGCGCTGGTGGGCCTGATCGCGGCTGTGCTCAACCCGGTCGCGGCGCTGGTCGTCGCGGCTGCCCTGCTCGGCGCCTTCGGCACCTGGTTCGCGATCCACCCGACCAGCCGCCTGGTCGGCCGCGCCACCACCTCCAGCCGCGCCCTCGGGGCTCGCCTCATCACCCCGGCGTTGGTCGTCCTGGCACTGATCCAGTTCGGCATCGGCACCATGTTCGGCTCGGTGCAGACCGGCACCTCGGTGCTGGCCACCGACGCGGGTGAGCCGGGACTGACCGGTCTGTTCCACGGCCTGCTCGGGGTCGGCAGCGTGCTGGCCGGACTCGCCGTGGTGATGCTGCCCGAGTCCTTCGGGTATGTCGTGCGCCTGCGCCTGTTCACCCTGGGCCTGGTCGTCCTCGCCCTGCCGCTGCTGCTCGTCGACTCGCTGTGGGCCCTGGCTCTGGTCCTGCTCGCGCTCGGCCTGGCGATCGCCCCGACGATGATCACCACCTTCACCGTCGCCGAACGGACCACGCCGGTCCGTCGGCTGGGCGCGGCCATGACGATCCTCGCCGCCACCACCGGCACCGGCTACGCCGCCGGTGCAGCGCTCGCCGGTCGCCTGGCTGACCTGGGTGGTCATACCCCCGCCTTCACGGTCACGGTCGGTGGCGCGACCCTCGCCTGTCTGCTGGCCTGGCTCGGGGGCGGGATCCTGCGCCGCACTCCGCGCGCCGCCACCACACCGAACCCGGGCCCGGACGCCACGCCGGACGAACGTGTGCCGGCGAGGTTGGCCCAGGACCCCAGCGCTCCTACCCCCTCGCAGGTCCTCTCCGCCTCCGGCTGACCCGTTGGGGTCAGCCAACACACGTCATACGGGCGTGCTGTTGGCGTGCCGCCCGATGAGTTGGTTGATCTCGGCGAGGTTCTTGGTGAACTCGACGTTGACCCAGGCCGCCACGCGCCAGAGCGGCTGCGGCTCGGGCAGCAGCCAACTCACCGCCCGATCCAGGTCGAGATCTGGCGCGGCAAGCACCTGGTCCCACCTGCGCTTGGCGGCCGCGACCCCAGCGGTCCCGCCCGACCACACGTGCTCCTCCGGAGAGATCGGGCCGTCACCCTCGACTCGGGAGATCGTGTCCGTCCACCACCACTCGATGTGCCAGAGCAACCAGCCGATGGTGACGTCGGGCAGCGGCGGGTTGTCCTCATCCGGCCAGTCGGCCATCCAACGCCCGTCGGCCTGGCGCACCGTGCAGACGTTCATCGAGGGCTCCCACAGGGCGAGCTCGTCGGTCACGTCGTCGAGCACGAACTGCTCGGCGAAGCGCCACATGATATCGAGCTGGTTCTGCAGCAGGACCCGTCGGTCACCTTGATCACTCACCCGCTCAGTGAACCGCATCAGCCGATCCGGCGACGGGACAGCCTCGTCCCTGCGAACGTCCAGGAGCTGATGGTCCGCCGCGTCGTCCACACCAGTCGCGGGCTGGACCAGGACTGCGAGGGCTTGCTCAGCGTCCAGCCGTCCCCGATCGTCACCGCAGCGTGCGCGAGCTCGCCCCGCTCGTGCCAGAGCAGCACCACCCCCGGGTCCCGGTCGTAGGCCGTTCCCCTCACCTTGGTCGTCGTCGCGGCCAGCCAGGCCTCGAACGGCTCCTGGGTCATCCACTCCTCGGCCGCGCCCGGCACGCCGGCAGCTGCCATCACCGTGCCGAAGCAGCTGGGCCCCGAGCCGTCCGCGAAACTGCCGGCCAGGGCGCGCGCCTGCGGCAGCACGTCCACCGCCCGCGACCACGTCGACTCCTCGACCTCGCGATGCTGGCTGGTCACAGCCCCAGCCGCGACCCACCGCTGCAGCCGGCCGTCGTCACGCAGCTCGCTCGGCCAGGGCGAGGACGGCTTGCTGCGCTGGTGCGCCCGCCGCGCGGCGCTCAATGCCGAGCGCACCCCGCGGGGCAGCTCCGCGAACTGCTCCTGCGTGAACCACCGCCATGTGCCGCCGTAGAGGAAGAAGGTGTCCCGGACCTCGTCGGCGACCTTCCCCGACGGCGGCTCCGTCTCGCCCGGGGTCGACGATCCGGCGGGCAGCCCGGCCAGCAGCTCATCGGGCAGCCCACGCACCGGGAACGGCTGCCGGGCGGGTGCCCACCACCCCCGCCAGCGGTCCAGCAGCTGCGCGCCCACCCGGCACGCCGAGCACCTCGCTCGGCATCGACCGGCCGTGCTTCACCGGCGGCCATCCTCCGCGGCGGGTTCGGCGAGGGGATAGGTCCGACCGGGCTCGGCCACCTCAACGCCCGAACCCCAGACCTCCTCGGCCTCGCTGCGGCATACCTCCGGGTCGTTCCAGGGCGGCAGGTGGGTGAGCATGAGCCGCCTCACCCCACCGGCTGCCACCGCGGCTTCGGCAGCGCGCCGCCCGGTCAGGTGGATGCCCCGCTCCTCGTCGCGACCCTCGACGAAGGCCGCCTCGGCGAGCACCAGGTCCGCGTCGCGCATGAGCGGAACCAGCCCCGGGCAGGTGTCGGTGTCCCCCGTGTAGGCGAGGACGACCCCTCCCGCCTCGACGCGCAGGCCGAACGCCGGGACCGGGTGCAGCACGGCATACGGGGTGATGGTGAACGGGCCGACGGCGAAGGACGCACCGTCGACCAGGTCATGAAAGACCATGCCTTGCATGGGTTCCGGCTCCTCGGCGGCGTAGGCGCGCGCGAGCCGGTCGGCCGATCCTGGCGGTCCGAAGATGTCGAGCGGGCCCTCCGGCCGAGTCGGGCCGTAGCCACGCCAGACCCGCATCGCCGTGACGTCGAGGCAGTGGTCGGGGTGCAGATGCGAGAGCACCACCGCGTCGATCTCGTCCGGGTCCGTATGCCGGTGCAGCGCGCCAAAACTCCCGGCCCCCAGGTCGAGCAGGATCTGCCAGCGCCGGCCGTCCTCGGAGGCGGTGAGCAGGTAGCAGCTGGCCGGGCTGTCCGGCCCAGGCAGCGACCCCGTGCAGCCGACGATGGTGAGGTCCATGTCCTTATCGTGCCGGGTGGCTGGCGCAGCCGCCGCCCCACCCAGCATGCTGGTGCCATGGCGACGGGGTGGCGGTCAGGACCGAGCGAGCTGGTGGCGCTGCTGCCGGGTGCCGAGTTCGGGGAGTTTCATCACGGCGTGATCGACGCCGGTCCCGAGGAGGTGTGGCGTGCCCTCCACCTCGTCCGGTGGTCCGACCTGCGCCTGAGCAAGCCACTGCTGCTCGCCCGTGGCTTCGGCGCCGGTCCGGGGATGGACCGGGGTGTGCTGGCGACCTTCGAGCCACTGGGCGTCACCGTCGGACAGCCGCCCACTCGCACGTTCGTGGCGATGGTCGGGCGCCCCTGGAGCCCGGTACCCGGCTCACGCACCGTCAGCACGCCGGAAGAGGTGGCCGACTTCGCCGAGCCGGGCTGGCTCCGGTACGGGATGGAGTGGCATCTCGTCCCGCTGCCGGGCGACCGCACCCTGGTGGAGACGTGGACGGTCTGCGCGCCGACTGACGCGACGGCACGGCGCCGCTTCCGCGCCTACTGGACCGTGGTTCGCCCTGGCAGCGGACTGATCCGCCGCGAGATCATCGGTGCGGTGCGCCGCGCCTGCGCAGCGACCTAGAGGCTCTGTTTACGCAGCAGCGTGCTGCGGGGCGCTGTGCCCGGCGACCGCCGACGTGCGCCGACCGCGCACGAGCAGGTAGAGCCCGAACGCCTGGAGCACGCCGGCGAGGAACAGCACCGCCGCCCCACCTAGCCGGCTGGTGTAGGCCACGAACCCCAGCACGGGCATCCTCCCCGCGCTGGCTGAGGACACGCGACCCGCACAAGTCCGAACGGAGCCGGGCTAGGAACCCACGACCCGGACCCGAACGGTGTGCCACCCGCTCGCTCCGTCCGGCGCTGGCGCGGCGACGTCAGCGGTCTGCACCTCACCAGCTCCGTCGGTCGCCCGCACGCGGAGCACATGGTCACCCGGGGTCGCCTCGGGCCAGGTCCATCGCCACAGCCGCCACGCATCCACGGTGGGCTGGTCCAGCAGCTCGGCGGGGCGCCATACCTCCTCGTCCACCTGCACCTCGACCGCCTCAATGCCGCGGTGCTGCGCCCAGGCCACCCCCGCCACCACGACCTCACCCGCCGCTACGCGAGCGCGGTCACGCGGGACATCGATCCGCGACGCCGTCTTGATCGGCCCGAGAGCCGACCAGCCGCGCGGCGTCCAGTAGCCCTCATCCGCGTCGAACCTGGTCACCTTCAGCTCGGTCACCCACTTGGTCGCCGAGACGTAGCCGTAGAGCCCCGGCACGACCAGCCGCACCGGAAAGCCGTGCTGGGCGGGCAGCGGCTCGCCGTTCATCGCGACCGCCAGCAGCGCGTCGCGGTCGTCGGTGAGCGCCTCGATGGGCGTGCCGGCGGTCCACCCGTCAACGCTGCGCGAGAGCACCATGTCGGCCTCGGGCCGCACCCCCGCACGGGCGAGCAGCTCGCGCACCGGCCAGCCCTGCCAGCGCGCGTTGCCGACCAGGTCGCCGCCGACCGTGTTGCTCACGCAGGTCAGCGTCACCAGCGCCTCGACATGCTCCTCCTCCAGCAGCTCGGCATAGCTGATCTCGACCTCCCGTTCGACCAGCCCGGTGACCTTGAGGCGCCAGCCGTCCGGGTCCACGCGGGGCACCCGCAGCGCCGTGTCGATCCGATAGAAGCTGTCGTTCGGGGTCAGGTATGCCGTGTGCTCGGCCAGGTCGCTGACCGCCCCTGCGGGGACGGTCACCTCGCGCTTGGGGCGCGGCAGGCCGATGGCGCGGGCCGCCCGGTCCGCCGCGCGACCAGCGGTGGAGAGCGCCTGGCCTGCAGCGATGCCGACGACGCCGAGGACGGTGAGGCCGCCAGCAGTCTGAAGGAGCTCGCGGCGTGAGGCACCGCCAGCCTGCGGGGTGGGGTGCGCTCCGCGGTCAAGGAGACGGCCGAGCAGCCAGGACCCGACCAGCACCCCGACCACGGTGGGCGTCGCGTCGAGCGGACCGCTGCTCGGGCGGGTGACCACGGCGGCCATGCCGACCAGACCCACGACGGCGAAGAGCCCTAGCCCGAGCGTCCGGTGCCGGGATGACAGCGCCCCGAGGCCGGCGCAGATCAGGGTGAGGGTCAACGCCATACCGACCCCGAGCGCCACCTTGTCGGCCGTGCCAAAGGTGGTGACCGCCCAGTCCTTGAGCCAGGCCGGCGTGAGGTCGACGAAGGCGGCACCAACCGCGAGCAGCGGCGATGGGACGCCCGCGCCGGCGAGCAGCCGCACCCACGCAGCGGCCAGGAGCTCAGCGGTGCCGAGCGTGACCGCGCCTGCGGCCAGCCCGGCGAGCGCTCCCTCCCGAGAGGTGGTCATGGGGACATCATGCATCGTGTTCATCCGCCTCGGCGGCCGACGACCGGCTCAGGTCACGCGCTCTTCAGCCCGCCCGACATACGCCCGGTGCACCTGCTCGACCTCGGGACCGAGGAATCTGCGCGCCAGGAAGCTGAAGCCGTCCGGGTCACCGGTGGTCAGCCACTGGTGAACGGGGACGTTGTCCTGAGGGGCGAGCAGCCCGCCCTCGGTCAGCACCCGGTAGAGGTCGGCCGCCGTCGCTGCCGCCGAGGACACCAGTTGCACCTGCTCCCCCAGCACGTACTGCAGCGCCGAGGCCAACAAGGGATAGTGCGTGCAGCCCAGGATCAGGGTGTCGATCCCGTCGTCCTGAAGCGGACCGAGATACGCACGCGCCACCGAGATCACCTCCGGTCCGCTCGTCGTCCCTGCCTCGACCAGCTCGACGAAGCGCGGGCAGGGCTGGCTGAAGACCTCGACGTGCGGAGGCGCGGCCACGAAAGAGTCGAGATAGGCCCGGGACTGGTGGGTGGCGTCGGTCGAGATCACCCCGATCCGCCCCGACCGCGTCACCGCCATCGCTCGGCGCACGGCGGGGCGGATGACCTCGACCACGGGCACGTCATACCGCTCCCGGGCGTCGGCGAGCACGGCGGCAGAGGCGGAGTTGCAGGCGATGACCAGCGCTTTGACGCCGTGGTCGACGAGGCGGTCCAGGCACTCGAGCGCGAACTGGCGCACCTCGGCGATCGGCCGCGGACCGTAGGGGGTGCGGGCGGTGTCGCCCAGGTAGAGGACCGACTCGTGCGGGAGCTGATCCAGGATCTCGCGCGCGACCGTCAGCCCGCCGAAACCGGAGTCGAAGACCCCGATCGGAGCGTCGGCCACCTCAGTCCTGCTCGTCGGCGACGAACGGATTGCTCATCGACCCGATCCCCTCGACAGCTACCTCGCAGCGCTGACCGGCCACGATCTCGCCGACCCCGGCGGGGGTGCCGGTGAGGATCAGGTCGCCGGGGAGCAGGGTGAAGGCGCGGGAGGCGTGGGCGATCAGCTCGGCGACCCCGTGCACCATGTCCGCCGTCGTCCCGTCCTGGCGCGGCTCGCCGTCGACAGAGGAGGTGATCCGCAGGTCGGCGATGTCCAGGTCGGTCTCCACCCAGGGACCCACGGGGGTGAAGGTGTCCATCCCCTTCGCGCGCGCCCACTGGCCGTCGCCCCGCTGCAGGTCGCGCGCGGTCACGTCGTTGGCGACGGTGTAGCCGAAGATCACCGAGCGAGCATCCTCGGGCGCCACGTCCTTGCACATCCGGCCGATCACCACCGCCAACTCAGCCTCGTAGGACACCTCGGTCACGAAGTCCGGGATCACCACCGGGTCGTCCGGACCGCAGACCGAGGTGTTGGGGATGAGGAACATCAGCGGCTCCTCGGGCACCTCGTTGCCCATCTCCTTGGCATGGTCGGCGTAGTTGCGCCCGATCCCGATCACCTTGCTGCGCGGGATCACGGGCGCGAGCAGGCGAACGTCCTCGACGAGGTGGGTCGCGCCGGTCAGCTCGATCCGGGTGTAGAGCGGGTCGCCGCTGATCTCCGCGATCTTCTCGCCCGCCCCGTCCACGAGGCCGAAGCGGGGGTCGTCACCGGTGATGAAACGGCAGATGCGCATGCTCCTAGGGTATGCCGTCGCTCACCGACGCCACTGCATCAACGACGGCCCGCACCACGGGCTCGCCAAACATCGGCGAGTCGTTATGGTCCACCCCGTCCAGCACCACCTCCTCGTGCAGCACCGCCACCTCTCGGGCGACCCGCTCGCTCAGCTCGGGCGGCACGACGCCGTCCACGCTGCCATAGACCACTGACACCGGGACCTGTGTCCGCGACAGCGGACCCACCACGTCGTAGTCGTCCCGCAGCAGCGCCCCCACCGGCAGCCACGGATAGTGCACCTTCGCCACGTCCGCGAAGGTCGTGTACGGCGAGCGCAGGACCACGGCCGCCGGGGTATGCCGTTCCGCAAGTTCGGCGACCACGCCCGTCCCGAGGGACTCGCCGAGGTAGACGATCCGGTCCAGCCCATAGCCCTGCTCCGCGAGCGCCTCGACCGCGGCGTCCGCATCCTGTGCCAACCCCTCCCGCGTGGGGCTGCCCGGGTTCCCGCCGTAACCCCGATAGTCCAGAAGCAGCACCGCCAGCCCCTGCTCCGCCAGCTGCTCGCCCAACCCCAGCCGGCCCCCGCGGTGGCCACCGTTGCCTGGAGCCATCACCACGGCATACCCGGAATCGGCCTGCTCGTCCGGCGGCAGCAACCACGCCCCAAGCTCGAGCCCGTCCGCTGTGCGCAGCGTCAGGTCGCGCCCGCCGGTCGCGATGTTGGCGACGCTGCCGGGGTCGGACCGGGCGGGGAAGTACATGAGTTGTCGTTGCAGGGACCAGATCAGGGTGACCACCACTCCCACCACCAGGACGGCAAGACCGACCCCACGCAGGGCTCTGCCCGCGCCGCGCCTTCGCCGTCGAGTCATCAACCCATCTTGGCCGCTTCCGTACGATGACCGCATGTCAACCGCTTCGGACACCGCTCCCGACCTGGTGGCGAGGGGAGACTCACTCTGGCGTTTCCAGCTCACCCTGGCGGGCGCGGTGCTGTCCGTGCTGGGTGTCCTTCTCCTCGTCGTCGGCCGCTGGGGTTGGGCTCTCGGGGTCGGCCTGATCGTCCTCTTCTGCTTCAGCGAGCGGCGGCGCCGCATCGAGGTCCGCGACGGGGTGCTCACCGCCCAGGGCCGCATCTCCCGGCGCGAGTTGCGGATCGCCGACCTGACACAGGTGGCGATCGGTCCGATCAGCATGGTGTGGGTCAGCACGAATGACGGTCAGTCCCTGTGGCTGCGTCAGGTGTCGGTGCACAACGAGGGCGAGCACCTCGGTCACCGGGACTTCGCGGCGCGCCTGCGCGAGCTCGCCATCGACGCGGGCGCCCGCCTGGAGGACGCACCTCCCGAAGGCACTACCCCTCCCCTGGGCACCCCGCTCCTGTTCTCGCTGTGACTGCCCAGATCCTGCCCGAGCCCGTATGGCGTGACCTCGCCCAGGCGCACGCGCGCGCCGTTGAGGAGCTCACCGAAGGTCGCCTGGCCCGCCGGGTGGAGGGCAAGAAGCACCCGGTCGATGACTTCCTCTGGGAGTACTACTCCTTCCGCCCCGCCCAACTTTCGCGCTGGCACCCCGGCCCGGGCGTCGGGCTCGCGGGAGCCTCCGAGCGCGCGGAGTGGAGCGGCTACGTGCTGACTGGGGACACGGCATACCTGGACGAGGTCGGGGTCCGGGAGCGTCGGGCGAACGCGATCGGCTTCGTCCGCGACCTGCTCACCGCCACGCTGTCCCGGCCGGGACGGTTCGGGTGCTTCGGGCTGCACGAGTGGGCGATGGTCTACCGCGCCGACGACGAGCAGATCCGGCACGGCGGGTGGCCCCTGCGGCTGGGCAGCGACGGGACCGACGCGGTGGTGGAGTCGCACACGGTCGCCTGCAGCCACGCCGACGCCTACCGGTTCTTCACGCCGGAGGCTGCTCCGCGGAACACTCTCGCCCCGACCCGCGAGCGGCAGCTGGAGCTGGAGCAGCCGGGCTGTCTGCACGCCGGGATGGACGTCTACAAGTGGTGCTTCAAACTCACGCCGCTGGTGCCGAGCGCGCTGACGCTGGACGCCTTCCGGCTCGCCCGCGACATCCGCGAGTTGGACATGCGCGCGGCACCCTACGACCTGCGCGAGCTCGGCTATGAGCCGGTGCGGATCGAGACGACCGAGGGCAAGGTCGAGTACGCCCGTGCCCAGCGGGAGTTCACGACGCGCTCGAACGAGCTGCGCCGTCGCCTGCTCGACCTGCTGACTGCCTGACGTTCAGCCGAGGGTCGGCCTGGTCTTTCTCAGACGAGGCGGTACAGCCAGCCGTGGGCGTCCTGCGCGCGGCCGTACTGGATGTCCAGCAGCTCCTCGCGCAGGTCCATCGTGACCTTGTGCTCATCCGGCATCTCCAGCTCGCCGCCGTTCCACGCGAGCCGGCCGACCGGGGAGATGACCGCAGCGGTGCCGCAGGCGAAGACCTCGGTGATCTCGCCCGAGGCCACGCCCTCGCGCCACTCATCGATCGAGAACCGGCGCTCCTGCACGTCGTGCCCGCGTTCGCGCGCGAGCTCGACCAGCGAGGAGCGCGTGACCCCCGGCAGGATCGTCCCGGTGAGCTCGGGCGTCACGATCCGGCCGTCGGCATACACGAAGAAGAGGTTCATGCCGCCGAGCTCCTCGACATAGGTGTGCTCGGTGGCGTCGAGGAAGACCACCTGGTCGCAGCCGTTCTCGATGCCCTCGGCCTGGGAGGCGAGCGAGGCGGCGTAGTTGCCGCCGGTCTTGGCCGCCCCGGTGCCGCCGGGGGCCGCGCGGACGTACTGGTCGCTAACCCACAGCGAGACCGGCTTGAGACCACCGCTGAAGTAGGCGCCGGCCGGCGAGGCGATGACGCAGAAGAGGTAGCGGTTGCTCGGGCGCACCCCCAGCGCCTCTTCGGTGGCGATCATGAACGGGCGCAGGTAGAGCGAGGTCTCGCCCTCCCCGGCCGGCGGCACCCAGGCCTCATCGATGGTGACGAGCTCCTTGATGGCGTCCAGGAAGATCGTGGGCGGCAGCTCGGGCATCGCGATCCTGCGCGCCGAGGCGTTGAGCCGCTCGGCGTTGCGCTCGGGGCGGAAGGTCCAGACCGACCCGTCCTCGTGCCGGTAGGCCTTCATCCCCTCGAAGATCTCCTGCGCGTAGTGGAAGACCGCGGCGGAAGGGTCCAGCGGGATGGGGCCGTACGGGACGACGCGGCCGTCGTGCCAGCCCTGCTCCTTGTCCCACTCCACCAGCACCATGTGCTCGGTGAAGGTGCTGCCGAAACCGGGGTTCTCCAGGATCTGTCCGATCTCGTCCGCAGAGCGGCGCTCGGCGGCCTCGGTGCGGGCGAAGAACTCCTGGGCTGACGTCGACGTCGTGGTCATGCTCCGAGGGTATACGCCGATCCAGGCTGGTCTTTCAGCCGATCCGGCTCAGCGGATCCACGACATCATCGCCCGGACCCGACGGCCGACGCGCTCGATCGGGTGGGCGGCCGCGGCGGCCTCGCGGCGGCTGGTCGCGCCGTCCGCGGGATCGTCACCCGGCTCCCCGTCGGGGCCGTGTTGGGTGGCGAAGCCCGCCGCGTAGATCGCATCGGTGCGTGCCTTGAGATCGTGCAGCACCGCCAGGTAGGCGACCTCCTCTTCGACGCCCTCGGCGACGAGGCTGTCGAAGGCGTCCTGCACCATACGTTGGAGGGGCTCGTGGACGCGCTGCTCGGCGAGCGCGAGCGCCCGGGCCTGGTGCTCGAGGGTGGTGACGATCGCACCTGAGCGCAGCGCCCCCATCGCCCCCGCGTATGCCGTGAGCGTCGCCCACGCAGCACCACTCCCGTCGCGTTCGACGGCGACGAGGGCGGGGCAGCCACGCCCGTCGAGATACTCCTCACGGACCCGGTCGCCATCACCGATCGCATCGAGCAGGGCCAGGTCGACGCCTTCGGGGACGGCCAGTCCCCCGACGCGCACGATGGCGGCGCTCGTGACGATCACGAGGTCACCTGGCTCGGTGTACTGGTCGAGCAGCCCCTGGACCGACTCGACCGCGAGCTCGCCGTGGCTGTCCCCTGCGCCGGTGATCAGCACGATGTCGCAGCGGGCCACCGCCTGCTCGGGGGTGTCGACCGCGAGCCCTTCAATCTCAGCACGCGCCGCCGAGCGGCTGTCGGGGGTAACGCCGATCCAGACGTCGACACCCGAGTCGCGCAGGTTCAGTGCGTGCGCCGCGGCGAGGGCATCGAATCCGAGCACCGCCACCTGCCGGTCCTGCAGCAGCGTCAGGTCAGCCGAGTCCGGGTCCAGAGTGCTCACCCCTCAACCCTAAGTGACCGGACACCTGCGCCCCAGCGCACCGATCACGCCCGCCCGTCGCCTGTGAGTGCCCTGGTTCGATGCGCTCATCGGTCGAATCGCGTGCGTAACCCGGGCAGTCACAGTCACGACGCCCTCACCAACGGCACCTGTGGACAACTCCTGAGCCGCTCCGCGGGATTCGGGAATGCTGTCGCTCATGGCCACGAATCCCCACCAGCTCGATGTCCGGCGCCCTTTCACGAGAGCACAAGCGCGCGCGGCCGGCATCTCGCTGAGGCGCTTGCAGTCGCGCGATTTCCGACGCGTGCTGCGCGGTGTGTATGTCGCAGCATCCGTGGAGGTGGATGCCTACCTCCACGCCGTGGCGGCGATGCTCATCGTCGGAGGGCACGGCTGGGTATCGCACCACACAGCTGCCAGATTGTGGGGCGGCGTCGTGCCTCACACCTCGAAAGTCCACCTCAGCGTTCCCAGAGGATCTCCTCGCAACGAGCGGTCGGACGCCGTCTTCCACGCCTCATCCCGGACCCCGACAACCTTCCGCAAGGTGCGCACGACCAACGGCATCGCGACCTTTCTCGACATGGCGACCCAGCTGGACCTCGTCGACCTGGTGGTTCTCGGAGACAGCCTGATCAAGAAGGGCCGGTTCAGCGTGGAGGACCTGGTCGCCGCCGCGGAGCGCAGCACTGGTCGCGGATCACGGCTGGCACGCAGAGCGGCCGGTTTCGTGCGCGCCAAGGTCGACTCACCGATGGAGAGCCGGACGCGCATGCTCTTCGCCCTGGCGGGATTCCCGGAGCTGATCGTGAACCATGCCTTCTACACGATGGACGGCCAGCTCGTGCGCCGCTTGGATCTGGCGCACCTGGCATCCAAGACCGCGATCGAGTACGACGGCCGACAGCATGCCGAGAATCCCACTCAGTGGGAGGGCGACATCATCAGGCGTGAGGGATTCGACGATGACGGCTGGCGGATCATCCCCCTCATCTCCAAGGACATCTACCGCACACCGGGCGCCACCCTCGAGCGGGTGGCCAAGATCCTGCGCAGCCGCGGGGTCGCGGTCGGGCCGATCAACGATGAGTGGCGTCTCCACTTTCCGGAGCAGGGGTGACGCCGAGCTCAGACGCTCCCCCGACGGCACGCGCACGGGCTCGTCTCGGGACAGCTGGCCCTGTGCGTGCCCCGATTTGATGCGCGCCTCGGCCCAAAGCCGTGTCCGATCGGGGCATTCACAGGGAAAGAGTCCGCTGGGGAGCGGATCTCAGCGCAGGAAGAGGGCGCGCAGGCGCACGGTGGTCAGCCACAGCCCGGCGGCGGTCATCGTCAGGAAGTAGCCGACGTGCACCAGCGTCATCCCGGTCAGGTGCCCGACGGACAGCTGGCGCATCAGCTCCACGCCGTGCCAGAGCGGCATCGCCATCACCAGCCACTGGATCGCCTCGGGGTAGACCGAGATCGGGTAGAGCGTGGCCGAGAACAAGAACATCGGCAGCATCGCGAAGTTGATCAGGTCCATCTGCTGGAAGCTCTTCAGGTAGCTGGTGATCGCCATCCCCAGCGCCGCGAACCCGAACGCGATCAGCACCGCCACCGGCACCATCGCCAGCGCCCACCACGACGTCACCAGCCCCATCGCCGCCAGCACGCCGAGGAAGCCGACCGCATAGATGAAGCCGCGGAAGAGCGCCATCAGGATCTCCCCGAGCGCCACATCCAGCGGCCCGAGCGAGGTCTGCAGCATCGCCTGGTAGAGCTTGGCGAAGCGCAGCTTGAAGAAGACATTCCAGGTCGAGTCGTAGATCGCGCCGTTCATCGCGGACGTGGCGAGCAGCGCGGGAGCGATGTAGGCGGCATACGTGATCGGTTGCCCGCCCGGCCCCTCGACCTCCCCCACCAGCATCCCCATCCCGACGCCCATGGCCAGCAGGTAGAAGACCGGCTCGAAGAAGCCGGAGACGAGGATCAGCCAGTTCTGGTTGCGGATCACCGTGAAGCCGCGCTCCAGGACCGCGCGCACGTTGCCTGAGGACAACGAGGCCAACCCGTCCGGTATGCGGTGTCGCCGGGCCGTCAACTGCCGCGCCACTCCCGTGCTCGGCGTCGTGGGCGTTGTCCGCGTGGTCGACGTCGTCCCTACCGCCTGCTCGGAACCGTGCTCGCTCATGCGGTCAACCTCCCCCGATAGACCCGGACGGCGACCGTGAGACCACCGACGACACAGACGATCAGGAAGAGAAGGTGCACGGCGATCAACCACGGCTCGACCGGGGCGCCGTAGGAGGCCACGCGTGCCAGCTGGGTGCCGTGCCAGACCGGACTGATCCAGCCGATCCACTGCAGGTAGATCGGCATCACCGAGAGCGGGAAGAAGGTCCCGGCGAAGAGGAACATCGGCATCACGATGAAGCGCTGCACGAAGGTGAACTGGAAACCCTCGTCCTTGACGGTCGCGGCATACGCCTGCAGCGGTGCCCCGAAGGCCATCGCGGCGAGCACGCCGAGCGGCACGAGGAGCAGCGACATGAGCACCTGCGGAGCCGCACCAAAGGCGACCATCACCACCCAGAAGATGAAGGACTGGATGAGAAAGCGAAGACAGACGGCGGTGAAGTGGCCCACCGCAATCTGACCCGGCGACACCGGCGAGGCGGCCGGACCGTAGTAGAGCCGGTTCCACTTGAAGCCGCTCATCACCGGGTAGGTCATCTCGCCGCTCACCGACATCACCACGGTCGAGACCAGCAGGGCCGGCGCGACAAAGGTCAGGTAGTCGACCCCATCCACGCTGCCGACGCCGCCGCTCACCAGCGCCGCCAGGCCCACGCCCATCGCGATCAGGTAGAGCAGCGGCTGACCGACGGCGTAGAACAGGATCGGCAGGGCGTAGGCCCGCATGCCGCGCAGGTAGGTCTCGGTGTAGTACCACCAGCCGAACCGTCGGCTGCGGGCCGCCATCTGCGAGTGGGGCGGGATCGTGCCGGAGTAGGCGAGCGAGGTGGAGTCCAGCTCGGGATGCGGCACGCTCGCAGCTCCCGCTCCCCCGCCCGTCGCGGCTGACCCGCCCGAAGGACCTGTCGACTCAGTCAATGAGCGACCTCCCCGTGAGCCGGAGGAAGACGTCCTCCAGGGAGCTGCGGCGCACCAGCGAGGTCACCGGGTTGAGCTCGCGCCGGGAGATCTCCTCCAGCGCGGCCTCACCGTCAGGGGTGTAGATCAGGATCCGGTCGGGCAGCACCTCGTTGCGCTCACCGACGCCTTCGAGCCGGTCGACCACCTGGGCATTGCGCTCCGAGCCGAAGCGCACCTCGACCACCTCGCGGGTCGAGTAGCGCCGGATCAGCTCTCGCGGCGAGCCCTCGGCCATGATCGCGCCGTGGTCGACCACGATCAACCGGTCACAGAGCTGCTCGGCCTCGTCCATGAAGTGCGTGGTCACAACCAACGTCGTGCCCGCCTCCTTGAGGCGGAACAGCCGGTCCCACAGGATGTGCCGCGCCTGCGGGTCCAGGCCGGTCGTCGGCTCATCGAGCAACAGGATCCGCGGCTCGTTGACCAGGCCGCGGGCGATGGTGAGCCGCCGCTTCATGCCGCCGGAGAGGTTGCCGACTTTCTCGCGCGCCTTCACCTCAAGCTGGGCGAACTTCAGCAGCTCCTCAGCCTTGGGGAGGAGATAGGAGCGCGGCAGACCGAAGTAGCGGCCGTACATCACGATGTTCTCCCTGACCCGCAGCTCCTCGTCGAGGTTGTCCTGCTGCGGGATCACACCGAGATGGGCACGGACCTCGGGCCCGTGGGTGCCCGGGTCTAGCCCGAGCACCTCGAGCTCACCGGCCGTGCGGTCGAGGGTCCCCCCGATCATCCGCATCGTGGTCGACTTGCCGGCACCGTTGGGGCCGAGCAGCCCGAAACTCTCCCCCGGCTGCACCTCGAAGTCGATGCCGTCGACGGCAGTGAAATCGCCGTAGGTCTTGCGCAGGCCCTTGGCCCTGATCACCGGTGCGGTCACGAGGGGTGACTCTAGACCGCGGGTCCGACAGACCCCAACCGGTTTCAGCCCGCTCGCCTGTCAGCCGGTCAAGAGCTCAGAAGGTCAGGAGGTCACCAGGTCAGGAGGTCAAGCGCGGGCGGTATGCAACTTCAGCAGCCGCGCGCCCGCCATCCCGAGGTCCGCCCAGGCCGTCTCGACGCCGAGAAGGGCGGCCGTCGAGGTGGGGTAGCCGCGCAGCAGCCGCTGCTGCAGCTCCCCCTCCATCCCTTCTCCGGCCAGCTCCCAGACCGTGGTCGACATCACCGGCTCATGGCCCACGACCCACGCCACCCCGGCAGCGTCCGGGATCTCCTGAATGGCCGCGAGCGTCCCGTCCACGCCACCGTCATACAGGCGTCGCTCGGTCCACACGCTCCCGGCGTCCGGGTGCATCTCGCGGAGCGCCTCGAGCGTCTGCTGGGTCCGGGTCGCTGTCGAGACGAGCACGTGGTCGGGCACCAGCCCCTGCCCCATCAGCCAGCGCCCGAGCAGCGCGGCGTCAGCCCTCCCCCGGTCCGCGAGCGCCCGGGAGTGATCCCCCTCCGAGTGGCTGTCTTCGGCGGTGGCGTGACGGATCAGGACGAGACGGCGACCCTGCATGTCTCGACCGTAGCCGCCAGCGCCGTCCGCCACCACAGGACTGAACGGCCTACCGGCCTCGGGCGCGGGTCGCCGCCGCGGCTCCCCCGAGGAGGAGCAGGCCGGCGCCCCAGCTGCCAGGAGCCAGGCCGGTGCCTGGTCGGAGACTGTCGTGCCGGTCTGAATCCGGGGTCCGGACACGGTGCCCTCAGAACCGGCCGTCGGAGCCGGCGCCGGCGTGGTCGTCGGGGCCGGGGTGGTCGTCGGGGCCGGGGTGGTCGGGGGCGCCGTGGGGGCGGGAGTCGGCTCCGTCGCGGTCACCGGGTTCTGGCCCATCAGGTAGTACTGCGTCACCGCCTCCGCCGCTTGCCCCGACGCGACGACGTCGAAGGCATCGGCCTGGGAGGCTGGGTGTCCCTCGCAGGCGCCGTCGTAGGGGATGAAGGCGTAGCTCGTGCGGTCTGGATCGGTCGAGGCCTGGAGGTAGACCATCGCCTGTGACGGGCCCTCGCCAACCACGGCGAAGCCGGCAACCGTGCCCATCCCGACCTGCACCACGTCGGCCGACGCCAGCACGAAGCCATCCGCGCCGGGGCGGCCGGCTCCCACCGTGTAGCCAGCGGGCTCGGCGCCCTGGTTGTAGACCCCGAAAGCCACGCCAGGGGACCCGTCCTCGCAGAAGGGCACGACATCGGCGATGACGAACCCGCCGTGCGCACCGTGAGCTTCGCCATACACATTGCCCATGCCGTCCTCGACGGTGTCCGCTGCGGTGGCGGCCAAGGCGGGGCCAGCGGCCAGCGCGGCGACGGACGCGACCATGGCTGCGGAGCGGAGCAGGGCTGAACGTGTGCGCATCGGTACTCCTGGTGGACGGTCTCGTGTCGAGAAGCCCTGAGCGACAGGGGATCCGTCGCCTGCCCGGATGCTCCGGATCTGGCTCTAGGACGACCTGATCAGCCCGGCACATTGCACGGCCAGTCTGTGATATGGATCACACCTGTCGAGACCTCGCCGCGCCGACACGCGAGGACGGGTGAACCGCGGCGGGCGGACCGAGCCCGGGCACCTACCGTGGGGGCATGGACGCGCCTCCCGACCCCACCGCTGGCCCCCTCCGCACCGCCGACCCCGTCCACGCCGCCGTGCCTGATGAGCTCCGTGAGCTGCTGCACCCGGTCGACGGCGTCGAGGTCACCTTCTACGACCCGGAGGACCGCGACACCATCCCGGGTGGGGGCCGCGAGGTGGAGGTGCTGGCGTTGCCGATGATCGCTGGGCCCTGGCTCAAGCGGCTCGACGAGGTCCCCGGGCTGCGCGCGGTCGTGCTCTCCTCAGCGGGGTACGAACACGTGCTCCCCCACCTGCCCGAGGGCATCGCCCTGGCCAATGCGGTCGGGGTGCACGACACGGCGACGGCCGAGCTGGCCCTCACCCTGATGCTGGCTTCCCAGCGCTATCTGCCCAGGCACGTGCTCTCCCAGCAGGCTCAGACCTGGGACCGGTCCACCCCCGAGGGTCAGCCGTGGCGCTCGCTCGCCGACTCGACGGTGCTGGTCCTCGGCTATGGCGGCATCGGCCGCGCGCTCACCCGCCGGCTGCTCGCGAGCGAGTGCGAGGTGCTGGCCGTCGCCTCCACCGACAAGCCAGGCGACGATCTGGTCGATTCCGTCTGCGGTATCACGCACCTGCCCGACCTCCTCCCCCGCGCCGACATCCTCGCCATCAGCGTCCCCCTCACCGAGGAGACCGAGGGACTCGTCGATGCGGAGGCCCTCGCGCTGCTCCCCGACGGTGCGCTCCTGGTGAACGTCGCCCGGGGCGGTGTCGTGGACCACGAGGCCCTGCTCGCCGAGTGCACGTCCGGACGGTTGCGGGCGGCCCTGGATGTCACCGACCCCGAGCCGCTCCCGGATGGTCATCCGCTGTGGAGCACACCCGGTGTCCTGGTCGTCCCGCACGTCGGCGGCGCCTCACCCGCCTCCTTCCCGCGGATGGCGAGCTACCTACAGGGGCAACTGACGGCATACCGGGACTCGGGGCGGCTGGAGCACCAGGTGGCGGGCCCTCAGGCCTGACGCACCTGCTCCGGGCGCAGGCGGGAGCCGAGGCCCAGCGAGGTCAGCGCCGCGACGAGCAGCGCGCCGCCGGCGGCCGCAAGGAGGGTCCCGGCGAGGTAGAAAGGCGGTAGTCCGTATCGCTCGGTCGCGGACAAACCCTGGTTGGCGAGGTCGAGATAGCCCGCCCCGACCAGGTGACCCAGCCCCAGCGCCAGGCCACAACCAAGCAGCAGCGGCAAGGCGACCTCGAGCCAGTGCGAGCCCCGCAGCACCCCGACGGGCGTGCCGAGCAGGCGCAGCCGGGACAGCTCGACCCGACGCTCCAGCACTCGGTCCACCATCCCCAGCAGGAAGGCCGCGAGCCCGATCGTCAGCACCACGGCCGTGAGCAGCCGGATGGAGTCGATCTCGCGCTGGTAGCGGTCGAAGTCGGCGACGTCCCAGTAGGACGCCGGGTCCAGGCCGAGCGCGCGCAGCTCACCGGGCAGGTTGGGGCGAGGATCGGCGACGACGAGCGCCCGGGTGACCCTGCCGTCCTGCAGCACGTCGAGCTGCTCCGCGGTCAGCAGGCCGCGCGGGAGGAAGAAGGACCCGACCACGTCGTAGTCCCGCGGCGTGCCCGTGGGCTGCGTCAGCACGATCGGCTCCCCCGCGACCGCCACGGTGTCGACGAGCTCACCAGGAGGCGAGTCCTCGACATTGTCGTCACGCATGGCCCGCACCTCGATCTGTGCGGGCCTGTCATTGCCGCCCTCCAGCCAGGGGTCGATCACCCGGGCAGCCTGGCCGTCGGAGCACTCCTGGACGCGGGGAAGCAGCACGGTGAGCTCGGCACAACTGGTGACCAGCACGGTGCGGTCCATGAACTGCCCGGTGCCCGGGTCGGCCGTCACCCCTGGCGTCGCGGCGGAGGTGACGAGCGCAAACTCCCGGAGCCCGTCCAGCTGCTCCACACGCTCGCGGACCGACCCCACGTCCTGCCCGTCGGGCACCCACACCGGCGTGGCCGCCTCGACCTCCCGTTCGTGCACCACGGCGCGGTACTGCGGCAGGCCCTGGATGTTGGCCACCAGTCCCTGGGCTGCGGTGGCGACGAAGAGCCCGACGATCAGCCCCGCGAGCACCCTGGTCAGCGCCCCGGGTTGGGCCTGCAGCCTCCTCCCGGCGATCACCGTTGTCGGTCGGTCCAGTCGGATCAGCAGCGCCGCGAGCCAGCTCACGAGCAGCGGCGGCACCAGGATGGCGCCGAGCGCAGCCAGGACCGCTCCACCGAGGAAGACGACCGGCAGCAGCTGCGGCTGCACCGTGCCCTCGCGGGCGACGAGGGCGAGCAGGATCGCCGGCCAGCAAGGGCAGGACTCGCCACCAGCCCGGCCGACGCACCGCCATCACCCTCGCTTGGGCCACCAGTCCACCGCTCGAGCGCCGCAGCGCCCGGGCCCCGAGCGCACCGGCCAGCATCGCGAGCGGGACGCTGAGGCTGGCCATGATCAGGAGCGGGCTGGGGAGAAGGTCGGACACGGCATACGGGCGGCCGCCGAAGCTCAGCCTCGCGAGCAGCGGAAGGGAGGCATAGTGCAGACCGGTCCCGACCAGCCAGCCCCCGAACGCCCAGGGCGCGGTCTCCCCCAGGCCGACCAGCCCGAGCTGGCGCGGCGTCATCCCGAGCAGCCGCAGCCGGGCCAGACGCCGGGCCCGCAGCGCGGCCGACATCCGACCCGCGGTCACCGCAGCGACCAGGGCGGGCAGCACGACGGCCAGCACCACCCCGCCGGAGATCACGGCGCCGAGGACGTCGGGGCCGGTCTGGTACTGCTCCTGCGCCAGCGCCTCAACGCTCGGCCGTCGGACGGCGGCCATCACGACGAGGACGCCGAGCACAGCCACGGTGGCAAGGGCGGCGACCACCGCCATGATCACGGCACGTAGGCGACCGTGCCGGGTTGCCCGGGTGGCCAGCTGCCAGCCGAGGGCGAGGGGCGCGGACACGTCATACCCCCAGGGGGTCGGTGACGCGACCGTCGCGCATGGTCACGAGCCCGTCCAGGTATGCCGCAACCCGGTTGTCGTGGGTGACGACCAGGAGCGTGGTGCCCAGGTCGGCCGCGGCCCCGCAGAGCGCTTCCATGACCTGCTCGGAGGAGACGGTGTCGAGGGAGCCAGTCGGTTCGTCGGCGAGGACGAGCGCCGGCTCGTGGACGAGGGCGCGGGCGACGGCGGCACGCTGGGCCTGCCCGCCGGAGACCTCACCGGCGCGTCGATCGGCGACGTGCTCGATCTCGAGCCGGTTCAGCAGGTCGCGGGCCCGGATCGGGACTCGCGGCGCGCGATGCCGGCCAGGCGGAGCGGCAGCATGACGTTCTCGCGGAGGGTGAGCTCGGCGACCAGGTCGCCGAACTGGAAGACCATCCCGATCTGCTCACGGCGCAGGGTGTCGCGGGCGCGCTCCGGGAGGACCCCGAGGTCCTGGCCGAGCACCTGAGCCGTCCCGGACTCGGGAGGGAGGACACCGGCGATGACGTGCAGCAGGGTCGATTTACCGCAGCCCGAGGCACCCATGAGCGCGATCCGTTCCCCTGCCCTCACGGTGAGATCGACGCCGCGCAGGGCTGGGGTGGAGCCGTAGCTGAGGTGGACGTCCTGAAGCTGGATGGTCGGGTGGGTGGCGGCCTCGGACTGGGCGGACTGGTCGGCGCCGCGCTGCGGGCGATGGTCGAGCGCGGAGCCACGGGCGGCGTTCATGACCCGTCCTGGTCGGCGCTGGCGGGCGAGGTGAGCGCGGTGTGCAGGTCGGCGCGCATGGCGTCGAGGCGCTGCCCGGCCTCCTCGATCCACCGCAGGTCGGCGTCGAGGTGGGTGAGCTCGTAGGTGATGGCGAGTTGGCCGGCCACGTCAGCCTCCCGCCGGCGACGGGTGAGCTCGCGCATCCGCTCCAGGTGGCTGGCCCGCTGCCGGGCGAGCACCTCCTGGGCATCTCGGCCCGAGAGGAGGGCCACCGAGACCCGGGCGAAGAGGGTGGAACTGGCGAAGGCGCCGATCTCCTGCGGGGTGTAGACCCAACCGTCCACGACCGACACACCGTCGGGGGTGATCCGGTAGCGCTTGCGGTCCGGACCGGCGCCGGACTCGACGGTGACCACCTCAGCCCAACCCTGGCGCTCGAAGCGGGCCAGGGAGGAGTAGACCTGCCCGTAGGCGAGCGGCTTGTCCGGCGCGAGGGCCAGGTCGTAGTCACGCTTGAGCGTGTATCCGTAGGCGGGTTCACCCGACCCGTCAAGGAGTCCCAGAAGGGCGTGCGCGGTGCTCATGGCGAGGACTATACACACACAGTATACGTAGTGTGAATAGTCCACGCGTGGCGTGCCGCTCTGCCCCTGGGCAAGCCGCCTCAGGGGGAACCGACGGCTCAGCCACCGGTGAGCTCGGCCTCCACGATCAGGTTGCCGGCGAAGTGGTTGCCCTCCTCGACGACTGAGCTGTCGTCGCAGGTGACGATCGCCAGTCGCGAGCGCTCGGCAGGGCCCCAGACGTCGGGATCGACCATCACGTCGTCCTTGTCGGCCACCCGGACCTCGGTGACGGTGTAGACCAACTCGGTGCCGTGCTCATCCTCGACCCTTACCCGCTCCCCCACCTGCGTCGAGGCGAGGTCGGCGAAGACGTCCGGGACCCCGTCGGCGCGCACGTGGCCGGCGACCACGGCGATGCCTGGTTCGCCCGGTCGAGGCGACTGGTCATACCACTGCACCACGCCGGGTGGGGGGTTGATGAAGCCCTCCGCGTCCACCCCGAGCGCCGTGATGACCCAGCTCGGCCCGTCGTCGAGAGTGAGGGAGACCGGGATCCCCGGCTCGAGATCGGCCGGGGTGGTCGCCGTGGTCGGCGCCTCGTCGACCGACGCGGGTGACTGCGCGATGGCTCAGCGGTCATGGTCGCTGCCGCCGCGTCGACGTGTGCAGGTGGCTGAGCGGTCGACTGACTGGCGTTCACCACGGGGGTGACCGTGGCCCCCACTCCCGCCTCGGCCACCACGCCCGCCTCGGCCACGGTGCCGGTCTGGATGCGCGGACCGCTCGGCACCGCAAGGGGCGGGGCGGGTGCGGCGTCGGACGGGCTGGAGTCGTCGTGGCCGGAGGGGGAGCCATCGAGCTGGTAGACCGAGGACCCGCCCTCGGGGAACCGGTAGCCGATGGCCATCACGGTGTCGAAGCCCTCGACGGTGTCGCACGTGGCCTCGCTGTCGGCGAAGACGAAACCATGCGAGTCGCCGACATCGAGGCGCATCGCGGCGTTCTGGTCCCAGAAGAGGTCTTCCTGGGCGTAGGTCAGCGGCACACCGACCTTGATCGACTCGCCCGGATCGAGCACGCCGAACCAGTCCGCCGCCGAGACGGCCATGTCGACGTCATTGGTGTTGGTCAGTTCGAAGGCGGCGGAGAGCACCTGGTCCTCACCGCAGAAGAAGAGGGGCACGCTGACGGTGATGCCGAGCAGGTCATAGCCCTGCCAGGTGTAGTGGTTGCCACGGAAGTCGAACTGGTCACCCTGACCGGGCAGCTTGACGTCCTCACCGGCCAGGGCGGACGGGGCCAGCCCCAGCCCGACCGCGAGGATGCTGGAGGTCAGCGTGGTGGTCAGGGCCAATCGGGTCGTGGTGAGCATGATTCCCCCTCGGGGTCCGGTGGGCCGACCGGGTGGTCGACTGTTGGGAGGTAGACGCGTCCGGTCCACGCAAACATCGCGCCCCTGTGATCCATATCACAGGGGCGCGATGGCGCTGCGGGCGCGAGCGGTCAGCCCTCCACGCCCAGGGTCGCCAGGATCAGCTCGCGGGCCTTGGCGGCATCCGCCTGTCCCCGCATCTCCTTCATCACCTGGCCGATCAGGGCACCGGCCGCCTGGACCTTGCCGCCCTGGATCTTCTCCACGACGTCGGGGTTGGCGGCGATGACCTTGTCGACGGCAGCCTGCAGCGCGCCGTCGTCCTGGACCAGCTCCAGCCCGCGGGCATCGGCCACCTGCGTCGGGCCGCCCTCACCGGCGACGACGCCCTCCATCACCTGGCGGGCCATCGAGTCGTTGAGGCGACCCTCCCGCACGAGTCCGTCCAGCTCGGCGATGTGGGCCGGGGTGACGCCCAGCTCCGTCACCGCCACGCCGTCAGTGTTGGCACGACGGGCCAGGTCACCGGTCCACCACTTGCGCGCGGCAGCCGGGGAGGCACCCGCCGCAACGGTCTCCTCGATGACCTCGACGGCGCCAGCGTTGACGACATCGCGCATCTCCAGGTCGGAATAGCCCCACTCCTCCTGCAGCCGCTTGCGGCGCTGGGCGGGCGGCTCGGGCAGCGTCCCGCGCAGCCGCTCCACGTCCTCGGGGGACGGGGCGACCGGCACCAGGTCCGGCTCCGGGAAGTAGCGGTAGTCGTCGGCATCCGACTTGGGGCGTCCGGCGGTGGTGATCCCGGTGTCCTCGTGCCAGTGCCGGGTCTCCTGGAAGACCTTCTCCCCCGCATCGAGGATCGCCGCGTGCCGGGTGATCTCGTAGCGGACCGCCCGCTCCACTGAGCGCAGGGAGTTGACGTTCTTGGTCTCGGTCCGGGTACCGAAGGTGTCCGACCCCTTGGGCATCAGCGAGACGTTGGCGTCGCAGCGCACATTGCCCTGCTCCATCTTGACCTCGGAGACGTCCAGCGCCCTGAGCAGGTCACGCAGGGCGGCCACGTAGGCCTTGGCCACCTCCGGAGCGCGGTCACCCGCGCCGGTGAGGGGCTTGGTGACGATCTCGATGAGCGGGATCCCGGCCCGGTTGAAGTCCACGAGCGAGTAGTCCGCGCCATGGATGCGGCCGGTGGCACCGCCCACGTGGGTGGACTTTCCGGTGTCCTCCTCCATGTGCGCGCGCTCGATCTCGACGCGGTAGGTGAAGGCCTCGCCCGCCTCGCTCGCCGGGACCTCGACCTCGAGCCAGCCGTCGAACGCGATGGGCTCGTCGTACTGCGAGGTCTGGAAGTTCTTCGGCATGTCCGGGTAGAAGTAGTTCTTCCGGGCGAACCGGCACCACGGCGCGATCTGGCAGTTCAGCGCCAGGCCGATCCGGATGGCCGACTCCACCGCCGCCTTGTTGACCACCGGCAGCGCGCCGGGCAGACCCAGGCAGACCGGGCAGGTCTGGGTGTTCGGGTCTGCGCCGAAGCCGGTCGCGCAGCCGCAGAACATCTTGGTCGCGGTGTTCAGCTCGACGTGGACCTCCAGGCCCATCACCGGCTCGTAGCGCTCCAGCGCCTCCGCGTAGTCCACGGTGTCCTCTTGATGGATGGGGCGTGCGGAGATGGTCATGACCTCACCTCGATCTCGGGAGCCTGCTCGAAGACATAGCCGCCCTGCGCGGACCGCAGCGCCTCCTCCAGCGCCGCGCCCACGGCATACAGGCGCTGGTCCTCCATCGCGGGGGCGAGGATCTGCAGCCCCGCCGGTAGACCGTCCTCGGCCGCGAGCCCGGACGGGATCGACATCCCGGGGACGCCGGCCAGGTTGGCGGGGATGGTGGCGATGTCGTTGAGGTACATCGCCATCGGGTCCTCGGTCTTGTCGCCGATCTTGAAGGCGGTCGTCGGCGCCGTGGGGCTGACCAGGACGTCGGCCTGCTCGAACGCGGCCTCGAAGTCGCGGGCGATCAGGGTGCGGACCTTCTGGGCCTGGCCGTAGTAGGCGTCGTAGTAGCCGCTGGACAGGGCGTAGGTGCCCAGGATGATGCGGCGCTTGACCTCGTCGCCGAAGGCGTCGTCCCGGCTGGCCGCCATCACCTGCTCGGCGCTCGGGCTGCCCTCGGGGGTGCTCCGGTGTCCGTAGCGCATGGCGTCGTAGCGGGCCAGGTTGGAGCTGGCCTCGGACGGCAGGATCAGGTAGTAGGCCGCCATCGCGTAGGCGAAGTGCGGGCAGGAGACCTCGACGATCTCCGCACCCAGCTCACGCAGCTGGTCCAGAGCATCGTTGAACAGGTCAAGGACACCAGCCTGGAAGCCCTCCCCACCGATCTCCGTGACGACTCCAACCTTCAGCCCGGTCAGGTCGCGGGTGCCGGTGGCCGCCGCGACGACCGGCGGAACCGGGGCGTCGATCGAGGTGGAGTCCATCGGGTCGTGCCCGCCGAGCACCTCGTGCAGCAGGGCCGCGTCGGCCACCGTCCGGGCGCACGGGCCGATCTGGTCCAGGCTGGAGGCGAGCGCGATCACGCCGTAGCGGCTGACGCCGCCGTAGGTCGGCTTGGTGCCGACCGTGCCGGTGACCGCGGCTGGCTGCCGGATCGACCCGCCGGTGTCCGAGCCGATGGCGAGCGGGGCCAGGTATGCCGCAACGGCCGCGGACGAGCCACCGCCGGACCCGCCGGGGATCCGGTCGAGGTCCCACGGGTTGCGGGTCGGGCCGAAGGCGGAGTGCTCGGTTGAGGAACCCATCGCGAACTCGTCCATGTTGGTCTTGCCCAGGATGGGCATCCGGGCATCCCGCAGGCGGGTGACGATCGTGGCGTCGTAGGGCGGGACGAAGTCAGCCAGCATCTTCGAGCCGGCGGTGGTGGTCAGGCCCTGGGTGCACGCGATGTCCTTGACCGCGACCGGGACACCGGCCAGGCGGGGCAGGTCCTCGCCGGCCTCTCGGGCGGCGTCGACCTCCCGGGCGGTGGCGAGGGCGCCCTCGGCGTCGACGAGCAGGAAGGCGTTGAGCGTGCCGTTGAGCCGCTCGATCCGGTCGAGGTGGGCCTGGGTGAGCTCGACGGAGGTGAACTCCGCGGCAGCCAGACCATCTGCCATCTGGACAGCGGTGAGGCGGGTGAGGTCGGTGGGTGACGACATACGGGACCTCACTCCTCGTCCAGGATCCGCGGCACGCCGAAGCGCCCGTCCTGCGCCGCGGGAGCGTTGGCGAGCGCCTGCTCCTGGGCGAGGCTGGGGCGCACCTCATCCTCCCGGGAGACGTTGGCCAGGGGCAGCGGGTGGGACATCGGGGGCACGTCGGCGGCGGCGATCTCGTTGACCTGACCGACCCAGTCGACGATCTGGTCGAGCTGGCCGGCGAGGCGGTCGAGCTCGTGGTCCTCGAGCTGGATCCGCGCCAGCATGGCGACGTGCGCGACGTCGTCGCGCGAGAGGTTGGACATGGTCGCCAAGTGTAGGCGGGCGCGTGTAACGCCCAGGTTTCGCCCCGAGCGATGACCCGGCCACCTCGCCCTGTGACTGCCCCGATCTGGCACGCCCAGGGCGCCAAAAGCGCGCCAACTCCGGGCACTCACAGGACACCACCCCCGACCACCAGGCAGGATGTCGCCCGGGGCCTGGGGATGCCCCCCGGGGCCGGGGGATGCCCCCGGGGCCTGGGTTGTCGCCCGGTTCAGGGCCCGTATGCCGTGACCCCGGTGGTCCGCCAGGCCGCCTGTCAGTCGAGCTGGCTCAGTCGCTCCAGGACCTTCGCCGGGTCGGGATTGGTGTGCGGCTCGCCCGCGATCACCACGGTGGGGACGGTCTCGTTGCCGTCGTTCACGCTCCGCACGAAGGCGGCGCCGTCCTCGTCCTCCCAGATGTTGACCCAGCGCGCTCGGCGTCCGTCCTCCCCCAGCCGGGTGCGGAGTCGATGGCAGAAGCCGCAGCCCGGCCGCCAGTAGATGACGACGTCGCCATCAGGATCGGTCATGGTCAGAACCTCCTGGGGTGGTGGTGGGGCTCAGTGGCGGACCGTGGACCGGCAGCCGGAGCGTCAGGGTCGAGCCTTCGCCGTGCCAGGACTCCAGTGTGCAGTCGCCGCCGTGCCGTCGCGCGATGGCCCGGACCAGCGGCAGACCGAGACCGGAGCCCTCGATCCTTCGCGCCTCCTGGCCCCGACCCAGCTCCTCCCAGACCAGTTCCTGCTCCTGCTCCGGGATGCCGCGCCCGGTGTCGGCGACCTCGAGGACCAACCAGTCCTCGTCGGCCCGGCCGCGCACCTCGACGGTGTCACCCGCTGAGGAGTACTTCACCGCGTTGGACAGCACGTTGGACACCGCCAGGAAGAGCAGGTCGTCATCGCCGGTGATGGTCGGCAGCGGCCGCGGCGCGCGGGGCAGTGAGACCACCGCCTTCCGCTCGGCCGTGCCGGGCAGCTCACGTAGGGCGTCCACCGCCTCCTCGACGAGGGCGGTGGGATCGACCGGGCCGGTCTCCAGCTCGGTGTGCTCGACCTCGCCGACCTTGCGCAGGTCACTCATCAGCCGGGTGAGCCGCCTGGACTGGATCTCGATGCTGGCACGCTGGCGGTCCGAGGGTTCGTCGGCGATGGCCGTGCGGATGCCCTGGATCGGGTTCTTGAGCTCGTGGTCGAGCCGGTCCAGCAGCCGACGGTGCTGGGCGGTCTCCTCGCTGAGCGCGGCCTGCAGCACCTCGTTGCCACGACGCGTCTCAAGGACCCGGCCCAGCAGCCACCCACCCAGCACCACGCTCACCGCCAGGCCGAGGAGGGCGGGGACAAACGCCATACTCCCCGTGACGTAGTAGTGGGGCGCTCCGCCGACGCCGAGCCAGACCAGGCTGGCCAGCAGGCCCACCAGGCCGGGGGCGAGCGCCAGGGCCGCCGCCCGCAGCGGGCTCACCCGCGCACCACCGGGTGGACGAAGCGATAGCCCATCCCCTGCACGGTCTCGATCCAGGTCGGCGACCCGGGGTCATCCCCCAGCTCGCGGCGCAGCTCGGCGATCCGGTGGTCGACCGCGCGGGTGGTGACGATCGCATCGAACCCCCAGACCGTCTGCAGCAGCCGGTCCCGCGAGAAGACCTCGTCCGGGTGAGCCATCAGGAACTCGAGCAGCGCGAAGGCGCGGGGCGTGACCTGCTTCTCCTTGTCCCGCAACCACATCCGCCGGGCTGGGCGGTCGATCCGCAGGTCCCCGGCCCGCAGCGCCTGGGCCGCCGACAGCGGCGCCCGACCGGAGGCGGACCGGCGCAGGACCGCGCGGATCCGCGCCATCAGCTCCTGCGGGTCGAAGGGCTTGTTTAGTCGTCGGCCCCCTCGTCCAGCGCCGCCGCCCGCTCGTAGGACTCCCCCACCTGGGTGAGCAGGATGACCGGCAGCCAGTCGTGCTCCTCGCGGATCCGGCGCAATGTCTCCCGGCCGTCCAGCACCGGCATCATCACGTCGAGCACCACCAGGTCCGGGCGGGCGGCGCCGATCTCGCGCAGCGCCTCCTGACCGTCGGCGGCGACCCGCACCTCCAAGCCCGAACGGATCAGGACCGGGGCGAGGTGCTCCCGGATGGTCGCGTCGTCGTCGACCAGGAGGATCTGCGGACGCTCGGACATGCTCCGACCGTACCTGTCGGTGGTGTACGTCAGACTGGGCTCGTGACCGACCAGACTGCCGCGCCGCCGCCCGAGGACGTCCGCCACCGGTGGGAGGAGCTGGCGGAGGCGATCCGCGCGCACCAGTTCGCCTATTACGTCAAGGACGCCCCGACGATCGCTGATGGGGAGTTCGACGCACTGGTGCGTGAGCTGGAGGGGATCGAGGAGGACTGGCCGGCGCTGCGGGTGCCGGACAGCCCGACCCAGCAGGTGGGGGGCACCTTCTCCACCGAGTTCACCGCGGTCGATCACCTCGAGCGGATGCTCAGCCTGGACAACGCGTTCAGCGAGGAGGAGCTCACCGCCTGGGCCGAGCGGGTCGAGCGCGATGTCGCGGGCACCCACGTGCACTACCTGTGTGAGCTCAAGATCGACGGGCTTGCGGTCAACCTCCTGTATGAGGACGGTCGCCTGGTCCGCGCCCTCACCCGGGGAGATGGTCGGACGGGCGAGGACGTGACGCTCAACGTACGCACGATCGAGGGCGTGCCGCTGGAATTGCGGGCCCCCGAGCAGCAGGCAGCAGAGGGCGTGACCGAGGAGGGCGCTGCCGTCGAGGGAGGCGCGGAGGAGACCGAGCCGGTTCCGGTGCCGCGGCTGGTCGAGGTCCGCGGTGAGGTCTACTTCCCCGTCGAGGCCTTCAAGGAGCTCAACGCAGCCCTGGTCGAGGCGGGCAAGCAGCCCTATGCCAACCCGCGGAACACCGCGGCCGGATCGTTGCGGCAGAAGGACCCGCGCATCACCGCCCAACGGGGGCTGCGGATGCTGGTGCACGGTATCGGCGCTCGTGAGGGCTTCGACATCAGCCGTCAGTCGCAGGCCTATGAGCTGCTCTCGGCCTGGGGATTGCCGGTGTCGGACCGGGCCAAGGTGCTCGGGACGCTGGAAGAGGTGCGCGAGTTCGTCTCCTACTACGGCGAGCACCGCCACGACGTGGAGCACGAGCTGGACGGTGTCGTCGTCAAGATCGACGAGGTGGAGGTGCAGCGGCGGCTGGGGTCGACCTCTCGTGCCCCACGGTGGGCGATCGCCTACAAGTACCCGCCGGAGGAGGTCACCACCAGGCTCCTCGACATCCGGGTCGACGTCGGCCGCACCGGCCGGGTCACGCCCTGGGGGTTGATGGAGCCGGTGCAGGTCGCGGGCTCCACCGTGGAGCGGGCCACCCTGCACAACCAGTACGAGGTGGAGCGCAAGGGCGTCCTGATCGGGGACACCGTGGTGCTGCGCAAGGCCGGTGATGTGATCCCCGAGATCCTCGGTCCGGTCGTCGATCTGCGCGACGGCACGGAACGGGCCTTCGTCTTCCCCACCCACTGCCCCGCCTGCGGCACCGAGCTGGCGCAGCAGAAGGAGGGCGAGAAGGACTGGCGCTGTCCCAACAGCAAGGACTGTCCGGCCCAGTTGCGCGAGCGGCTCTACTCGCTGGCCAGCCGCGGCGCCTTTGACATCGAGGCCCTCGGCGGAGAAGGCGTCAACGCCCTGCTCGATGCCGGGGTGCTCACCAACGAGGCGACAATCTTCTCCCTCACCGCCGACGATGTCCGGCGGGTGCCGCTCTACACGCGGGCGGCGAAGAAGACTGACCCCCAGGACGCGGTGACCGACGGTCGGGTGCTGTCGGCCAACGGCCACAAGCTCGTCGACAACCTCCAGCAGGCCAGATCCCAACCGCTGTGGCGGGTGCTGGTGGCGCTGTCGATCCGTCACGTCGGGCCGACGGCCGCGCGGGCGCTGGCCACCGAGTTCGGGTCGATGGACGCGATCCGCGAAGCCGATGTCGAGCGCTTGGCCGCGACCGAGGGCGTGGGCCAGATCATCGCCGAGTCCGTTGTCGAGTGGTTCGGCGTGGACTGGCACACCGAGATCGTGGACCGCTGGGCCGCCGACGGCGTCCGGATGGCCGACGAGCGCGACGAGTCGATCGAGCGGACGCTGGAGGGAAAGACCGTCGTGGTGACCGGGTCTCTGGAGGGCTTCTCCCGTGATTCCTCCAAGGAGGCGATCATCGCCCGCGGCGGCAAAGCGTCGGGGTCGGTGTCCAAGAAGACGGACTGGGTCGTGGTCGGCGCCAATGCTGGATCCAAGGCGGACAAGGCCGAGGAGCTCGGCGTCCCCGTGCTGGACGAGGCCGCGTTCGTGCGGCTGCTGGAGACCGGGTCGCCCGAGTAGACCGCCGCAGCTCACGCGGGTGCGGGGCCGGGGCGTCCCCCTCCTGCGACGCCCCGACCCCGCTGCTCAGATGGCTCCGGCCGATGCCGGAACCGGGTGGCCTCCCCTCGTCAGCAGGAGCCCACGAAGCCCCGGTAGTTCGACTTCGCGATCGTGTAGGTCCGCGTCGTGTTGCGCGGGATCGCGTGGCAGTTGCTGAGGGCCGGCTTCTGGTGGAGGCTCACGGCCACCGAGATCGGACACCCGTTGCTGACCACGGCGCGCACCCTGCGCTGACCGAGGCGCAACCAGTCGCGGTACTCCGTCACCATCGAACTGACGCAGGTAGGCAGGCTCGCGGGCAGCGCCACCTGGGTGGGGACGCCGGCCGGTGCGGCGACGCTGACGGACGGCGGCGCGCTGGAAGACCACGACATCCGTGCTGCCATCGACCACGAGCACCAGGGTGCACTTGCGGCCCTGGTCGACAAGCGCCCGGAGGGCTGCGGTGGCGGGGGCGGACAGGTCGTGGGTCACGACGACGTGGTGACCGGCGCTGGCTCGCTGGAGCAGCAACCGATGGACCGAGTCCTCCAGGGTCTCCTTGCCTCGGCGCACCCCGGCCAGCGCGTCCAGCAGCTCGAAGCGCTGCTCCTTGCCACGCAACCGCCCGGTCAGGCTCCCAGCTCCACCCTCGAGCAGGACCGAGAAGCCGTTCCCCAGGTGGTAGGTGCCGACCGATGCCGCGACGGCGACCGCCTTCTCGAAGACCGGCGAGAGCTCGTGCGGCAGCGGGTAGGAGGACTGCGCGGTGTCCAGCAGCAGGCACACGGTGTCGGTGATCCCGTGCTCGGCCCCCCGCACCAGCAGGTCGCCGCGCCGGGCCGAGGCGCGCCAGACGATGCGGCGCGGGTCGCCCCCTACTGATAGGGGCGCATGCCGTAGAACTCTGCCCCCGTGGGCCAGGGGCGCGAGTGCGGCGGTCGCAGCACCGGGTCCTCGAAGGCTCGCGACAGGATCCGATCGACCACTGGTTCGGCCACCGGGTGCGCCACCAGCTCGACGGCCCGGGCCACCTCCTGACGCCCCCGCACCAGGCCGAAGGGATCGGTCCGCTCCAGGAGCAAGGGCCCCACGGTGAACCGGCCACGGTGCTCGGCCCGGAACTCATACCCGACCTTCGTGGGCGCTCCCGCCACCAGCAGCGGCACCCCGAGCCGGACTGTGGACCACAGCCCTTCGGGGAAACTCTCCTCCACCACCACCGAGGTCAGTCGTTGGCGCGAGGTCAGCGACAGATCCACCGCCACCCTGCGGCCCATGGTGACGCGGGAGGGCAGCGACCCCCGCTCCGCGGTCACCGGCAACCGGCGTCGGGACTGCAGCCACACGAGCAAGAGGACCAGTCCAACGGCATACCCGAACAGGCTCAGTCCGGCGCTGCCCGCCGCGTGCCCGCCGAGCACCGCGCCGACGGCAGCACCACAAGGGGTTCAGGAAAGAAAGTTGGTTTCAGCACACCATCCCCGACCACGGCAGGGGGTAGCGGCGTTGACGTTGAGGGGTGGGCCTGATGGCCCGACTCCGCCGAGCAGGTGCGGCGATCGCCTCACGCTCGGGTCAGGCGAGGGCGCGCTCGGCCAGCCGAGCGGCGGCGGTCACGGTCGCCGCGGTGAGCGACCGGGCCTGCTCCGGGGTCATCCCGGCCAGGCCGCAGGTCGGCGTCACCCCGAGGTCCTTGAGCACCGAGAGGGGCAGGCCGAGCTCGGACCACCGGCGCAGCAGGCCCGCGTCCACGTCCCCCGCAGTCAGATCCAACCCTGCCCAGAGTTGCCGGCCACCCTCCACGGCGAGCGCGATCTCCTCCCACCCCGGCTCCCCGACGAGGCTCACATCCAGCGCCAGGAAACCGGCCCCTGCCTCGGTGAGCACCGACACGGGTGGGTCGCCCGCGCAGGTGTGGACACCGCATACGGGGGCCTGGTCTGCGGCCTGGTCGAGCACTCGGGCGAGGGCGGCGACCGCCTCTCCGCGCTCGGGGGTGCGCAGCGTGCGATAGCCGGACTCGGAGCGGATCCGGCCGAGCAGCACGGCCGTCAGCGAGGGCTCGTCGACCTGGAGGACGAGCTCGGCGCCGGGGATCAGCGCCTGCACCCGGGCCAGGTGTCCAGCCACCCCCTCGGCCAGCGAGGCGACGACGTCCCGGACCGCCCCCGGGTCATCGAGAACCCGGTCCCCCAACGGGCGCCACAGCGCCGCCGCCAGCGTCCACGGCCCGGCGACCTGCACCTTCAGCGGGCCGACGTAGCCGTCGAAGGCCTCGGCCAGCTCGTCCAGGTCCTGCCGCCACAGCGAGGCGGCGCGCTCGGCGTCCCGGCCCGGTCGATCGACGAGCCGCCAGCCCTGCGGCTGGAGGTCGACCGGGAGATCCACCAGCAGGTGGGCGGCGCGACCGATCATGTCGGCGCCCGGACCGCGGGCGGGCAGCTCCGGCAGGTACGGCAGCCCGAGCACACCCTCCGGCACCGCGCCCGAGGCGAGTTCACCGCGGATCACCCGCAGCGCCTCGCGGATGTCGGCGCCCGGCCAGGAGCCGATCCCGGTGGCGACGACGCCCGTATGCCGCAGCCCCGCTGAGTCCCTGCCGTCGCGGATCTCGGGTCTCACCTGGGGAGCCTGCTCAGCTCAGCGGCGCGCGCGGGCGGCGAAGAAGGAGTTCGAGTCCTGGCGCCAGAGCAGGACCAGGACCGCCACCGCGATGGCCCCGGTGATCAGCTGCAGGATCAGCCCGATCACACCGCCGGCGGCCGTCCCGGGCATCAGGCCCGAGGCCGCCACGGCCATCACCGTGTTGATGATGCCGATGGCACCCAGGATGGTGGCCACGATCCGGGCCCAGCCGATGCCCTTGGCGTTCAGGCGCGCCATCAGCACCCACAGGCCGGCGAAGACGAGGGCGAGGACGCCTGTGGTCACCAGGCTGAAGCTCACCGCGGTGTCGAGGTCGGCGGCGGTGACGTTCTGCCCCGTGGCCTCGAGCTGGGTCCTGACGGCCTCCCGGATGGCGTCGCGGTCGCCGAACAGGCCGGCCAGACCACCGATCAGGGTGACCACGGCGCCGGCGTACATCAGCAGCTCGGCCAGTCGGATGGACTGCGGCTTGGCGGGCGCCTGCGCGGCACCGGGCTGGTGGCCGGGCTCATGCATCCCGGGTGCGGGCTGATAACTCATGACATTCCCCTCAGGTCGGCTGCCCGACGGTGCCGCCGGGACCGCTCCAGGGTAGTGCGGGCCGACCCACCCGAGGCTGACCAACACGCTCAGCCCAGGCTGACCAGGACGCTCACCACCCCGGCGAGCACCACCGTGTTGAACAGGAAGGCGAGGGCTCCGTGGCCCGCGACGAGCAGCCGAACCGCTGAGGTGCGCACCTGCACGTCCGTGGTGCCGAAGGTCGTGCTCGTGGCCATCGAGAGGTAGGCGTAGTCCACCGCCGACCGCGGCCCCTCCCCCGGGAACTCCAGGCCGCGATAGCCCGACCGGACGTCGGCGAGGAGGTAGGCCACGGCATACGTGGTCGCCATCGTCAGCCACGCGCCGACGATCAGGACGACCGACAACCCGATCATCCATGGCTCCCCGAGCGTCCCCTCGCCCACCCGGACCTGCTGGGGCAGGTAGAACAGCCCGACCGTCACCGCCAGGAAGGCGACCGCCACCGCGACCCCGGGACCGGGGCGGGTGGGCGCCACGAGCTGGACCCACCAGGGCGCGCGCTCGGTGCGCTGGGCCCACCGTTCGACGATGCGCCACGGAGCGTGCCGGAAGGTCTGGACGGTGAGAACCACATACGCCCACAGGTAGCCGGCGATGGTCACGAAAAGCAGGTCGAAGGAGTCTTGGTCGGGCGCCGCCCGCACGAGCAGACCGACCATCAGGCTGAGCAGAAAGCCGATGCCCGCGGCCAGCAGGCCACGCCGCACCTCCGGCACCCAGCTCGCCCAGGTGATGCTGCCACCCGCGCCCAGAATCGGCGCACGGCGCTCATGCGCGCTCGCGAGGCCGGCGCCCCGAGCCGCTGATCGTGGCCGAGCCGATCACCCGGCTGCCGTCATAGAGCACGACGCTCTGCCCGGGCGCGACGCCGCGGATGCGCTCGGCCAGGTGGACGACCAACCGCTGTCTCGGTATGTCGTCGCTCCCCCCGGCCTGCCCGCGCCGGTTGTCGTCGATCTCGACGTTCTCGTCGATCTCGACCCGGGCGAGGGCGGGGTACTCCTCGCCGTGGGCTCGGATCTGGGCGCCGACGCGCAGTTCCTCGCCGGGTGTCGGCGCCGGCCCCGCCCAGCGGAGGTGGTCACCCTCGATGAGGTCGACCCCCAGCAGCTGCTCGGGACCGACCACGACGGTGTTGGTGCGGGTGTCGGTGGACACGACATAGCGCTTGGAGCCGTCGGGCGGCGGGACCTTCAGCCCCAGGCCACGCCGCTGCCCCACGGTGTAGCCGTGCGCGCCGCCGTGCTGGCCGAGCTCGTTGCCCTCGTGGTCCACGATCGGGCCGGGCTCGGCGCCGAGGTGGGCGGCCAGGAAGCCACGGGTGTCGCCGTCGGCGATGAAGCAGATGTCGTGGCTGTCCGGCTTCTTGGCGATGGAGAAGCCGCGCTCCTTGGCCTCGTCGCGGATCTGCGGCTTGGTGGTGTCGCCGAGCGGGAAGAAGGCGCGGGCCAACTGCTCCTCGTCCAGCACGCCGAGCACGTAGGACTGGTCCTTGGCCATGTCGACCGCGCGGTGGAGCTCGCGGCGGATCCCCTGCGGCGCAGCGGGATCGGGGTGCTCCACGATCTGCGCGTAGTGGCCGGTCGCGACGGCGTCGAAGCCGAGGGCCAGGGCCCGGTCGAGGAGGGCGGAGAACTTGATCTTCTCGTTGCAGCGCAGGCACGGGTTGGGGGTGCGACCGGCGGCATACTCGGCGAGGAAGTCCTCGACCACATCGGCCTTGAACCGCTCGGCCATATCCCAGACGTAGAACGGGATGCCCAGCCGGTCGGCGACGCGGCGGGCATCGCCAGCGTCCTCGATGGTGCAGCAGCCGCGGGCGCTCTCCCGCAGGGTGGCGGCGGACTGCGCCAGGGCCAGGTGCACCCCGACGACCTCGTGCCCGGCGTCCAGCATCCGGGCCGCGGCCACCGCCGAGTCCACTCCCCCGCTCATCGCGGCGACGACGCGCATCAGGACGCCGCCCTCGCGCGTCGGGCGCGGTCGAGCACCTCGGGCAAGGCGGTCAGGAAGGCGTCGACGTCGGCCTCGGTCGAGGTGCGCCCGAGGGTCAGCCGGAGCGCGCCGCGGGCCAGGTCCTCCGGCACGCCGCAGGCGAGGAGCACGTGGCTGGGGCGGGTGACCCCGGCGGTGCAGGCCGACCCGGCCGAGCACGCGATCCCGGTGGCATCGAGCAGGTAGAGCAGGGCATCGCTATCCGTCCCCGGGATCTGCAGGTGCGCGTTGCCGGGGAGTCGGTGGGTGAGATCGCCAGGCTCCCAGGGCCCGCTCACCCTGATCGTCGGATCGATGTCCAGCGCGCCGCTGATCAGGCGGTCGCGCAACCCACCGACCCGGGCGGCGTGCTCGCGAAGGTGGGAAACGGCATACCGGACGGCGGTGGCGAGGCCGGCCACCCCGGCCACGTTGAGCGTGCCGGGGCGCAGGCCGCGCTCCTGTCCGCCGCCGCGCTGGGCGGGGGCGGGGGTCTGGTCGCGGGCCGCGAGGAGGAGCCCGGTGCCGACCGGGCCGCCGATCTTGTGGCCGGTGAGAGCGACGAGGTCGGGCGCGCTGCCACGACCGAGCCCGGCCAGCGGCAGGTCGACCTGGCCGAGCGCCTGCACCGCGTCCGTATGCAGTGGCACGCCCAGTCCGCGCGTCACCTCCGCGAGCGCCGGGATGTCCTGGACGGTGCCGATCTCGTTGTTGGCCCACATCACCGAGGCGATGGCGACATCGTCGGGCCCGCGGTCGCCCCGGAGCGCCTCCTCGAAGGCGGCCGGGGTGATCACGCCGTCGGCGTCCGCCTCGATCCAGGTGACGTCCGCACCAGCTGTGGCGACGAGGTGCTCGACCTGGTCGAGGACGGCGTGGTGCTCGAGCGCGGTGGTGACGATCCGGGTGCGCGCGGGGTCGGCGGTGCGGCGGGTGTGGAAGGTGCCGGTGACTGCGATGTTGTCGGATTCGGTGCCGCCGGAGGTGAAGATGACCTCGGTCGGGTGGACGTCCAGAGCGTCGGCGATGTCCTCACGGGACTCCTCGACGGTGCTGCGGGCGCGGCGACCGGGCCCGTGCGTCGAGGAGGGATTGCCGAGGCGCTCCAGCTCCCGGACGACGACCGCCACGACCTCGGGCAGCACCGAGGTCGTGGCGGCGTGGTCGAGATAGGCCGTGGTCATCAGCCCTTGCGCTGGTTGACCGCCTCGGTCGCCTGCGGCAGGACGGCGAAGAGGTCACCGATGACGCCGTAGTCGACGAGCTCGAAGATCGGCGCCTCCTCGTCCTTGTTGATCGCGACGATCGTCTTGGAGGTCTGCATGCCGGCGCGGTGCTGGATCGCACCGGAGATGCCAGCGGCGATGTAGAGCTGCGGCGAGACCTGGACACCGGTCTGGCCGATCTGGTGGGAGTGGGGGTACCAGCCGGCGTCGACCGCGGCGCGCGAGGCACCGACGGCGGCACCGAGCGAATCGGCAAACTGCTCAACGGGGCCGAAGTCACCACCGGTGCCGCGCCCGCCGGAGACCACGATCGCGGCCTCGGTCAGGGACGGGCGGCCGGACTGCTCCTTGGCGGTGCGGCCGGTGATCCGGGCTGCCTTGGCACCCTCCGAGACCTCCACGGAGACGGTCTCGACGGACGGCGCGCCGCCACCAGTCTCCTCGGCGGAGATGCTGTTGGGCTTGACCGTGATGATCGGGCTGCCCTTGCTCACCTGGGCGGTCACGGTGTAGTTGCCGGCGAAGACCGACTGGGTGGTCTGGACGCCGCCGTCACCGGCCGTGACGTCGACCGCGTCGGTGATCAGGCCGGAGGAGGTCTTCAGCGCCAGGCGCCCGGCGATCTCCTTGCCGTCATTGGTGGAGCCGATCAGCACTGCGGCGGGGGTGCGCTGCTCGACCAGCTGCGCCAGCAGCTCGGCGACGGGAGCGACCAGGTGGTCGGTCAGGGCGGCATCGTCGGCGGCCAGCACGGCCGTGGCGCCGTAGCGGCCCAGCTCCTCGGCGCCACCCTCGGCACCGGCACCGACCCAGACAGCCACGGGCTCACCCAGACGAGCCGCGGCGGTGAGCATCTCGAAGGTCGACTTACGGACCTGCCCGTCGACGTGGTCGACCAGAACAAGCACTTCACTCATGTCGTTCTCTCTCTTCCGGTATGTCGTGTGGGCGGCTCAGACGAAGCGTCGGGACGCGAGGAACTCGGCCAGGGAAGTACCACCCTCGACCTCGCCGTCGCGGACGACCTCACCCTGCTGGCGCGGGGGCCGGGCCTCGGTGGAGACCACGGTGCTCCAGGCGGCGTCCAGGCCGACCTCGGAGGGGTCCACGCCCAGGTCGGCGAGGGTCCACTCCTCGACCGGCTTCTTCTTGGCGGCCATGATCCCCTTGAAGGAGGGGTAGCGCGGCTCGTTGATCTGGTCGGTGACGGACACGACGGCCGGCAGGCTCGCCTCGATGGTCTCCGTCTGTGCCTCGTTGTGCCGCACGATCGACACCGAGCCGCCCTCGACGGTGAGCTCGGTAGCCCAGGTGACCTGCGGCATACCCAGACGCTCGGCGAGCATCGCCGGGACCACGGACATGACGCCATCGGTCGAGCCGAGCCCGGTCAGGACCAGGTCGACGGGCGTCTCGCTACCGATCTTCTCGATCGCCTTGGCGAGCACGAGCGAACTGGCGACGGCGTCGGAGCCGGCGATGGCCTCGTCGTTGATGTGCACGCCCTTGTCGGCGCCCATCTGCAGGCTCTTCTTCACCGCGGTGACGGCGTCGTCCGGACCCATGGTCAGGACGGTCACCTCACCCTCGCCCGCCTCGACGATCTTGAGGGTCTCCTCCACGGCATACTCATCCAGCTCGGAGAGCAGCCCGTCGACCGCCTCGCGGTCGGTGGTGTGGTCGGCCTCGAAGGTGCGGTCGCCCTGGGCGTCCGGCACGTACTTCACACAGACGACGATGTTCACGTGTCACGTCCTCGTGGTTGGGGTGCAGTTGCCCCCATCCTGTCACTTGACGCGAGCGTCAACAAACCTGTCGACCAACCTGGGCTAGCGTCACTGGCGTGGCGTACGACATCACACAGGAGCCGCCGCGGGTGGTCGAGGCGGACCGGCAGATCGGTCGGTCCGTCGAGCGGCTGCGGGAGATCAGCGGCCAGGACGTCCAGCACGCCATCCGCACCTGGTGGTTCGGGGAGGTCTACTTCGGTGAGGAGGACGGCGTGCTGTTCCTGCGCCACCACGAACGCGGTCAGCGCGTGCTGGACGAGCGCTTCGCCACAGTCGGTGAGCTGGTGGAGCACGTGGTCGCCCTGCAGGCGCGCTGGGCGGCGCAGCGGTATGAGTCGGAGCACAGACGTGAGGGGGAGGACTCCCGGAGGCAGTGGTTCACCCTCCTGGCCCGGTGGCTGGACGCGCTCGACCCTGCCTGGGGCAGGGCCGAGCGGGAGCGGCAGGCCGCGATCCTCGAAGTGAACCCGTTCGTGGACGACCGGGAACGCTGAAGCGCCGGCGTGCAGAACGCCGGCGCTTCAACGCATTCTCGGATGATCGCGCTTCGATCAGGCGAAGAGCGTGGGGATCCAGGTGATGACGAGGGTGATGACGGTGGCGAACGGGAGCATCAGCGCGGTGAGCACCGCGGTGCTGGTGTTCTTCTTTGACTCCCCGGGGGCGACAATCTCGTCCTGGTCGTGGCGCCCGTCGCGGTAGGTGAGGACGCTGCTGATGCTGAGCAGGGTGACGCCGATCAGGCCCAGCAGGATCGGGGAGACGGTGAAGAGCGGCTGGGTCAGCAGCAGGGTCGGCAGCGCGACCAGAGCTCCGAAGAGAAAGAAGGAGGCCACCAAGACCAGCCAGACGTGGTCCATGATCGCCCGTACTAGCTGAGCGAAGCAGGCGGTGATCAGCCCCATCAGCCCTAGCAGGACACCGGCGGAGACCACATCGCCCACGGTGATCCGGAGCGGTCCGCCGTCCAGCCAACCACCGAAGGCTCGGGCGGTGACGAACAGGCCGAGCAGGCCCAGGAGGTTGGCCACCACGAACAGTGGCGTGACCGGCCAGCGGCTCGGGTCACCCTCAGGCGCGAGCTCCCGGGCGTAGGCGCGGGGGTCACCGAAAGCGTCCTGGGCGCTCTCACCGGACTCGGAGACATGCGTCTCGACGGTCATCAGCGCATCGCCGATCGTCGGTCCGTCGACGTCACGCAGGCGCAGCTCGAGGATGAAGTCGTCACGCCAGTGCTTGTCGACGCTGGGGGCGATGGATCCGGGGTCGGCGAAGAAGCCGTTGGGGTTCTTGGTGTCATTCATGGCTGGCCCTCAGGTGAGGTGGGTGGAGGAAGCGGGCGGGGCGTGGGTCAGAAGAGGATGGAGAACAGCCAGCAGCCGGCGATCAGAAGCAGGGTGAGGATGACCGGGATGAAGGCCGTCACCGCCCGGCCGCCGCCAGAGGAGCGGGGCGCCTCGCCGGGACCGACGACAGCGTCACTGCCCTCGGTGCGCAGGTCACTCCAGTTGATGAGGGCGGAGCTGCCCAGGAGGACGACAGCCAGGGCGGCACCGCCCCAGATCGGCAGGGACAGCAGCTCGCGCTGGGGCAGGTACATCACCGCGCTGGCCAGCGCGAAGGGGACCACGAAGAGCAGCACGTAGGTCCACGGCCGCTCCTGAAGCATGCGCAGGATCGGGCGGGCGAACGCGAGGAAGCCCAGCAGGACGCCTGCTCCGACCCCGACCGTGAGCAGCTCGGCGCTGCCGAGGCTCAACCGGCCACCGTCGAGCCACTGCACAAAGGTGAACAGGGCGATGAGCATCCCGAGCAGACCCAGGCCGTGACCCAGGACGGTGCGGGCCGTGATCGACCAGGCGGGGCCGCTGCCGGACTCAGCGATGCTGCGCGCGTACTCACGCGGCTCACCGAAGGCCTCCTGCGCGCCCTCCCCGGACTCGGCGAGGTGGCTGTCGATCGTGACGAGCGCGTCACCGATCCGCTCCCCCGGCACCGCCTGGAGCGTGAGCTCCTCCACGAAATGGCGGGCCCAGGTGCGGTCCACGTGGGGCGCGAGTCGGATGGGGTCCCACTGCGAGCTGCCGGGGCGAGTCGTGCGCGTCTTGGCCGATCGGTCCTTGGTGCTGTTCATCATGCCCTCCCAGAGATGGTCGCGGCGCCGTCGGTCAGCGCCCGCGTGGTGGTGGTGAAGTCGACCCAGGCAGTCGCCTGCTCCTGAGCCGCGTGCCGCCCCTGCTCGGTGAGGGCGAAGTATTTGCGGCCAGGGCCGCCGTCGCCGGGTCGCCAGTCGACCTCGACGTGACCGGCCTCCTCGAGACGACCGAGGAGCGGGTAGAGCGTGCCGCCCTTGACCGTCCCCAGACCTGCCTCACCGAGGCGCTGCGTGATCGCGTAGCCATAGCTGGGCCCGTCGAGCAGGATGCGCAGCACGCACACCCCGAGCACTCCGCGCAGCCACTCGCTCGGCCACTGTTCCGTGTTCATGACTAGATCGTATATCTGACTAGTCAGAGAAGTCAACTAGTTAGCCCAACAACTTCTCCACCGAACGCGCGTGTCCATGGCCGTGGCAAAGTCCCCACTGGTGGCCACGTGAGGTCCCCGCGGGTGGCCAAGTAAAAGTCCCCACCCTCTGCTCGTGTCGTCCATGAGCTGAGCCCCTGGACGGTGAACGGTGGCGGTGTCTAGCCAGTCACCACACCGCCCAGGGAGCTCCATTGAAGAACATGAGGGAAGAGTTGGACATCATCACCGCCTACAACATGGTGGGCACCTACCGCGGTGCCGCAGAGATCTGCGGCACCACCCACAAGACCGTCAAGCGCGTCGTGCAGCGTCACGCCACCGGGGAACCGCGCCCGGTCAGGGCACCGCGGCCGGCCAACTACGAGGACGTGCGCGGCCTCGTCGCAGCCGGTGTCGACACGGCCAAGGCGCGGATCAGCGCCAAGCGGTTGCTGCCCACGGCCCGCGCGGCCGGGTACACCGGCTCGGCCCGCAACTTCCGCCGCCTGGTGGCCGAGGAGAAAAAGGCCTGGCGTGCCAAGCACGGCCGGACCCACCGGCCGGCGTCCTGGTCCCCGGGTGAGCACCTGGTCATCGACTGGGGCGTGATCGCCGGCGTGCACGTCTTCGCCGCGGTACTGGCCTGGTCGAGGTTCCGGTTCGTCCGCGCTTCGCCGCTGATGAGAAGGCCGCGACGACGATGGCCATGCTGGCCGAGTGCTTCGAGGTCCTCGGCGGTGTCCCGAAGGTCGTCCTCGCCGACCGGATGGGCTGCCTCAAGGGTGGGGTGGTCGCCAACCGTGTCGTGCCCACGGCCGAGTACGTCCGGTTCGCCACGCACTACCGGTTCCGGCCCGACTTCTGCGAGGCGGCCGACCCGGAGTCCAAGGGCATCGTCGAGGCCTTGGTCCGCTACGGCAAGGACGACCTCGCCCGGCCGCTGCTGCTCGAGCACGCCCAAGGGCTCGACGGTGAGGAGCAGGCCGCGGCTGCGCGGATCCTGGCCGACCTCGCTCGCGCCAACCAGCGCGCGGCCGAGTGGTGTGCGGAGGTCAACGCCGCGGTCCACTCAGAGATCGCCGCGGTCCCGAACGAGCGGCTGGCCAAGGAGGTCGACCTGCTCACCGAGCTGCCCTCGCTGCGCCCGGTCATCGGGCCGGCACCGGCGACCCGCAAGGTCGACAAGCTGTCCACGATCCGGCTCGGCTCGGCGCGGTACTCGGTGCCGAACCGGCTCATCGGCACCCAGGTGGGCGTGGTCGTCGACGGCACCCGGGTGCTCATCCTCGACGTCGGCACCGGCGAGGTCCACGCCGCGCACCCGCTCACCTCGCCGGGTGAGGCCTCGGTGCTGGACGAGCACTACGGCGGTGCCCGCCCGGCGGTACCGGTGCGGGCGATCCGGCCGCGCAGCGCGGCGGAGGTCGCCTTCTGCGCGCTCGGCCCGGCCGCCGAGGCGTTCATCGCCGGCGCCGCCGGCGCCGGACACACCCGCCTCGGCCCCGAGCTGGCCGAGCTGAACACCCTGGCCGCCGCCCACGGCCACGCCGCGATGGTCGCCGCCCTGGAGCGAGCAACCGCGTTCGGGCGGTGGCGCGCGGCCGATGTCCGCTCGATCCTGGCCGCCGGCACCGGGGTCCCCACCCCGCGCCCGGCCGGTGACGCCCTCGTGCGTGCTGGACCTGCCCACGAGTACGGGACGCTCGCTGGCCGAGTACGCCCCGGCCACCAAGGCGGTGTCCTCGTGAGCGCATCCACCCCGCCGGTGCTGGACGCGGACCTGACCGCGGGGCTGCGCCGGCTGAAGCTCGCCGCGATGCGACAGCTCGCCCCCGAGCTGCTCGTCACGGCCAAGACCCAACGCTGGTCTCCCGAGGAGGTGCTGCGGGCCCTGGTCGAGGCCGAGATCACCGCCCGCGACGCCTCCAACGAGCGAGCACGCCTCAAGGCCGCGGCCTTCCCGGTGCTCAAGACCATCGAGGACTTCGACCTGGCCGCGTCCTCGATCCCCGCGCCGACGTGGGCCTACCTCACCAGCCTGGAGTGGATCCGTGCCAAGGAGAACGTGGCCCTGATCGGCCCGGCCGGCACGGGCAAGTCACACACCCTCATCGCACTGGGTCACGCCGCCGTCCTCGCCGGCCACCGGGTCCGGTACCTGACCGCGGCCGACCTCGTCGAGACGCTCTACCGCGGCCTGGCCGACAACACCGTGGGCAAGGTCATAGAGGTGCTGCTGCGCAACGACGTCGTCCTGGTCGACGAGATCGGCTTCGCCCCGCTGGACGACACCGGTGCCCAGCTGCTGTTCCGGTTCGTCGCCGCCGCCTACGAACGCCGCTCCCTGGGCATCGCCTCGCACCACTCCTTCGAGGACTGGGGCAGATTCCTGCCCGAGCACACCACCGCCGTCTCGATGCTCGACCGGCTGCTGCACCACGCCACCACCGTCGTCACCAACGGCCAGTCCTACCGCATGCGCCAAGCCCGTCAACGCCGAGGAGGTGAGCACATCAGTCAGTGATCAACCCCGCAGAGGGTGGGGACTTCCACCTGGCCAAAACCGGGGACTTTGGAGTGGCCGTTGACACGCGCGGCACGTCGCCCCAGGCGCCCACCGAACGCGCGGCAGGTCGGCCCAGGAACCCACCGAACGCGCGCCAGGTCGGCCCAGGCGCCCACCGAACGCGCGGCACGTCGCCCCAGGCGCCCACCGAACGCGCGGCACGTCGCCCCAGGCGCCCACCGAACGCGCGCCAGGTCGGCCCAGGAACCACCGAACGCGCGGCACGTCGCCCCAGGCGCCCACCGAACGCGCGGCAGGACAAGCCACCAGCTGCCGCGTGGTCACCCAAACGTGCACAACGCAGCATCGGTGTACAAAAGCGCAGGTCAGTGCCCACCGCCGCCTCGTTGTGCACGTCTGAATGCCCGGCGAGGGAGGGAGCGCCGCGACGAATGTGACTCACGTGAACGGTGGTGTTCCTGACGGATCGCACCGCCACACGCAACGACCGGACGCGTGGAAGGCACGCGTCCGGTCGAGGTGAACGCGTGCACAGCACGCGTCCGGTCGAGGTGAACGCGTGCACAGCACGCGTCCGGTCGTGGTGAACGCGTGCACAGCACGCGTCCGGTCGGAAAGGGGGGTGGTCGGAAAGGGGTGGGGTGGGGTCAGCGGCCTTCGAAGCTGGCCTTGCCCGGGCCCTCCTTGACGAAGGACGTCATCCCGATCTCGCGGTCCTTGGTGGCGAAGACGCCGGCGAACTGCATGGCTTCGATGGCCAGGCCGGTCTCGAGGTCACCGTCCAGGCCTCGGTCGATGCACTCCTTGGCGGCGCGCAGCGCGAAGGCGGGGCCGTGCACATAGCGCTGGGCCATCTCCAGTGCGGTGGCGTAGGCCTGGCCGGGCTCGGCGACCTTGTCCACCAGCCCGATGGCGTGCGCCTCCTCGGCATCGATCATCCGCCCGGAGTAGACGAGGTCCTTGGCCCGGCTCGCGCCGACCAGCCGCGCCAGCCGCTGGGTGCCGCCAGCGCCCGGGATGACGCCCAGCAGGATCTCGGGCTGGCCGAGCTTGGCATCCCGCGCGGCGACCCGGAAGTCGGCACACATCGCCAGTTCGTTGCCAGCACCGAGCGCATAGCCCTCGATGGCGGCGATGACCGGCTTGGGGATCCGCGCCACCTGGCTGAAGCACTCCTGGATGATGCTCGCGCGCTGCACCATGTCGGTGTAGCTCATCCGCTGCATCTCCTTGATGTCCGCTCCCGCTGCGAAGACCTTCTCACCGCCGTAGATCACCACGGCCGCGACCTCGTCATCGGCCGTGACGATCCGGGCAGCCTCGGCGAGTGCGTCCTGGACCTCGATCGACAGCGGGTTCATCTTGGGCCGGTCGACTCGGATGGTGGCCACGCTCGCGTCGACCTCGACGGTGACGTAGGAGCTGGCCGTCTCCACGGTGCGGCTCATGCCTGGTCGCGGTTCTGGTCGTCGCCACCCTGCGCGGCGCCATCCTGCGCGGTGCCCTCGGCCCGGCCAGCCTGCTCGGCCGCCTCAGCCTCACCCTTCGGGCCGACGGACAGCCACGGGCCGACCTCGGTCCCCTCGGGGGCGTCCTCGGGCAGGGTGACCTCTTCGCCCGCCTCGCGCTGGGCCTTGGCGATCACATTGCGGTGCCACAGCGGCAGCGCCTGCAGGATCAGGCCGATCGCAATCTGCAGCTTGGCCTTCGGGTTCTCCCGGCGGGTCACGATCTGCTCGACCGAGAGCACCAGGTTGCCGTTGGCGATGCCGCACTTGACCAGGTTCACGCCGAGGCTGACGTCATTGCAGCCGTTCAGCCGGGTGAACAGGTCGTCCGGCACAGTGTTCGCGATCTGCCACTGCCCGAAGGCCCGCATGATGTCGAACTGGTCGCCCTCGATCACCTTCACGAACAGCTTCTGGCCGCTGGCCTGAATCGCGACGTCGCCCTGGGAGTCCAGGTTCGGCTGCATGTTGAGGTCCTGGAGGGCATCCAGAACCCTCCCGGTGAGCGGGTGCTCCTCGGGCGGGGGCGGGAAGTTGGGCAGGGAGGTGGGATCGGTCATACCTCCAACGTACCTGCCTCTCCGCACAGCGCACATCCGCCCTTATTCTTGCTGGCCATGGCGCCGCCGATCCGTCCTCGTCGCAGCACTGACACCCCGCCGCCGCTCGGCTTGACCCGTGGTGCCCACGGGACCGAGATCGCTGTGGTAGCCCGGCACGCCACCGCTGTCGAGCTGTGCATCCTCGACCCCGCCGGCGGCGAGCGTCGTCGCGAACTGGGGCGCACGGCATACGGGATCTGGTGGGACGAGGCCCCCGAGCTGACCCCGGGCACCCGCTACGGCTTCCGCGTGCACGGCCCGTGGGCGCCGGCCGAGGGCCACCGCCACAACCCCCACAAACTGCTCCTGGACCCGTATGCCGCAGCGATCGCGGGCGAGGTCACCTGGGCTCCGGAGGTGTGGGGGCATGTCGTCGATCACCACGGCCACGGCGACCCGGAGACCCCGGACACGCGCGACAGCGCCCCCTACGTGCCGCACGGGGTGGTCGTCGACCAGGCCTTCGACTGGGACGGCGACGAACTGCCGGCGGTCCCGTGGACCGACACCGTCCTCTACGAGGCGCACGTGCGCGGGCTCACAATGCGCCACCCGGAGGTCCCACAGGAGCTGCGCGGCACGTATGCCGCCCTCGCGCACCCGGCCGTCCTGGACCACCTCACCTCGCTCGGGGTGACCACCCTCGAACTGCTCCCGATCCACACCTCGGTCTCCGAGCCCGCTCTCGTGCGCCAGGGTCTGCGCAACTACTGGGGCTACAACACGCTCGGCTTCTTCGCCCCCCATGCCCAGTATGCCGCAGCCTCAGACCCGCAGGGAGTCGTCGACGAGGTGAAGGGGGCGGTGAAGGCGCTGCACGCGGCCGGGATCGAGGTCGTGCTCGACGTGGTCTACAACCACACGGCCGAGCAGAGCGCCTGGTCCGGCCCGACCCTGTCCTGGCGCGGTCTGGACAACGCCACCTACTACCGGCTGGACGCGCGGGGAAGCGACATCGACGTCACCGGGTGCGGGAACACCGTCGACCTGCGCGAGCCCCTCGTGGCCAGGATGGTGCTGGATTCCCTGCGGCACTGGGTCGAGGAGTTCCACATCGACGGCTTCCGGTTCGATCTGGCGCCAGCCCTGGCCCGGGGACGCGACGACGCCTTCGACCGGCAGCACGCCTTCCTGGTGGCGCTGCAGACTGGCCCCGTCCTCTCGCGGGCCAAGCTGATCGCCGAGCCGTGGGACGTGGGTGTCCACGGCTGGCGTACGGGACAGTTCCCCGCGCCCTTCGCCGAGTGGAACGACCGCTTCCGCGACACCGTCCGCTCCTTCTGGCTGGCCGACGTGGGCCGCCAGCTGCACGGGCAGCCCGGCCACGGGGTGCGGGAGCTGGCGACCCGGCTCGCCGGCTCGGCCGACCTGTTCAGCGCCGATGACCGGGGGCCGATCGCCTCGGTCAACCTGATCACCGCCCACGACGGCTTCACCCTGGCCGACCTCACGGCATACGAGCACAAGCGCAACTATGCCAACGGCGAGGAGAACCGGGACGGCCACAGCGACAACCGCTCCTGGAATCACGGGGTGGAAGGGCCCACCGACGACCCGGCCGTCCTCACGGCCCGCAACCGCTCCATCCGGAATCTCGCGGCGACCACCCTGCTGTCCACCGGGGTGCCGATGCTGCTCGCCGGGGACGAGTTGGGCAACACCCAGGAGGGCAACAACAACGCCTACTGCCAGGACAACCAGATCGCCTGGCTGAACTGGGACCTCAAGCCCTGGCAGGAGGAGGTGCTGGCCGACCTGCGCGAGCTGATCGAGCTGCGGCGCGAGCTGGGCCTGCTGCGCACACCGGAGTTTCCGCTGTATGAGGCGCGCCCGGGTCGCACGCGGCTGCGCTGGTATGACGAGTGGGCCGGGATCCTGGACGAGGGCGAGTGGCGCAACCCGTGGCGGCGCACGGTGGTGGCGGCCTACGACACCCTGCACGAGGCAGGTGCTGGGCGCAGCGCGGTCGCCCTCGTCCTGCACGGTGGTCCGGACCGGATCGAGGTGGTGGCACCGAGGCTGGAGGGGCTCGCGGGATGGCGGGTGCGGTGGTCCAGCGACCCGGACGTGGGGCTGGTGCTCCCCACGGATTCGACGGCGGATGTGACGGCGGATGTGACGGCCGATTCGGCGACCCGGAGGGAGCCCTGGGAGGAGTTGGCGCCCGGCGCCTCGCTCGCCGTCGGCGCGACCAGCGTGACGGTGCTGCTCGGGCTCCCGACACCGGGGCCGGAGACGGTAGCGTTGACGACGTGACCGAGCACTCGACCACACCAGTTGCCCCTGACCAGTCCGAGGCCGATCCCCGCGGCGTCGACACCTCCGCCCTGCGACTCTTCGGCCAGCGGCCGCTGGGCCGCATCCCGGTCCTCGATGTCCAGCCCATCGTCGACGGTGGCGATCGGCCGACCAAGTCGGTCGTCGACGAGCAGTTCGTCGTGGGGGCGACCGTCTTCCGGGAGGGTCACGACGCGGTGAACGCCACCGTCGTCCTGGTCGACCCCGACGACGTCGAGCACCACGTCCCGATGAGCCAGACCAACCCAGGCCTGGGCCAGTGGCGCGCGCTCGTGCACGCCGACCGCGAGGGCCTGTGGAGCTTCCGGGTCGAGGGCTGGTCGGACCCCTACGGCACCTGGCTGCACGACGGCACCGTCAAGGTCGAGGCCGGGGTGGACGTCGAGCTGATGCTTGAGGAGGGCGCGCGCGTCCTGGAGCGAGCGCTCGATGAGGTCGAGCGACCCGAGGAGCACCGGACCGTGCTGGAGGAGGCCATCTCCCGGCTGCGGTCCAGCTCGCTGCCGGCGCACGAGCGCCTGCAGGCGGGCACCGCCTCCCCGGTCCGTCAGGTGCTGGCGGCCGCGCCCCTGCGCGACTACGTCACCCCCAGCCGCACCTACCCCTGGTGGGTGGAGCGCAAGCTCGCCCTGACCGGTGCGTGGTACGAGATCTTCCCCCGCAGCGAGGGCGCGACCCGCGACCCGGAGACCGGGCTGTGGACCACCGGCACCTTCCGCACGGCGGCCGAGCGTCTGCCCGGGATCGCCGCGATGGGCTTCGACGTGGTCTACCTGACCCCGATCCACCCCATCGGTGAGACCAACCGCAAGGGCAAGAACAACACGCTCACCACCGAGGAGCACGACCCCGGCTCCCCCTACGCGATCGGGGCCGCGGAGGGCGGGCACGACGCCCTGCACCCCGACCTGGGCGACTGGGAGGACTTCGACGCCTTCGTGGCCCGGGCCGAGCAGGAGGGGCTGCAGGTGGCGCTCGACATCGCCCTGCAGGCCTCCCCCGACCACCCGTGGGCGAGCGAGCACCCCGAGTTCTTCACCACCCGCGCCGACGGCACGATCGCCTACGCGGAGAACCCGCCGAAGAAGTACCAGGACATCTACCCGCTCAACTTCGACAACGACCCCGCGACGGTCTACGCCGAGGTCCGCCGGGTGGTCCAGGTGTGGATCGACCACGGCGTGACGATCTTCCGCGTGGACAACCCGCACACCAAGCCGGTCGAGTTCTGGCAGTGGCTGATCGCCGATGTCGCCGTGGACCACCCCGAGGTGATCTGGCTGTCCGAGGCCTTCACCAAGCCGATGATGATGCGCACCCTGGCCAAGGTCGGCTTCCAGCAGTCCTACACCTACTACGCCTGGCGCAACACCGCCGCCGAGCTGAGGGAGTACGTCACCGAGCTGGCCACCGAGACCGCGCCCTACATGCGGCCCAGCTTCTGGCCGACGACCCACGACATCCTCACTCCCTACATGCAGCAGGGCGGGATCACCGCGCACCTCGTGCGCTCCGCCCTCGCCGCGACCCTGGTGCCCACCTACGGCATCTACGCCGGCTACGAGCACGTCGAGCACGTCAACCGGCCGGGCGCCGAGGAGCACATCGACAATGAGAAGTACGAGTACAAGGACCGCCGCTGGGGCCAGCACGTCCCTGGCCGCGACGACCTGACCGGCTGGCTCACCCTGCTCAACCGGATCCGGCGCGAACACCCCAGCCTGCACTGGCTGCGCAATGTCACCTTCCACGACGCCGAGGACGAGAACGTCCTGGTCTTCTCCAAGCACGGTGGCGGCGCCGGCGACGGCTCGCACCAGGACACGGTCCTGGTGGTGGCCAACCTGGACGCGCATCAGGTCCGCTCGACCCGCCTGCACCTGACCGTCCCGGCGCTCGGCCAGGGCCTGGGCTGGTCCGACGGCTTCGCCGTGCACGACCTGGTCACCGGCGCCCGCTGGGCCTGGGACCGCAACCCCTTCGTGCGCCTCGGCCCGGGCTATGGCCACGAGCCGGTGCACATCCTCCACGTCACCCCCCACACCCGCTAAGGAGCACGGATGCGCGGTCTCAACCTGCACCAGCCCGGACTTCGGAACGACCCCGACTGGTTCCGCAAGGCGGTCTTCTACGAAGTCCTGGTCCGAGCCTTCGACGACTCGACCGGCTCGGGATCGGGTGACTTCACCGGGCTGATCAACCGGTTGGACTACCTCCAGTGGCTCGGCGTGGACTGCCTGTGGCTGCCCCCGTTCTACGCCTCGCCGTTGCGCGATGGTGGCTACGACGTGGCCGACTACACCGCGGTCCTGCCCGAGTTCGGCACCCTGCCCGAGTTCCAGGAGCTGATCTCCCAGGCGCACGCGCGCGGGATCCGGATCATCACCGACCTGGTGATGAACCACACCAGTGACCAGCACCCCTGGTTCCAGGCCAGTCGGTCCGACCCCGACGGCCCCTACGGCGACTTCTACGTCTGGTCCGACACCGACGACGCCTACAGCGACGCCCGGATCATCTTCGTGGACACCGAGACCTCCAACTGGACCTTCGACGCCGTGCGTCGCCAGTTCTTCTGGCACCGCTTCTTCTCCCACCAGCCCGACCTCAACTTCGAGAACGAGGGCGTGCAGGAGGCGATGTTCGACGTCGTCCGGTTCTGGATGGACATGGGCATCGACGGCTTCCGCCTCGACGCCGTGCCTTACCTCTTCGAGGAGGAGGGCACCAACTGCGAGAACCTTCAGCCCACGCACGACTTCCTCGCCAAGCTGCGCGCGATGGTCGACGAGGAGTACCCAGGTCGGGTGCTGCTCGCCGAGGCCAACCAGATGCCGGCGGAGGTCGTCGACTACTTCGGCACCGAGGACGCCCCCGAGTGCCACATGTGCTTCCACTTCCCGGTCATGCCGCGCCTCTACTACGCCCTGCGCGAGGAGAAGGCCGAGCCGATCATCCGGGTGCTGGAGGAGACCCCCGAGATCCCGGCCGGGACCCAGTGGGGCACCTTCCTGCGCAACCACGACGAGCTGACCCTGGAGATGGTCACCGCCGAGGAGCGCTCGGCGATGTACGGCTGGTATGCCCCCGACCCCCGGATGCGCGCCAATGTCGGCATCCGGCGCCGCCTCTCCCCCCTGCTCGACAACTCCCGCAGCGAGATCGAGCTGATCAACGCCCTGCTCCTGTCCCTGCCCGGCTCCCCCTGCCTCTACTACGGCGACGAGATCGGGATGGGCGACAACATCTGGCTCAACGACCGCGACGCCGTGCGCACCCCGATGCAGTGGACCCCGGACCGCAACGCCGGCTTCTCCTCCGCCGACCCCGGCAAGCTCTACCTGCCGGTGATCAGCTCGCTGGTCTACCACTACAACAACGTCAACATAGAGGCCCAGATGGCCAGCAGCTCCTCGCTGCTGCACTGGACCCGCGGGATGCTGCACGTCCGGGCCAGCCACGAGGTCTTCGGGCTCGGGGAGTACCTCCCCTGCGAGGCCGACAACGACACCATCCTCGCCTTCGTCCGGGCCCTGCCCGAGGATGACGCGGCCGAGCGGGACGGCCACCCGGCCGTGCTCTGCGTCAACAACCTCTCCTCGCGCCCGCAGGCAGCCCGGATCACCCTGCCCGACCGCTTCGCCGGGGCCGATGTGACCGATCTGTTCGGCGGCGCCGGCTTCCCGGACGTCGGCGAGGACGGGACGATCACCCTGACACTGGGCTCCCGCGACTTCTTCTGGCTCGGTCTGACCCCTCTGGAGGAGGAGAACTGATGGCCACCTTGTCCCCTGTTTTCGAGGACTTCCTGCCCGCCTGGGTCAGCGCCCAGCGCTGGTTCCGCGGAAAGTCGACCGGCAGCGCACCGCGCCTACGCCGGATCGCCGCGATCCGGTGGGAGGACCCGTTCGGCGAGGTCGGCCTGGAGGACCACCTCCTCGTCGACGAGTCCGGGCCCGAGCCGATCGTCTACCAGGTGCCGCTCTCCTACCGCGCCGAGCCGGTGGACTTCCTCGCGCACGCGCTGGTGGCCACCACCGAGCACAGCGAGCTGGGCACCCGCTACGTCTACGACGCGACCCACGACCCGGTCTTCGCCCAGACCCTGCTCACCCAGATGTTCCAGGGCGGCGACGTTCCCTCGGCCCACGCCAGCCGGGTGACCGAGGACGACCACGTCCCGGCCCTGCGCAGCGCGCGGGTGCTCAGTGGCGAGCAGTCCAACACCTCGATCATCATCGACACCCACGACGGCGCCGCGCCGATCATCGTCAAGCTCTTCCGCGTCCTGCACTCGGGCGAGAACCCGGACGTGACCATCGGATCGGCGGTCGGGCGCTCCGGCAACCGGATGGTCCCCGCCCCGATCGGGTATGTCGAAGGCCGGTGGCCGCAGGTCGACGGCACCGAGGCCACGGGTCACCTCGCGTACGCGCAGGAGTTCGTCGCCGACACCCAGGACGCCTGGCGCACCGCGCTGGAGGCGGCCCGCTCCGGCACCGACTTCGCCGACCAGGCCCGCGGCCTGGGCCAGGCGACCGCGTCGGTGCACGGCGTGCTCCGGGAGGCCTTCGCCACCCAGGACGCTGACTCCCCCGCCCGCGCCACGCTGGTCGACCAGATGCGCCGCCGCGCCGAGGAGGCCTTCGCCGAGGTCCCCGAGCTGGCCGACTACCGGGAGGCCGTGGAGTCCACCTACGCCGAGCTCGAGCATCTCGAGCTGCCCGCGCTCCAGCGCGTCCACGGCGACTACCACCTGGGCCAGGTGCTGGACGCCGGGGAGCGCGGCTGGGTGCTGCTGGACTTCGAGGGTGAGCCGCTGCGCCCCCTCGAGGAGCGCAACCGACCCGACCTCGCCCTGCGCGATGTCGCCGGCATGCTGCGCTCCTTCGACTACGCGGCCGCGAGCGCCGCGATCGAGAGCCAGGGCGAGGATGCGGCGCGCGAGGCCGAGCACTCCGGCGACGCGCTCGACCCCGATGCCTGGGCGTCCTCGGCCCGCGCCGCCTTCCTGGAGGGCTACACGACCAGCAGCGGGGAAGACCTGGATGCCGCCGACAGCCGCCGGGTGCTCGATGCGCTCGAGCTGGACAAGGCGCTCTACGAGGTTGTCTACGAGGCCCGCAACCGTCCGTCCTGGGTCCCGATCCCGGTCGCTGCGGTGCAGCGCCTGGTGACCGGTGGTCAGGGTGGCCGGCACCGCAGCGGCGAGCAGCGGGCTGGCGCAGGCGCCCAGACCGCGCCCCCGACGGCCGCGGATTTCGGGGTCACCTCGCAGGTCGGGGACGCCTCGTTGCACGACCTGGACCCCGCTGTCACCGGCCCCTCGCACGACGACCCCGAGGTCGATGAGTCGGTCTACCTCGGCACCGCCGGGGAACCGGGGAGCGTGGACGGCGCCACCGACGCCCCCTCGTGGGGCCGTGGTCCCGAGCAGAGCACTGACGCGCCGTCCGAGCCCGAGGGGTATGGCGTTCCTGACCTCGCCGACATCCCCGCCACCGGGACCTCGGCCGGGATGCATGACCCCGTGCTGGCCCCGGCCCAGATGGTGAGCGGGCTCGAGATCCCCGAGGACTCGCCGCCGAGCGCAGCTGAGGATGCCTCCGACCGCGTTGCGCTCGGGGACGTCGCCGGGCAGCCCGACGACGCAACCGACCGCCCCGGACCGACCGATGGCCAGACCCCCGACGCAGCCAGCGGCCAGCGCCGCGGAGCCAGTGGCTCGAGCCCCGGTGCCCCGGTGCCGCCGCCCGAGGAGATGGTCCGCGCCTTCGCCGAGCCCGGCCCGCGCGACGGCGAGGGCGAGGCACCGCCGCCCTCCGTCGATGCCGCCGAAGCTCCGCTCGTCGCTCGCCGCTACCCACCGGCCAGTGGCCGCGCCCCCCGCCCGGACGAGTTCGGCGACCCGACCGCCGACCGCGATCGCGCCTGGCAGGAGGCCCACTTCTCCGACGCGGTGGTCACCGGAGGACTCCCCGACGGGGTTTCTCCCCCGGTGCGCCGGGTCCTCCTGGACGCGCCGACCGAGCCACCCGCACCGCATACCAGGCCGTTGGACCTGGAGGAGGCGACCGACGTCGTCCACGGGCTGCACCGCAACCCGCACACGATCCTGGGCGCGCACGCGCACCAGGGCCACATCACCATCCGCACCGTCCGCCCGGACGCGGACGCCGTCACCGTGCTCCTGGCCGACGGCCGCGAGATCCCGATGCGACCGGAGACCGGCGGCATCTGGGTGGCCGTGCTGGAGGGCGAGCAGGTCCCGGCCTACCGGCTGCGGTTGGACTCCCTCGGCCGACAGCAGATCGTCGACGAGGCCTACCGCTACCCCGCCACGATCGGTCAGCGCGACCTGGAGCTGATCGCCCGCGGCCGCCACGAGGAACTGTGGAAGGTCCTCGGCTCACACGTGATGTCGCTGCGCGACGACATGGGCGAGAGCACCGGGACGCGCTTCTCGGTGTGGGCGCCGAACGCCCTCGCCGTGCACGTCATCGGTGACTTCAACGGGTGGGACGGCGCCAGCCACGCGCTGCGGGTGCACGAGCCCGCGGGCGTGTGGGAGCTGTTCGTGCCCGGCGTCGAGGCGGGCGCCCACTACAAGTTCGACATCACCGGCCCGGACGGCACCCGCCGCGCCAAGGCCGACCCGATGGCGCGCGCCAGCGAGGTGCCGCCCTTCAACAACTCTGTGGTCACCAGCTCCAACCACCGGTGGAGCGAGGGCGACGCCGCCTGGATGCAGCGTCGCGCCGAGAGTGATGCCCACCACGGCCCGATGAGCATCTACGAGGTGCACCTGGGCTCCTGGCGTCAGGGGCTGAAGTACGAGCAGCTCGCCGACCAGCTGGTGCCCTACGTCCAGGAGATGGGCTTCACGCACGTCGAGCTGATGCCGGTGATGCAGCACCCCTACGGCCCTTCCTGGGGCTATCACGTGACCGGCTACTACGCGGCGGACAGCCGGTTCGGTCACGAGGACGGCCTGCGCTACCTGATCGACCGGCTGCACCAGGCCGGGATCGGCGTCATCCTGGACTGGGTGCCCGGCCACTTCGCCACCGACCCGTGGGCCCTGGCCCGCTTCGACGGGACCGCGCTCTATGAGCACCCGGACCCGCGCAAGGGCTGGCACCCGGAGTGGGGCAGCTACATCTTCGACTACGGCCGCCCCGAGGTCCGTAACTTCCTGGTGGCCAACGCCACCTACTGGCTCGAGGAGTTCCACGCCGACGGGCTGCGCGTGGACGGTGTCGCCTCGATGCTCTACCTGGACTACTCCCGGCAGGACGGCCAGTGGATCCCCAACCGCTACGGCGGCCGGGAGAACCTGGAGGCCGTCGAGCTGCTCCAGGAGACCAACGCCACCGCCTATCGTCGCAACCCCGGCGTGATGATGATCGCCGAGGAGTCCACCTCCTGGCCGGGCGTCACCGCTCCGACCGACGAGGGCGGCCTGGGCTTCGGCTTCAAGTGGAACATGGGCTGGATGCACGACACCCTCGACTACCTGGGCCAGAACCCGTATGCCCGGGCACGGCACCACCACGCGCTCACCTTCGCGCTGGTCTACGCCTACTCGGAGAAGTACATCCTGCCGATCAGCCACGACGAGGTCGTCCACGGCAAGGGCTCGTTGGTTCGCAAGATGGCCGGGGACACCTGGCAGAAGTTCGCCACCACCCGCGCCTTCCTGGCCTACCAGTGGAGCCACCCGGGCAAGCAGCTGCTCTTTATGGGCAGCGAGTTCGCGGCCTCCCGCGAGTGGGCGGACGGCGGCTCGCTGGACTGGGCGCTCACCGAGCAGTCCGGTCACGGCGGCGTTCAGCGCCTGGTGCGGGATCTGAACCGGCTCTACGACGAGCACCCCGCCCTGTGGCAGATCGATCACCACGAGGACGGCTTCACCTGGCTCAACGCCAACGACGCCGGTCGCAACCTCTACTCCTACCTGCGGTGGGGCAACGAGGGCGAGGACGGGCTGCGGCCGGTCGTCGCGGTGTTGGTCAACTTCAGCGGCATCCCGCACGAGGGTGTGCACGTCGGCCTGCCCTACGGCGGCCGCTGGCGCGAGGTCCTCAACACCGACGCGGAGGTCTACGACGGGTCCGGCGCCGGCAACATGGGCTCTGTCCAGGCGTATGACGTCGCGCACCAGCACCAGCCCTACTCCGCCCTGGTGACGGTCCCGCCGATGGGTGCGGTGTGGTTGGTTCCCGAGGACCTCACCTACCAGGGTGGCGTCGCGGACGGCGAGACCGAGCCGACCGCAGAGGAGTCGGACGCTGCCGACGATCTGGACATCGAGGACTCCGAGCCGGCCGACGAGGACGGCGACGAGGACGAGGTGGCGAGCGACGCCATACCGGACGGGACGGTGGCCGACGCGAGCACCCCCGAGGTGGGGATGCCCGCGGTCCAGGACGAGGTCGAGGAGGTGGACGGTGGGCAGGTCTCCGCCGTCGACAGCCTCAGCGCGTTCGCGGCCGAGGCCAGCACCGAGGAGATCCCGACCGCGAAGGCCGACACCGATGTGCCTGGCTCCGAGCTCGACCAGGACGCGCTGGCGCAGGAGGCCGGGCGCGAGGAGCGCGCGGCCGACGAGGCCGCCGAAGCCGACGAGCCCGACGACGAGCACCACCAGAACGAGACCACCGAGCGCTGAGAGAGGCACCATGGCACGGCACGAGCGCGCCGGAACCCCGGCCCAGGAACAGGACCTGATCGACGTCGACGAGCTGCTCGCGGCCTACGCCGAGATCGTGCCGGACCCGGAGGACGTGGCACAGCAGGTCGCCTTCGGCACCTCCGGGCACCGCGGCAGCTCGCTGGACGCAGCCTTCAACGAGCACCACATCCTGGCCATCACCCAGGCGATCTGCGAGTACCGCCTGGACCAGGGCACCCAGGGCCCGCTCTTCCTCGGCAAGGACACGCACGCGCTGTCGCTGCCGGCCTGGCGCAGCGCGCTCGAGGTGCTGGTCGCCAATGGCGTGGACGTCTGGATCGACCACGGTGAGGAGGCGGGTTACACCCCCACCCCCGCGGTCTCCCGGGCGATCCTGGCCCACAACCAGGAGATCGAGGCGGCGGAGGGCACGGCCGACGGCATCGTCATCACGCCCTCGCACAACCCTCCCCGCGACGGCGGCTTCAAGTACAACCCGCCGCACGGCGGACCGGCCGACACCGATGCGACCGGGTGGATCGCCGACCGCGCCAACGACCTGCTGCGGGCCGGTCTGGAGGGCGTGCGCCGCGTCCCGCTGGAGGAAGCGCTCGGCGCTGTTGAGCGCTACGACTTCATGGGTGAGTACGTCCGCGAGCTGCCCCGCGTGCTGGACCTGGACGCCATCCGGGAGGCCGGCGTCCGGATCGGCGCGGACCCGCTCGGTGGCGCGTCGGTGGACTACTGGCAGGCGATCGCCGACGAGCACGGCCTCGACCTGACCGTGGTGAACCCGGAGGTCGACCCGACCTGGCGCTTCATGACGCTGGACTGGGACGGCAAGATCCGGATGGATTGCTCCTCGCCGGATGCGATGGCCTCGCTGATCCAGGTGATGGGCGAGGGCGACCGGTTCGACGTCGCGACCGGCAACGACGCGGACGCCGACCGGCACGGCATCGTCACCCCCGACGGTGGGCTGCTCAACCCCAACCACTATCTCGCCGTCGCGATCGACTACCTCTACGGCGGGGCCCGCCCGGACTGGCCGGCGGACACTGCGATCGGCAAGACCCTGGTCTCCTCCTCGATGATCGACGAGGTCGCGGCCGCCCATGAACGACGGCTAATCGAGGTCCCGGTGGGTTTCAAGTGGTTCGTCCCCGGTCTGCTGGACGGGTCGGTTGCCTTCGGCGGCGAGGAGTCGGCGGGCGCCAGCTTCCTGTGCCGAGACGGCTCGGTCTGGTCGACCGACAAGGACGGGATCATCCTGGCGCTGCTGGCGGCCGAGATCATCGCGACCACGGGCCGCACCCCGTCCCAGCGGTATGCCGAGCTCGTCGCCGACTACTCCCCCCAGGGCGAGCCGGCCTATGCGCGGATCGACGCGCCCGCGGACCGCGAGCAGAAGGCCCGGTTGAAGAAGTTGTCGGCCTCGGACATCACCGCGACCGAGCTCGCGGGCGAGCCGATCACCGCGGTGCTCACCGAGGCCCCGGGCAATGGCGCGGCCGTCGGCGGCGTGAAGGTGACCACGGACAGTGCCTGGTTCGCGGCGCGCCCGTCCGGCACCGAAGATGTCTACAAGATCTACGCCGAGTCCTTCCGCGGCCCCGAGCACCTGGCGCAGGTGCAGGAGCAGGCGCAGCAGGTCGTGGACGCCGCGCTGCAGGCTGACTGACGCCCGGTCAGGCTGACTGACGCCCGGTCAGAAGAGCGCGGTCAGAAGAGCGCGCTCATCAGCGACGACCGGGCCTTGATCACCCGCGGGTCCTGGGGGCCGATGACCTCGAAGAGGCTGAGCAGGTGGGTGCGTGCGGCGTCGCGGTCGGCTCCGGAGGTCCGGCGCACGGTGTCGATCAGCCGCAGGAAGCCGTCCTCCACGTGTCCCCCGACGAGGTCGACGTCGGCAGCCTCGATCTGCGCCTGGACGTCGTCCGGTCGGGATGCCGCTGCCTCGCGGACGGCGTTGAGGTCCAGGGTGCTGGTCCGCTCGAGCAGCTGCACCTGGCCCAGGCCGAGCCGGGCCAGCTCATCGGAGGGGTCGGCGGCGAGCGCCTGCTGGTAGGCCTCGATCGCGGCCGGCCAGTCCCCGCGGTCGATCGCGTCGTAGGCGGCCTGGTGCAGCGGGGGCAGCTGGTCCTCCTCGCCGTCTGTGCCGCTCCCCTCGGCGTCGCCCTCCCCCTCGTCACCGGAGATCTCCACCCGACCGGTCACGCCATTGGCCACAGCGGCCTCGAGGAACTGGTCGAGCAGCTGGTCCACCTGGGCCACGTCCTGGACGCCCAGGTAGAAGGGCATCGGCTGGCCGCCCATCAGACCGATCACCACGGGCAGGGCGCTCACCTGGCCGAAGGCCTGCTGCAGGATCGGGGTGAGGGCCTGCATGATCCCGGGGTTGGCACCCAGGTCCACGCCGACGACCTGGACGCGCCCACCCTTGGTGGCCGCGGCGCGGGCCAGCGCAGCCAGGTGTTCACCGGACTCCGGCGCCTGCGGGGTCCACAGCACCAGCACCATGGGCACGCTGAGGCTGGCGTTGACGACCGCCTCGAAGCTCTGGTCGGTGGCGGTCACGAGGACGCCGCTGCGGCCGGGGACGCCGTCTCCCCCGGTGCCGGGAGCACCGCCGGACGCGGACGGCTGGCCGGGAGCCGCGGCACCCGGAGCACCGGCCGGGGCGGACGGGCGGTTGCGCAGACCGGACAGGTCGACGGCGCCGCGCAGGGCGGCCGAGGTGAACGGCTGCTGGGACATGTGCTGGGCCTCCGGGGGACGGGTGCGAGGGGACGACCCCCAGCGTATGCCGTGGGCCGGCCCGATGCCTCAGGCGCCGCTCAGGCGGGACTCAGGCGTCGATCGAATCGAGGCTCAGGCACTGAGCCGGTAGCCGGTCAGGAACCCCAGGCGTCGATGAGCTGCTCACGGGCCGCGATCATCTCCGGCTTGAACTCGACCTCCTCCGACGGCGCACGCATGCCCACCATGATGGTGGTGCGCAGCACGGCCTCCTGGCTGAGACTGTCGGAGTCGGCGAAGACGGTGAAGGCCTCCGGCGGGGTCAGGACGGCGCCCTGGTTGACGGTGAACTTCGTGTCGCGCAGCAGCGAGCCCATGATGAAGGCCGAGCCGTCCTCGAAGAGCAGCGTGCGGATGTCATCGGAGACGAGCCAGTTGCGCTCCTGCAGGGTCGCCTGACCCTCGACGGCGGCCGCCTGGCTCTCGGCGGCACGACGCACGGCCGGGCTGTAGCCGTGGGTGCGGTAGTCAGGGGTCTCATCCGGCTGCGGCCAGTTGATGTAGCCGGCGAGGGTGCGCAGGGTGTCGCGGGGCGCCTCGGCGAGGTCGCCGGCGCCGCGGTCCTGGGTGGGGCTGCCGACCGAGCGACGGTCGAAGGTGGGCACCGAGGTGCCCGGCAGCATCGGGGCTTCCCAGATGATCCGGAAGTTGGAGCTCTCGCCGTCCTCGCTCGCCATCAGGTGCAGGAGCGGAACCTCGTCCTCGGGGACGGTCTGGACCAGGATGAGCTGCTCGGGGGTGTCGTCCTCGCGGCTGATCGCCAGCACGTTGGCCTCGGCGGGCTCCTCAGCCTCCACCTCGGCCGGGTCACCGGTCACGCCGCGCAGCGCCATGACGCCGCGAGCGGCCTCCATCGCGGAGCGGTCGTAGGCCAACTCCAGGGCCTCCTCGCGCTCGTCGTCGTCCGCCTGGTAGTAGGCGAGGCGGTCCTCCAGGACCGCGGCGGCGATCTGCTCCGCGTCCTCGACCGAGAGGTCGGCGGTGCCCGCGTCGGTGGTCATCGCGGTCGTGGTGGCCGCATCTCCGGTCACGGCGGCGTCGTCGGCCCCAGCGGTGGTGTCCGCCGCGTCACCCGTGGTCTGCGCGGCGTCCCCGGTCGCGGTCTCGGTCTCCTCGTCGGCGGGGGCCTCGGTCGTCTGGGTGGCCTCGGCGTCCTCCGTGGAGTCGGCGGTCCCAGCGGTGGCCGGGGCAGTGTCGGCAGGGGTGTCGGCACCGGTGCACGCGGACACGACAAGGGCGGAAGACATGGCGACCGCCACGGAGAAACGGGAGAACTTCATAACAAAACGGTAAACTTGGTCGGCACGCGGGTCCAAATCAGGGATTTCTCAGGCGCCCAGGATCAGCACATCACTGCAGGTCAGAGCACGTGCGCAAGCCTTCGCGCCGCACACCGGCGCCGCCTCCCTCAGACGGTCGCGAAGGCGTCCGTGGCCCGCACCAGGGCATCCAGGGTCCCCGGTTCGCTGAACGCGTGACCCGCATCCGGCACGACCACGAAGTGCGCCTCGGGCAGCCCCGCCGCGAGGTCGAAGGCTGTCCGCGCGGGCGTGCACATGTCCAGCCGACCCTGCACGATCACGGTCGGCAGGTGGGCGATCCGAGCCAGGTTGGCGGCGTCGAGCAGCTGCCCCTCGCGCATGAACCCGCCGTGCACGAAGAAGTGGTTCTCGATCCGGGCGAAGGCGACCGCCTGGTCGTCCTCCACCGCCTTGGCGTAGCCCTCATCGTCCGGCAGCACGGTGATGACCCGGGCCTCCCACCCGCTCCAGGCCTTGCCTGCGGGCACATGCACCGCAGGGTCGGGATCGAAGAGCAGGTCGTGATAGGCGATCTGCATCTCCTGCCGTCGCTCCGGCGCGACCGGGGCGACAAAGTCCGCCCAGAGGTCGGGATAGATGTGCTCCAGGTGACCACGCTCATACATCCACGCCAGCTCGCCGACGCGCAACGTGAAGATCCCCCGCAGCACCAGCTCGGTGACCCGCTCCGGGTGCGCCTGGGCGTAGGCGAGGGACAAGCAGGAGCCCCACGAACCCCCGAAGACCTGCCAGCGCTCGATGCCGAGCCGCTCGCGGATCCGTTCCATGTCGGCGACCATGTGGTCGGTGGTGTTCGTCGCCCATAGTTGCGGGTCGACGGTGGTGGCCGCGTGCGGCGTCGACCTGCCGGCCATGCGCTGGTCGAACAGGACGATCCGGTAGCGCTCGGGGTCGAAGACCCGCCGCTGCCGCGGGGATGTCCCGCTCCCGGGCCCGCCGTGCACGAAGATCACCGGCTTGCCGTCCGGGTTGCCGGACTGTTCGACATACAGCTCGTGCCCGTCCCCCACGGGGAGCTGGAAGGTGTCGTAGGGCTCGATCTCGGGATACCAGCTGCGCAGTTCGGTCACGGTGCCGACCCTAACTGCTAGGTTCGAGGACCATGTCGACGACGACCCGCGAGAACTCGTCCAGCGCCACCCCGTCCCGCTGGGCCTCGCTCGGCCCGGGTCTGCTGATGGCCTCGGCCGCGATCGGCGCCTCCCACCTGGTCGCCTCCACCCAGGCCGGTGCACTCTTCGGCTGGCAGCTGGTCGGCCTGATCATCGTCGCCAACATCCTCAAGTACCCCTTCTTCCGCTTCGGCCCCCAGTTCACCGCCGAGACCGGCCTATCGCTGGTCGAGGGCTACGCCCGCAAGGGCAAGGCCTACCTGGTCATCTTCTTCATCCTGTGCGTCTACTCCTCCGTGGTCTCGACCGCTGGCGTGGCCCTGCTGTGCACCGTGATCCTGATGTACCTCGTCCCGGCGAGCTGGGGCATCACCGTCCCGGTCCTGGCGGCACTGCTGATGGGGATCACCTGGGTGTTGCTGGTCGGTGGCCACTACAAGGCGCTGGACGGGGTCACCAAGCTGATCCTGGTCGTGCTGTCGGTGTCGACCGTGGTCGCCGTGGTGATGGCCGCCGCCCAGGGTGCGGTCCGCGAGCCGGGCTTCATCGAGCCCTCCCCCTGGAACCTGGCCACTCTGGCCTTCCTCGTCGCCCTGATCGGCTGGATGCCGGCCCCGATCGAGGTCAGCGCCCTCAACTCGCTGTGGATCAAGGCCAAGGTCAAGGAGAACCCGGAGGCCGCTCAGAAGAAGGGCATCCTGTTCGATTTCAACCTGGGCTTCATCGTCTCCACCGTGCTGGCCGTCTTCTTCGTCGCCCTCGGTGTCTTCGTCCAGTACGGCAGCGGCGAGGACCTGGAGATGGCCGGCGGCGCCTACATCCCCCAGCTGATGTCCATGTATGGCGCAGCGATCGGGCAGTGGGCCGTGCCCCTCATGGCGCTGGTCGCCTTCGCCGCGATGTTCGGCACCGTGATCACCGTGGTGGACGGCTACGCCCGCGCCAGCGCAGAATCGCTGCGGCTGCTGCGCGGCCAGGCCGAGTTCAGCCGCCGCGCCAAGGACCTGTGGATCACCGGGATCAGCATCCTGGGGCTGGCCATCGTGGTGTGGATGTCGGCGCAACTGGCCGACATGCTGCGCTACGCGATGATCAGCGCCTTTGTCACCGCCCCGGTCTTCGCCTGGCTGAACTTCTCGCTGGTCCGCAAGGACGCCACGCTGGCCCCGGCGCTGCGCTGGCTGGCCTGGATCGGCCTGATCTTCCTGGCGGGTTTCACCGTGCTCTTCCTGCTCAACCTGGCCGGGCTCGTCGGCTAGGTCGGCCACACCTCGCCGGCTCAGCCGGACCTAGCCGCTGCGCACCATCCGCAGCTCGACGACACCATCGTGCTGGTCCGTCGACTCTGTCCCATCCAGCACGAAGCCGTTGCGCTCGTAGAACCGGATCGCCCGACCATTGCCCTTGGCCACCCACAGATAGGCGGGACCGGACCCGAAGCCCTCGTCCATGAGCCGCCCGGCCAGACCCGAGCCGTGGTGGTCGGGATGCACGTTCAGCGCGAACAGCTGGCGTTCCTGGGGCGGGTCCTCATCACGTGGCGGTCCGAAGAAGATGAAGCCGACCGGCTCCTCCTCCAGGGTGGCGACCCAGAACCCGCGGCCGTCGTCCGGGATGGTGCCCTCGTCATAGCCGCTGCCGACCGCCATCCAGGTCGCGGCGAAGCTGGCTGGCTCGAGCGCGTCAACGATCCGGTCTTCCATCACGCCGCGGTAGGTCGCCCGCCAGATTTCGGCGTGCAGGGTGGAGAAGGGCACCGTGTCCGACCGGGTCGGACGCCGGATCAGGTATGCCGCAGCACTCACCGCGCTCAGCCCTGCTGGGGCACCCGCACGATCAGGGCGTCACCTTGGCCGCCACCGCCGCACAGGGCGGCGGCACCGACCCCGCCACCCCGGCGCTGCAGCTCCAGCGCCAGGTGCAGCAGGATCCGGGCTCCGGACATCCCGATCGGGTGACCCATCGCGATCGCGCCGCCGTTGACGTTGACGATGTCCTCGTCGAGCCCGAGTTCCTTGGTGGAGGCCAGGCCGACTGCGGCGAAGGCCTCGTTGATCTCTACCAGGTCCAGGTCGGTGGGCGTGATGCCCTCCTTCTCGCAGGCCGCCACGATGGCGCGGGCGGGCTGACTCTGGAGGCTGGAGTCCGGGCCGGCGACGATGCCGTGCGCGCCGATCTCGGCGATCCAGGTCAGCCCCAGCTCTTCCGCCTTGGCCTTGCTCATGACCACGACTGCGCAGGCTCCGTCGGAGATCTGAGACGCCGACCCGGCGGTGATGGTGCCGTCCTTGCTGAAAGCCGGGCGCAGCTTGCCGAGGGACTCGGTGGTGGTCTCGGCGCGGATCCCCTCGTCGGCCTTGAAGTCCACCGGGTCACCCTTGCGCTGCGGGATCTGCACGGTCACGACCTCGTCCTCGAGGATTCCCTTCTCCCAGGCGGCCGCGGCCAACTGGTGGGAGCGCGCGGCGAAGGCGTCCTGCTCCTCGCGGCTGAACTCGCGATCGGCGGTGTTGGCGTCCTCGGTCAGGTTGCCCATGGCCTGGTCGGTGAAGGCGTCCCACAGCCCGTCGAAGGCCATGTGGTCGCGCACCGTGACATCGCCGTACTTGTAGCCCGAGCGCGACTTCTCCAGCAGGTGGGGAGCGTTGCTCATCGACTCCTGGCCGCCGGCCACGACCACGTCCACCTCACCGGCGCGGATCAACTGGTCGGCGAGCGCGATGGCGTCGATCCCCGACAGGCACACCTTGTTGATGGTCAGCGCGGGGACGTTCATCGGAATGCCGCCGTTGACCGCGGCCTGCCGGGCGGGGATCTGCCCGGCGCCGGCGGTGAGGACCTGGCCCATGATCACGTAGTCGACCTGGTCGCCGGACACCCCGGCCTTCTCCAGCGCCCCGGCGATCGCGAAGCCACCCAGCTCGGCAGCGCTGAAACCGGACAGCGACCCCAGCAGCCGGCCCATCGGGGTGCGGGCGCCGGCGACGAGCACCGAGGTGGTGCCGGTGCTGGTGCCGTCGGCGGGGGTGGTGGTCTCGGGCGTGCTGCTCATCGGTGCGCCTCCAGCGTCGGTGGTGGGGATCGTCAGTCTTTGATCGCCACTGTAGTGCCCTCAGCCGAGGTCGCCGGAGGCGAGGCTCCCATCGACGATGGTGGCCGAGACACTCATCGCGCGCAGGGCGTCGGCCTGCACCTCGGTGGGGTGGCCACGCGTCGCGAGTGGGTCGACATCGAGCAGCACCACGTCCCCACGACCGCCCGCAGCCACCCGCTGACCGTCGACCGAGCAGGCCAGCGCCTCCCGCAGGGTCAGCGCCTGCTCCGGGTGCCAGGCCGGGGCGTCGGTCGGGCCACGGTGCACTGCCGCAGCCATCGCCAGCCACGGGTCGAGCGGTGAGACCGGGGCGTCCGAGCCCAGCACCACCTCGATCCCCTGGTCCAGGAAGGTCCGCAGGCTGAAGGTCCGGTCCGTCCGGTCCGGCCAGCACTGCTCGGTCACCACCCGGTCGTCCAGGAGGTGCGCCGGTTGCACGCTGGCCCGCACGGGCAACCGGCGCCACACCTCGAGGTCAGCGGTCGACACCAGCTGGGCGTGCTCGATCCCACCCACAGCCCCCGTCGCCGCAAACGTCTCCAGCGCCTGGTGCACCGCCGCGTCCCCGATCGCGTGCAGGGCGACCTCCAACCCGTGCTGCTGCGCCCGCGTGAGGAGTTCGGTGAGCTTGTCCGCGCTGAGGTTCGCCGCGCCGCGCGGATGCTCGAGGTCGCCACCATCGGCATACGGCTCGCAGCACCAGGCGGTGCGGGTGTTCAACGAGCCGTCCGAGATGATCTTCAGCGGCCCCATCGTGACCAGGCCGAGGGTCCCGGACACCAGGTCTCCGGTGCGCAGACCCGCCTCGATGACCGCGTCCAGACCGTCCGGGTAGACCCCCACCCGCGCCCGCACCAGCGGCAGCCCCTCGGCCTTGCGGTGCCGCCACTGCTCCCAGGGCTGACCGAACTCCAGGTCTGTCAGCCCCACCACGCCCAGGCCCAGCGCGTCGGTCAGCGCCTGCTCCAGGCCCCGGTCGGCCTCTGCGACCGCGCCGGGGAGCTCGCTCATCCGGTCATAGACCGCGAACCACTCGTCCTCGAGCAGCACATCCTCGGTGCGCCGGGCCCGCAGCAGCTCCAGCGCGCGGGTGTTGAGCCAGCCGTGGTGCCCGTCGCCGGAGATAAGGATGATCGGGACGGTCGTCGAGACCTCGTCCAGGGCGGCGACCGTCGGCTGCACGTCCCACGTCGCGCACCGGTGACCCCAGCCGATGACGGCACCGGTCGCCGGCAGTGGCGAGGTCAGCCGGTGCCGCACCAGCTCCTGCGCGTCGGCCACGCTGCGCACCCCCGAGGTGTCCAACCGGCTGCGCGTCAGCCCCCACTGCTGGACGTGCACGTGGTGGTCCCACAGCCCGGGCATCGCCCACCGGCCACCGCCGTCCACCTCCGGTATGCCGTGTCCCCCCTCGATCCGCGGGCCCACCTCCGCGATGGTCCCGTTGGTGATGAGCACGTCGACCGGCTCCGGCGCAGCACCGGACCGGCCCTTGGCGGCATCCCCGGCGTGGTCGCCCGGTGCCCCCACGCCCTCGGGATGGTCGAGGGCATCAAGGGCTACGAGGCGTACGTCGCGCAGCAGGAGGTCGGCCATGCGGGCCACCGTAACGTCCGGCCATCGGTCTACTCTGGACGGCATGAGCGCCACGCCGATCACCGCCGATCTGGGCCCGTTCCTGCTGGCTGTCGACCACGTCGGGATCGCCGTCCCGGACCTGGACGAGGCGATCCGCTTCCACCAGGAGGTGCTCGGCAACCGCCTGGCCCATGAGGAGACGAACGCCGAGCAGGGGGTGCGCGAGGCGATGATCGCCGTGGGACCCGCGGACGCCCACGACGCCGGCGGCACCATGATCCAACTCCTCGCCCCGACGGGGCCGGAGTCCACGATCGCCAGGTTCATCGACCGCAACGGACCGGGCCTGCAGCAGTTGGCCTACCGGGTCAGCGACATCGACGGGGTGTCCGAGTTGTTGCGCGAGCGCGGCCTGCGCCTGCTCTACGACGAGCCCCGCCGCGGCACCGCCGGCTCCCGCATCAACTTCATCCACCCCAAGGACGCCGGCGGCGTCCTCGTCGAGCTCGTCCAACCCGCCTCCCCCTGACGCCCACCCGCACCCCGGTGGGAGCGGTCGACATTGGTCAGGCGTAGGACCCACCCGGGCGGCGACGTTCCCGCGCGGCCCAGCAGGGGCTGTGCCAGTGCCGCCGGTTCTCCACTGTCTGCATCGAGGCGATCGGCCAGGCCACCGTGTGCGCACTGTCGGCACCGACCTCGCCCTGGCAGCCGGGGCACCGGTAGACCCGGCCGCTGTCGTTCGGCCGCACCTGGCGCACGCCCCACACCTGACCGGCATAGGTCACCTCGGTCACGCCCCGAGCCCGCAGGTCCCGTATGCCGCCACCCCCCGAGCGTGGGCGAGCGCCACCACTGCGGCGGCTACGTCGGGGTCGGTTGGAGCGTGGCACTCAGCCGGTGAACGGCCGGTCCAGCAGCACGTGCTCCACCAGCAGCGGTGAGGGCTCGACCGCCTCGCGCGGCAGCCCGGAGGTGCCCGCGGACAGTTCCTCACAGACCGCCAGCACCTCGTCGGCACCGATGTGGTCGATCATCGCGAACGGCCCCATGGGATAGCCCAGGCCGTACTGGATCGCGGTGTCGATGTCGGACGCCGAGGCATAGCCCTCGTCGAGCATCCGGACCGCATCGTTGAGGTGCGGGACGAGCAGGGCGTCGACCACGAGCCCGGCCCGGTCCCGGCAGACCACCGGCTCGGCCCCGATCCGGCTGACGACCTCACGCAGCATCGCGATGGCGTCCTCGTCGGTCACCGAGCTGCGCGCGATCTCCACGACCTGGCCGTTGCCCGTGGGCGCGTGCACCCGCAGCACCACGCTGCGCTCGGGACGACCGGTGACGGCCCCGAGCGCGAAGGCAGCGGCGCTGTTCACGGTCGCCAGCACGGTGTCATCGCCGGTGATCTCGGCGAGCTCGGCGAAGAGGTCGTCGATGTCCCTCCCCGGCAGCTCCTCCATGTAGCTCTCCAGCTCCTCACCCTCGAGGTTCTCCAGCAGAGCCAGGTCGACCTCCAGGTCCTGCGCCTCGACGACCAGTCCGACCCCGGACAGCGAGGCGAGCTCAGCGGAGTCCTCGGCGTCGCGGACGTGGGTCACGGCATACCCACCCTCCTCGAGCCGGGAGGCGAGGTCGTCGGCCACCTCGCCGGTCCCGATGACGCCGACGGCCGAGGGGCCCGACTTGCCGACCGCAGGGGGCGTCTGCGCGTCCTCGACCACCTGACCGCTGCCCGGCTTGGCGTAGGTGTAGAAACCCCGCCCGCTCTTGCGACCCAGCAGCCCCGAGGTCACCATCCGGCCCAGCATCGGGCTCGGCGCGTGCATCGTGGAACGGGTATGGGAGTAGATCACGTCGCCGATGTGGTGGCACACGTCCAGCCCGACGAGATCCATCAGTGTGCACGGCCCCATCGGCAGCCCCGCGCCGACGCGCATCGCGGTGTCCAGGTCCTCCCGCGAGACATGCCCGTGCTCGAGCATGCGCAGCGCCGAAGTGAAGTAGCCGAAGAGCAGATAGTTCGCCACGAACCCCGCGCGGTCCCCCACGACGACCGGCTTCTTGCCCAACTTCTCCGACAGCGCGACGACCGCCTCGGTGACGGCGTCGTCGGTGCGCAGCGTGGTGATCACCTCGACCAGCTTGAGCACCGGGGCCGGGTTGAAGAAGTGCAGGCCGACGACGCGCTCGGGGTGCTTGGTCGGGGCCGCGATCTCGGTGATCGACAGGCTGGAGGTGTTGGTGGCCAGCACGGCGTCCTCGCCGACGATCTCGTCCAGCCGTCCGAAGACGTCGTGCTTGATGGACATCACCTCGGGCACCGCCTCGACGACGAGGTCGGCCGGGGCGAGGTCAGTGAGCTCGGTGGTGATCGTGATCCGGTCCAGGATCTCCTGCTGCCCGGCCTCGTCGAGCCGCCCCTTGGCCACGGCCCGGTCGGTGGAGGCCTGCAGGATCGCGCGTCCACGTTCGGCCAGCTCGGCGGTGGTCTCCACGCCGATGACGCTGCACCCTCCCCTCGCGAAGACCTCCACGATGCCGGCACCCATGGTGCCCAGTCCGATGACCCCAACAGTGTTGATCTCGCGCATGTCCCGATCCTCTCAGACGGGGTCGGTGTCGGCCGGTCGAGGTCGGCGCGCCCCTTCCTCGGGCACCAGCAGCCCCACCTGTTCGAGCTCGGCCACGTGCGCGCGGACGGCGGGGCCGGCCTCCTCGCCCGCCTCGGGCCACACCTGGACGATCGCGGCCACCGGGTCCTCGCCGGCCGCGAGCGCCTCGAAGATCACCGCGGAGCTGTCGGCCAGGACCAGGAGCGGGCCCGCGGGCAGCAGGCCGGCGTAGACGATCCCGGTGTCGGGGTCGGTCACCCAAGCGACGTCGGGGTGCAGCCGGCTCACCTCGCCTCCCCCTCCGCCTCGGCGCCAGGGCCCCGATCCCGTATGCCGTGTCCCCGCCGCTCACGCACGGCTCGGGTGAACCGGCCGAGCCAGGCCCTCCGGATCTCGGCGCGGGTCGGCGGGCGGCCGAGCTCGATGGCCAGCCAGTCGGTGTTCGGCAGCACCGAGCGACCCAGCACGGACGCCGCATGCAGCGGGTTGCGGGCGGCCATCACCCTGGCCACCCATTCCTCGGTGCGGGAGTGGTCGGTCTGGCGCGAGAAGAGGTGCCACAGGCGATAGGTGCGATCGCGGCGGTGCAGGTCGAGTTCGCCGATCGCGGCCGCCAGGCCCACGGTGGCGCCCAGCTCATCGGCACGCTGCCGGATGCGTCTCCGGGTGTCGTCGTCGGCTTCGTCCCAGGCTCGGACCTTGTCGCCCGCCTTGGCGCTGCCGGAGCGCGCGGCGTGCAGCAGGAGGATCAGGCGCTGGTCGAGCAGGTCAGGCGTGCCGCACTCGCGGTGCGCGATCGGCACGACCTGGCGCCGCTCCCAGAGCTGGTCGAAGACGCGGCCCGGGGCGACCCGGAAACCGGGGAACCACCGGTGCACGTCGGCCCCACCGAAGGACTCGTGGGTGACATTGGCCGCGTGCTCGAAGGGCGAGCCGCTGACGAAGCTGGACCACTGGGTGCACCCGTGCTCAGCCAAGATCCGCAGCATCCGCGAGGCGTCCTCGGGTCGGACCAGCAGATCGGCGTCCACCGACGGCCGCCAGCGCGGGGCACCGTCGCCATCGCGCGCGAGCAGGTCGGGGTGCACGGAGGCGCCCTTGATGTGCAGGACGTCGATCCCGGACCGGTCCGCCACGTGCTGCAGGAAGGCGTGCATGAGGTGCGGGCGCACGTGCGAGGGCACCTCGGCAGCAGTGGTCACGGATCCTCCTTCGCGGCCGCATCGGGACGTCTTGACCCTACTGCTCGAGGCCGTCCCGGGAATCAGGAGAGGTGATCGTGCGCACCGGGCCCGGTTAGGGTGGGCCGGTGCGTGTCGTGATCGCCCGGTGCTCGGTGGACTATCAGGGGGCTCTGGAGGCCCACCTGCCCTTGGCGACCCGCCTGCTCATGGTCAAGGCCGACGGCTCGGTGCTGATCCACTCCGACGGAGGCTCCTACAAGCCGCTGAACTGGATGGCGCCGCCGTGCTCGATGGCCGAGATCGAGCCCGATGACCTCGAGCGGGAGGAAGGCGTCGAGGCGGTCTGGCTGGTCCGGCACGCCAAGCGCGATGACACCCTGCGGATCCGGCTGCACGAGGTGCTCTCCGACAACGCGCATGAGCTCGGCGTCGACCCCGGCCTGGTCAAGGACGGCGTGGAGGCCCAGTTGCAGGCCTTGCTGGCCGAGCACATCCACACCCTTGGTGACGGCTACAGCCTGCTCCGCCGCGAATACCCCACCGCCATCGGACCGGTCGACATCCTCTGCAAGGGCCCCGGCGGTGCGACGGTGGCGGTGGAGATCAAACGGCGCGGCGACATCGACGGCGTCGAGCAGCTGACCCGCTATCTGGAACTGCTCAACCGTGACCCGCACCTGGCCCCGGTCGAGGGTGTCTTCGCCGCCCAGGTGATCAAGCCGCAGGCCCGGGTGCTGGCCACCGACCGCGGCATCCGCTGCGTCACGCTGGACTACGAGGCGCTGCGCGGCATCGATGACGCGGAGACCCGCCTGTTCTAGCCGCTGGGGCTGGCAGAATCTTCGCCATGACCCGTCGCGCCGCGATCGCCGCCCCCAACGCCCATGCCGCCCAGGCGGCGGCGCACGCGCTCGCCAGCGGTGGCAATGCCGTGGACGCCGCCATCGCAGCGATCATCACCGCGACCACGACCGAGCCCGGTGTCGTGGCACCGCTCGGCGGCTGCTTCATCAACATCTGGCCGGAGGAGGGCGAGCCGGTCGTCATCGACGGCAATGTCGAGATGCCCGGGCGCGGCCAGCCGAAGGGGGCCTTCGGGCGCGGTCTGATCAAGGTGGACAGCGACTACGGCGGCGGCATGGTGACCTATGTCGGTGCCGGCTCGGTCGCCACCCCCGGCATGTTCGCCGGGCTCGGCCGCGCTCACGAGCTCTTCGGCTCGGCGCCGTGGCGAGAGCTGCTGCAGCCTGCGGCCGATGTCGCACGGGCGGGCTATGGCCTCTCGCCCACCGCGCAGTCCTATCTGGTGCTGGTCACCGACACCATCCTGGCCTGGGACCCGGCCACCCGCGCGACCCTCACCGACGATGGGGACCAGCCGCCGGTAGGGATGCTCATCCGCGACGAGGACCTGGCGCAGACGCTCGAGCAGATCGGCGCGGACGGGGCGCAGAGCATCTACACCGGCGACCTCGCCCGCACCATCGCCGACGACATCGCCGCCCGCGACGGACTGCTCACCCTGGAGGACCTCGCCGCCTACGAGCCGCACGTGCGCAAGGCGTTGCGCAGCTCACTGGGCGACTGGGACCTGGCCTGTAACCCGCCACCCTCGATCGGCGGGCCGGTGCTCACCGCGCTGCTGCGCCTGCTCAGCGCGACCGACGGCGACATCGGTCCCGCGGGCGCGGCCCGCGTCATGAAGGACGTCCTGGACATCCGCCTGGACCGGATCGACACGGCCGAGGACCTCGCGGCGGCCGGCGCCGAACTGCTCGAGACGCTGCACGAGATCGGTGAGACGGGCCTGCCCACCTCTCCCTCCACCGCCCACGTCTCGGTCGTGGACGAGGAAGGTATGGCGTGTGCGCTCACCGCGAGCGCGGGCTACGGGTCGGGCATGACGATCGACGGGACCGGCCTGATGGCCAACAACGCCCTCGGCGAGCTCGAGCTCAACCGGCACGGCCTGCACGCCCTGGCCCCGGGCACCCGGCTGGCCTCCAACATGGCGCCCACCACGGCACGACGTGGCGACGGCGGCATCCTGGCGATCGGGACCCCCGGCGCCGACCGGATCACGACGGCGCTCGCGCAGGTCCTGCTGCACCTCGCCCGGCATGGGGAGTATCTCCAGACCGCGATCGACCGCCCGCGCATGCACCCGCGCCGGATGGACGACGGCAGCACCCGGATCGATCACGAGACCGACGAGACGATCGCCGCCGCCCTCGACGCCGCCGGGATGCCGCGCCACGAGCACGGCCACCTCGCCATGTACTTCGGGGGCGTCGGCGCCGCCATGCGCTCCCCGCGCCGCGGCCTGCTCGCCGCGGCCGACCCCCGCCGCTCGGCCGCCACCCTGGTCACCTGACGGGGCGCACCTCCCGGGGTTGCGGCATACCTGCGAGGATCGGGGCATGGTCAACCTGACGCGCATCTACACCCGCACCGGCGACGCCGGCACCACGGCCCTGGGCGACAACGGCCGCACCCACAAGACCGACCTGCGGCTGGCCGCGTATGCCGACACCGACGAGACGAACTCGACGATCGGCGTGGCCATCTCCTGCGGCAACCTGCCGATCGAGGTGCAGGAGACGCTCACCCGGATCCAGAACGATCTCTTCGACGTCGGTGCCGACCTGTGTATGCCGCTCAAGGAGAGTTACGAGTGGGAGCCGCTGCGGGTCAAGGCCGAGTGGATCGCCGAGCTCGAGGCGGACTGCGACCGCTACAACGAGGGGCTGGAGCCGCTGCGCTCCTTCATCCTGCCCGGCGGCACGCCAGGGTCGGCGCACCTGCACGTGGCCCGCACGGTCTGTCGCCGCGCAGAGCGGGCCGCATGGGCGGCGATCGAGGCGTATGGCGAAGAGCCCGCGAGCGGTGAGCGCGCGGAGACCAAGGGCCAGGGCGGGGTCAACCCGCTGACCGCGAAGTACCTCAACCGCCTCTCCGACCTGCTCTTCATCCTGGGCCGCGTGGCCAACGACTCAGCCGGTGGCGACGTGCTCTGGACGCCGGGTGGCGGGCGGGAGTAGCCACGCGGCGGGCGGGAGTAGCCACGCGGCGGGCGGGAGTAGCCACGCGGCGGGCGGGAGTAGCCACGCGGCGGGCGGGAGTAGCCACGCGGCGGGCGGGAGTAGCCACGCGGCGGGCGGGAGTAGCCACGCGGCGGGCGGGAGTAGCCAGCCCTCTTGGCACCCCGCCCCGGCGTGTCCTGCACTGTGCACATCTGGTGTTGCGTGTCGGGTGCCTGGGCGCGGATTGTGCACAGCCGGATCTGCACATCAGGGCCTGTCGAGGGCGGCACTCCCTCCGGAGGAGTGACCGGCGAAGGATGCGTCACCCCTGCGGAAGAAGATCCACGCCGCGAAGGATGCTTCACCCCGCGCAGGAGGATTGACGCCGCGACGGTGTTTCAGGAGATGGGGTTGCGCCAGCCCGGTGGCACGGCCTCGACCCAGGCGCGCAGGGCGGTGTAGTGCTGCTCGTCCAGGGCGAGCTCGAAGGTGGACCCCTGGTAGGTGACCGGCACGGTGATCAGACCCTCCCGGCCGAGCTGCTCCGCGTCCTGCCCCACCGCGGTCTCGGCGACGCCCAGGTCCAGGTCTCCCCGCACCCAGGGACCAGCAGCAAGACCGCCCGGCCCTTTGAGGGCGAGGCGGTCCTGGGTGATGCGGATGGTGCCGCGGCGCCACGACCCGTCCCCCACGCCGGGGCGGAAGCAGGTGGGCATCGGGGCGCTGGCGGCGTCGGCATCGGCGACGCGGCGTAGCAGCCAGAGTCCCAGCCCCAGGATGAGCAGGCCGGCGAGGGCGACGAGCAGCACCAGGAGGAGTGGGTCCGGCATTCGCGTTTCGTCAGGCGTGCTCGGCGGTCGAGGTCAGGTGCTCGGCGTCCACGTTGTCCGCCACGATGACCACCTTGTCGTTGTCGACGGACAGGAAGCCGCCGTCGATCTTGGCGGTCTCGGTGCGGCCGCCGGTCTCGATCCGGACCTCACCCTCGATCAGCACGGCGAGCAGCGGCGAGTGCTTGGGCAGCACGCCCAGCTCGCCGTCGACGGTGCGGGCGCTGACCGCAGATGCCTCGCCCTTCCAGACCTGACGGTCGGAGGAGACGAGCTCCACCTGGAGTTGGCTCACGGGTTGTTCCTCTCGTGCGGTTGCGCTGGTCGATCGCGCGCTACGTGCGGGGTACCGACGATCAGTCTACCGGTCCGCGAGGCTCGTTCCAGGACGGGTCAGCCAGCTCCGGCGCCGCATTGGTCGATCCCCCGACCGTGAGGTGGCCCTCGGTCTCGACCGCGCCGGTGAGCCGGTTGATGGCGTGCATGCCGTGATACAGGATCAGCGCGGCCGCTGTCCCCAGCGCGATGCCCTCGAAGACCAGGTCACCGGCGGTGATCGTGTAGTTGGCGATCCCGACGACCAGGGCGACCGCACCCGTGGTGAGGTTGATCGGGTTGCCGAAGTCGACCCGGTGCTCGACCCAGATCCGGAAGCCCAGCAGCCCGATCATCCCGTAGAGCACCGTCGCTGCCCCGCCGAGCACCCCGATCGGCACGGTCTGGATCGCGGCGCCGAACTTCGGCAGGAAGGCCAAGCCGACCGCGGTCAGGCCGGCGACCCAGTAGGCGGCCGTGGAGTAGACCTTGGTCGCCGCCATCACCCCGATGTTCTCGGCATAGGTCGTCGTCCCCGACCCACCGCCGCTGCCGGCGAAGGTGGTGGCCAGGCCGTCCGACATCAGGGTGCGCCCGATCATGTGGTCCAGGGCATCGGCATTGCCCTCGGTCATCTGGGCCACCGACTTCACGTGTCCGATGTTCTCGGCGACCAGCACGAGCACGACCGGCAGGAAGAGGCCCACCACGCTCCAGTGGAACTCGGGGAACATCAGCTCCGGCGCGCCGACGAGCTTCGCCTCGCCGATAGCCTCGAAGTTCACCTCGCCGCGGGCGACCGCTACGGCATACCCGACCAGCACGCCCAGCAAGATGGAGAGGCGACCGAGCAGACCGCGGAAGAGCACCGTGCACAGCACGATCGCCGCGACCGTGGCGAACGCGGTGACCGGCGCCTCCTTGACATTGCGCCAGGCCGCCGGCGCCAGGTTCAGCCCGATCAAGGCCACGATGGCGCCCGTCACCATCGGCGGCATCAGCCGGCTGACCCACCCATGGCCGAGCACCTGGACGAGCAGCCCGACCAGCGCCAGGGCCACACCGGCCATCACCACCCCACCGAGCGCCCCGGCCGGGCCGTGCTGCCCCTGGGCCGCCGCAATCGGGGCGAGGAAGGCGAAGGAGGAGCCCAGGTAGGAGGGCACCCGGTTGCCGGTGATCACCAGGAAGAGCAGCGTCCCGATTCCGCTGAACAGCAACGTCGTGCTCGGCGGGAAGCCGGTGATGAGCGGCACCAGGAAGGTGGCGCCGAACATCGCGACCACGTGCTGCATGCCGATGCCGATCGTCGGCGCCCAGGCCAGCCGTTCGCGGGGACCGACCACCTGGCCGGGCTTGATCGAATAGCCGTCTCCGTGCAGGCGCCACAGGCTCACGCGGGTCTCCTAGCGGGTGGTTCGAGGGTGTCATGCTTGGCTCGGCGGGGACGCCTTCGCCCCCGGCCGAGGCCGCTGCCGGGCCCTCGCCGCACGGCGGGACCCGGGTGATCGTACCCCCGCGACGCGCGGGAGGATGGAGGGGTGATCACCGTCGACACCACTGGCCTGGCGCGGGCGCTCCAGGCCCTGCCCGACCAGCCCCGCGTCGTCGTCTCCGGCAACCATGCCGTGCCCTGGGAACTCGTCCGTGCCGCGGACGAGGCGCTCCCCCGCTGGACCCTGCACGCGCTGAACGGTCCCCCTGGCCTTCCCGACCGGGAGGGGATCACCCTGGAGACCTGCTTCGTCGGCCCCGGCCAGCGCCGCAGCCCGCGGCTGCGCTACGTCCCCTCCCGGCTGTCCCTGGTCCCGATGCTCTACCAGCGCCACCTGCCCGTGGACGCCGTGCTGCTGCACTGCGCGCCGCCCCGCGACGGCGTGCTCTCCCTCGGCCTGGAGGTCAACGTGCTGCCCGCCGCCATCGAGGCCGTGCGCGAGCGTGGCGGCATCGTGGTCGCCCAGGTCAACGACCAGATGCCCTACACGTATGGCGACGCTCTCGTCCCCGTGGACCAGGTCGACTACGCGGTCGAGGTGAGTCAGCCGCTCCCGGCCGCCGGGGACGGGAAGCAGCTCGGGGAGGAGGCGCGGGAGATCGGCGCGCGGGTCGCCGCGATGGTCCCCGAGGGCGCCACCCTCCAGATGGGGATCGGCGCCGTCCCGGACGCGGTCCTGGCCGCGCTGACCGAGCACCGGGGCCTGCGGATCTGGACCGAGATGTTCTCCGACGGCGTCCTCGCGCTCGATGAGTTGGGCGCGCTCGACGCCGAGCACCCGCTCACCACGTCCTTCCTCTTCGGCTCGCAGGCGCTCTACGACTGGGTCGATAGCAACCGGCGCGTGCACATGCTGCGCACAGAGCGCACCAACGACCCCGCCCTGATCGCCCGCCAGCGGATGATGACCTCGATCAACACGGCGCTGGAGGTGGATCTGTTCGGTCAGGCGAACGCGTCCCGGATCAACGCCCGCATCCACTCGGGCTTCGGGGGGCAGACCGACTTCATCGTCGGCGCGCTGCACTCCCCCGGCGGCCAGGCGATCATCGCCCTGCGCTCCTGGCACCCCAAGGCCGACGTGTCCACCATCGTCCCGCTGCTGGACGAGCCGGTTACCTCGGTCCAGCAGTCCGCGATCGTCACCGAGCACGGCACCGCCCCGCTGTGGGGTCGCTCCGAACGCGAGCAGGCGCTCGGCCTGATCGACAGCTGCGCCCACCCGCAGGTCCGGGCCGAGCTGCACGAGGAGGCGCACGCGCTCGGCCTCACCTGAGCGCTCCTCGACTCCGCGTCCTGCCCCGTATGCCGAAGGGCCGGTGAGTGTCTCCACTCACCGGCCCTTCGCCATACCTGGAACTCAGGCGTGCACGTTGATCAGCTGTTCTTCTCCAGCTCGGCGGCCTGGCGCTCGACGTCCTCGAGCCCACCGCACATGAAGAAGGCCTGCTCGGGGACGTGGTCGTACTCGCCGTCGGCGACCTTGGTGAAGGCCTCGATGGTCTCGGACAGCGGAACCGTCGAACCCTCGATGCCGGTGAACTGCTTGGCGACGTAGGTGTTCTGCGACAGGAAGCGCTGGATACGACGGGCGCGGCCGACGAGGATCTTGTCCTCTTCGGAGAGCTCGTCGATACCGAGGATCGCGATGATGTCCTGCAGTTCCTTGTAGCGCTGGAGGATCGACTTGATCCGGACCGCCGTGTCGTAGTGCTCCTGGGTGATGTAGCGCGGGTCCAGGATCCGGCTGGTTGAGGTCAGCGGGTCCACGGCCGGGTAGATACCCATCGAGGCGATCGGGCGGGAGAGCTCGGTCGTCGCGTCGAGGTGGGCGAAGGTGGTCGCCGGGGCCGGGTCGGTGTAGTCGTCGGCCGGCACGTAGATCGCCTGCATCGAGGTGATCGAGTGACCACGGGTCGAGGTGATGCGCTCCTGCAGGATGCCCATCTCGTCGGCCAGGTTCGGCTGGTACCCCACGGCGGAGGGCATGCGGCCCAGCAGCGTGGAGACCTCAGAACCGGCCTGGGTGAAGCGGAAGATGTTGTCGATGAAGAGCAGCACGTCCTGCTTCTGCACGTCACGGAAGTACTCCGCCATCGTCAGCGCGGACAGCGCGACGCGCAGGCGGGTGCCCGGCGGCTCGTCCATCTGGCCGAAGACGAGAGCGGTCTGGCCGAGAACGCCGGCCTCCTCCATCTCGACGATGAGGTCGTTGCCCTCACGGGTGCGCTCACCGACACCGGCGAAGACCGACACACCACCGTGGTCGCGGGCCACACGGGCGATCATCTCCTGGATGAGCACCGTCTTGCCCACGCCGGCGCCGCCGAACAGGCCGATCTTGCCACCCTGGACGTAGGGGGTCAGCAGGTCAATGACCTTGATGCCGGTCTCGAACATCTGGGTCTTGGACTCCAGCTGGTCGAAGGCCGGCGCCGAGCGGTGGATGCCCCAGCGTTCGTTGACCTCGAGGGTCTCGCCCTCGGGCAGGTCGAGGACGTCACCGGTCGCGTTAAAGACGTGGCCCAGGGTCACGTCGCCGACGGGGACCATGATCGGGCCGCCGGTGTCCTGCACGCCCTGGCCGCGGACGAGGCCGTCGGTGGGCTGCAGGGAGATGGCGCGGACCATGTTGTCGCCGATGTCCTGGGCGACCTCGAGGTTAATGACCTTGCGGTCGCCGTCCAGCTCGACCTCGGTCTTCAGCAGGTTGTACAGCGCGGGCATGCTCCCCGGGGGGAACTCGACGTCGACGACCGGGCCGATGATCCGGGCCAGCCGACCGACGGCGCCCTGGCTCTGCTCCGTCTGGGGAGCGTCAGTGGTAGCAGTCATGGTTCAGTGCTTCCTTCTCACTTCTTGGCGTCGGCGAGGGCGCTCGCGCCGCCCACGATTTCGCTGATCTCTTGGGTGATCTCGGCCTGGCGGGCCTGGTTGGCCAACCGGGTGTAGGTCTTGATGAGCTCCTCGGCGTTGTCCGTCGCCGACTTCATCGCCCGCTGGCGGGCGGCCAGCTCGGAGGCGGCCGACTGCAGCAGCGCGTTCCAGATCCGCGAGGTGATGTAGCGCGGGAGCAGCACGTCCAGCACATCCTCGGCGGCGGGCTCGAACTCGTAGAGCGGGTAGGCGTGCTCGCTCAGCGGACGCTCGTCCTCCACGACCTCCAGCGGGAGCAGGCGGGTGACCTGCACCTCCTGGGTGACCATGCTGCGGAAGCGGGTGTAGACGATGTGCAACTCGTCCACGCCACCTTCCTCGGAGCCGGCGATGAACTCCCGGACACCGCGCTCGGCGATCTCCTTGGCGACCTCGAAGTTCGGCTTGTCGGAGAACCCGGTCCACGACTCCTCGAAGGACCGACCGCGGAAGCGGTAGTAGTTCTCCGCCTTGCGTCCGGTCAGGAAGGGCACGACCTCCATGCCCTCCTCCTCCAGGAGCTCACGCAACTGCTCGCTGCGCTTGAGCACCGACGCGGAGTACGCGCCCGCCAGACCACGGTCGGAGGTGATGACCAGCATCGCCGCCCGGCGGGGCTGATCCCGCTTGGTGGTCAGCGGGTGGTCGACGTCGGCGTGGGTGGCCACGGCCGACACCGCCCGGGTGATCGCGTTCGCGTAGGGCGTCGTCTCAGCGACCCGCTGCCGGGCCTTGACGACGCGCGAGGCGGCGATCAGCTCCATCGCCCGCGTGATCTTCTTCGTCGACTGGACGGATCGGCGGCGCTGGTTGTATTCGCGCTGCTGCGCTCCCATGTCCTGCCTCTCGTTGCTGTAGGTGTGGGCGGGTCAGCGCCGCTGAACGGTGATCTGCTCCTGCTCGACCTCGTCCTCGCCCATGGCGTCGACGTTCTCGTCGTCCTCGTTGGAGCCCACGTGGATCTCGTGGCTGGAGTCCGGGGAGAACTCCTTCTTGAAAGCGTCCATGGCCTCGCCCAGGACCGACTCGACGTCATCGCCGAGCTTGCCGGTCTCGCGGATGCCCGCGAGCAGACCGTCCTGCTCACGACGCAGGTAGTCGACCCACTCGGCCTCGAACCGGCGCACGTCGGAGACGGGCACGTCGTCGATGTGGCCGTTGGTGCCGGCCCAGATGATCGCGACCTGCTCCTCGACCGGGACCGGGGCGGACTGCGGCTGCTTGAGGATCTCGACCATGCGGGCACCGCGCTCGAGCTGCGCCTTGGACGCGGCGTCGAGGTCGGAGGCGAACATCGCGAAGGCCTCCATCTCACGGAACTGCGCGAGGTCGACCTTGAGGCGGCCGGAGACCGACTTCATGGCCTTGACCTGCGCGGCACCGCCGACGCGGGAGACCGACACACCGACGTCGATGGCCGGACGGACGTTGGAGTTGAACAGGTCCGACTGCAGGTAGATCTGGCCGTCGGTGATGGAGATGACGTTGGTCGGGATGTAGGCCGACACGTCACCCGCCTTGGTCTCGATGATCGGCAGACCGGTCATCGAGCCCGCGCCCATCTCGTCGGAGAGCTTGGCGCAGCGCTCCAGGAGGCGGCTGTGCAGGTAGAAGACGTCACCCGGGTAGGCCTCGCGGCCCGGCGGGCGGCGCAGCAGCAGCGACACGGCGCGGTAGGCCTCGGCCTGCTTGGACAGGTCGTCGAAGACGATCAGCACGTGCTTGCCGTCGTACATCCAGTGCTGGCCGATGGCCGAGCCGGTGTAGGGGGCGAGGTACTTGAAGCCCGCGGAGTCGGAGGCGGGGGCCGCGACGATCGTGGTGTAGTCCAGCGCGCCGGCCTCCTCCAGGGTGCCGCGCACCGAGGCGATGGTCGAGCCCTTCTGGCCGATGGCGACGTAGATGCAGCGGACCTGCTTCTCCGGGTCGCCGGACTCCCAGTTGGCCTTCTGGTTCAGGATGGTGTCGATCGCCACCGTGGTCTTGCCGGTCTGGCGGTCACCGATGATCAGCTGACGCTGGCCACGGCCGATCGGGATCATCGCGTCGATCGCCTTGATGCCGGTCTGCAGCGGCTCGTGCACCGACTTTCGCATCATGACGCCGGGAGCCTGCAGCTCCAGGGCGCGGCGGCCCTCGGTCTCGATCTCGCCGAGGCCGTCGATCGGCTGGCCCAGCGGGTCCACGACCCGGCCCAGGTAGCCGTCGCCGACGGGCACGGACAGGACCTCACCGGTGCGGCGGACCTCCTGGCCCCCCTCGATGCCGGAGAAGTCACCCAGCACGATGACGCCGATCTCGTGGACGTCCAGGTTCAGGGCCAGGCCCAGCGTGCCGTCCTCGAACTGCAGCAGCTCGTTGGTCATCGCCGAGGGCAGACCCTCGACGTGGGCGATGCCGTCACCGGCGTCGACCACGCGCCCGACCTCTTCACGAGAGGCGGCGCTCGGCTCGTAGGACTGGACGAACTGGTCCAGCGCGTCGCGGATCTCCTCCGGACGGATCGAAAGCTCCGTCATGTCTCTTCTCCTCATCGGTCGGTCCGGGTGGCGGACCGGGTATGTCGTGCTGTGGGGCGGGTGGCTGGGTGCCGGTGCTGCGGGTGGAACGGTGGTGCTGCGGCTCAGGCGGTCATCCGGCGACGCACATCGGCCAGCCTGGTGCTGACCGTGCCGTCGAGGACCTCTTCACCGATCTCGATCTTGATGCCGCCGACCACCTCGGGGTCGACGACGACATTGGCGTGGACCTGGCGGCCGTACTGGCTGCTCAGGACCGCGATCAACTTGTCGTGCTGCTCCTGGGTGAGCGGGACGGCGCTGATGACCGTGGCGGTCACCTGCTGCTGACGCTCGGCAGCCTGCTCCAGGAAGGCCTCGAGCGCGCGGTCGAAGCGCGTTCCCCGGGTGCCTGCCACGGACTGGCGGGCCAGCAGCACCGACTCGGGTGCGACCTTGCCGGCCAGCAACTGGTCGACGAGGGTCGCCTTGGCGCCCACCTCGGCCCGACGGTCGCTGAGCGCCGCCTGCAGCTCCGGAGTGCCGTTGACGATCCGCCCGAAGCGGAACAGCTCGTCCTCGACCTGGTCCAGCCGGCCGTGCCGCTGGGCGCTTTCCAGGACCGCGTCGACGCCGAAACGCTGCAGGGCGGAGACGACATCCCCGGCCTCCGGCCAGCGCTGGGCCACCACGGCCTTGGCCACGTGCAGGGCACCCGCACCGACCTTGCCGCCCAGCAGCCGCTCGGCGAGGGCGGCCTTGTCGGCGCCCTCCCGCGAGGGGTCCGCGAGGTTGCGGCGCAGGGTGGGGTTGGCATCCACGACCTTGGCGACCGCCCACAGCTCCTGGCCCAAGGTGGTCGGGTCGATGGACCCGCCCTCGTGGGACAGCGCCTCACCCAGGGCGCCGGAGGCGTCCTGCAGAGATCGGCGGAAGGCGGTCCGCATCAGTGGGTCCGCTCGGTGTCGTGGGACTGCGCAGTCTGCGCCTCGGTAGCGATCGCACCGGCCTCGAGGTCGGCCAGGAAGCGGTCGACGATGCCGCGCTGACGCGCCTCGTCGTGCAGCGACTCGCCGACGATCTTGCTGGCCAGGTCGGTCGAGATGGTCCCGACCTCACCGCGCAGCTGAACCAGGGCCTGCTGACGCTCGGCCTCGATCTGCTTGTGCGCGGTCTCGGTGATCCGACCTGCCTCGGCCTGGGCCTGACCGCGCATCTCGGCGACGATCTGCGCGCCCTGCTCCTTGGCGTGCTCGCGGATGCGAGCGGCCTCGGCGCGGGCCTCGCCCAGCTGGTCCTCGTACTCCTTCTTGGCGGCGGCGGCCTGGGCCTGGGCCTCCTCGGCCCGCTTCATGCCACCCTCGATCGCGTCCTGGCGCTCGGTGATGACGGTCTCCAGCTTGGGCCAGATGACCTTCCACACGAAGAAGCCGAGCAGCCCGAACATGATGGCCGCGAAGACCGCCTCTTCCCAGACCGGGAAGATCGGGCTCGGCGCATCGCCACCACCACCGGCGGCCACGACGATATCCGTCGTCAGGCTCGATTGCACTGTGTCTCCTTAGGGGTTCCGGACTCGAGGTTGTAGGTCCGGTCGGGCGTGGTGGTGCTCAGGTGAGGAAGAAGAGCACGAAGCCCAGGATGGCGAGCGCCTCGGCGACGGCGAAGCCCAGAATGGTGAAGGGGGTCAGCAGGCCACGGGCCTCGGGCTGACGGGCCACACCGTTGAGGTAGGCGGAGAAGATCAGACCGACGGCGAGGGCGGGGCCGAGCGTGGCGATGCCGTAACCGACGAGAGCGATCGGGCTAGCAAGGGCTTCCATGAGTCCTCTTTCGTTTCCATGGGGTTCCGGTCGATCCGACCGGGTCTGTGGGAGTGATATTCAGTTGTGGGTTCGGTGGGGCGCGCGAGGCTGCGCGCCGGTCGTGCTCGGATCAGTGGTCGTCGGAGACCGCATCGCCGATGTAGGAGGCCGTCAGCAGCGTGAAGACGTAGGCCTGCACGGTCATGATCAGCATCTTGAAGACGAACATCAGCGCGCCCATCAGCAGCGAGCCAGCGCCGGCCAGAGCGAGGGCCGGGCCCTGGGTGAGCAGGAAGACACCACCCATGACGAAGAGCACGATCAGCATGTGGCCGGCGAACATGTTGCCGAAGAGTCGCAGGGCGAGCGTGAGCGGGCGGGTGATGAAGTAGCTGAACAGCTCGAGGACGAAGACGACCGGCTTGATCCAGCCCGGCACCCCGGAGGGGACCATGCTGCCGAAGTAGCCGCCGAGCCCCTTCTTCTGGATGCCCGCGAGGTGGTAGGTGATGTAGGCGATCGCGGTGAGCGCGATCGGCACGCCGATGACGCTGGTCGGCGCGGTCATCGTCAGCGGGAACAGGCCCATGAAGTTCATCGTGAAGACGAACAGGAAGAAGGTGAACAGCAGCGGCACGTACTTCTTGAAGTGCTGGCCGCCGATCAGGTTCAGGGCGATGTCGTTGCGCACGAAGGAGTAGATCGACTCCAGGAAGAACTGGCCCTTGCCGGGCACCATCTTCAGGTTGCGGACGCCGAGCCAGAGCAGACCCATGATCAGCAGGGTGCTGATCAGCATGATCACCATCGGGCGGGTGATCAGCACCGGGCCGATGCTGAAGAACGGCTGGTAGAGATCGGCGGGGTCGGGCCGGTGCCACTCTCCGCCGGCAGCCGCCAGGGCGCCAGTGATCGGCATCACTCGTTGCTCCTCGTGTCGTTCTCGGGGACGTGCTTGGGGGCGGGCGGCATCGTCGCGGGGCGCCCTGCGCTGGCCTGGTCAGTACCGTACCGCAGCCAGATGATGTACATGGACAGGGCCATCCCGAGCAGGATGCCGACGGCAACCACCCAGTCCTGCCCCAGGGCCTGGCCGATCAGCCAGGCGATGCCGCCGAACAGGAACGGTCCGGCCAGCAGATAGGCCACCACGGTGGTGCCCAGGTGGGTCTCGGCCGCCATCCCGACGACCTCCTCCTCCGGCACCCGCTCGGGCTTGAGGGCGGGCCAGCGCTCCGCGGCGGCCTGCCGTGAGCCCTTCCGGCTCGGCTTTGTCACGGGCTTCTTCTGCACGGCGCTCACCACGGCTCCACCTCAAGGGCGGGCTTGCGGCCGCGCACGTAGGCCAGCACGAGCGCCGCCTGCACCACGATCACGGTGACCAACGCCCCCAGCGCCATCGCCGCGTCCTGCCACCAGGACATCGTGCGCAGGACCAGCACGATCGCGAGCAGCAGCGCGAGCTGGGCGATCGCGATCATGAAGGCACCCGGGAGCACCAGCTTGCCCTGCTCTTGGCGCAGCAGCCAGCGCACTGCCCAGGCCCCGGTGGTCAGGGTGAGTCCGGTCAGCAGCGCGCCGATGGCGGCGGTCCCGGCGAGCGCCGCGGCCGAGGCGCCATCGAGCAGCAGCCAGGCGACCACCGCCGCGAGCGGCAGGCACACCATCGTCGCGACCCCGCTCCAGCGCACCATGGAAACCGTGACGTCGGCAGGCGCAGCGCGGCGCGTGGCGGCAAGGCTCATCAGGGGGTGTCGCTTCTCGTGGACGGGGACGGGAGGCTTGTGAAAATTAGCACAAGCGCAGCGCCGTCACGAAAACCGCTGGTCACGACGCCCTCCCGGACGCTTGCCCACGACCTCTCGCCCGGTCCGGCGGCGGATCGCCCGCCTCCGGGGCCGTCCGCCAGGTGAGCGCGATGGCGAGCACGAGCAGGCAGACGATCCCGATCGCGGATACCCAGGCCGGCAGGTAGGCGAAGGACACGGTCCCGGCAGCGATCAACCCGGACCACAGATAGAGCAGGATCACCGCTCGCCGGTGGCTGTGCCCGATGTCGAGCATCCGGTGGTGCAGGTGGCCCCGGTCCGGCTTCCACGGCGACTGTCCCGCCCTCGTGCGCCGCAGCACCGCCAGCAGGATGTCCAGGAAGGGCAGCGCCAGGATGGCCACCGGGATGAGCACGGGCAGCAGGATCGCGGTGGCCGCCGACGCGATCCCGGCCGAGGAACTGGGCTCCACCTGACCGGTCATCGAGATGGTGGCCGCCGCGAGCAACAACCCCAGCAGCAGCGCCCCCGCGTCCCCCATGAACAAGCGCGCCGGGTGGAAGTTGTGCGGCAGGAAGCCCAGGCACACCCCGATCAGCGCGGCGCTGATGAAGGTGGCCAGGGAGAAGACATTGGGCGGGTCGAAACTGCTGCTCACCAGGTAGCACCAGCCGAAGAAGGCGGACGCCGAGATCAGCACCACACCGGCGGCCAGCCCGTCCAGCCCGTCGATGAAGTTCACCGCATTGGTCGAGACGACCACGACCAGAATGGTCAGCGTCACCATCACCGGCTCGGGCAGATAGGTCACCCCGCCGATCGGCAGCGAGACCAGTTGCACCCCGAAGAAGGCCATCACGCCGCCGGCGATCACCTGGCCGGCCAACTTGGTCAACCAGTCCAGCTCGCGGACGTCGTCGATCGCCCCGAGCAGGGTGATGATCGACGCCGCGGCGAGCACGCCCCACAACTGCGGCGATCCGGCGAAGAGCTGCCCGTGATAGGGCAGCTCGCGCCCGACCAGCACGGCGGCCGCGAAGCCGACGAGCATCGCCACCCCGCCCAGCCGCGGGATCGGGACCGTGTGCACATCCCGGTCCCGGACCGCGGTCATCGCCCCCACCTTCAGCGCGAGCCGCCGCACCAGCGTCGTGGCCAGGTAGGTCACGATCGCCGCGGTGAGCAGCACCATCAGGAACTCGCGCATGGGTCAGGGGGAGGTGCGCGCCGGCGGCATACAGGGCCCTGTATGCCGCCACGCCCGCGATCAGGCCCGCTCGGGCTCCGGGTAGGCCGGGTAGGCCGCGAGCAGCTCGGTGACCTGCGCCTTCACCGCCCGGCTCACCTCGTGCTCGGGGTCGGCGTCGCCCTCGGTGACCGCGCGGTGGATGAGCTCGGCGACCGTGCGCATCTGCTCAGTACCCATCCCCTGCGTGGTGATCGACGGGCTGCCGACCCGGATGCCGGAGGCGACATTGGGCTTCTCGGGGTCGAAGGGGATGGCGTTCTTGTTGAGCACGATCCCGGCCGCGTCGCAGCGCGCCTCGGCGTCGATGCCCGTGACCCCGACACCACGCAGATCGTGCAGGGACAGGTGGGTGTCGGTCCCGCCCGTGATCGGGCGGATGCCCAGCTCGCCAAGGGTGTCGGCCAGCACGGCGGCGTTGTCCACGACCTGCTGCGCGTAGGACTGGTAGGCCGGCGTCATGCACTCGGCGAAGTTGACCGCCTTGCCAGCCACGCCGTGCATCAACGGACCGCCCTGCATCATCGGGAAGACGGCACGGTCGATCTTCTTGGCGTGTTCTGACCTGCACACGATGGCGCCGCCGCGGGGCCCGCGGAGCACCTTGTGGGTGGTGAAGGAGACGACGTCGGCGTGCGGCACGGGCGAGGGGATGACCTTGCCGGCGACCAGGCCGATGAAGTGCGCCGCGTCGACCCAGAAGATCGCGCCGACCTCATCCGCGATGGCCCGGAAGCGCTCGAAGTCGATCAACCGCGGGATGGCCGAGCCGCCGGCCAGGATGATCTTGGGGCGGTGCTCCTTGGCCAGCGCCTCCACCTGGTCGTAGTCGATGTCCTCGGTGTCCTCGGCGACGCCGTAGTGGACCGCGTTGAACCACTTGCCGGAGAAGCTGACCTTGAAACCGTGCGTGAGGTGCCCGCCGTGGTCCAGCGACATCGCCAGCACGGTGTCACCGGGGGCGGCGAAGGCGCCGTAGACGGCCATGTTGGCGCTCGCGCCGGAGTGCGGCTGGACATTGGCGTGGTCGGCGCCGAAGAGCTCCTTGGCGCGGGCGATCGCCAGGTCCTCGACCTTGTCGACCTCGGCGCAGCCGCCGTAGTAGCGGGCGTGCGGATAGCCCTCGGCGTACTTGTTGGACAGCGTCGACCCCAGCGCCGCGAGCACCGCGGGGCTGGTCTGGTTCTCGCTGGCGATGAGCTGCAGCCCACCACGCTGGCGGTCGAGCTCGGAGACGAGGAGCTCGGCGAGCTGCGGGTCCTGGGACAGGAGCGCGCCGAAGTCCGGGCCGTAGTACGTGTCAGGCGTCACAGCGGTCATGCGCCCCACTGTAGGGGTCGCGGCGCCCGCGCACGGTCACGGGGCCAGCGTGCGCAGCGCGTGGCGTGGGACGGTCACGCCGCTGTGTCGCAGCCCGCCGGGCAGGCCGCCCCCCAGGGCGCCTCCGGGGACGTCCTCGACCGTTCCCTCCGCACCGCCCTCAGGGTCGCCGTCCACCGGCTCCGGCTCGAGCACCGGCGGCTCGTCGTGCAGCGTCGTGGCGCCCAGCACCGCCCGCAGCTCCTCGCCCGAGAGCGCACCCAGGCGCAGGATCACCGGCTCCTCGCCGGTGCAATCCACGATCGTCGACGGCGCACCGCCGGTGCGGGGGCCATCATCGAGGTAGGTCGCCACCGCTCCCCCGAGCTGGTCCAGCGCCTCCTGCCCGCTCTGCGCGGCCGGCTGACCGCTGACATTGGCGCTGGTCACCGCCATGGGGCCGACCTCGGCGAGCAGCAGCAGCGCCACCTCGTCGTCGGGCATCCGCAGGGCCACCGTGCCGTTGGTCTCGCCGAGGTCCCACTGCAAGGAGGGCTGCGAGCGCAGCACCAGGGTCAGCGGGCCGGGCCAGAACTGGCGCATCAGGATCCGGGCATACATCGGCACATCGATCGCCAGCCCGTCCACCGTGCGCGGGCTCGGGACGAGCACCGGCGGAGGCATCTCCCGCCCACGGTGCTTGGCCGCCAGCACCATCGCGACGGCGACCACATCGAAAGCGTCCGCGCCCACGCCATACACCGTGTCCGTGGGCAGGACCACGACCTTGCCAGCGCGCACGGAGGCCGCAGCCGCCTCGAGCGCGCCCTCGCGGGCACTCGGGTCGGTGCAGTCCAACAGGCGCTCGGACAGCGGACTGGCGGTCATGATCCTCCGATCGGGGCGGGCGCACCCGGCTCCCCGGGCACGACGTCGATTGTCGCACCTGACGATTGGACACGCCCACCTGTCGTTTGGACTTGCGTCCGCGTCGCCCGTGCTCAAGAGTGTTCCGGTAAGCCGCCGTCGGCACCCGAGCCGCGGCGACGAGAGAAGGAGAGATTCATGCGTGGTGGCCTCATCTGGACCATCGTCGGCATTCTGCTGATCATCGTTCTGGTCATGGTGATCCTGGGTAACCGCTGACGCCTGACCCCTACTTCGCAGGCCCGTCCACGCAGCGCGTGGGGGGGCCTGCTCTGTGCTCAGCCGCGCACGGCCCGGGTGACCCGCGGCAGCCCGGCCAGGTCGACGTGGTCCTCCACCTGGGACCAGTCGCCGGTGGCTGCGAGCGCAGCAGGCAGGGTGCTCCCCTGGGCGTCCGCGTGCTCCATCAGCAGCACGCCACCCGGGCGGAGCAGCTGGGCCGCCCGCGCCGCCACCTCGCGCGGCACGTCCAGACCGTCCTCGCCACCCCCGTAGAGCGCCAGTTCCGGGTCGTGCTCGCGCACCTCGAGGTCGACCGGCACCATCCCCGGTGGGATGTACGGCGGATTACTCACCACCACGTCCACCACCCCGAGCAGCTCGGGGAAGGCGTCCTGCGCCCGCCCCTGCCGCAGGTCGACGGCCAGCCCGGTGCGCGCGAGGTTCGTGGCGGCATACACCTGGGCCTCGGGGGACAGCTCGACCGCGCCGACGCGGGCGTCCGGGCGCCGGCGGGCGAGGGCGAGCGCGATCGCCCCCGAGCCGGTGCACAGGTCGAGCACCGCGGGTTCGGTAAGCCCGTCCAGGTCCGCGAGCGCCAGCTCGACGAGCACCTCGGTCTCGGGTCGGGGTACGAAGACGCCCGGCCCGACGGCGAGCTCCAGCCCGGCGAAATGCGCGGTGCCGGTGAGGTGCTGCAGCGGCACGCGGGTGGCGCGCCGGGCCACCACGTCCCGGTATGCCGCTTCCCCCACCTCATCCAGGTCCCGTCCCAGCACCCGCGCGCGCCGCACCTCGCCCAGGTCGTGGCCGAGCACGTGCGCGAGGAGTGCTTCGGCGTCCGCGCCGGGGCTGGGGACACCGGCCGCGGCGAGTTCCTTGGTTGCCTCGCGGACGGCGGCGTCGATCCTCACCGGTCGCCGGCCGCGGCCAGGCGGGCGGCCTCGTCGGCGTCGACCGCTGATTGCACGACGGCGTCCAGGTCGCCGTCGATCACCTGGTCCAGGTTGTAGGACTTGTACCCCGTGCGGTGATCGGCGATCCGGTTCTCCGGGAAGTTATAGGTGCGGATGCGCTCGCTGCGGTCCACCGTGCGGACCTGGCTGCGGCGCTGCTCGCTGGCCGCGGCCTCCGCCTCCTCAACCGCGATCTGGTGCAGGCGGGCGCGGAGCACGCGCAGCGCGGACTCCTTGTTCTGCAGCTGGGACTTCTCGTTCTGGCAGGAGACGACCAGGCCGGAGGGCAGGTGGGTGATCCGGACGGCAGAGTCGGTGGTGTTGACCGACTGACCGCCGGGTCCGGAGGAGCGGAAGACGTCGATCTTGAGGTCGTTCGGATCCAGGTCGACCTCGGCCGGGTCATCGATATCGGGCATCACCAGGACGCCCGCGGCCGAGGTGTGGATCCGGCCCTGGCTCTCGGTCACCGGCACCCGCTGCACCCTGTGTACGCCGCCCTCGTACTTCAGCCGCGCCCAGGGCGCCTCCCCCGGCGCCGGAGTGCCGGTCGCGGTGATGGACACCCGCGCGTCCTTGTAGCCGCCCAGGTCCGACTCCGTGGTGTCCAACAGCTCGGTGCGCCAGCCACGGCGCTCGGCATAGCGGAGGTACATCCGCATCAGGTCGCCGGCAAAGAGCGCCGACTCCGCGCCCCCCTCCCCCGCCTTGACCTCGAGGATCACGTCGCGGTCATCGTCCGGGTCGCGGGGCACCAGCTGACGGCGCAGGTGCTCGGCCGCAGCGCTCTCCTGGACCTCCAGCTCGGGGATCTCCTCGGCGAAGGACGGGTCGTCCTGGGCCAGCTCGCACGCCGTCGCCAGGTCCTCCCAGGCCCGCTCCCAGTCCCGGTATGCCGCAACCGTCCCCGCGAGCGCGGCGTACCGCTTGTTCAACCGCCGCAGCGCCGTCGCGTCCCCATGGACCGCAGGGTCGGCGAGCTGTCGCTCGAGGTCGGCGTGCTCGGCGACCAGCGGGAGGGCTGAGCTGAAGGGAGAGGAGGTCACGTCATACCTGGAATCGGTCGGCGGGGCAGGGGATGGACGCCGGGAACGGCGAACGCCGGCCCTGCGACATGATGTCGCAGGACCGGCGTCGGAAGATCTAGTTGCCCTTCTTGCCGTAGCGCTCCTGGAAGCGGGCCACGCGGCCACCGGTGTCCAGGATCTTCTGCTTGCCGGTGTAGAACGGGTGGCAGTTGGAGCAGACGTCGGCGTTGATGCGGCCCGAGGTCGCGGTGCTCCGGGTGGTGAACGACGCGCCGCAGGTGCAGCTGACCTGGGTCTCGACGTACTCCGGGTGGATGTCCTTCTTCATGATTCTCCTTGGGTGGATTCTCCCCCGGGTCGGCAGCGCCTGGTGCGCGCCGTGAACCGGTGGGCCAACAGAGCATTCTGCCACCAGGGCGGGGTCGGGGTCCAATCCCGACCCCGCCTCAGGTGAGCAGAGTTGGTGCGGTGGTGCTCGACGTCAGTGCTCGACGTCAGTTCGCGACGTCAGTCCTCGTCGTCCAGCCGGATCGAGCTGGTCTGCTGGACCTGGGTGAGGAACTCGTAGTTGTTGCGGGTCTTGCGCAGGCGGTCCAGGAGCAGCTCGACGGCCTGCTGCTGGTCGAGGGCGGAGAGCACCCGCCGCAACTTCCACATGATCTTCAACTCTTCGGCGCCCATCAGGATCTCCTCGCGGCGGGTGCCGGAGGCGTTGACGTCGACGGCCGGGAAGATGCGGCGGTTGGCCAGCTGGCGGTCCAGCTTGAGCTCCATGTTGCCGGTGCCCTTGAACTCCTCGAAGATCACCTCGTCCATCTTCGAGCCGGTCTCGACCAGAGCCGTCGCGAGGATGGTCAGCGAGCCGCCGTTCTCGATGTTGCGGGCGGCGCCGAAGAAGCGCTTGGGCGGGTAGAGCGCGGCCGAGTCGACACCACCGGACAGGATCCGGCCCGAGGCGGGCGCGGCCAGGTTGTAGGCGCGCCCCAGGCGGGTGATCGAGTCGAGCAGGACGACGACATCGCCACCCAGCTCGACCAGGCGCTTGGCCCGCTCGATGGCCAGCTCGGCGACCGTGGTGTGGTCATCGGCCGGGCGGTCAAAGGTGGAGGAGATGACCTCGCCCTTGACCGCGCGCTCCATGTCGGTGACCTCCTCAGGACGCTCGTCCACGAGGACGACCATGAGGTGGCACTCCGGGTTGTTGGTGGTGATCGCGTTGGCGATCGACTGCAGGATCAGCGTCTTGCCGGCCTTGGCCGGGGCGACGAGCAGACCACGCTGGCCCTTGCCGATCGGGGCCACGAGGTCGATCACCCGGGTGGTGAGGTTCTTCTGGTCGGTCTCCAGCCGCAGGCGGTCCTGCGGGTAGAGCGGCGTCAGCTTGGCGAACTCGGGGCGGCGGCGGGCCTCCTCGGCCGGCTTGCCGTTGACCACGTCCAGGCGGACCAGGGCGCTGAACTTGCCGCGGTCGCGCTTGTTGCCGGTCGAGGAGACGGTGTGCTGCCCGGCGTCGCTGCCGTCCTGGGGAGCCTTGATGGCGCCCTGGACCGCGTCGCCCTTGCGCAGGCCGAACTTCTTGACCATGTTCATCGGGACGTAGATGTCCGTCGGCCCAGGCAGGTAGCCGGTGGTCCGGATGAAGGCGTAGCTGTCGAGCAGGTCCAGGACACCGCCGACGGGGACGAGCACGTCCTCCTCGGTGTAAGTCTCCTCGTCCTGACCGCCCTGGTTCCCCTGGGCGCCCTGGGTGCCCTGGCCGCGGCCGCGCTTGCGGTCCCGGCCACGCTGGCGGCTGCGGCGGCGGTTGCGGCGGCCGCCACCCTCGCCGTCCTCGTCATCCTGCTGACGCTGGCGGTCGCCGTCGTTGTCGCGGTTGTCGTCGCGGCGATCGTTGCGGTTGTCAGTCCGGTTGTCGTCACGGCGATCGTTACGGTTCTCGTCGCGGCGGTCGTTGCGGTTGTCAGTCCGGTTCCCGTCGCGGCGGTCCTCGCGGTTGTCACGGCGGTCGCCCTGCTGGCGGCCCTCGGCCCCGTCGGAGCCGCGGTCCTCGCCATCGCGGGACTCGCGCTGCTGACGGTCGCCGTCGTTGTCGCGGTTGCCATCGCGGCGGTCCTCACGGGCCCGCGGGGCGCCGGCGGCGGAGCCGGCGCGGCGGCCACGGGAGCGCTGCCCCTCATCGCGCTGGGCCTCAGCCCGGTCGAGCGCGGCCTCGAGGTCGCCGCCGCCGCCCTGCGAGGCTGCGGAGCCAGTGCCCTCGGACTCGGCCCGCTCCGGCGTGGACCCGGCCCGGTCCGGCGTGGACGCCGGGGAGACCTGGTGCTGCACGGGAGTGGCCTGCGCGCCCTGGTCAACGGGCTGGCGCTGCTCCACCGCGGGAGCGGCCTGACCGGCGGCGGCACGGCGGCCACCACGGGCAGGGGCGCCGCCCTGGCTGCGGATCGCGGAGACGAGGTCGGCCTTGCGCATCTTGGCGTCGACGGTGATGCCCATGCTCTGCGCGAGTTGCTGGAGCTCGGCCAGCCGGAGCGTGCTGAGCGCGCCGGTCTTGGTCGCGGCGTTGGTGGTGTCGGTCACGCGTACTTTCCTTCCCCCTCGTCCCGCACGGGCGGGCTGGGGTCGTGGCTAGGTAGAGGTCCTGGGGCAGCGAGCCCGCAGGGCCGGTGTCGTAGCTGTCGCACGGACGCGATCAACGGCTCGGACGCCTGCTTGGGACGTGCAGGGGTGTCGAGACTCAGACGTCGAAGGACGTCGTCCGTGTGGGAAGCGCCCCGGGGCCGACCATTCGGTATCCCATCTGCTCACGAGGCGCCATCACGATAACACGAGCCACGCCCCACCCATTCCGCCACGCGCCAGGCCCAAGCACCTCCGCGGGGCCCGACCGGGCACTCAAACATGCACAACGAGGAAGGCAAGGACTAAAGCGCAGGTGAGTGTCGGCATACGGGACGTTGTGCACGTCTGAAAGCCGCCGCCCCGAAAAGAGAACACCTCGGCCGAGGCCGCCGAGATGGCCCGAGGTGCTCCTCGCCCAAGAGTCAGGCGCGGCGGGCGGCGCGGACGATATCGCCGAGGACGGCAGAGGCCGTCTCGTCCCCACCCGCGCCAGCGCCGTGCAGACGCAGGGTGCCGGCGGACTCGGCCTCGATGATCACCACATTGGCACCGCCGCGCGCCTGGGCCAGCGGGTCCTCGCGGGGTAGCGCGACAGGACGTACCGCCACCTCGACGCGCGGGCGCTCCGGGGAGCCGGAACGCCAGGCCGAGGCGACCAGCTTGATCACGCCGCCCATCCCGGAGGCGTCATGGAAGTCCGAGTCGGTCAGCCCGCTGATGCCGCGGCGGCGCACGTCGTCCAGGGTGACCGGCTGACCCCAGGCGGCGCGGGCGAGCAGCACGATCTTGGCCGCGGCATCCAGACCTTCGAGGTCCTCGGTGGGGTCGGCCTCCAGATAACCGAGCTCACCGGCCCGGCGGACGGCCTCCTCGAAGCCCACCCCCTCGCGGGCCACCAGGTCGAGGATGAAGTTGGTGGAGCCGTTGACGATCCCCGAGATCGAGGAGATGACGTCACCGGCGAGCGAGTCCCGGACCACAGCCATGACCGGGATCGCCGCCATCACCGCGGCTTCACCCTCCAGCGCGACACCGCACTCCTCGGCGAGTGCCTCCAGTTCCAGGCCCTGCTGGGCGAGCAGCTGCTTGTTGGCCGTGACCACCTGGGCGCCGCGGCGCATCGCACGCTCGATGAGGCTGCGGGCGGGCTCGATGCCGCCCATCACCTCGACCACCACGTCGGCGCGATCGACCAGGCTCTCGGCGTCGTCGGTCAGCAACGAGCGGTCGACCCCGTCGCGCTCCCGCTCCAGGTCGCGCACGGCCACCCCGACCAGCTCCAGGGGGCGGCCGAGGCGGGCGGCATACAGGTCGGAGCGCTCCTGGAGGCGCCGCACCACGGCAGCGCCAACAGTGCCGGCGCCCAGCACCGCAACCCTCACCGGCGCTCCCGCGCCAGCCTGGGTCGACCGGTCAGCTGACTGCGTGGACGTGCCCTCCGCCTGCGTGGACACCTCGGTTGCCTTGGTCATGTCCGTCATTTCACTCACATCCGCTCCGGGGCCGAGACGCCGAGCAGCCCCAGTCCGTTGGCGAGCACCTGGCGGGTGGCGTCGTTGAGCCACAGCCGCGACCGGTGCAGGTCGGTGATCTCCTCGTCGGCGGACATCGGCCGCACACGGCACTCGTCGTACCACTTGTGGAAGCGGCCGGCGAGGTCCTCGAGGTAGCGCGCGACCCGGTGCGGCTCGCGCAGCTGGGCCGCCTGCGCGACCACGCGCGGGAAGTCGCCGAGGATCGCGAGCAGCACGGCCTCGGTCTCGTGGTCGAGCAGCGAGGGGTCGAAGCCGTCCTCGCGGTGCACGCCGTCCTCGGCCGCGAGCCGGGCGACGTTGCAGGTGCGGGCGTGGGCGTACTGGACGTAGAAGACCGGGTTCTCGTTGGTCCGGCTGGCCAGCAGGTCCAGGTCGATGTCGATCTGACTGTCCGTCGAGCTGCGGGTGAGCGCGTAGCGGGCAGCGTCCACCCCGACCGCCTCGACGAGGTCCTCGAGCACCACGACGGTGCCGGCGCGCTTGGACATCCGCACCGGCCGCCCGTCCTTGACCAGGTTGACCAGTTGGCCGATGAGGATCTCCAGGTTGACGCCGGGCTCGTCACCGAACGAGGCGCACATCGCCATCATCCGCTGGACGTAGCCGTGGTGGTCGGCGCCCAGCATGATGATGTTGCGGTCAAAACCGCGCTCACGCTTGTCCAGGTAGTAGGCCAGATCGCCGGAGATGTAGGCGGGCTGACCGTCGCTCTTGATCACCACCCGGTCCTTGTCATCCCCGTGCGCGGTGGTGCGCAACCACAGCGCCCCGTCCTGCTGGAAGATCTCCCCCTGCTCGGTGAGCCGATCCACGGCACGCTGCACGGCGCCGGACTCATGCAGCGAGTTCTCGTGGAAGAAGACGTCGAACTTCACGCCGAAGTCGGCCAGCGAGGCCTTGATCTCCTCGAACATCAGCTCCACACCGACCGCCCGGAAGACCTCCTGGGCCTGCTCCTCGGGCAGGTCGGCCACATCGGGACGACGCTGGACGATCTGGGCGGCGATGTCGTCGATGTAGGCGCCGGCATAGCCGTCCTCGGGCGCCTCCTCCCCGCGCGCCGAGGCCATGAGCGAGCGGGCGAAACGGTCGATCTGGGCGCCGTGGTCGTTGAAGTAGTACTCCCGTGACACGTCGGCGCCAGCTGCCTGCAGCACCCGGGCCAAGGCGTCACCGACCGCCGCCCATCGGGTGCCGCCGAGGTGGATCGGTCCGGTGGGGTTGGCGGAGACGAACTCCAGGTTCACCCGCTCGCCAGCCAACGCGTCACCGTGCCCGAAGTTCTCCCCGGCCTCGACGATGGTGCGGGCCAACTCTCCCGCGCTCGCCGCGTCGAGCGTGATGTTGAGGAAGCCGGGACCCGCGATGTCCACCTTCGCGACGCCCTCAACCTGACGCAGGCGGGCGGCGACGATCTCGGCGAACTGGCGCGGCGGCATACCGGACCGCTTGGCGAGTTGAAGGGCGACATTGCTCGCCCAGTCCCCGTGCTCGCGGCTGCGCGGACGCTCCACCCGCAGGTCCTGCTCGGCCGGCACCTCGAGGGCGAGATCGCCGTCGGCGACGGCCTGGGTGAGGACGGTATGCAGTGCGGCAGCCAGTTGCTCAGGAGTCACCCGGGGCAGTCTAGTCGCGGGCCAGCGGCGCTCCGAACGGATTGCGGGAGCGCCTGATCTGGCTGCTAGAGTGACTCGCTGTTGCCCCCGTAGCTCAGGGGATAGAGCACCGCCCTCCGGAGGCGGGAGCGCAGGTTCGAATCCTGCCGGGGGCGCGTAGCGCCGAGGCGACCGTCGTGGATCTGGATCCTGGCCGGTCGCCTCACCGCTGGGGAGGTGTCAGGGTTCCTGGTGGGCCCCCCGGTCTTCAACACCGTGGTGCGGCGGTCCCCGTCGCAGGCAGGTTCGATTCCTGTCCGCCTCCGCCGGTACGGGCCGCTGACCTGAGGTCGGCGGCCCGTCGTCATTCCCCCAGCCGTGCCCGCGAAGCCGCTCCGGCCGCCCGCTCCGTAGGATCGCGAGGGTGACCGACCCGCGCCGCGCGATCCCCCGCACCGACGCCCTGCTCGCCGACCCTGAGGTCGCCGTGCTGGTGGCGCGGGTGGGGCGGGGTCGCGCCAAGTCCGTCGTCGTCGAGACGCAGGCGGCCGCACGCGAGGGCCGCCTGTCCGTCGAGCGGGTGCAGCCGGTGGTGGTGCAGCGACTCGCCGCGCTCGCGGCCTCCGCCACGTCGCTGCGACCGGTGATCAACGCGACGGGGGTGGTCGTGCACACCAACCTTGGCCGGGCACCGCTCGGGCCAGCAGCGCGGGAGGCGGTGTTCGCGGCGGCGGGCTACGTGGATGTCGAGCTCGACCTGGCCGACGGCCAACGGGCACGGCGCGGGCGGGGGACGCTGGCGGCGCTGCGGCAGAGTGTGCCCGAGGCCGAGGATGCCCTGGTCGTCAACAACGGGGCAGCGGCGCTGCTGCTCGCCACGACGGCGTTGGGCTCGGGGCGCGAGCTGCTGGTCAGTCGCGGCGAGATGGTCGAGATCGGCGACGGCTTCCGGCTGCCGGACCTCATCGAGTCGGCGGGGGCGCGGCTGCGGGAGGTCGGCACGACCAACCGGACCACCGTCGAGGACTACCGTGCGGCGCTGTCGGAGCGCACCGGGGCGCTGCTCAAGGTGCACCCCAGCAACTTCCGCGTCACCGGCTTCACGGCGAGTGCCACGGTCGGCGAGTTGGCCGAACTGGGGCGCGAACACGGCATACCTCTGGTCGTCGACACCGGCAGCGGCCTGCTCGCGCCCGATCCCGCGCTGCCCGATGAGCCGGACGCCGCCAGCGTGCTGCACGCCGGGGCGGACCTGGTGACGGCCAGCGGCGACAAGCTGCTCGGCGGACCGCAGGCCGGGCTCGTGCTGGGCTCGGCCGAGCTGGTGGCCCGGCTGCGGCGCCACCCCATGGCGCGGGCGCTGCGGGTCGACAAGCTCACGCTGGCCGCGTTGGAGGCGACGCTGCTCGGGCCGGAACCGCCCGTTCCTGCGGCCGTGCACGCCTCAGCGCAGGTGCTGGAGAAGCGCACGCGGGCGCTGGCCGACCGCCTTGCCGGGGCCGGGGTGCCGGTCGAGGTGGTGCCCGTCGCGGGACGCGTCGGTGGTGGTGGCGCGCCGGAGGTGCCGCTGCCCGGCTGGGCGGTCGCCCTGCCCGAGGGGTATGCCGCCCCTCTGCGCCACGGCGACCCGGCCGTCCTGGCGCGGCTGGAGTCGGGACGTTGCCTGGTCGACCTGCGCTGCGTGCCGCAGGAGCAGGAGGAGGATCTGGTCGAGGCCCTGCTCGGGGTGGCTGCCGGGGGGAGCGGGGCGACTGGGCGCGGGACGGGCTGATGCACGTCGTCGCGACCGCCGGGCACGTCGACCACGGCAAGTCGACGCTGGTCCGGGCGCTGACCGGGATGGAGCCGGACCGCTGGGCAGAGGAGCGCCGGCGCGGGCTGACGATCGACCTGGGCTATGCCTGGACGGCGCTCGAGGGCGCCGGAGGCGACGGCGGTGCTGAGGACGTGGCCTTCGTCGACGTGCCGGGCCACCGGCGGTTCATCGGCAACATGCTCGCCGGGCTGGGCCCCTCCCCCGCGGTGCTGCTCGTCGTCGCGGCCGACGAGGGCTGGCGGGAGCAGACCGAAGAGCACCTGCGGGCGGTCGAGGCGCTAGGGCTGCGGCACGCGCTGCTCGTCGTGACGCGGGCAGACCTCGCCGACCCGGGGCCGGCGCTCGCCCAGGCGCAGGAACGGTTGGCGCAGAGCCCGCTCGGCGGAGGTAGGGCGCGGCCCAGTCGCGAGGCGAGCGGAGTCGCAGCCGTCGACCTGCTGGACGGCGCCGGTGTCCCGGCCGTCGACCGGCTGGACGACGCTGGTGTCCCGGCCGTCGACCTGCTGGACGGCGCTGGTGTCCCGGCTGTCGCCGTGTCGGCGGTGACCGGGCAGGGCCTGCCGGAGCTGCGCCGCGAGCTGGCGGCGCTGTGCTCACGGCTGCCGCGGCCGCCGGCCCAGGCGCGGGTGCGGCTCTGGGTGGACCGCGCCTTCACCATCCGCGGCAGCGGGACAGTCGTCACCGGGACGCTGGAGGCCGGCACCCTGAGGTCGGGGGATCAGTTGGTCCTCGCCCATCGCGCTGCGGACGGCAGCGGGACGACGCAGCGCCCGGTGACAGTGCGCGCGCTGCAGTCGCTGGGGGCCGCGGTCGACGAGGTGCCGGCGCCGGCGCGGGTGGCCGTCAACCTCCGCGGCCTGCCGCACGAGCTCGTCCGTCGCGGGGACGCCCTGCTCACCCCGGACAGCTGGCCGTTCGCGCGGGAGATCGATGTCCTGCTGGACCAGGACCCGGAGGTCGCGGAACTGCCGGCCACGCTCACGCTGCACGTGGGTTCGCTGCACCTGCCGGCTCGGCTCCGCCCGCTGCACGGTGCTGCAGCGCGTGTGCTCCTCGACCGGCCACTGCCGCTTCAGGCCGGCGACCGCGCCATCCTGCGGGAGCCGGGGGCGGAGGGCTCGATCGTCGGCCTCGGCGTCCTCGACGTCGCCCCACCGCGCCTCACCCGCCGCGGCAGCGCGCGAGCCCGCGGTGAGCAGCTGCTGGCCGAACAGGCGCAGGCCGAGGCCTTGGCCGGGCACCCGCAGGTCGACCAGCCGGGCGCCGAGCAGCCGAGCGCCGACCAGCCGAGCACCCAGCAGGCGAGCGCCGACCAGCCGAGCACCCAGCGGGCGAGCGCCGAGCAGGCGGGCGCCCAGCAGCCAGACCCCGAGGGCACCGCCGACGACCGCAGACCGGGTGCTGGTGCGTTGATCAGCCAGCCAGCGCGCCGTCTTGAAGCCGAGGTCTCCCGCCGCGGCCACCTCACGGTCGCCGACGCCCGCCTCCTCGACCTCGACCCCGACCTCGCCCCGACCGGACGCGCACTTGTCACCGGCCCCACCGCCCGGCCCGACCACAGCCCGGCCCCGTGCCCAACCTGGCGCTTGCCTCTCACCGACCCCGACCTCGGCGTGGTGCGCCTCGGAGACCACCTCGTCTCCCGCCAGGTCCTGGTGCGCTGGGAGCAGGCTCTGCTCGACGCGGTCGACCGGCGCGCCCGCGAGCAGCCACTCGACCCTCTGACCCCGCTCGCCGCAGCGCGGGACCTGGCGCACCTGCCGGACACGGCCGTGGTCGAGGAGGTGGCCAGGTTCGCCGGTCTGGAGGTCGCGGCCGGCCGGGTCGCGCGGCCCGGCACCCGCCCCGACCTGGGTCCCGCCCAGGCTGGCCTGGACACCGTGCTCGCCCGGCTGGCCGAGCAGCCGTTCGTCGCCCCGGAGGCCGACGACCTGTCCGCGCTCGGACTGGGTCGGCGAGAGATCGCGGCCGCAGAGGCGAGGGGCGACCTGCTGCGCCTCGCGGACGGCGTGGTGCTCCTGCCCCGCTCACCCGCGCTGGCCATGGCCGAGCTCGCCCGGCTGCCACAACCCTTCACCACCAGCCAGGCCCGGCAGGCGCTCGGCACCTCGCGCCGCGTCGCCATCCCCCTCCTGGAGCATCTCGACGCCCGCGGCTGGACGCGTCGGGTCGACCAGACCCACCGCGTCGTCGTGCGCTGACATCTAGCCCCCTCCCCCGGTCGGCCGGGCGCGACCAACTCGGTCGATCTCGCCGGACCGGACCCTGTGACTGCCCGGGTTCGTCACGCCTCCGGCGCGCCCTGCGTGCTGACCGGGGGCAGTCACAGTCTTCGTCGGGACGGGGGGCGGTCACAGTCTTCTTCGCGGCGGGGGGCGGTCACAGTCTTCGTCGCGGAGGCGGGCGGTCACAGTCTTCGTCGCGGTGGCGGCCACTCACAGTCTTCGTCGCGGCGGGCGATCACCGTCCCCCGGCCATCGAGTCACGACGGCCGCCCGTAGGGTGACGAGGTGAGCACACAGCCACCTCCCCCCTCCTCCGCCACCCCCGCGAGCTCCGACGGCGACCGTCCTCGGCTGACCCAGCTGGCCGCCGGTGGCGGTTGCGCCTGCAAGATTCCGGCCGGTCAGCTGGAGGCGCTCGTCGCCGACCTGCGCGGGCACGAGCATCCGCAGCTCCTCGTCGGGCTGGACGACGGCGACGACGCCGCGGCTGTGCGGATCGAGGGCGGCCAAGCGCTGCTGTCTACCGCAGACTTCTTCACCCCGGTGGTGGACGATCCCTACGACTGGGGCCGGATCGCCGCGGCCAACGCACTCTCCGACATCTACGCCATGGGCGGGCGCCCGGTGCTGGCCATCAACCTACTCGCCTGGCCGACGGACACCCTCGACCCCGCCCTCATCCCCGAGGTCCTGCGCGGGGGCGCGGACGTCGCGCAGCTCGCCGGCGTGCCCGTCGCAGGCGGCCACAGCATCACCGCCCCCGAGCCGCTCTACGGCATGGCTGTCACCGGCATCGCCGACCCGGATGCCTTGCTGCGCAACGACTCCGCCAAGCCCGGGATGCCGATCAGCCTCACCAAGCCGCTCGGGACCGGCATCCTCGGCAACCGGCACAAGCAGACCGGCCAGACCTTCCCGCAGGCGGTTCAGACCATGACGACGCTCAACCGCGATGCCTCGCAAGCCGCTGTGGCACAGGGGATCCGAGCCGCGACCGACGTGACCGGCTTCGGTCTGCTCGGTCATCTCTGGAAGCTCTGCCGTGCCTCGGGCGTGGCCGCCGAGATCGACGTCTCGGCCGTGCCCGCGCTCGATGGAGCGCGGGAGAGCCTGGCCGAGGGCTTCGTCCCCGGCGGCTCCCGCCGCAACCTGGACTGGGTCCGGCCCCACCTGGATGTCGACACCTCCGTGACCGAGCACGACCTGCTCCTGCTCGCCGACGCCCAGACCAGCGGCGGCCTGCTCGTCGTCGGCGAAGTCCCCGGCGCGCCCGTCATCGGCCGCACCGTCCCCGGTCCCGCCCGGCTCAGGCTCCGCTGATCGCGTCGGCGCCCGAGCCCTCGGCCAGCTCCGCCGCGGCGGCAGCGCGCCTGGCCTCCAGCCGCTGACGCTGCGGGACGACGGTGTAGCGCGGGTCGCGGGCCGACTCCATGCCGGCCTCGAAGACCCCGAAGCGCAGCAGCGCCGAGCCCGCGTTGAGCGCCAGCCCGCCGAGGACCGAGGCGGCGCGGCTGCGCCGACCGAGCAGCGTCAGCCCGGCCCCGACCACGGTGGCCACCTTGGATGCGGTGATCAGTCGGCCCGCCTGGCCCTGGTGCAGCGGCTCGCCGATGACGCCTGCACGGTTGCTCATGAGCTGGTAGGCGGCGAGCTCCACCGCTGCGCCGCCCACCGCCAGCCGACGGGCCGGGCCGGTCTGCTCGTCCGGCGAGGTGATGATCGCGGCCCCGGCCGCCGCCGCGACACCGGAGCCGACGAAGACGAAAGGCAGTTCCTTGTAGACCCCGTGCCAGGTCGGCGTCGCGGTGTTGGACAGCAGCACCGCGGTGTAGGCGGCCAGCGGCGGCGCGAAGAACCCGCTGCCCAGGCTCGCGCCCCGCCCGGCCACCCGCACCAGCGCGTTGTCCTGCGTGCTCGGGACGACCTCCTGCAGGATCTCCGCCGCGGCAGCCGCCCCCGTGAAGCCGCCGAAGCCCGCCAGAATCCAGGAGCCGACCGACATCGGGGAGGTGAGTTTGACGGTGCGCATCATCGCCAGGAAGCGCTCCGGTCGCCCGAGGTCGGCGATGAGGGCCGCCGTGCTCGCCCCGAGCGCGCCGAGCGCCACCAGCCTCGCGTTGCGCTGCAGCTGGCGCGCCCCGGTCAGCTCGGCCCCGGCGGCGATCAGCCCAGAGCCCGCGGCCAGCCCACCGGTGTAGAGGTAGGTCGGGATCTTCCAGTCCCACGGCGCGGGCTTGACGATCGGATGGTCGTAGTAGGACCGGAACTCGGCGTCCGGGACCATGAGGTCCTCGGGCCGGCGCCTACGGCGGCGCTCCTCCGGCCGGTCCGCCGCCGCCGACGATGCCGACGCCGGCTCTGTCGGACGTCCCTGCGGCCCGTTCATTGCTTCCGACCGCCCACGAAGGCGGCGGCCGCCCCGGCCAGCATCAGCAGCCCGGCATACCCGGCCTTGCGGAAGATGTCGGGCAGGTCCTTGGTGGTCACGACCGGGTCCGGTGGCAGACCGTAGACCTCCGGCTCGTCCAGCAGCAGGAAGACCGAGCCGGTGCCCCCGACGCCGTCCTCCTCGTCGGTGCCGTAGAGCCGCGCCTCGGTGAAGCCCTGCCCGTGCAGCGTCTCCATCCGCGTGCGGGCGCGCTCGCGCAGTTCGTCGAGGTCGCCGTACTGGATCGAGGTGGTCGGGCACGCCTGCGCGCAGGCAGGCGTCCCGCCGTCGCCGATGCGGTCGTAGCAGAGCGTGCACTTGTTGGCGATCCCGATCTGCCGCGGCTGCTGGGCACCGGTCATGTCCGGGTCCTTGCGCCGCTCGATCACCCCGAACGGGCACGCCGCCACGCAGTAGCCGCAGCCGTTGCACACGTCATCCTGCACCACGACCGTCCCGAACTCGGTCCGGAACAGCGCCCCCGTCGGGCACACGTCGAGGCACCCGGCGTGGGTGCAGTGCTTGCAGACGTCGGAGGCCATGAGCCAGCGCACCTGCGGGATCTCCGGCTGGACGGCGTATGCGGCCTCCCCCACCTCGGGCGTGGGGCCGGCCGTCCCGGACTGCACGCCTGCCACCGCGTCGACCCCCTCCGAGCCGGGCCGGATAGCGGGCGACTCGACCGCGGACCGGAGCCGCGGCATACCGAGGTCGACCAGCCGCGCGCCCTCCTCGCGGGCCCGCTGGATCTGCTCGGGCCCCTGCTCGACGAAGGCGACGTGCCGCCAGGTGTTGGCGCCCAGGGCGGTGGTGTTGTCGTAGGACGTCCCGGTCATGCCCAGGGCGTCCATCGGGAGCATGTTCCACTCCTTGCACGCCACCTCGCAGGCCTTGCAGCCGATGCAGATCGAGGTGTCGGTGAAGAAGCCCTTGCGCGGCGGCGGGTCGGGCCAGGCCGCGTCCTTGGCCGGGTCGGTCGGGCCGGACAGCTGGTTGCCCCACAGGCTCACGGTGACTCCTCCTGGGTGTCCAGGCGTTGGTTGCCGGTCTCGGTGGTGGCCCCGGACCGCGAGGCGTAGTCCTCGACGAGCCGTAGCAGCGCCGCGCCCTCGGGCCGGCGGCCGGGCCGGATGTCGCAGAGCCCGACCTTGGACTCCTGGATCGCGACATTGGGGTCAAGGGTGATCCCGACCAGGTCGTTGGCGGCATCTCCCTGCACCACGGCGCCAACCCCGCCGCGGCCCCAGTGGTAGGGCAGCCCGATCTGGTGCACCGTCTGCCCCCGGAGCCGCAGTGGCCGGACGCGGTCGGTGACCAGCACCCGGCACTCGATCGCCGCCCGCGGGGAGACGATCGTGGCCCAGCCGCCGTTCTCCAGCCCCTGCTGCTGCGCCAGCTCCGGGGAGACCTCGCAGAAGAAGTCGGGCTGCAGCTCGGCGAGGTAGGGCAGCCACCGGCTCATGCCGCCAGCCGTGTGGTGCTCGGTGAGCCGGTAGGTGGTGAAGATGAAGGGATAGACATCGGACCCGGGCTCGTCGGCCGAGGGCGCGGTGAGGTTGTCCTTGCGCGGGTAGAGCAGCCGGGCTGGGTTGCGCTGCTGGGGGTAGAGCGGGTTGACGACGGGCGACTCCTGCGCCTCGTAGTGGGTGGGCAGCGGGCCGTCGACGACGCCGTTGGGCGCGAACAGCCAGCCCTTGCCATCGGCCTGCATGATGAATGGGTCGTCCCCGCCGAGACCGTCCACCCCGACCGCGTCCTCCTGCGCCTTGGTGCCCGGCGCGAGCCCGACCGGGAAGTCCGGAACGTCCTTGCCGGTCCAGCGCCCGGCCTCCTCGTCCCACCAGACGTAGGCCTTGCGCTCGCTCCACGGCCGGCCCTCGGGGTCGGCGGAGGCCCGGTTGTAGAGGATCCGCCGGTTGGCCGGCCAGGCCCAGCCCCACTCGGGCGCGACCTCGCTCTGCTGGCTGCCAGGCACCTTGCTGGCGGCCCGGTTGACCCCGCCGGCCATGACTCCGGAGTAGATCCAACAACCACCGTCGGTGGACCCGTCGGCCCGCAGCTCGCCGAAGCCGTCCACCGGCTGACCGGCGCGCTCCCCGGTGAGATGACGGCCGTTGATCTCGGCCAGCACGGCCTCGGCATCTGGGTCCCCGTGCTCGTCCACGGGGTAGTCCCAGGTGAGGTCGAGCAGCGGCCGGTCGCGCGGGTCATCGGAGTCTGCGAGCCGCTCGCGCAGCGCCTTGCCCAGCTCGTGGAAGAACTGCAGCTCGGACTGGCACTGGCCCGGCGGGTGCACCGCCTGGAAACGCCACTGCAGCAGCCGCTGCGTCTGCGTGAAGCTGCCCGACTTCTCCACGTGGGTGGCCGCGGGCAGGAAGAAGACCTCGGTCCCGATGTCCTCCGTGCTGACCTCTCCGGTGGCGTGCTCCGGGCTGTCCTGCCAGAAGGTCGCGGTCTCGATGAGTGAGAGGTCGCGGACCACGAGCCACTGGAGGTTGGCCAGGCCCAGGCGCTGCAGCCGGCCGTGGGCCGAGCCCACCGCGGGGTTCTGCCCCAGCACGAAGAAGCCCTCGACGGTGCCGTCGATCATCCCCATCGTCGTGGCGTAGGTGTTGTGGCTGCCCGTGAGCCGAGGCAGGTAGTCGTAAGCCCAGTCGTTCTCGGGTGTCGCCGCGTCCCCCCACCAGGCCTTGAGCAGGCTCACGGTGTAGGCGTCGGCGTTGCCCCAGAAGCCCTTGGTGCCCTTGGGGCTGACGGCGTCGAGGTAGTCCTCGAAGGTGTCGTGCACCCCGGCCACCGGCATCGGCAGGTAGCCGGGCAGCAGGTTGAACAGCGTCGGGATGTCGGTGCTGCCCTGGATCGAGGCGTGCCCGCGCAGCGCCATGATCCCGCCGCCCGGGCGGCCCATGTTGCCCAGCAGCAGCTGCAGGATCGAGGCCGTGCGGATGAACTGCGCGCCCAGTGAGTGCTGGGTCCAGCCCACGGCATACACGAAGCAGGTGGTGCGCTCCCGACCGCTGTTGCGCACGACCGAGTCGGCGAGATAGCGGAAGTCCTCGAGGCTGATGCCGCAGGTGTCGCGGACCAGCTCAGGGGTGTAGCGCGCGTAGTGCCGACGCACGATCTGCAGCACGCAGCGGGGGTCCTGCATCGTCGGGTCGGTGCGGATCGGGCCGACCTGGAGCGGCGCGCCGCCGTCGCCCGTCGCCTCAGCCACCGTCTGGGTGCGGGTGTCGACCTCCGGACCGCGGGCCTCCACCTCGCCGCCGCCCTCGCGTTGGTATCCCCAGGTGTGCCGGTCGTAGGTGCCGGTGCGCTCGTCGAAGCCGGAGAACAGCCCGCCGAGGTCTTCGGCGTCGACGAACTCCTCGCTGATGAGCGTGCTCGCGTTGGTGTAGGCCCGCACGTAGTCCTCGAACCAGTGCCCTTCCTCCAGCACGTGCCGGATGAGCGCGCCGAGCAGGACGACGTCGCTGCCCGCCCGGATGGGCAGGTGCCGGTCAGCGACCGCCGAGGTCCGGGTGAAACGCGGGTCGACGTGGATCACCCGGGCACCGCGCGCCTTGGCCTCGGTCACCCACTGGTAGGCCACCGGGTGGCACTCGGCCATGTTGGAGCCCTGGATGACGATGCAGTCACTGTTGCGCATGTCCTGGACGAACTGGGTGGCGCCGCCGCGCCCGAACGAGGCCCCCAGACCGGGGACCGTGGAGCTGTGTCAAATCCGGGCCTGGTTCTCGATCTGGATCGCGCCCAGCGCCGTGAAGAGCTTCTTGATGAGGTAGTTCTCCTCGTTGTCGAGGGTGGCTCCCCCGAGCGAGGCGATCGACATCGTGCGGTTGACCTTGCGGCCCTGCTCGTCGAGGTCCTGCCAGCCACGCCGCCGCGAGGCGATGATGCGGTCGGCGATCATCCCGGTCGCGGTGGGCACGTCGAGGGGCGTCCACTCCGTCGCGTGCGGCGCGCGGTAGAGCACCTGCGTCTGCCGGGAGGCGCTGTTGACCAGCTGCTCGCTCGCGCTCCCCTTGGGGCACAACCGTCCCCGCGAGATCGGGCTATCGGGGTCTCCCTCGATCTGGACGACCTTCTCGTCCTTGACGTAGACCCGTTGCCCGCAGCCGACGGCGCAGTAGGGGCAGACCGACTGCACGACCCGGTCGGCGGTGGCGGTGCGCGGAGTCTTCTCCCGGGTGCTGCGGCTGGTCACGGCGGGCCCACGGCCCAGCACATCGCCGCTGGCGAGCTGACGCAGCACGGGCCAGCCCAGGAACGTGCCTGCTCCCACGACCTGCACCTCCTCGCTCCACGCCCACCTTCCTCGGCGGCTGGGCCCACCCTAACCGCCCCTCCGACAGACGCACGGGATCACACCTCCCTCCCGCGACGGAGGGCCGGATCCCCCCTCCGACCGATGTGCCCCGGCACCCGACTTGGTTGACTGGAGGGCATGACGACCGCGACGGCCGCTCCGAGCGGCACCGGCATCAGCGTCCGGGGGCTTACCAAGACCTTCGGAACGTTCCGTGCCGTCGACACCCTGACCTTCGAGGTCCAACCCGGCCGGATCACCGGCTTCCTGGGCCCCAACGGCGCTGGCAAGACCACGACCCTGCGGATGTTGCTCGGGCTGATCCGCCCCACTTCAGGCGACGCGCTCATCGGCGGGCGCCGCTACACCGACCTTCCTGACCCGATGGGGACCGTGGGAGCCGCGCTGGAAGCGACGGGTTTCCACCCGGGTCGCTCAGGGCGCAACCACCTGCGGGTACTGGCCGCCGCGCAAGGCCTGCCTGACTCGCGGGTCGATGAGTTGCTCGAGCTCGTGGGGATCCCGGCGGCAGCCCGGAAGAAGGCGGGCGCCTACTCCATGGGCATGCGGCAGCGGCTGGGCCTGGCTTCGGCCCTGCTCGGCGACCCGCAGGTACTGCTGCTCGACGAGCCCGCCAACGGCCTGGACCCCGAGGGCATCCGATGGATGCGCGGCTTCCTCCGGCACCTAGCCCACGACCAAGGCAAAACCGTGCTGATCAGCAGCCACCTGCTGTCCGAGGTCGAGCAGACGGTCGAGGACGTCATCATCATCGCCAACGGGCACCTGGTCCGAGAAGGCACGATCGATGAGTTGCACGGCGAACCGACCGCGCGCGTGGCCACCAGCAACCCGGCGGCGCTGGCCGAGGCGCTCGGTCGGGCCGGCATCGGCTCGCACCCCGAGGAAGGGGCCAGCGGTCAGCCAGCCGTGATCGCCGAGACCGGCGACCTGCGAGCCGTCGGCGATGTGGCGCTGGCTGCCGGGCTGCCGATCTATGAGCTGCGCCCGATGCGCACCGACCTCGAACGTCTCTTCCTGCAGCTGACGGAGTCGCCCGAGCACCGCAACCGCAACCTTGGCGCTGGAGCTGGCGCCGGCCAGCCGGACGCTACCGCGCCTGAGCCGACCGCCCAGGAGGGTCACGGCGAACCGCCTGAGCCTGGCGAACGGCATACGGGCGCTCCTGCCACGGGGTCGGAGGACGCGCGATGATCAACCTGACCCGCAGTGAGCTGCGCAAGTACTTCACCACCCGGATGGCGTGGTCGATGCCGCTGGCGATGTTCGTCCTCGCCGCGATCTTCGCCGCCTTCCAGGGGCTCTTCCTCGTCGTGATCGGGCAGATGCCCGGCCCCGACGGTGAGATGGTCCGGCCGGCTGAGATGTTCACCGACCTGGCGCTGGCCCGGGCCGTCTACTCCGGAGCCCTCAACCTGGGCTATCTCCTGGCCCTGGTGCTCGGGATCTTGTCGATGAGCGGCGAGTTCCGGCACAAGACGATCACCGCCACCCTGCTCGCGGCGCCTCGCCGCGGCCAGTTGATCCTGGCCAAGGTGGCCGCCCTCATCGTGATCGTCACCCTCAACGCCCTCGCCTTCATCGCCGGCAGCCTCGTCGGCGGTGGCATCATGCTGGCGATCGGTGACGCAGCGGTCTTCCCCGAGCCGATGTCCCTGCTCACCACCCTGGCCCGGATGATCCTGATCCTGGTGCTCTGGGGGCTGATGGGCTTCGGGCTGGGCGTGCTCATCCCCAGCCAGGTCGTCGCGCTGTTCGTCGGTGTGGGGTTCACCCTCCTCATCGAGCCGCTGATGGGCTTCGGTCTGACCTTCGTCGACGCCCTCAAGGACGCGGCTCGCTTCTTCCCCAGCCAGGCGTCGATGAGCGTGCTGGACCTGTCCTCGGGCATGGATGAGGCGATGGCCCAGCAGATGGGGTCCTCACCGCTCACGTGGTGGGTCGCGGCCCTGGTTCTGCTCGGGTATGCCGTGTTCATGACCCTGCTGGGCTGGATCCTCACCGCACGTAAGGACGTCTCCTAGATCTCCGGCGTCGTGCTCATCTCGGGCCATCGGTTGGTCCCCTGCCCAAGCGGCGCGGGACCGACCGGTCGGGATAGGCTGTGGGTGTGGGTGTGTGCATCGAGGCACACCCGGATGCCAGCCCCCGGACGTGAGATGAGGCACCAGGCCAGTGGCCAACCCCCCGAGCACCGAGAAGACCCTCGCTGATTTCGGAGCCAACGAGTGGCTCGTGGAGGAGATGAGGGAGCGTTTCGACGAGGACCCCGGGTCGGTAGCGCCTGCCTGGCGTGACTATTTCGACGGGAACGGGAGCTCCGAGGGGGCGGCGCGATCCAACGGCTCGCCCTCGATGTCCGGCAGCGCCGGCGCTGAGAGCCCGGCCTCCAACGCCGGCTCCTCGGGTGATGACCGCCCGACCAGTGGCGATCGCCCCGACCCGGCACCGCACGCCGCCCCGGCTCCGCCACGGTCCACCGCCAAGGTTGCGCCAGCGCCTCCGCGCAAGCCCGCGTCCACGGAGTCGGGCTCGAAGAACTCGAAGCAGGCCCCCGCGAAGGACTCTCCCAAGGACTCGGGGGCGAAGTCCACCGACGCGAAGCCCGCAGACTCCAAGCCCGCGGACCCCAAGGGAGAGTCGAAGAGCTCACGCTCCAGTGATGCTGACTCCGGGTCCTCCGGCAGCGAGAAGGAGAACGGCCCGGTCTCCCGGGACGCTCCCCCGGTCAAGCGTTCGGGACCGCAGAGCGAGGTCACCACGACCCCGCTGCGCGGTGCCGTCGCACGGGTGGTTACCAATATGGAGTCCAGCCTCGAGGTGCCGACCGCCACGAGCGCCCGCAACCTGCCGGCCAAGCTGCTCATCGACAACCGCACGGTGATCAACAACCACCTGGCCCGCAGCCGAGGTGGCAAGGTCTCTTTCACGCATGTCATCGGCTACGCCATGGTGCAGGCGATCAAGGCGATGCCGGCGATGAACAACGGCTTCACCACCGAGAACGGCAAGCCCACCCTGGTGCAGCCGGCCCACATCAACCTGGGGCTGGCCATCGACGTGCCCAAGCCCGACGGGACCCGACAGCTCCTCGTGCCCTCGATCAAGGGTGCCGAGGAGATGAGTTTCTACGACTTCTGGACGGCCTATGAGGCGCTGGTCCGCAAGGCCCGTGACGGCGCGCTGACCGTCGAGGACTTCCAGGGCACCACGATCAGCCTGACCAACCCGGGCGGCATCGGCACCCTGCACTCGGTGCCCCGTCTGATGAAGGGTCAGGGCGCCATCATCGGCGTCGGTTCCCTGGACTACCCGGCCGAGTGGCAGGGCGCGTCGTTGGAGCGCATCACCGCCAACGCGGTGAGCAAGATCCTGACCCTGACCTCGACCTACGACCACCGGATCATCCAGGGCGCCCAGTCCGGGGAGTTCCTGCGGATCATGCACGAGCTGCTGCTGGGGTCCGACGGCTTCTACGACAAGATCTTCACCTCGCTGAGGATCCCCTACGAGCCCATCCGGTGGGCGCCGGACATCGCGGCCACCCACGACGACGACATCTCCAAGGCCAGCCGGATCCAGGAACTGATCCACGCCTACCGGGTGCGCGGTCACCTGATGGCCGACACCGACCCGCTGGAGTACGTCCAGCGCCGTCACCCCGACCTGACGATCGAGAACCATGGCCTGACCCTGTGGGACCTGGACCGCGAGGTGCCCACCGGCGGCTTCGGCGGCAAGCCCCGCCTCACGCTGCGCAAGATCCTGGGCATCCTGCGGGACTCCTACTGCCGGACCGTCGGCGTGGAGTACATGCACATCCAGGAGCCGGCCGAGCGCACCTGGTTCCAGGACAAGATCGAGGTCCCCTTCGAGAAGCCCGCCCCGGCCGAGCAGTTGCGGATCCTGCGCCGACTCAACGCCGCGGAGGCCTTCGAGACCTTCCTGCAGACCAAGTTCGTGGGGCAGAAGCGCTTCAGCCTCGAAGGCGGCGAGTCCGTCATCGCGCTGCTCGACAAGGTCCTCAACCGCGCTGCTGACGACGGTGTCGACGAGGTCACGATCGGGATGCCGCACCGGGGCCGCCTCAACGTGCTCGCCAACCTGGCGGGCAAGTCCTACGGACAGATCTTCCGCGAGTTCGAGGGCAAGCAGGCTCCCGGCTCCGTGCAGGGTTCGGGCGATGTGAAGTACCACCTCGGCACCGAGGGTGAGTTCGTCACCGAGCAGGGCCGAGCGACCAAGGTCTACCTCGCCGCCAACCCCAGCCACCTCGAGGCCGTCAACCCGGTCCTGGAGGGCATCACCCGCGCCAAGCAGGACAGGCTCGACAACGACTCTGGTGACGGCAGCGCCCCGGTCATGCCGGTGCTCCTGCACGGTGACGCCGCCTTCGCCGGTCAGGGCGTCGTCCTGGAGACGCTGCAGATGTCGCAGCTGCCGGGCTACCGCACCGGCGGCACCCTGCACGTGGTCATCAACAACCAGGTGGGCTTCACCACCGCCCCGCACGACTCCCGCTCCTCGGTCTACTGCACCGATGTGGCCCGCACCGTGCAGGCGCCCATCTTCCACGTCAACGGAGATGACCCGGAGGCCGTGGTCAGGGTGGCCGAGCTGGCCTACGAATACCGCCAGACGTTCCACAAGGACGTCGTCATCGACATGATCTGCTACCGGCGCCGAGGCCACAACGAGGGTGACGACCCCTCGATGACCCAGCCGCTGATGTACGACCTGATCGAGGCCAAGCGGTCGGTGCGAAAGCTCTACACCGAGTCCCTCATCGGTCGTGGTGACATCACGGTCGACGAGGCCGAGGAGGCCCTGCGCGACTACCAGAAGCAGCTTGAGCAGGTCTTCACCGAGACCAAGAAAGCGCTCAAGGGTGAGGGCGATGGCACCTCCGGCCTGGAGCGCCCCCAGGCGCAGGCCGAGGGCGACATGGCCACCAAGCAGCGTCCCACAGCGATCAGCACGGAGTTGCTGGAGAAGATCGGCGATGCCTTCGCCGACGTGCCGGACGGCTTCACCGTGCACCCCAAGTTGGCCAAGTTGCTCACCAGCCGCCAGGGGATGACCCGCGAGGGCGGCATCGACTGGGGCATGGCCGAGCTGTTGGCCTTCGGCTCGCTGCTCGTCGAGGACACCCCGGTCCGCCTCACCGGTCAGGACTCGCGACGGGGCACCTTCGTGCAGCGCCACGCAGTCCTCACCGACTATGAGACGGCAGCGAGCTGGACCCCGCTGCACCACCTCGCCGAGGACCAGGCGACCTTCCAGGTCTTCGACTCGCTGCTCTCCGAGTACGCCGTGATGGGCTTCGAGTACGGCTACTCGGTCGAGCGGCCCGACACTCTCGTCCTCTGGGAGGCCCAGTTCGGCGACTTCGCCAACGGCGCCCAGACGATCGTGGATGAATTCATCTCCTCCTCCGAGCAGAAGTGGGACCAGCGCTCCAGCGTCGTGCTCCTGCTCCCGCACGGGTACGAGGGCCAGGGCCCGGACCACTCCTCGGCACGTATCGAGCGCTACCTGCAACTGTGCGCCGAGGAGAACATGGTGGTGGCCTACCCGTCGACGCCGGCCTCCTACTTCCATCTGCTGCGTCGTCAGGCGACCGCTCGTCCGCGCACCCCGCTGGTGGTCTTTACCCCCAAGGCGATGCTGCGGCTGAAGGCGGCCGCCAGCGCGGCCGAGGACTTCACCAGCGGCACCTTCGAGCCGGTGCTGCCGGACCGGGCGGAGTTGGACAAGAAGGCCGTGGACAGGGTGCTCCTCGCCTCGAGCAAGTTGGTCTACGACCTGGAGGATGAGCGCAGCCGCCGGGAGGACGAGCGGACCGCCATCGTGCGAGTCGAGCAGCTCTACCCGCTGCCGGGTGCCCAGTTGCAGGAGATCCTCAAGGGCTACCCCAACGCCGAGCTGGTCTGGGTCCAGAACGAACCGCAGAACCAGGGTGCCTGGCCGTTCATGGCTCTCAACCTTCCCGAGGAGCTCGCGCGACACGGGGAGGAGCGGGAACTGCGGGTCGTCTGCCGTCCCGCATCCGCCTCCCCCGCCACCGGATCGACCAAGGTGCACGCCATCGAGCAGGAGGCCCTTCTGCGGGCCGCCTTCGACCGGCGCTGACCTCGGCACCTATCCTGGAGCGATGACGCGCACCGGAGCGGAATCAGTACCCCACCTTCCGACCGGCATGGAGGCCTATCCTCCGCGCACCGAGGACCTGGACGATCTGGTCCGCTTGTTGCGTCGGCACGAGAAGGAAGCGCGCGGCTGGCCCGGCGCTGACAGTCTCACCGTTGCCGCCGAGGTGACCGGCCGCGGTGCCAGCACACACCTGCACGAGGTGGTGCGGGACGAGGAGGGTCGGGCGGTCGCGTGGATCAACTGTCATGACCGCGCTGCCGGTCGGGTCCTGGTCGGCATGACCGTTGACCCCGACCTGCCCGACGAGATCGCCGACCCACTGGCGGCCTACGGTTTCGCCCGTGTTGAGCAGCTCGGCCAAGAGGTCATGCAGCGTCGGGGCCTCACCTCGACCCAGCTGGACTCGGGGGCCTTCGCCGACGACCCTCGGCAGCAGCGCTGGCTCACCGAGGCTGGCTACGAGCACGTGCGCGAGTGGTGGCAGATGGTCCGCCCTGTCGACCCCCAGGTCGATGATGTCGAGCCCGAACTCAAGGAGGGCGTCCAGATCCACCGCGTCCGTCGTGACGACGGCGTCGGGATGCCGGACGAGGAGGACCTGCGCGCGGTGCACCTCGTGCTCGAGGAGTCCTTCGCCGACCACTTCAACTCCTACCGGGAGACCTTCGCCGAGTTCGTCAGTCGACTGCGGGAGGACCCGGGGCACCGCTGGGACCACTGGTGGCTGGCGACCGTCGACGGTGAGCCGGCGGGTGCGCTCGTGGCGACCATTGCCCCGGGACGGGTGGATGAGGACGGACGGGCACGACCCGATACCTCCTACGTCGAGTACATCGGTGTCCACCGACGGGCACGGGGCCGCGGGGTGGCCAAGGGGCTGCTGCGCACGGTGATCAGCGATGCCGCCGCCCGCGGCCGGGCCTCGGTCGGGCTGGAGGTCGACGCGGACTCCCCGACCGGAGCCGACCAGCTGTACACCTCGCTGGGCTGGCGGACCACGTACGTGACCCAGTCCTGGCACCGCCGCCTGAGCCTGACGGCATCCGACGAGTCCTCGGGATAGCCTGCCAGCGTGTACTACACCGACCGAGGGATCGAGGAGCTCGCCACCCGGCGAGGCGAGGACGAGGTCACCCTGGAGTGGCTCGCCGACCAGTTGCGCACCTTCGTCGACCTGCATCCCGAGTTCGAGGTCCCCGTCGACCGGCTCGCCACCTGGCTGGCCCGCGACGACGACGATGACGAGTGAGCCCGACAGGAGGCGACCAGCACGTGAGCACCGATGAGCAGAGCAGCGGGTCGGGGACCGAGGTCCCCGACCTGCAGTACACCCCCAGCGCCCACTTCCAGGTGGCCGAGGACGGCCCCCGGGACATCGGCCTGTGCTTCGTCGGTGACGGTTTTGTGGCGGGCTACGGTGACCCCCGCGCGCTGGGCTGGGTCTCACGGGTCGTCGGCCGCAGCCAGCTGGGCGATGCCAGCCTGAGCTCCTACAACCTCGGTGTGCGGGGCGCCAGCTCCGCCGAGGTGATGACGAGCTGGCGCACCGAATGCCCGCCGAGGTGGGCCGGCCGTCCCGAGCGCCGCCTGGTGGTGGGCGTGGGCGCCGAAGACGTCGCTCAGGGTCTGACGACCGCCCGCTCCCGGCTGAACCTGGCCAACATCCTGGACGAAGCCAGCTCGACCGGGATCTCCACCTTCGTGGTCGGCCCGACACCCACCCTGGACGGCGAGGTCAACGAGCGGACCCGGATCCTGGCCGATGCCCAGGCCGATGTCTGCGCCCGCCGGGGTGTTCCCTTCGTCGACTGCTTCACCCCGTTGGCCGCTCACGAGCAGTGGCAGTCGGACCTGGCTGCAGGCGACACCGTCCACCCGGGCCAGGCTGGCTACGGCCTGGTCGCCTGGCTGGTGCTCAACGGCGGCTGGCAGCCCTGGCTGCAGGTCGGCTGAGCCGAGCCACGCTCAGCCGAGGTCGTCCACCCACCGGTGAGCTTCGGCATACACCTGGGCCTCGGCGTGCTCGGGGATCGTCGCCGTGCGACGGTCGGCCCGCGGATAGCTGCCCAGGAAGCGCACCTCGCGACAGGTCCGCCGCAGCCCCACGAGCGCCTCGCGCAGGCGCGGCTCGGTGAGGTGGGCGTCCGCGTCGATCCAGAAGCAGTACTCACCCAGTCCCTCGCCGGTGGGGCGCGACTCGAGCCGGGAGAGGTCGATGCCGCGGACCGCGAACTGCTCGAGCAGTTCGAGGAGCGCGCCGGGGCGGTTGGCCCAGATGTGGGCGACGAGCGTCGTCCGGTCCGCGCCAGTCGGCTCCGGCACCGATGACCTGTCCTGCCCCAGGACCACGAACCGGGTCACCGCTCCCTCGCGGTCGGCGATCCCGGCGACCAGCTCGACCAGACCGTAGGCCTCCGCCGCGCCCGCGGCAGCGACGGCCGCGTCGTAGCGCCCTTCGGCGACGGCCTGAGCCGCCCGCGCGGTCGAGCTCTCCGGGACCACCTCGGCCGTCGGGAGGTGGCTGCGGATCCAGTCGCGGGTCTGCGCGGCCGCGTGCGGGTGGGTGGCGATGACCTGGATGCTCTCGCGCGGGGTGCCCGGCCGGACGAGCAGGCTGAACTGGACCGGGACCAGGACCTCCCCGGTGATCCGGACGCCGTCTCCCTCGAGGAGAGCCTGCAGGGTGGCGGGGACCGAGCCCTCGACGGAGTTCTCGAAGGGCACGACGGCAGCCTGTGCTGCGCCGGACTGGAGGTCGGCCACCGCGTGCCCGACCGAGGCGACGGGTCGGTGTTCGTAGACGCCGTCCGCGTCCCACTGGATCACGGCCTGCTCGGTGAAGGTGCCGACAGGACCGAGGTAGGCGACGCGGGAGCTGCTCACAGGCGCAGACTACCCGCGCCGGTCAGTAGGCCCCCGAGGACTTCGGGCGCAGGACGACCAGCACCGTGCGCCACAGGATCATCAGGTCCAGGACCGGGTTCCAGTTCTCGACGTAGTAGAGATCGAGGCGGACGGCTTCCTCCCAGGAGAGGTCGCTGCGGCCGCTGATCTGCCACAGGCCGGTCATGCCCGGCTTGACGAGGAGGCGCCGACGGGTGAAGTCCTCATACTCCGCGACCTCGCGCGGAAGGGGCGGGCGCGGGCCCACCAAACTCATCTCGCCCCGCAGCACGTTGATCAGCTGGGGCAACTCGTCGAGGGAGTAGCGGCGGATGACGCCACCGATCTTGGTGACGCGCGGGTCCTGGCGCATCTTGAACATGGGCCCGCCCGCCTCGTTGGCGGCGATTAACTCCGGGAGCCGCTTCTCAGCGTCCACCACCATCGAGCGGAACTTGAGCATCCGGAAACTCTTGCCGTCACGCCCGACGCGCTCCTGCCGGAAGAGCACCGTGCCTCCGTCCTCGAGCTTGGCCGCTGCGGCGACGGCCAGCAGCACGGGCGCGAACACGAGCAGCGCGACGAGGGCACCGGCCCGGTCCATGACGTTCTTGATGATCAGTTGGGGCCCGGCAAAGGTCGGGGCCTCGACGTGGATGAGCGGAAGTCCCTGGACGGGGCGGGTGAGCACGCGGGGACCAGCGACGTCCATGATCCCCGGCGCGACGACGAGGTCGATGTCTGTCTCCTCCAGGGCCCAACCGAGCTGCCGCAGGCCCTTGGTGCCCAGCCCGGCCGAGGAGGACACCGCGACCACGTCGACGTCGAGCTCGACCGCGCTCAGCAGAACGTCGCGCTCCGGCCCCAGGACGGGGACGCCGGCGACCTGGCCGCTGTGGGTGCCGTCGACGCACGCGCCGAGAACGTTGTAGCCGGCATCAGGGGCACGACCCAGGGCGACCACAAGGGCCGCCACGTGCTCACGGTCCCCCACGAGCAGCACCCGGTCGGAGAGCTTGCCCTGCCGGCGCTGACGGACGAGCCACTGACGGGCGAGCCAGCGCCCGAGCAGCAGCAGAACGGTGCCCAGCGGGAAGGCGAGCAGCACGAAGCCGCGGGCGAAGTCGAGCTTGAAGGCGAAGGCGGTAATGGCCAGGATGGCGAACAGCCAGGTGGAAGCCTGGAAGACCTGCCGGTACTCCTGCACACCGTGGCCGACGAGCCGGCCGTCGTAGGCGTTCTGCAGGTGCAGCGCCACGAGCCAGCCGAGACCGAGCGCGCCCGCGACCCCCGCGTAACTCACGTCGGAGAAGTAGAGGGCGTTCAGCTGCTCCTCGGTGACACCGAAGCGCAGCACGTGGGCCAGCACGAGGGCCAGGGCCACGGCGCCGAGGTCGAGGAGCCGAACCGTCCGCAGGTAGCCCCGCAGGTAGAGGCGGGCCCGGTAACCGCGGCGGCGGGTCTGTGGGAGCGGGCCACGCTCGGATCGTTCGGGGACGTTGATGAGCGGGACGACACCCCTGTTCGTCACCGGCCTCGTCATCTCGGGGGCATGCACGGTGCGTTCCCGCGGCGCCTCTACAGATGTCGTCACGGACACTCCACCTGCCCTTCTTGCTCCTGTCCCTGGCCTCGTCACGGTCGAGGTGGCACAAGATTCCTGGAGATAGTTAACCAGTCAGTACTCTTCCCGTCCACACCAGTCGACCCACGCCAGCCGACGCCTGGCTGCGGAGAACCTGCCATCTGCCGGTTAGGGTGGCGGAGTGGACGTCCAGGACCTGCTCCGGCTGATCCGCCGGCACTGGCGGATGCTCGTGCTGACGACCCTGCTGGGGATCGCGGCCGCCGCCATCTACACGATGCAGCAACCGGCGGTCTTCGCCTCGACGGCGAGCGGCTTCGTCCGCGCACCCATCGACCAGGCGAACCCCGGCTTGGGGCAGGTGAGCGACAACCTCGCCAAGTCCCGCGCCCAGACCTATGTGCGCATCGCCGAATCGGCGGGCACCGCCCAACGGGTGATCGACGAACTCGGGCTGGACACCTCGGCAGCCGCCCTGGCCGGACAGGTCACCGTGACCCAACCGACCGACACGGTCTACATCACCGTGACCGCACGATCAGCCACTCCCCAGGACGCCCAGGCCATCGCCAACAGCTGGGTCCGGGCGACCGCTGAGGAAGTCGCCTTCATCGAGACCGGTCAGGAGGGCGGGACCGCCCCGCTGACGGTCATCCCCGTTGAGCAGGCCGCGCTGAGCAGCACGCCCGTCAGCCCAGACCCTCAGCGCAACATCCTGATCGGCGGCGCCATCGGACTGGTGCTGGGGGCCATCGCCTCCTTGCTGCGCAACCAGATCGACCGCCGGCTGCGGAGCAAGGCCGAGATCGAGCGACGCTTCGGTCTGCCGGTGATCGGCTCCATCCCCCGCACCGGCCGCCTGGACGCACCACGCGACTCCTTCGTCGAACTGGTCACCGAGGCCCGCAACCCGAGCCGGGCGCAGCAGGAGGTGGCGGAGTCCTTCCGCAAGCTGCGCACCAACCTGCAGTTCCTCGACGTCGACGACCCGCCACGCATCGTCGTCGTGTCCTCCCCCTTCCCCGGGGACGGCAAGTCCACCATCGCCGCGAACCTCGCCGCCACCATCGCGCTGGGAGGGCAGCCGGTCATGCTGGTGGAGGGCGACCTGCGTCGACCCACCGTGGCGGACAAGTTCGGACTCGTCGAGGGTGGTGGTCTCACCGACCTCCTCATCGGTCGTGCCGACGTGGAGGACGTGGTGCAGACCACCCCACGGCACCCCGGGCTGGGCATCATCGCGGCCGGCTCCATCCCGCCCAACCCCAGCGAGATCCTCGGCTCACGGGCCATGGGCAAGTTGCTGCAGGACCTGGCCCAGGATCACGTGGTCATCGTCGACGCTCCCCCGCTCCTGCCGGTGACCGACGCCGCCCTGCTGGCGACGAACGCCGACGGGGTCGTCGTCTGCGTCTCGGCCGGACGGACCCTGGACACCGACCTCGAGGACGCCCTCGGGGCCCTCCAACGAGTTCGCGGCAAGGCCCTCGGCGTGATCATCAACCGGGTCCCGCAGTCCGCGGGAGAGAGAGGCCACTACGGCGGTTACTACGGGACGTACTACACGAACAACCGGAAGCAGAAGGGCTTCAAGGGTCGGGGCAGACAGCGCTTCAGCAGCGAACGAGCGAGCGCCCGCGCCCGCTGAGCACACGGCATACGGGGCTGTGCGTCCTGAGCTGACCACACGGGTGCGCGGGCCAACCCGGTCAGCGCGCCGGGCCCACCAGCCCTCGAAGCAGGCCGGGCAGCGCAGCCTCCACCTGTCCGCGGAGCTCGCGGTAGACCTCGTCGGGCTGGCGGAACGGGTCGGTGAGATCGAGGTCCTCGGGGGTGGCGGGCAGATGTGCCCCCCGCAGCCGGTTGCCCAACTCGGCCACCTCGGTCAGCCGCTCGAGCGGATCGTCGGCCGTCGGCAGTTCTTGCTCGGGCACGGCGGCGAGCGCAAGACCCAGCTCACGGACCGTGAACGAGCGGCGCATCGCACGCGGGTGGAGCCGAACCACGCTGGCGCGGTGATCGCGGGTGGCGGTCAGCACCAACTGCGCGCCGGCCACGATCGGCTCGGTGATGGCGCGTGCGGTGAACCCCTCGTCGTCCCCGCCCAGCTGGGCGAGGAGCTCCGCGGAGCGCTCGTCCATCGCCGAGCCCACGAGGGCGCCGGTGCCGGCCGAACTGACTGGCACCAACCCCGCGCCGTAACGCTGGTCCAGGGCCGCCTGCAGAAGTCGTTCGACCATCGGGGAGCGACAGACATTACCCGTGCAGACGACGAGGATGCCGCGGGCCTGCGGGCGGGCGGTGCTCGTGGTGACAGTCATGTCAGCTCAGCCGGGAGAGTGAACCCCTGCCAGCGCGGACCGGACCCGGTGATACGCGCGGTGCGGCCCTGCCGGTCGTCGTCTTCGCTGCCCGAGCGATGCAGCTCGACCTCGAGGCGGCTGTCGGCCAACTGCTCGGCGAGGCCATGCCCCCACTCCACCACCGTGACCGCCTCCTCCAGGGTGGCGTCGAGGTCGAGATCGTCCAACTCTGCGCCGCCGCCGAGCCGGTAGGCGTCGACGTGCACGAGGTCCGGGCCGCCGATCTGCGAGGGGTGGACGCGCGCGATGACGTAGGTGGGCGAGGTGATCGGCCCGCGGACTCCGAGCCCTTCCGCGAGGCCCTGGGTCAGGGTCGTCTTGCCCGCGCCGAGGTCGCCGGTGAGGACGACGAGGTCTCCGGCACGCAGGAGCCCTCCGAGCCTGGCGCCGAGGGATCGGGTGGCCTCAGCGGTCTCCAGGTCGAGGTGGACCGGCGTCTGGGGGGTGCCGTCGGCGCCCTCGCTCATGCCAACTCCTCGGCGAGCGCACCGACGTAGTGCCTGGGCACGCGAGGGCCGAAGCGGGTGACGATCTCGTAGCTGATGGTGCCCGCGGCCTCGGCCCACTCCTGGGCGGTGGGCTCGCCTTCCTCGCCCGGGCCGAACAGGACGACCTCGTCACCGACCGCGACCGGGTCATCGCCCACGTCGACGACGAACTGGTCCATGCAGACGCGGCCCGAGACGTGGCGGCGGGCACCGGCGACCAGGACCGGCCCGGCGTTCGAGGCGTGCCGGGGGACGCCATCGGCATAGCCGAGCGGGATGTCGACGAAGGTGGACTCGTGATCCACGGCATAGGTGTGCCCGTAGCTGACTCCCTGGCCGGCGGGCAGGCGCTTGACCACCGCCACGTCCGCGCTGACCCGCATCGCGGGACGCAGACCGAAGTCCGCGGCCGAGCCCACGTCCGGGACCGGCGAGAGCCCGTAGACGCTGAGCCCGGGCCGGACCATGTCCCAGGTCGCCTCCGGCGAGGTGAGGGTGGCGGCCGAGTTGCTGAGGTGACGCACCTCAGGCTCCAGACCGGCCCGCTCCGCCAGGGCCACCGCCTCGGCGAAGGTCGCCTGCTGCGCGCGGACGGTCGGGTGACCGGGGGCGTCCGCGTAGGCGAAGTGGCTGAAGATCCCCTTGACCCGGAGCACGCCCTCGGCACTCAGCCGGACGGCGAGCGCGACCAGGTCGTTCCAGTCGGTGCCCTGGTCTCGCGAGGGGAGTGGCAGGGCGCTCGCCCCGTTGCGGCCCAGGCCGGTGTCGACCTTGAGCTGGGTGACGGCCACGGTGCCCGTGGCGCGCGCGGCCTCGGCGAGGGCCTGCAGGGTCCAGGGGGTGGATGCCGCCACCTCGATGTCCTGCTCCACCAAGGGGGCGAGGTCCATGCCGGGCGCGACCAGCCAGGTGAGCACCGGGTCGGTGACTCCGGCCCGTCGCAGGGCGACTGCTTCGGTGGCCTGTGCCACCCCCAGGGAGCAGGCTCCGCCCGCGAGTGCGGCGCGAGCGCTGGGCACCAGTCCGTGCCCGTAGGCATCGGCCTTCACCACGGCCATCAGCGCCGCTCCCCCGACGTGCTCGCGGAGCACCCCGACGTTGTGCGCGATGGCATCCAGGTCGATGGTGACGCGGGCCGGCCACAGACGAGGGGCGGCGAGCACGCCTGCGACGGCGGGGTCGCCGGACAGGCTCACCGGCTCACCACCTGTGCGAGTTGGCTCATCAGGCTGTGCTGGACCGGCGCAACCTCGGGGTCTCCGACAGCGCTGGCGATGCGCTCGCCGAGCTCAGCGGTCGAGGCCCCCATGTCGGGACCGGCGAGGGTCGGTAGGCCCGCCAGCACGGCTGCGGTGGCCGACTCGACGGCGGCTGCCGCCTCGCCCTGGCCCAGATGACCGAGCAACATCGCCAGCGACAGGCAAGCGCCAGCCGGGTTGGCCCAGCCGCGACCGGCGATGTCGGGAGCAGAGCCGTGGATCGGCTCGAACATGCTGGTGCCGGTGCCCTGGATATTGAGGTTGCCGCTCGCTGCCACGCCCAGCCCGCCCTGGAGCACGGCACCGAGGTCGGTGACGATGTCACCGAAGAGGTTGTCGGTGACCACCACGTCGAAGCGCTCGGGGCTGACCGGCAGGTGCATGCACATGGCGTCCACGTGCACGTAGTCAGTCTCCACGTCGGGATAGCGCGACCCGACCTCCTCCACCACCGAGGACCAAAGCCGGCCCGCCTCCACCAGCACATTGGTCTTGTGGCACAGCGTCAGCCGACCGCGCCGGACCGACGCGAGCCGGTAGGCGAAGTCCACGGCGCGTTCCACGGCATACCAGGTATTGACCGACTCCTGGACCGCCGTCCACGCCGGTGTCCCGCGGTGGACCGAGCTGCCCTGTGCGACGTAGGCACCCTCGGTGTTCTCCCGCACGATGACCAGATCGCACCGGTCCGGGGTGAGCCCGGAGATCGGCGTGGGCACCCCCGGGTAGAGCCGTACCGGGCGCAGGTTGATCGCCTGCTGCATCGCACCGCGCAGCGCCAGGATGATCCCCCGCTCGAGCACCCCGGGGGTCACAGTGGGGCTGCCGATCGCGCCGAAAAGGATGGCGTCGTGAGTCTTGAGGTCGGCGACCACCTCGTCGGTGAGCAGTTCGCCCGTGCTCAGGTAGTGCTCAGCGCCCAACGGGACCTGGGTGCGGTCGGTGGTGAAGCCGAACTGCTTCTCCGCAGCATCGAGCACGGTCAGAGCGGCGTCGGTGACCTCCGGGCCAACCCCGTCCCCGGGCAGGACAGCGAGGGAGTAACGCATGATGAGGACCTCCGTGACGTTGCGTCAACGAGCGAGCACTACAGTGTCTGCATTCTGACGCACGATCCGCCGCACGGAGGAAGGGGTCCGCGATGGCAGCCCTGACGATGGCCGAGAAATTGTGGGCGCAGCATGTCGTCCGCTCCGCCGACGGCGAGCCCGACCTGCTCTACATCGACCTGCACCTCGTCCACGAGGTGACCAGCCCGCAGGCCTTCGACGGGCTGCGGATGGCGGGACGGCCGGTCCGGCGACCCGATCTCACCGTGGCCACCGAGGACCACAACGTCCCCACCACGCTCGGCCCGGTGACCGACCTCACCTCACGCACTCAGCTGGAGGCGCTCAAGGCCAACTGCGCGGAGTTCGGGATCGTGCACCACGAGCGTGGCCGTCGTGGCCAGGGCATCGTGCACGTCATCGGACCAGAACTGGGCCTGACCCAACCCGGGATGACGATCGTCTGCGGGGACTCCCACACCTCCACCCACGGTGCCTTCGGCGCCCTGGCCTTCGGCATCGGCACCTCCGAGGTCGAGCACGTGCTGGCCACGCAGACGCTGCCGCTCAAGCCCTTCCGCACGATGGCCATCACGGTGGAGGGCGAGCTGCCCGAGGGGGTAGGCGCCAAGGACATCATCCTCGCCGTGATCAACCGGATCGGCACGGGCGGCGGGCAGGGCTATGTGCTCGAGTACCGCGGCTCGGCCATCCGGGCGCTCTCGATGGAGGGGCGGATGACGATCTGCAATATGTCCATCGAGGCCGGGGCACGTGCCGGGATGGTCGCGCCGGACGAGACCACCTTCGCCTATCTCCGCGGGCGGCCGCACGCCCCGCAGGGCGCGGACTGGGACGCCGCGGTCGCCGCGTGGCGCGAGCTGCCCACCGATGAGGACGCGGTCTTCGACGCCGAGGTCATCATCGACGCGAGCACCCTCTCGCCCTATGTCACGTGGGGCACCAACCCCGCTCAGTCGGTCCAGCTCGGCGAGGCCGTGCCCGATCCCGAGGACCTGGGCGAGGACGACGCGAAGGACGCCGCCCGACGCGCGCTCGACTACATGGGCCTGGAGGCCGGCACCCCGATGCGCGAGATCGCCGTCGACACCGTCTTCCTGGGCTCGTGCACCAACGGTCGAATCGAGGATCTGCGGCTGGCCGCGGACGTGCTGCGTGACCGTCGGGTCGCCGATGGAGTCACGCTGCTGGTCGTCCCCGGCTCCCACGCCGTGCGACTGCAGGCCGAGGAGGAAGGGCTGGACACGGTCTTCCTCGAGGCCGGAGGCGAGTGGCGCCTCGCAGGGTGCTCGATGTGCCTGGGCATGAACCCCGACCAGCTGGCCCCCGAGCAGCGGTGCGCCTCCACCTCCAACCGCAACTTCGAGGGACGCCAGGGAGCGCGCGGGCGCACCCACCTGGTCTCCCCCGCTGTCGCCGCCGCCACCGCGGTGCGCGGCACCCTCTCCTCCCCCGCCGACCTCTCCCCCGTCTCGCAGGAGGCCCTGGTCTGATGGACGCCTTCACCACCCACACCGGCGTCGGCGTCCCGCTGCGCCGCTCGAACGTGGACACCGACCAGATCATCCCCGCGCACTACCTCAAGCGCGTCTCCCGCACCGGCTTCGAGGACGGGCTCTTCGCGCGCTGGCGGGAGGATGCGGACTTCGTGCTCAACCAGCCGTCCTATGCGGCTGGGTCGGTCCTGGTGGCGGGCCCTGACTTCGGGACCGGGTCCAGCCGGGAACACGCCGTCTGGGCGCTGCAGCAGTACGGCTTCCGCGCGGTGCTCTCCAGCAAGTTCGCCGACATCTTCCGCGGCAACTCCGGCAAGGGCGGGCTGCTGGCTGCCCAGCTGGACCAGGGCGACATCGAGTTGCTCTGGAAGCAGCTGGAGGCTGAGCCCGGCACCGAGATCACCGTCGACCTGCCTGCTCGCACCGTCACCTGTGGTGATGTGGTCGCCCCCTTCCAGATCGACGACTACGTCGCCTGGCGCTTGGAGAACGGCCTGGACGACATCTCCCTCACCCTCCAGCACGAGGCCGACATCGACCGGTATGAGGACGCTCGCCCGAGCTGGAAACCGGTCGTCACCGCCGCGGTCGAGTAGGTCAACCGCCCTCCCCGCCCCGCCGGGACCGCGACCTGCCGACCAGCCGCGTCGACGAGACTGGGCGGGGTTCTTGACCCGTCGTCAAGCGTGCGGCTAGAGTCGGCAGCGATGACTCACCTGCTTCTCCTCGGCTGCCGCAGCGAGACCTCCTAGGTCCGGCCCTCGCTGCGGAGTCCCGCGTGCACGCGGACCGACGATCCTGCCGAGCGAGAAGAGCCAGACCAGCATGAGCATCACCACCCCCATGACCACCCAGCCCGACGCGGACTCCGTGTCCGCCCAGCGCAACCCCCAGCAGCCGAGCGGCATGCCGGTGACCCGTTACACGGCATACCCGGCGGTGGATCTGCCGGACCGCACCTGGCCGAGCAAGCAGATCACCCAGGCGCCCCGGTGGTGCGCGGTCGACCTGCGCGACGGCAACCAGGCGCTCATCGACCCGATGACCCCCGAACGCAAGCGGCGGATGTTCGAGCTCCTGGTGCGCATGGGCTACAAGGAGATCGAGGTCGGCTTCCCCTCGGCCAGCCAGACCGACTTCGACTTCGTCCGGATGCTGATCGAGGAGGACCTGATCCCGGGCGACGTGGTGATCCAGGTCCTGACGCAGGCGCGCGAGCACCTGATCGAGCGCACCTACGAGGCGATCGCCGGGTGCAAGCAGGCCATCGTGCACCTCTACAACTCGACCTCCACCCTGCAGCGCCGGGTGGTCTTCCGCGCCTCCGAGGACGAGATCGTCGACATCGCCGTGCGCGGCGCCCGCGCCTGCAAGAAGTACGAGGAGCAGCTGGCCGCGACCCACCCCGAGACCGAGATCTTCTACGAGTACTCCCCCGAGTCCTACACCGGGACCGAGCTGGAGTTCGCCGCCCGCGTGTGCAATGCGGTGATGGAGGTCTTCGTCCCGACCGCCGAGACGCCGGTGATCATCAACCTGCCGGCGACCGTGGAGATGGCCACGCCCAATGTGTATGCCGATTCCATCGAGTGGATGAGCCGCCACCTGCACCACCGCGAGCACGTGATCCTCTCGCTGCACCCGCACAACGACCGCGGCACCGGCGTAGCCGCCGCCGAGCTGGGTTATCTGGCCGGGGCGGACCGGATCGAGGGCTGCCTGTTCGGCAACGGCGAGCGCACCGGCAATGTCTGCCTGGTCACGCTGGGGATGAACCTGTTCAGCCAGGGCGTGGACCCGCAGATCGACTTCTCCGACATGGACGAGATCCGGCGCACGGTCGAGCACTGCAACCAGCTGCCGGTCGCCGAGCGGCACCCCTACGGCGGTGACCTGGTCTTCACCGCCTTCTCCGGGAGCCACCAGGACGCGATCAAGAAGGGCCTGGAGGCGATGGAGAGCGATGCTGCCGCCGCCGGCGCAGACGTCGACGACTTCCGCTGGGAGGTCCCCTACCTGCCCGTCGACCCCAAGGACATCGGCCGCTCCTACGAGGCGGTCATCCGGGTGAACAGCCAGTCCGGCAAGGGCGGCGTGGCCTACGTGATGAAGACCGAGCGCAAGCTGGACCTGCCGCGCCGGCTGCAGATCGAGTTCAGCGGCGCGGTGCAGCGGCACACCGACTCGGCCGGTGGCGAGATGACGCCGGACCAGATCTGGTCGGCCTTCCAGCACGAGTACCTCGAGCAGACCGGCCCGGTCGTCCTGCACGACTTCACCACCACCCACGACACCGAGGATCGCGTGCACCTGGAGGCACGGGTCGAGATCGACGGTGTGCCGCACGACATCAGCGCCGTCGGCAACGGACCGATCGATGCCTTCGTGGGCGGGCTGGGCGAGCTGGGGGTGGATGTGCGAGTCCTGGACTACGCCGAGCACGCGTTGTCCGCCGGCGAGGATGCGTATGCCGCGGCCTATGTCGAGTGCGCGACCGCCGGTGAGGTGCGCTGGGGCGTGGGCATCCACCCCAACACCGGTCGGGCGGCCCTGCACGCCGTGTGCAGCGCCCTCAACCGGCCGAGCGCCGACTAGAGCATGCCGCAACCCGGCTCAGCCGCGCCCGTCACCCAGGTGCGTCGAGCCGTCCTCCGACACCGCCCAGTAGGGGTTGTAGGCGACCTCCCACACGTGGCCGTCCGGGTCGGTGAAGACGCCGGAGTAGCCGCCCCAGTAGCGATTGCCCGAGGCGCGCAGGATGGTGGCGCCGGCGTCCTCGGCCTGCACCATCACCTCGTCGACATCCGCGGCGCTGGACACGTTATAGCCCAGGTTGATGCCGCCCCAGCCGTCACCACTGCCCGGGGTGTCGTCGTCCTCGTCGGCCAGGTCGATCCCGGTGTCGACCCCGAGCGCGGCGCGGTCCCACAGCGCGAGGACCATGCCGCCGGCCTGGAAGAAGACGATGTGCTCCGGCGAGGGGCCGGGCTCCCAGCCGAGCGCGACGTAGAAGTCGCGGGCCCGGTCGAGGTCGTTGACACCCAGGGTGATGAGGGACAGACGCTGTTCCATGCTCCGACCCTATCCGTCCCCCACCGCGACCGGGCGCGGACCCCGGAAGGTGCGCCGGTAGGCCGCCGGCGAGGTGGCCAGCACCGCCCGCATCCGGTGCCGCAGGTTGGCCGCCGTGCCCAGCCCGGCCTCGTCGGCGATCCGGTCCACCGTCCACGAGGTCTGCTCGAGCAGCTCCAGCGCCCGCTGCAGGCGCACCTGCTGCAACCACTGGAGCGGCGACATACCCGTCTCGTCCCGGAACCGGCGGGTGAAGGTGCGCTCGCTCATCCGGGCGTGCCGTGCCATCGCGGGCACCGAGGGCACCGTGCGCAGGTCGGTGCGCAGCCACTCCCGGGTGGCCGAGGTGGACTGCTCGGGCTCCTGGGGCAGGGCGTGCCGGATGAACTGCGCCTGCCCACCCTCGCGCCAGGGCGGGACCACCGCGCTGCGCGCCACCCGGGCCGCCACCTCGGCCCCGTGGTCGGCGCGGATGATGTGCAGGCACAGGTCGACCCCGGCCGAGAGCCCCGCCGAGGTGAGGATCTGCCCGTGGTCGACGAAGAGCACGTCCGGGTCCACCACCACCTGAGGATGCAGCTCGGCGAGTGAGTCCGCGTGCTCCCAATGGGTCGTCACCCGCAACCCGTCGAGTACGCCCGCGGCGGCGAGCACGAAGGCTCCCGTGCAGATCGAGACCAGCCGCGCGTCCGGGCGGATCGTCGCCCAGGCCGCCGCCAGGTCCGTCGGCAACTCCCCACCCCGCACCACCGGGTGGTAGGTGCCGGGGACGACGACCGTGTCCGCCTCCGCCAAGGCCTCGGGCCCGTGGTGGGGAGCCACGGCATACCCGCGGGCCGTCTCCACCGGACCGCCGTCCAGCGAGCACACCCGGACGTCGTAGTAGGACTCGCCGCTGGCGTCCCGGGCGGAGACGAACAACTGCGGCGCGATCGACATGTCGTAGCCCACCAGCGGCGGCAGGCAGAGCACCGCCACGACGTGCTTGCGGACGCCGGCCGGCGCCAGCTCGGTCCCCGGCGTCCTCATCGACCCGCTCCACCAGGAGTTCGGCTGGTCGCACGGGACGATCGGCTCCGCGGTCTCGATCAACCTGCTGCTCTTCGGCCTATTCTCCCCGTTCGCGGCGGCGCTGATGGATCGCTTCGGGATTCGGCGGGTGCTCGTGGTCGCGCTGGTCTTCCTGGCGACCGGCAGCAGCCTGACGGTCTTCATGACCCACCCGTGGCAGCTCTGGTTGCTGTGGGGGGTGATGGTCGGCATCGGCGCGGGGTCGATCTCGATGGCCTTCGTCGCGACCCTGGTCGGCCGGTGGTTCGTCGAGAAGCGGGGCCTGGTCACCGGCATCCTCACGGCGGCGGGAGCGACCGGCCAGCTGGTCTTCCTGCCGCTGGTCGCCCACCTCGCCACGCACTACGGCTGGCGGGTGCCCGCGCTCCTGGTCGGAGCGACCACGCTCGCGATGGTGCCGCTCGCCTGGCTCGCGATCCGCGACCACCCGCACAAGCTCGGCCTGGAGGCGTATGGCGCCACCCCCGCGAACCCGACCCCGCCGGAGCCGCGGGGCGAGGGCAATGCGGCCGCGGTCGCCCTGGGATCGTTGCGCGAGGCGGCCCGCACCCGTACATTCTGGCTGCTGGCGGGCGGTTTCGCGATCTGCGGCGCCTCGACCAACGGGTTGGTCGGGACCCACTTCGTCCCGGCCGCCCACGATCACGGGATGCCGCTCACCCTGGCCGCGAGCCTGCTGGCGTTGATCGGCCTGGTCGACATCGTCGGCACGATCGGCAGCGGCTGGCTGACCGACCGGGTGGACCCGCGCTATCTGCTGCTCGGCTATTACTTCCTGCGGGGGCTCTCGCTGATGATCCTGCCCTCGCTGCTCGCGCCGAACGTGCAGCCGAGCATGTGGGTCTTCATCATCTTCTACGGCCTGGACTGGATCGCGACGGTGCCGCCGACGGTCAAGCTGTGCCAGGACCGCTTCGGCACCTCCGGCGCGATCGTCTTCGGCTGGGTCTTCGCCTCCCACCAGTTCGGCGCGGCGATCGCCGCCACCGGGGCGGGCATCATCCGCGATGTGCAGGGCAGCTACAACCTGGCGTGGTACATCGCCGGCGGGCTGTGCATCATCGCCGCCGCCCTGTCGATCATGATCCGCCCCAACCCCGTCCCCGAGCCTGAGCTGGTCCCCGAGGAGGAGCCCGAGCCGGACCCGGTCAGCATGTGATCCCGCGCGCTCAGCGCCGCAGCAGCTCGGCCACCGTTCCCGGTATGGCGTGTGCCACCGCGAGCGCGCGGACCGGGCCTCCCGGGGTGGCTCGGTGGGCAGCGACGCCGTGCACGAGCGCGGCCAGGGAGCCGGCGTCCCGGGAATCCAGACCCGCGGCCAGCAGGGTTCCGGCCAACCCGGCGAGCACGTCACCAGCGCCGGCCGTCGCCACCCAGGCCGGGGCATCGCCCTGCACCCGGACCGGCGCCTCGGGATCGGGATCGGCGATGACGGTGGTCGAGCCTTTGAGCAGCACGGTCGCGCCGGTGCGTTCGGCGAGCCAGCGCGCCTGGCCGACCGGGTCCGCCTCGACGTCCTCGCGCGAGACCTCCCGCCCGAGAGCGGTGAGCAGCCTCGCAGCCTCGCCCGCGTGCGGGGTGAGGAGCGTGGGGGCGGTGCGCTGCGGCATACGGGACACGAGGGCGAGCGCACCGGCGTCGATGACGAGCGGCAGGTCGGCGGCGAGCAGCTCGCGCACCCGGCCGTCCTGCTCGTCCTTGCCCTCGGGGCTGATCTCGGGGTCGATCTCGATCCCCGGACCGACCACCGCCGCCTGCGCGCGCCCCTCCCCCGGCACCACCTCCGGACAGGCCGCGAGGACGAGGTCCTCCGCGCGGCGCGGGCCCAGGTAGCGGACCATCCCAGCCCCCGCCTGCACGGCGGCCGTCGCGCAGAGCACCGCCGCTCCCGGATAGGTGTCGCTGCCGGCTACCACAGTGAGCACGCCGCGGGAGTACTTGTGGTCCTGCGGACCCGGCACCGGCCAGAGGCGCGCCACATCCGCGTGCTCCAGCCGCTCGACGACCGGCGCGACGTCCATCTGCACCCCGATGTCGACCACAGTCAGCCGGCCGACGGCAGGCTCGGTCGCGGGCAGGAGGTGCACCGGCTTGAGCATCCCGAAAGTCACCGTCTCGTCGGCGAAGACCGCTTCGCCGAGCGCCTCGAGACCGGCCGGGTCGGCGCCGCTCGGCAGGTCCACGGCGAGCAGGTATGCCGTGTCCGGAACCTCCTCGACGGCCAGCGCCATGGCGCCGCGCAGACCGGGCCGGCCGCCGATGCCGAGCAGCCCGTCGACGACGAGGTCCGCCTCGGCCAGCAGCGCAGCGACCTCGTCGGGGAGCACGTCGGCGTCGGGGTCGACCTCGTGGACGAGCAACCCGACCTCCCGGGCCGCGGCCAGCCCCTGCGCGTGCAGCCGGGAGGCGATGCCGACGACCGCGACCGGCTGCTGCCCGGCGAGCAGGGCAGCGGCATGCAGGGCGTCTCCCCCGTTGTCTCCCGGCCCGGCCAGCGCGACGATCCGCGCGGCGCCTACCTGGCCAGCGCGGGCGGCGACGACCTCGGCGAGCCCCCGAGCGGCGCGCTGCATGAGCTCCCCCTCCTCGAGCTCGGCCCGCACCCGGTCCTCGGCTGCGCGGACCTGGGTCACGGCATACGCCTGGAACACCTCAGGACTCCTCGGCGGTGACGCCGCAAGACCCGTGGGACAGGCCACTTTCAGCGACGACGAACGCGGTCGCGATGCCGGCGTCGTGCGAGAGCGAGAGGTGCAGAGTGCCCACGCCCAGCTCGCGGGCGCGGGCCAGGACCGTCCCGGTGATCCGCAGGTGGGGGCGGCCATCGGGCTCACGGACGACGGTGGCGTCGGTCCAGCGCAGCCCGACCGGGGCGCCGAGCGCCTTGGCGAGGGCCTCCTTGGCCGCGAACCGGGCCGCCATCGACTCCGGCCGCAGCCCGAGCTCCTCGGCGGTGAACAGCCGCTCGCCCAGCCTCGGCGTGCGCTCGAGACGGGCGGCGAAACGCGCGATGTCGACGACGTCGATGCCCACGCCGACGATCACGGGAGCCTCAGCTCACTCGACGGTGACGGACTTGGCCAGGTTGCGCGGCTGGTCGACGTCGAGGCCCTTGGCGGTCGACAGGTGCAGGGCGAAGACCTGCAGCGGGACCACCGTGAGCAGCGGCGCGAGCAGCGGGCTGGTGCGCGGGACCCGGATGACCTCGTCGGCGAAGGGCACCACGTCCTCGTCGCCCTCCTCTGCGATGACCAGGGTGCGGGCACCCCGGGCGCGGATCTCCTGGATGTTGGAGACCACCTTGCCGTGCAGGCCGTGCTCGCTGTCCGGGGAGGGGACCACGATGAAGACCGGCTGACCGGGCTCGATGAGCGCGATCGGGCCGTGCTTGAGCTCGCCGGCGGCGAAGCCCTCGGCGTGGATGTAGGCGAGCTCCTTGAGCTTGAGCGCGCCCTCCATCGCCACCGGGAAGCCGACGTGGCGGCCGAGGAAGAGGACCGAGCGGGAGTCGGCCATGAAGTAGGCGATCTCCTTGACCCGGTCCATGGTGCCGAGCAGCTCCTCGATCTTGGCCGGGACCTCCTGCAGCTCGCTGAGGATGGTGTCTAGGTCGTCATCTGAGTCCTCGAGGGTGCCGCGCAGCGAGGCGAGGTAGAGGCCGAGGATGTAGCTGGCGGTGATCTGCGCCAGGAAAGCCTTGGTCGAGGCGACAGCGATTTCGGGGCCGGCGTGGGTGTAGAGGGCGGCGTCGGACTCGCGCGGGATGGTCGAGCCGTGGGTGTTGCAGATGGAGACGGTGCGGGCGCCGAGCTCCTTGGCATGCCGGACCGCCATCAGGGTGTCCATCGTCTCACCGGACTGGCTGATCGAGACGACGAGGGTGTTCTCGTCGACGACCGGGTCGCGGTAGCGGAACTCGTGGGCGAGGTCGACCTCGACGGGGATCCGGGCCCAGCGCTCAATGGCGTACTTGGCGACCATGCCGGCGTAGGCGGAGGTGCCGCAGGCCAGGATGACCACCTTGGTCACGGCCTTGAGCTCCTCCTCGCTGATGTGCAGCTCATCCAGGGTCAGCTTGCCTTCGGCGTCGGTGCGCCCCAGGAGGGTGTCGGCGACCGCGTGCGGCTGGTCGTGGATCTCCTTCTCCATGAACGTCGGGAAACCGCCCTTCTCCGCGGCGGCGGCATCCCAGGTGACCTCGTAGGCCTTGCCGTCGCTGGGGGTGCCGTCGAAGTCGATGACCTCGTAGGAGTCGGGGGTGATGGTGACGATCTGGTCCTGGCCGAGCTCGAGCGCATGCCGGGTGTAGCCGATGAAGGCGGCGACGTCGGAGCCGAGGAAGTTCTCGCCCTCGCCCAGGCCCACGACGAGCGGGCTGTTGCGGCGGGCACCCACGACGACGTCGGGCTGGTCGGCGTGCACGGCGAGCAGGGTGAAGGCGCCGTGCAGGGTGTTGACGACCTCGCGCATGGCCTGCGTCAGGTCGCCGGTGCGGGCGAAGGCCTCATCCAGCAGGTGGGCGACGACTTCGGTGTCGGTCTCGGAGGTGAACTCCACGCCCTTGCCGACGAGTTCCTGCTTGAGCGCGTGGAAGTTCTCGATGATGCCGTTGTGGACCAGAGCCAGCTTGCCGTCCTCGCCACCGCGGTGGGGGTGGGCGTTGGCGTCGGTCGGGCCGCCATGGGTGGCCCAGCGGGTGTGCCCGATGGCGGTGGCGGTGGTGGGCAGCGGGAACTGCTCCAGGGTCTCGCGCAGGTTGGCCAACTTGCCGGCCCGCTTGCGGGTCTCGACCTCGCCCTGACCGATCAGCGCCACGCCCGCCGAGTCGTACCCGCGGTACTCCAGTCGGCCGAGGCCTTCCATCACGACATCCAGGGCCTTGTCACCGGCTTCGGGGCCGACATACCCGACGATTCCACACATGGACACCAGACTACGGCCTGGGCACGCCCATCCCCTAGCCGTGCGCTCTCTCGGCTCCTCCTCTGCGACAATCGCCCGCATGGCATCCCACGGCAATGGCGCCTCGATCCCCTCACCGTATGTCGAGCTGGACCGTCGGGACTGGGCGCGGCTGCGCGAGGAGCACCCGATGCACCTCGACGCCGACGACGTCGAGCGGCTGCGGGGTCTCGGGGACCGGCTGGACATCGCCGAGGTCGAGCAGGTCTACCTGCCGATCAGCCGGCTGCTCTCCTTCTACGAGCAGGAGACCGCCCGGCTGCACCGGGTCACCACCGACTTCCTCGGGGAGCGGGCGGACCGCACCCCTTTCATCATCGGCGTCGCCGGCTCAGTTGCCGTGGGCAAGTCGACCACCGCCCGCATCCTGGCCGAACTGATCTCGCGGTGGGACTCCTCACCCAAGGTGGACCTGATCACCACCGATGGTTTCCTCTACCCCAACGAGGTGCTGGCCAAGCGCAACCTGATGGCCCGCAAGGGCTTCCCGGAGTCCTATGACCGTCGGGCGCTGCTGCGCTTCGTGGCCGAGGTCAAGGCCGGCAAGGCTGAGGTCAGCGCGCCGGTCTACAGCCACCTGGTCTACGACATCGTCCCCGACGAGCGGATCGTGGTGAAGCAGCCGGATGTGCTGGTGGTGGAGGGACTCAACGTCCTGCAGCCCCCTCGCCCCCACGCCAACGGCCGGGCCGGGCTGGCGGTGAGCGACTTCTTCGACTTCTCGGTCTACGTCGACGCGCACGTGTCGGACATCAAGCGGTGGTACGTCGAGCGCTTCCTGCGGCTGCGGGAGACCGCCTTCGCCGACCCCGACTCCCATTTCCACCGCTACGCCTCGCTGACCGATGACGCCGCGGTCGACATCGCCGAGAACATCTGGGACTCGATCAACGCCCCCAACCTGGTCGAGAACATCCTGCCCACCCGCAGCAGAGCCACCCTCGTGCTGCTCAAGGGCGCCGACCATACCGTCGACCGGGTCCGCCTGCGCCGCCTCTGAGCCCCATCCCCCGACCGGGGACCCGCTTTGCCCCGACCGAGGACCCGTTTAGCCCCGACCGGGGACCCCGTATGCCGCGACGCCCGCTCGTCCCTCCCCCACCGAACGCGCCGCATGTCGCCCAGAAGTGCCACCGAACGCGCTGCATGTCGACCGAGGGGCCAAGCGAACGCGCGTCGCGCGTGCGTGCTTCGTCGTCATGGCGTGCCTGATGCATGTCCCAGCCAACATGGCGCACGTCCGGTTGCCGGTTCTGGCGTCATGGCGCACGTCCGGTCGCCAGTTCTAGCGACATGGCGCACGTCCGGTCGCCAGTTGCGGCGACATGAGGAGCGTTTCCTGCGGCGGCTAGCCCCGTCAGGTAGTGCGCTCGGCCACCGGCGACGGCCCCGCTGGTGAAAACCGCTCGTAGCGAGCCCGGGCGAAGGTGTAGATCCCGTAGAGGACAAGGCCGACCGAGATGACCAGCAGCAGCGACGTGCCCGTCCCAGTGTCCGACAGGGCATCGATAGCTCCGTCCAAGCCACCAGCCTCCCCCGCGTCGCCGGACCAGGCGGCGAGCGTGAACAGGCCACCGACGACGATGAGAGCGACCCCCTTGGTCACATAGCCGATCGTTCCCAGGACCGTCATCCCCTGACCGACCAACGGGTAGCCCGCCACCCGCAGGTCCTTCGTGAACCTGCGCGCGAAGCCTTTGTGCACGTGGTAGATGCCGACGCCGAGGATGATCCCAGCCAGGAGCCCCACCAAGGCCCGCCCCCAGGGCGCGGACAGCAACGACTCGGTGAAGTTCGTGGCAGCTCCTTCGCCCTCCAGCCGACCACCCAGGGCGACCCGGACCGCCATCACCCCTAACACGACATACAGGCCGGCCTTGGACAGTGAGCGCCCGCGGGCGGCGAGGCTGGTGCCGCCCAGGGTGCCCTCCAGCAGGCGGACGAGCGCAAGGGCACCGAAACCGATCACGCAGGCCCAGAGGAGATATTGACCGAACGGGCCGTCCCGGATGACCGCCAGCGCGCTGCCGTGGTCCACGGCCTCCTCGTTGCCGGTCCCCAGCGCGACGCGCGCCGCGAGCCAGCCGAGGACGAGGTGGAGCAGGCCGCTGGCGATGATGCCGAGCCGAGCCACCCGGTCTAGCCACGGGTGATCGGCCAACGCCCGGGCGGCCTCGCCCGGCGTCGGCCCGTCTCCCGAGGTCCACGCGGTCACAGGCCCCAGAATCGCAGCAACCCCGGTCGCGGGGCGACCGGGGTTGGCTGCGGAGAGAAGCCGGTGTCGGCTCAGTACCAGTTGTGCGCCTGCGAGTGCGCCCACGCGCCGCAGGGCGAGCCGTAGCGACCCGAGATGTAGCCCAGGCCCCAGCGGATCTGGGTGGCCGGGTTGGTCTGCCAGTCGGCGCCGGCCGTGGCCATCTTGTTGCCGGGCAGCGACTGCGGGATGCCGTAGGCGCCCGAGGAGGGGTTCATCGCCCGGTGGTTCCAGCCGGACTCCTTCTGCCACAGCGAGTCGAGGCAACCCCACTGGTCGTCGCCCCATCCGTAGCTGCCGAGCATGGAGCGGGCGATCGAACGCGAGTCACCGGAGGCGACGGGCGCGGGGGCAGGCGCGGGCGCCGACTGCTGAGCCGGCGCCTGCTGCTGGGCGGGAGCCTGCTGCTGCGCGGGAGCCTGACGCTCGGCAGACCGTGAGGCCTGCTCGGCGGCACGCTGCTGGGTCGCACGCTCGGCGGCGGCTCGCTCGTCCGCGGCGCGCTGGGCGGCGGCCTCGTTAGCGGCACGCTCCTCCGCGGCGCGCTGGGCGGCGGCCTCGGCAGCGGCACGCTCCTCGGCCTCGCGCTTGAGACGGGCCTCCTCGGCGCGCTTCTCGCGGATGTTCTGGTCCTGCGCCCGGACGGTCTCCAGGCTGGTTCCCATCAGGTCGGCGGAGGCGGAGAAGGAGTTCTTGGTCTGCTCGGTGCGCAGCTGCACGGCCTCGGCGTAGGCGGCCTGGGCCTCGGCAGCCTTGTGCTGGCTCAGCGAGGCGACCGCGTCGGAGGCGACGGTCGGGTTGAGGCGACCGATAGAGGCCTCGAGGCGGGTGGTGTCCGGCGGGGTGGCCGAGGTGGTCGTGGCGGCGTAGCCGGCGACCAGGAGCGCGGTCACGGCGATGCCGGCGGTCACGGCGGCAGCCGGCCCGGAGGGGCGGCGGAAGCGGTGTTTGCCGGAATCGGGCGCGGTGGACTCGGGCGCGGGTGCTTCGGACATGGGACTGCTCTCTTCTCCAAGGAACGGGACGTCGCCAGCGGGTTTCGCGCTCGCACCGCAGACCTCCGGCCGGGCAGCCGGAGGGGGACTTCACGGTCGTCCACACGGATGGACGGGATGCGGTCACGAGAGCGTGAAAGGGACCCGCTCGGGACAAGGCGGCGACGTTACCGTTTCGTGATCAACCGTTCCACGGTGCCCGCTGGGTCGTGCCCGCGTCAACCTCCCGAAGGTGATCGTGGCGAAGGTCACACCGGCCCCGTCGATGCGCGACGGGGCCGGTGTTGCTGGTGTTCCGTATGGTGTCACGCCAGTCCGGCGGGCCCCTCCAGCATCTCGGTGACGAGGGCGGCGATCGGGCTGCGCTCGCTGCGGTTGAGGGTGACGTGGGCGAACAGGGGGTGTCCCTTGAGCGCTTCGATCACGGCAGCGACACCGTCGTGGCGCCCGACGCGCAGGTTGTCGCGCTGGGCCACGTCGTGGGTGAGGACGACGCGCGAGCTCTGCCCGATCCGGGAGAGCACGGTGAGCAGCACGTTGCGCTCCAGGGACTGCGCCTCGTCCACGATCACGAAGGCGTCGTGCAGGGAGCGGCCGCGGATGTGCGTGAGCGGGAGCACTTCGATCATGTCGCGGTCCAGGATCTCCTCGACGACCTCCTTGGAGACCACCGCGCCGAGCGTGTCGAAGACCGCCTGCGCCCAAGGCCCCATCTTGTCGTTCTCAGTCCCGGGCAGGTAGCCGAGCTCCTGGCCACCCACCGCGTAGAGCGGACGGAAAACGATGACCTTGCGGTGCTGGCGCCGCTCCATCACTGCCTCAAGGCCGGCGCACAGCGCGAGGGCGCTCTTGCCGGTTCCCGCGCGGCCCCCGAGGCTGACGATCCCGACGTCGGGGTCGAGCAGCAGGTCGAGGGCGATCCGCTGCTCGGCGCTGCGGCCGTGCAGGCCAAAGGCGTCCCGGTCGCCGCGGACCAGCCGCACTGAGCGGTCCGGCGCGACGCGGCCGAGGGCGCTGCCGGAGGGGCCGAGGATGGTCAGGCCGGTGTGCACCATGAGTTCCTGGGCGGCCGGGTGCTCCAGCCGGTGGTGCTCGTAGAGGGTCTGCATCTGCTCGTCGTCGACCTCAAGCTCGGCCATGCCGGTCCAGCCGCTCTCGACGGCCAGTTCGGCGCGGTACTCCTGGGCGTCCAGGCCCACGGCCGAGGCCTTGACCCGCATCGGCAGGTCCTTGCTGACCACGGTGACGTCCTTGCCCTCGGCGGCCAGGTTGGCGGCCACGGCCAGGATCCGGGTGTCGTTGTCGCCCAGGCGGAAGCCGGCGGGCAGCGCCTCGGGATTGCTGTGGTTGAGCTCGACGTGGATCACGCCGCCGGTGTCGCCCACCGGCACCGGCTCGCTCAGCGTGCCGTGCTCGACCCGCAGGTCATCCAGCATGCGCAGCGCCTGGCGGGCGAAGTAGCCCAGCTCTGGGTGGTGCCGCTTGCCCTCCAGCTCGGTGATCACCACCACGGGGAGCACGACCTCGTGCTCGGCGAAACGTTGGATCGCGCGGGGGTCGGACAGCAACACCGAGGTGTCCAGCACATAGGTCTTGCGGTCGGTGAGCGGCTCAGCCGGGCGCGTCGCGGCAGTGGGGCGGGGGGTCGTGGTAGTCATCGAGTCTCCCTGGCGGACGCGCGCACAGCTCACGCGTCGAGTCGGTGGCGGGGCCGGGACCGGGGCCACGCCACGAGGACGTCGGGCCGGTGCCGGCCCTCCGTCCGAAGCCAGAGCTCCATGTGGTGGGCCTTCCCGAGACGAGGACGAGGTGTCCTGATCTGTTCCGACGGTATGACGTGAGTCACCCGATCCCTGCGCGACACGTCGACATCGCGTCGGCGGACTTGTGAATCCTGGGTGACCTTGGGGAGTCCACGAGACGGGTGAGTCTGATGTGACCCATGTGACTCTCCCCCCTCCCCTCTTCGACCGGACGCGCAGGATGTCCGGAAAATCGGCCACCGGACGCGCAGCAGGTCGGCCACCAGGGCGACCGAACGCGCGCCGCCGAACCTGAGGCGCGTTCGGTGGCCGATTTCGGCGACTTGGTGGACGTCCGGTGGCCGATTTCGGCGACATGGCGGGCGTCCGGTGGCCGATTTCGGCGACACGGCGGACGTCCGGTGGAAGGTGGTGGGTTGGGTGGGTGGGGGGGGTTAGAGCACCTTGGAGAGGAAGGACTGGGTGCGCTCGTGCTGGGGGTTGGTGAGGACCTGGACGGGATCGCCCTCCTCGACGATCACGCCGCCGTCCATGAACACCAACTTGTCGCCGACCTCGCGGGCGAAGCCCATCTCGTGGGTGACCACCATCATCGTCATCCCGTCCTTGGCCAGCGCGCGCATCACATCGAGCACGTCCCCGACGAGCTCGGGGTCCAGCGCCGAGGTGGGCTCGTCGAAGAGCATCATGTCCGGGTTCATCGACAGCGCCCGGGCGATCGCCACCCGCTGCTGCTGACCGCCGGACAGGTGCGCCGGGAAGGCGCCCTCCCGATCGGCCAGCCCCACCTTGGCCAGGTTGTCCCGCGCGATCTGGGTGGCTTCGGACTGACCACGCTTCTTGACCCGCTGCTGGGCGATGGTGAGGTTCTTCAGGACCGTCATGTGTGGGAAGAGGTTGAACTGCTGGAAGACCATGCCGATCCGCGAGCGCACCTTATCCAGGTCCGTCTCGGGGTCGGTGATGTCGATACCTTCCACCAGCACCTGGCCACTGGTGGGCTCCTCGAGCCGATTGACGCAGCGCAGCAGGGTGGACTTGCCCGACCCTGACGGGCCGATCACGCAGACCACCTGGCCGTGGTCGACGTGGAAGTCGATGCCCTTGAGCACCTCATTCTCGCCGAAACTCTTGTGCAGGTCTCGCACCTGGATCGCGGGGGCGTGGGGATCCACCTGGGGCTCCTGGGTCCGTGCTGTTCTCATCACAATGTCCTTCCAGCCTCAGCGGCTGCGGGCCTGGCGGGCTTCCAACCAGGCCACCACCCGCGTCAGCGGGAGGGTGATGGCGAGGTAGAAGAAGGCGGCGAGCGTCAGGGTGGTCGCGGTGCCGGCGCCGGGGCCGCTGCTCATCCCGGCCTGGGCCATCGTGGTCAGCTCGCGCTGGCTGACCATCAGCCCGATCACGAACAGCAGGGCGGTGTCCTTGATCAGCAGCACGAACTCGTTGGTCAGCGGCGGGATCACGATCCGGAAGGCCTGCGGCAGGATCACCGTGCTCATCGTCCAGAACGGGTTCATCCCCAGCGAACGGGCGGCCTCGGCCTGGCCTTTCGGCACGGCCTGGATGCCAGCGCGCAGCGTCTCGGCCATGTAGGCACCGGCCACCAGGGTCAGGCCGAGCAGGCCGGCGCCGACCGTGCCACCGGGCGGCAGCCAGCCGGTGGCGATCGGCACCCCGAAGGCGAACGCGAGCATCACGATCAGCGCGGGCAACCCGCGGAAGAACTCGATGAACGAGGTCGCCAGCCAGCGGTAGATCCCGACGGGCGACATCTTCATCAGGGCGAGCAGGACACCCAGCACCAGACCACCGGCGAAGGCGATGGCGGTGTACTTGATGGTGTTGACGGCGCCGATGACCAGGAAGTCCCACCAGACCTCCCGGATGACGTCGACCCGCAGGAAGCTGTTGGCCACGGCTGGCCAGTCGACCGCGATCCAGGCCCACAGGACGAGGAGAGCGAGCACGACATACAGGGCGCCGTGGGTGAGCCTGCGCTTGGTGGAGCGTTTCATGACTGGCCCTTGCTTCCGGACGGTGCGCCGCCGGCCCGAAGGCCGGCGGCGCCGGGGTGGGTGGGGAGACTCAGCTGGTCTGCTCGGCGTCGTCGCCGTTCTCGCTGAAGTAGCGGTCGTAGATCTCCTGGTAGCGACCGTCCTCGCGGATCTCGCTGAGCTGACCGTTGACTGCCTCGACGAGGGCGGTGTTGCCCTTCTTCATCGCAAAGCCGTACTGCTCGTCTGTGGAGTACTCCTCGGCGATCGTGTAGTCGCCATTGCCGGTGTGCTCGATGTTGACCGGCAGGTCCTGGAGCAGCGCGTCGACCTGTCCGGCCTGGATCGCCTGCCACATCGCCGGGTCATTGGGGAAGCTGACCAGCTCCGCGCCGGTGGCGTGCTCCTCGGCGTAGGAGGCGCCGGTGGTGCCCTGCTGCACCCCGACCTTCTTGCCCTGGAGGTCATCGATGCCGGTGATGCCCGAGTCGTCGGCGACCAGGAGCGACTGCAGGGAGTCGTAGTAGCCATCGCTGAACTCGAGGTTCTGGGCGCGCTCCTCGGTGATGGTCATCGCGGAGGCCACGATGTCGCACTGACCGGAGTTCAGCGTCAGACCGGACTGCAGGCCCTCGAAGGAGGACGGGCGGACCTCGGGGGTGAGGTCCAGGCCGTCGGCGATCTCACCCATGAGGTCCATGTCGAAGCCGCTCCAGCCGAAGTCGGACTCCGGGTCCTCCATCTCGAAGGGCGGGTACGGGGCGTCCGAGCAGATGACCAGCTTGCCGTCCTCGATGAGGTTGAGCGAGGCCTCGTCGACGTCGTTACCGCCGTCGCTGCCGCTGCCGTTGCCATTGCCCCCACAGGCCGACAGACCGATGGTGGCGACGGCAACGAGGGGCAGGAGGCGGAAGGATCGAATGTTCATGCAGCGAACTGTATTCCTCCGCAGCCCCGGCAGGAAACGCTCCGCAGGGTGCGACTGGCCGAGCCTCTGGTCAGCGGCGTGGCCGCGCGGGGCTCAGGCCCCGAAGCGACGCTCCCGCTCTGCATAGGCGCGCAGCGCCCGCAGGAAGTCCACCTGGCGGAAATCGGGCCAGTAGGCCTCACAGAAGTAGAACTCGCTGTGCGTGCTCTGCCAGAGCAAGAACCCGCCCAGCCGCTGCTCCCCCGAGGTGCGGATCACGAGGTCAGGATCCGGCTGGCCCTTGGTATAGAGGTGGGCGCCGATGTCGTCCACCGTGACCGTCTGCGCCAGCTCCTCCAGGCTGACCCCCTGCTCGGCCGCATCCTTGAGCATCGACCGGACCGCATCAGCGATCTCCCGCCGCCCGCCGTAGCCGATCGCCACGTTGACGACCAGGCCCTCGACCGCGTCGGTGGTGGCCGCCGCCTCAGTCAACCTGCGGGATGTGGGCTCGGGCAGCAGGTCCAGGGCCCCCACCACCCGCATCCGCCACCGTTGCGCCTCGGCAAGATCGCAGACCACCTGCTCGATGATCGCGAGCAGTGGCTCAAGCTCAGCCGTGGGCCGGTTGAGGTTGTCGGTGGAGAGCAGCCACAGGGTCACCACCTCGACCCCAGCCTCCTCGCACCACCCGAGGAAGGGTGCGATGTTCTCCGCGCCCGCGCGGTGCCCTTCGGCCGACTCGGCACCCCGCTGCCGTGCCCAGCGACGGTTGCCGTCCAGCATCACACCCACATGCCTCGGCAGCCGCTCGGTGGGCAGGTGCCGACGCAGCGAGGTGGTGTAGGCCTTGTAGACCAGATCCCGCGGGGTCTGCATACCGGCAAACCTACCCCGCTCACCCCTCGTTACCCTGGGACCACCCGACCTACGCGCCCGTAACCTACGATTGCGTAACCTACGCAACCGTAGGTTACGCTGGGTACATGAGCCGCATCCCCCACCGCGCCCAGGACCTGGCCAGCTCGGCCGGCGAACTCGTCGACACGGTCGTCGAGCAGGTCAAGCCCCATCTGCGTGGCTGGCTGCATCTCGGGATGGTGCCGATCAGCGTGGCGCTGTCCATCGTGCTGATCGCGCTCTCCCCCACGACGACGGCACGGGTTGCCGCGCTGGTCTTCGGCGCCACCGCGATCCTGCTGTTCGCCACCTCGGCGACCTACCACCGGGGTCGCTGGTCACCCCAGGTCGCCCGGATCCTCAAGCGCCTGGACCACGCCAACATCTTCCTGATCATCGCCGGGACCTACACCCCCTTCGCTGTCCTGCTGCTCCCGCCGGGCCAGGCGCGCACGCTGCTCTGGGTGATCTGGGTCGGCGCCGTCGCGGGCGTGATCTTCCGGGTCTTCTGGGTCGGCGCCCCGCGCTGGCTCTACACCGTGGTCTACATCGCGCTGGGCTGGGTCGCGGTCTTCTACCTAGTGCCCTTTTGGCGCAACGGAGGACCGCTCATCGTGAGCCTGATCGCCGCCGGTGGTCTGCTCTACACCGTGGGCGCGATCGTCTACGCGCTCAAGCGGCCCAACCCCTCCCCGCGCTGGTTCGGCTTCCACGAGATCTTCCACGCCTTCACGGTCGCAGCCTTCTCCTCGCACTGGGTCGCGGCCCTGCTCTCCGTGCTCGGCGTGCGGATGGCGCTCGCCTAAGCCAGCACGCCGCGGGCGAGCTCGCCCGCTGCTCGCTCACCCGAGTGGGTCAGCCTCCGGCCGCTCCTTAGCCGCCGGGTCCGCCCCACCCGGCACGGCGTCCTGCCGCGCCTCGGCGAGCCGGGCCTGCTCGGCCCGAGCCGCCTCCTGACGCTCCGCGAGCACGGCGGCCATCCGCTCCTCCTCGCGCAACCGCATCCGGCGCAGCCGCCGGGTCAGGTCCCGCGCCAGCAGCCACACCGCGAGCGCCAGCCCGAAGACGACCAGGAAGCCACCCAGCCCGGCCGTGATCTCCACACTCGTCTGGTTCATGCCGAGTGCCCCTCCTCGACCCGCATGTCGTCCTTGCCGTCCCCGTCACCGTCCAGCGGCTCGGTGGAGTGGTGCTCCTCCTCGACCGGCGCGGGTGGAGTGGTCTCGTAGGCCAGCACCAGATCACCGGACGCATCGCGCTCGGGTGCGTTGCGGCATACGGGATCCAACTCATCAGCCAGCTCCCGCAGGCCGGCGAACAGGTCGTCCTCGGGCAGGTCGACCGGCACCAAGGAGGCGGCCAGCTCGAACTCCTCGGTCGGCCACACCGCGCGCTGCACCTCGAGCGGGACCACGAACCAGAAACCGTCCGGGTCCACCTGGGTCGCGTGCGCGCGCAAGGCGTCGTCCCGCGTGCCGAAGAACTCGTCGCAGACCACCTTGGTGGTGATCGTCCGCTGCGGACGGCTCCGGATGTTCTTCAGCCAGTCCGCGAACGGCGGCTCGTGCCCGGCCTCGACCATCGCGTCGTTGAGCCGCTGCATGCGGTCCGGGCTCCAGGCGTTGTAGTAGACCTTCAACGGCTGCCAGGGCGCTCCCGCGTGCGGGTATGCCGTGGGGTCACCGGCCGCGCGAAAGGCCGCCATGGTCACCACGTGGGTCATGATGTGGTCGGGGTGGGGGTAGCCGCCGTTCTCGTCGTAGGTGGTCAGGACGTGGGGGCGGAACTCGCGGATCACCCGGACCAACGCCTCGGTCGTCACCTCGATGGGCTCGAGCGCGAAGCAGCCCTCCGGCAGCGGCGGGAGCGGGTCGCCCTCTGGCAGCCCGGAGTCGGTGAAGCCCAGCCAGGTGTGGCTGATCCCCAGGATCGAGGCGGCCAGGTCCATCTCGTCGCGGCGCACCCGGGAGATGTCGCGCAGGATGTGCGGGTCGTCCTTGAGGCGCGCGTTGAGGATGTCGCCGCGCTCGCCCCCGGTGCAGGAGACCACCCGGACATCGACGCCCTCGGCGACATAGCGCGCCGTCGTGGCGGCCCCCTTGGACGACTCGTCGTCGGGGTGGGCGTGCACGGCCATCAGGCGCAGGGGGGCGCCTTGCTGGTGCTCCTGGGTCACTGCGGTCACCTCGGGTCTGGACACCTACGGTCCATCAGCAGCTCGTGGTGCGGGGCGACCCCCGGAGGGCACGCCCGCGCCGGTGTCGGACAATGGGCAGGCGCCGCTTCCTTCGGCGCGCAGCAGCCTCCATCCTCTCACCTGTCCGAGGACGCCCCGACCGTGACCACACCCACGCCCCGCCCCGAAGACTCCAGGGGTCCCGTGCACCCCGAGGCAGATCCCGTGCCCGCGGAGGTGGACGAGGACCCCCTGCAGGTCGACGAGGAGGCCGAGGAGGCCTCGCGTGGTGCGTGGCAGGGGCCGCGGGAGTCGTCGGCGCAGACGCGTCGTCGCTGGTGGATCATCGGCGCAGCCTCGGTGGCGGTGATGGTCGCGATGGCGGTGTGGTTCGGGATCGCCGCGAGCGCCGGGCGCGTGCACTGGGTGAACACCGGTCAGCAGGTGGTGTCGGAGGAGGCCGTGGACGTGCGCTTCGACCTGCGCCGCGACGCGAGCCGCGCGGTGGTCTGCGAACTCGAGGCCGAGGACTACCAGCACTCCGTCGTGGGGCGCGTGCGGGTCGAGGTGGGACCCTCCGAGTCCTCCCCGAGCCGGCACGTGGAGCAGGTGCGGACCGCCTCGCCTGCGGTGACCGGCTACGTGGACCGGTGCTGGTATGCCGACGAGGACCCGCCCGCCCGCGACTGAACGTCCTGACCGGGCCCCGTATGTCGTGACCTGGGACATGCGCCGAGGCGCCGCCGGCGCAGTGCGGGACTGCGCGGGCGACGCCTCGGGAGGGTGGTGCGGGTGCTCAGGCCTGGTAGGGCTTGGCCGCGACGATCTTGACCTCGATCTGGTTGCCGTTCGGGGCCTGGTAGTTGACGGTGTCACCGGGCAGGTGACCCATCAGGGCGGCGCCGAGCGGGGACTTCTCGCTGTAGACGGTGAGGTCGTCGCCGTCGCCGATGATCTCGCGGGAGCCCAGCAGGAAGGTCTCCTCCTCGTCGAACATCTCGACGGTCACGACCATGCCCGGCTCCACGATGCCGTCATCCGCGGGGGCGGTGCCGACCACGGCGTTCTGCAGAAGGTGCTCGAGCTGGCGGATGCGGGCCTCCATCTTGCCCTGCTCCTCCTTGGCCGCGTGGTAGCCACCGTTCTCCTTCAGGTCACCCTCCTCGCGCGCGGCCTCGATGCGGCGCGCGATGTCGGTGCGACCCTGGCCGCTGAGCTCCTTGAGCTCGCCGGAGAGGCGGTCGTAGGCCTCCTGGGTCAGGTAGCTGGCGTCATTGGCCGTGCTGGTCACTGGTGCTCATCCTCCTCATGGGGTGTCTGCGTCGGTCGGGGCCGTGGAACTGGCCTCATCATCGGGCGTCCGACCCAAACACAAGGTCCGGGCACCGTTCTGCCCGGACCGTGGTTGACCTCCTAGTCTACGTCGCTTCCGTCCGAGAGTCGAGACCAAGCCGTCCGTGCTGTGGATGAGCTGTGCGGGAAGCGGCAACCCATCGCCACCTGACCTCAGCCCTGGTCGACGACCCACCCTCGATCCTCCAGCGCGGCCAGGACCGCCGCGGAGTGCTCGTGACCGCTGGTCTCCAGCGTCAACGAGATCGCCACCTCGCTGACCGTCAGCCCGGGCACGCGCCGGTGGTGCTGCACCTCCAGGACGTTGCAGCGCAGCTCGGCCAGCAGCGCCAGGACGGCGGCGAGCTCACCGGGCCGGTCCGGCACCCGGACCCGCAGCTGCAGGAAGCGCCCCGCCACGGTCAGCCCGGTGCGGATGATCCGGAGCAGCAACAGCGGGTCGATGTTGCCGCCGCTGAGCACGGCCACCACCGGTCCCTCATAGCGCTCCGCGACCTCCTCACCCAGGTCCATCAGGTGGGCGACGGCCGCCGCCCCGGCCGGCTCCACCGCCAGCTTGGCGCGCTCCAGCAGGTAGAGCACCCCACGGGCGATCGACTCCTCGCTCACCGTCTCGATGCCGTCCACGAGGTCAGCCACCACGCCGAACGGCACGTCCCCGGGCCGACCCACCGCGATCCCGTCGGCCATCGTGCTCATCGAGGCGAGCGGCACCGGGTGTCCGGCGGCCAGCGAGCCCGGCCAGGCAGCCGCCTCGGCTGCCTGCACGCCGATCACCTTCACCTCCGGCCGGACCGCCTTGACCGCGGTCGCGATCCCGGCGAGCAAGCCGCCCCCACCGGTGCAGACCAGGATCGTCCGCACATCGGGGACCTGCTCGAGAATCTCCAGCCCGCACGTGCCCTGACCAGCGACGATGTCCTCGTGGTCGAAGGGCGGTATGAAGACCGCTCCGGTCTGCTCCTCGTGCTCCCGCGCCCGCCCGATGCAGTCATCGATCGTCAGGCCGACCTGGATCACCTCCGCGCCGTAGCCGCGGGTCGCGGCCAGCTTGGGCATGGCCGCACCCTGCGGCATGTAGACGGTCGCCTCGATCCCCAGCAGGCGGGCCGCCAGCGCGACCCCCTGCGCGTGGTTGCCGGCGCTGGCCGCCACCACGCCGCGCGCCTTCTCCTCCTCGTTCAGCCTGGCCATCCGCGTGTACGCGCCGCGCATCTTGAACGAGCCCGCGCGCTGGAGGTTCTCGCACTTGAGGTGGATCGGGACGCCCGTCCGCTCGCTGATCCCCTGGCTGAACTCCATGGGCGTCGGGGTGAGGACCTTGGCCAGCACCTCGCGGGCGGCGAGGACGTCATCGAGGGTGACAGTGGGCTGCTGCAACGGGTCGGAGGTCGTCGGCACCAGCCCAGGGTAACGACGGCGACCGTGCGCTCAGCGCAGCAGCATGATCAGGCCGACGACCGCCCAGATCGCGCCGATCCCGCCCAGGATCCCGCCCCACAGCATCCGGCGCTGCGCGGCCAGGATGGCCGCCCGGTTGTCCTCGACGCCGAAGCCGAGCTCGGTCCCGACGTCGATGGATCCGGGGGGACCACCGAAGCCGGCCCGCAGTCGCGTCGCCTCGCGGTACATCGCCCGGCCGCGTAGCAGGAGCACCGCTCCCAGGACGGCCAGGACGAGCGGGAGCACGACATACAGGAGCAGGTCCATGGGAGGAAGGTGCCACAGGGCGGCGGGTTCGCGCCACCGATCCGGGCCGCGGGTCCCGTGCAAGACTGGCCCGTATGGCGTTTCCCTCACCTCTGTCCGGCCGCCCCGACCCCCTCCCCGGCATCCCGCGCACGCACGAGGTGCTCGGCACCGACCTGCACGGCCCGTGGGCGGAGGAGACGGAGGTGATCTATCTGGCGATGGGGTGCTTCTGGGGCGCCGAGCGCATCTTCTGGCAGCTGCCGGGCGTGGTGACGACGGCCGCTGGCTACCTCGGCGGCAGCACCCCCAACCCGACCTATGAAGAGGTCTGCACCGGGCTGACCGGTCACGCCGAGGCGGTGCTCGTCGCCTACGACCCGACGCAGACCTCCCCCGAGCTGCTGCTCAAGGCCTTCTGGGAGAACCACGACCCGACCACCAAGGATCGCCAGGGCAACGACATCGGCAGCCAGTACCGTTCGGCGATCTACTGGACCACGCCTGGCCAGGAGGCGGCCGCCCGCGCGACCCGGGACGCCTTCGAGGGCGTGATCACGGCGGCCGGCCACGGACGGATCGTCACCGAGCTGCGCCCCGCGGAGGAGGCAGGCCCCTTCTACTACGCCGAGGCCTACCACCAGCAGTATCTGCACAAGAACCCCGGCGGCTACTGCAATCACGGACCGAATGGCTACACCTGCCCCGTCGGCCTGGTGCGTCAGGACGAGGTCCCCGCACAGCAGGACGTGCTCCCACCTCAGTGAGGTAGGAGCACGTCGATCGAACTCTGCTTGACCTGCCGCGGAGGCGGTCCGGTCAGTGGGCGAGCCGCGTCACGGGCTCTGCATGATGTCGGCCTCGTCAGGCAGCTCGATGTCCTGCGGCTCGCCCCAGTTGTCGGCCGTCATCTCGGTGACCATGCCGCCGATGTCGAAGGCGACCTTGCGCATGAGGTTCTCGTCGTCGAGCCAAATGTGGTAGATCACCTCGTCGCCGACCATGGCGCTGATCTGCGCCGGGTCCTCGCCCTGGGCCTCGGCCTCATCGAGGATCGCCTGGCCGTCGATGGTGACCTCGTAGCGGTGCAGCGTGGTGCCGTCGACGTCTTCCTCACCCAGGTCGAGCACCTTCTTGGCCGACTGCTCCCAGGTGTCGAACTGGCTGACGATGTCGACCTCCTCCAGCGCGGACGCGGCCTCGCCGAGCTGGTCCGGCGGGATCTCCATCCACTGGCCCTCCTCGGTGACGCCCGGCATCGAGACCAGGATCCGGCCCTCGGCCAGGAGCATCTGCATGGCCCCAACTCCCGGCATCTCCATGTCGATGTCGAACTTGGGCTTATCGCCCGACATGTCGACCGCGCCGTTCATGTCCATCGACTGTGCGCCGGTGCCCATGGTCATCTGCATCGTGTAGGAGGACAGCTTCTCCTCGCCGGGCGACTTCATCATCGCCACGAACTCGGAGACGCTGATCTCACCCTCAGCTGTGGCGGGGTCACCCGTGGCGGCCGCGGTGTCCTGGGCGGCGTCGCCGGTGGCGGCCGCCGTGTCCTCGACGTCGGCGGTGTCCTCGGCCGCGTCGGTGGTCAGGGCGTCATCGGTGGCCGTGTTCTCGGCCACCGGCACCGGGGTGGTGGGGTCAGCGGCCTGGTCGTCATCGCCACCGCCGCAGGCGGCGAGGGTCAGGGTGAGCGCACCGGCGGTGGCCAGGTGTGCCCAACGGGTCCGACGTGTCTTCATGAGGTGGTTCCTTTCCCCTCCTGCGGCGACCGGGTCTCCCGGTCGATGATGTGACCAGGCCATCGTCCCACACGCGGCGTGGAAGCGGGTCCAGATCGACCATCCGCCCCACCCCTTCGGGCGGTGTGGCCTCGCCGGTTCTTCGTGGGGGCGCGGGCTGTGATCGAATGAACCGTTACGTCCCGATCCGTGAGGTATCCGCACTCGTGAAGCGCAACGCCACCTTCCACACCAAGGACACCGCCGTGCTGTCCGTCACCGCCGTCGACGCACCGGTGGTGCGCACCTCGGAGGAGTTCGACGAGATCATCGGCGACTCCTACACCCGCAACGGCCTGCGCCCGGGGATGCTGGCCTCCCTCGCCGGCATCCAGGAGCGGCGCTGGTGGGAGGAAGGTGTCGACTTCGTCGACGGCGCCATCGAGGCCGGCCGCGCCGCTCTCGAGCAGGCCGGGGTCGCCCCCGACCAGATCGGGCTGCTGATCAACACCTCGGTGAGCCGCACCAACCTCGAGCCCTCGATCGCGGTGCGGGTGCACCATGAGCTGGGCCTGCCCACCAGCTGCCTGAACTTCGACCTGACCAACGCCTGCCTCGGCTTCGTCAACGGGATGCAACTGGCCGCGACGATGATCGACGCCGGCCAGATCGACTACGCCCTGGTCGTCGACGGCGAGGGCTCCCGCGAGCCGCAGGAGCGCACGCTGGCCCGCCTGTCCTCCGAGGACGCGACCGCCGAGGACATCCTGAGCCAGTTCGCCACCCTGACCCTGGGCTCCGGCGCCGCGGCCATGGTGCTGGGCCGTGCGTCCACCCACCCCGAGGGCCACCGCATCGTCGGTGGCGCCACCCGGGCTGCCACCGAGCACCACCTGCTGTGCGTCGGCGACTTCGAGAAGATGAAGACCGACACCCAGGGGCTGCTGGTGGCCGGGATGGACCTGGCCGGCTCGCTGTGGAAGGACGCGGCCGAGGACTTCGACTGGTCGGACATGGATCGCTACATCGTCCACCAGGTCTCCAAGGTGCACACCTCCCGCACCGCGGAGGCGCTCGGCATCGACGCGGCCAAGATCCCGCTGACCTTCCCCACCTTCGGCAACGTCGGCCCCGCGGCCGTCGCGATCACGCTGGCCAAGGAGGCCCCCACCCTCTCGCGCGGCGACCGTGTGCTGATGATGGGCATCGGATCCGGGCTGAACATGACGTGCCTGGAGCTGATCTGGTGACATGGGTGGCGTGATGCCCTCCACCGACCGCAGCATGACCGGCGACCAGCGCATCGCCGCCGCCGACACCCACGACCCCGTGGGCCTTCCCGTCTCCGGCGTCCCCGGCCTGGACCCCACCGCCTCGCGCGTCGTGACGGCCCCGGACGCGAGCGGCCACCGCCGCAGCTGGCACGTCCTGGACACCGGCCCGCTCCTGGCCGAGCGCGGGGAGGACGTCGCGGCCACCCTGCTGTGCGTGCACGGCAACCCCACCTGGTCCTACCTGTGGCGACGGGTGGTGGATCAGGCTCCCGCCGGCTGGCGGGTGATCGCCGTCGACCAGCTGGGCATGGGCTTCTCCGAGCGCGCCGGCGGACCTCGCGATCTCGCCACCCGGATCGAGGATCTCGCCCGGCTCACCCGCGAGCTGGACGTGCAGGGCCCCACCTACATCCTGGCCCACGACTGGGGCGGTCCCGTCTCGCTCGGCTGGGCGTTGCAGCACCGCGCGCAGCTCGCCGGCGTCGTCCTCACCAACACGGCGGTCCACCAGCCCGCCGAGCAGCCCTCTCCCTCGCTCATCCGGCTTGCGCGCTCGCCCCACCTGCTGGACCGGGTATGCCGTGACACCCCGTTGTTCGTCTCCGGCACCACCGCTTTGTCGCTGCCGGGCATCTCCCGGGAGACCCGCAAGGGCTTCGCGGCCCCCTACCGCACTGCGGGGCGACGCGCGGCGGTGGCGGCTTTCGTCCAGGACGTCCCGTTCGAGCCCGACCACCCGAGCCGCCCGACGCTCGACCATGTCGCCGACGGGGTGCGCGGCCTGACCGACGTCCCCGCCCTGTTCGTCTGGGGGACCCGGGACCCGGTCTTCGGCCAGCGCTACCTGGAGGATCTGCTGCGCCGGATGCCCCACGCCGATGCCCAGCGCTATCCGGACGCCTCCCACCTGGTCCTGGAGGACCGGCCCGCGGGCGTGGAGGTGATCTGGCGCTGGCTGGGCCAGCAGCTCGCCTCCCGGTCCTGCAGCGAGCCTGGCGAGTCGACCGATGGCTCAGCCGACGATCACGCCGACGTCCCCCGCGTCGACATCGAGGTGGACACCAGCGACCCCGAGCGCACCGCCGTCGTGGAGCTCGCGGGTGATTCTGAGCCCCGCACCATCACCTTCGGGGCCCTCGCCGAGCGGGTCGATGCCGTCGCCCGCGGACTCGCTCTGCGCGGCGTCCGTCCGGGCGACCGCGTCGCCGTCATGGTGCCTCCCGGCATCGAACTCACCACGCTGGTCTATGCCCTGTGGCGGCTGGGCGCCGTGGTCGTGATCGCTGACGCCGGGCTGGGGTTGCGCCGTCTCGGCGCCGCGCTGCGCTCTGCGGGCCCCCGCCACATCATCGGCATCCGCTCCGCCCTCGTGCTCGCGGCCGCCTCCCGGATCCGGGCGCCCCGCATCCGCGTCGAGACCGGCGGCACCGAGCTGGACGCGCTGGCTGTCCTGGGCCGCGGGCTGCACGGCGACCACCTCGGATCCACCTCGTCCCAGGCCGCTGGCTCAGGGTCGAAGGAGGCCGCGGTCCTGTTCACCTCGGGCGCGACGGGTTCCCCCAAGGGCGTGGTCTATACCCGCGACCAGCTCGGCGCCCAGGTAGCGCTGCTGCGGGACACCTTCGACCTCACCCCTGGTGAGTCCCTCGTCGCAGCCTTCGCGCCCTTCGCGCTCTACGGTCCCGCGCTCGGCCTGACCAGCGCCGTGCCGGACATGGACGTCACCGCCCCGGACACCCTGACCGCGTCCGCGCTCGCCGATGCTGTGGGCGCGGTCGGCGCCACCGCGGTTTTCGCGTCCCCGGCCGCGCTGCGCAATGTCGTCGCCACCGCCGATGATCTGGACGCCACGCGGCGCCAGGTCCTCTCCGGCCCCTGTCTGCTGCTGTCCGCCGGCGCCCCCGTCCCGGTCGCCCTGCTCCACCAGGTGCGCGGGCTGCTCACCTCCGCCGAGACCCAGACGCCCTACGGCATGACCGAGGTCCTCCCCCTCGCCACACACGACCCCACCGTGCTCGCCGCGGAGATCGCGGACGGGTCCGCCTCCCCCCACGCAGGGGTCTGCGTCGGCCACCCGGTGCGCGGAGTCGAGGTGGGGATCGCCGAACTGGACGCACACGGCATACCGGGGCAGGAGTTGGTCACCACCCCCGGAGTGGTCGGGGAGATCGTGGTGCGCGGGCCGCACGTCAAGGAGCGCTACGACCGGCTGTGGTCCACGCAGGACGAGAGCGACCGCCCCGTGGGCTGGCACCGTACCGGCGACGTCGGCCACCTCGACGAGTCCGGGCGACTGTGGGTCGAGGGGCGGCTGGCGCACGTGGTGACCACCGCCGAGGGGCCCGTGACCCCGTATGCCGTGGAGGACCGGCTGCGCACCGTGCCCGGTGTGGAGGATGTCGCCGTAGTCGGCGTCGGGCCCGAGGCGACCCAGCAGGTCGCCGCCATCATCGTGCCCACCGAACGCCTCGGCCGAATCGCCCGGGTCACCGGAGCGCCGCGCGGTGGCGACGTGCTCGCCGACCCGGAACTGGCCGCCGGAGTGCGGGCCGCGGCCTTCCCGGTGCCGGTGTCGGCAGTGCTCCTGCGCGACTGGTTGCCGGTGGACGTGCGGCACGCGAGCAAGGTCGACCGGGGCGCGTTGAGCGACTGGGCGCACACGGTCCTGCACGGGGAGAAGGTGTCCGGCGGATCGTCGGCACCCCGACGGAGGAGCCGCTGATGGCGCGCAAGGTGCTGGTCACCGGAGCCAGCGGGATGCTCGGCGGCAAGGTCGCCGATCTGCTCGCCGAGCGGGGCGAGGACGTGACCGTGATGCAGCGGCGCACGGCGGGCGGTCGGCATCGAGAGATGTTGGGGGACATCAGATCTCGGGCCGATGTGCAGCGTGCCGTTGACGGGCAGGACGCGGTGCTGCACCTGGCCGCGAAGGTCGACGTGGTGGGGGCGTGGAAGGACTTCGTGGACACCAATGTCCGCGGGACCAGTTATGTCGTGGATGCGCTGCGCGCTCAGGGCGGTGGAGACCTCGTGCAGGTGTCCTCGCCGTCCGTGGCGCATACGGGCAGTTCGCTCGCGGGTGCGGGGGCCGCTGCCGCGACGCCGATGCGCGCGCGAGGGCACTATGCCCGGACGAAGGCGGCGGCCGAGCTGTGGGCGCTGGGTGCGGACAAGGATGCGCTGCGGGTCACCGCGGTGCGGCCGCACCTGGTCTGGGGACCGGGCGACACGCAGCTGGTCGGGCGGATCGCCGATCGTGCCCGCCAGGGGCGGCTGGCGCTCGTCGGTCGCGGAACGGCCCTCGTGGACACCACCTACGTTGACAACGCCGCGTCCGCGATCGTGGCGGCCCTGGACCACATCGAGCGGGCACGCGGTGAGGCGTTCGTGGTCACCAATGGTGAGCCCCGGCCGATCGGCGAGCTCGTGGCCGACATCTGCCGTGCTGTGGGCGCTCCCCCGCCGAGGCTGCGGGTGCCCTTCCCTCTGGCCTGGGGGTTGGGCGCCGCGGTGGAGGGAGCGGTGGCGCTCAGTGAGCGACTCCCCCGGGTCCCGGCGATCACGCAGCCGCCGCTGACCAGATTCCTGGCGGAGCAACTGAGCACCGCGCACTGGTTCGACCAGCGGCGCACCCAGGACGTGCTGGGCTGGCAGCCGGAGGTCGGGCTGGACGAGGGTCTGGCACGGTTGGCCGCGCACGAGCGCGCCTGAACTGCAGTCGCCATTCTACCGGGGCGGTGCGCCCTCAGGGAAGGCTTCTGCGCGGCCAGCGCAAAGGCGGTTTCACGGCGTTGTCGCAGGTCATCATGGTGGCTATGACAGTGCGTCCCACGCTCCACTCAGATCTCGACGACTCCTCCCCCGCCTGGCTGGTCCCTGCTGCAGACCTCGAGCAGGGTGTCAGCCTCGTGGAGGAGGTGGACGGTCGAGTCGTGGCCGCTGGCGTCCGACGCTTCACCCGGACGGGAGCGAGCCGGGATGGTGTCGAGCTGCACTGTCACGACGGGCACGGGTCGATCCTGCTCCGACAGCTTGCTGATGCTGCGGAGAGTCCGGTCCTGGTCCGGGTCATCCCTGGCACCCCGATGGAGGTCGCGGCGACCGAGGCGGGCGGTCGGGTGGTGCAGAGCGTCCCGGCGGCATACGTCGACACCAGTCATCCGGACGTCCGGGAGTGGGCTGACCGTCATGCGTCCCTCGATGGTGGGGTGGTGACGTCAGGAGAGGACCTCACCCTGGATGAGCTGGTGGACCTCTGGATGGCGCCCTATCTGCGGATGCACGAGGGGTGGGCACCGACCGAGGACGTCGCTGCCACCCGCGCATCCTTCCGAAGGCGTTTCGCAGAGGCGCTGGACACCGGGAGGACATCGATCGCCCGGGTGGACGGCGCCCCGCTGGCCGCCGTCTTTGTCGTCGGCCCGTTCGACGGGATCCTGATGCCGATCCTGATCGAGGTCGAGCCCGACCACCCGATGGCCGAATCCGCCGCTCGGGCCGCGGTCGCTCGTGCGTTGGCCAGCGCGGATCCGCATCCCGTGGAATTCGACGGCCACGCCGACGAGCCCACCTACCTGCGGATCCTCCTGGACATCCCGCAGCGCTCCAGCGGGGCCCTCACCCCCGTGGACCTCATCGAGCTCGACTGATTGCCGGCCCCCGCCATTGACCGAGGGTTGGACCACGTCCCCGGGCGGGAAGGTGAGGGGGCTGCGCGCCTAGACTCACGGCATACCGGAAATTGTCGTCAAGGAGGACCACCATGCCCGAGGCCGTCATCGTCGCCGCCGCCCGTACCCCGATCGGGCGAGCCTTCAAGGGCTCGCTGATCAGCGCCCGGCCGGATGACCTCGCCGCGGGCGTCATCCGCGCCGCGCTCGACCAGGTGCCCGCGCTGGACCCGACCACGATCGATGACCTGTACCTGGGCTGCGCCGAGCCCTGGGGCGAGCACGGCTTCAACATAGCGCGCGTGGTGAGCGTGCTGCTCGGGCTGGACGGGGTGCCCGGGGCGACGATCAACCGGTTCTGCGCGTCCTCGGTGCAGACGACCCGGCAGGCCTTCCACGCGATCCGCGCCGGCGAGGGCGAGGTCTTCGTGAGCGCGGGCGTCGAGTGTGTGTCCCGGTATGCCGATTTCGCCGGCGCGGGCGGGGGCAAGGAGTCCTGGCGCAACCCGCTCTTCGCCGATGCGGTCGCGCGCAGCGAGGAGGTCGCCAGGACCAACCGCACCTGGACCGACCCGCGCGAGGAAGGCGCGCTGCCTGATGTCTACCTGGCCATGGGGCAGACGGCCGAGAACGTGGCGACGGCCTACGGGATCTCGCGCGAGCGGCAGGATGAGTGGGGCGTCACCAGCCAGAATCGTGCCGAGGCGGCGATCGGGGCCGGGGTCTTCGAGCGCGAGATCGCGCCGGTGACGCTGGCTGACGGGACCGTCGTGAGCAAGGACGACGGCCCGCGCGCCGGGGTGACCCTGGAGAAGGTGTCGACGCTGCAGCCGGTCTTCCGCGAGGACGGCACCGTGACGGCAGGCAACTGCTGCCCGCTCAACGACGGTGCTGCCGCGCTGGTGGTGATGAGCGATATGAAGGCCAAGGAGCTGGGGCTGACGCCGCTCGCGCGCGTGGTCTCGACCGGTGTCTCGGCGCTGTCGCCGGAGATCATGGGGCTGGGTCCGGTGGAGGCCTCGAAGCAGGCGCTGGAGCGGGCCGGGATGTCGATCTCGGACATGGACCTGTATGAGATCAATGAGGCGTTTGCGGTGCAGGTGCTGGGGTCGGCCGATGAGCTCGGGATGGACTACGACAAGCTCAACGTGCACGGTGGCGCGATCGCACTGGGGCATCCGTTCGGGTCCACCGGTGCGCGGATCTCCACGACCCTGATCAACGCCCTGCAGACGCACGACAAGCAGTTCGGGCTGGAGACCATGTGCGTCGGTGGTGGTCAGGGCATGGCGATCATCCTGGAGCGCCTGAGCTGAACGGGGCCGGGCGCGCGTCCGGTGGGGGTTCTGAGCGACACGGCGCGCGTCCGGTGGGCGTCTGGGGCCACACCGCGCGCGTCCGGTGGGCGCCTGGGGCGACACCGCGCGCGTCCGGTGGGATGGGGGGTCAGAGGTGGGCGGGGGTGCTGCCGCGGAGGCGCTTGATGAGCGCGACGATGCCGACGACCACGATGCCGACGAGCAGGCCGAGGACGGCTGAGAAGAAGGTGTTGGTGAGCCACCGCGCCACGTCGGAGATGGCCGTCAGCGCGCCGGCGACAACCTCCTCGGCGTGGTGCACGAACTCATAGATCGGGTGGAAGCCCAGTTCGTCGATCCCGACGAGCAGGATGTGACCGCCGACCCACAGCATGGCGATGACGCCGACGACCGAGAGCACCCGCAGCACGATCGGCATCGCCTTGACGAGGCCGGCCCCCAGCTTCTGGGCGGCCTCGGACTCGCGGGCGGCCAGGCTCATCCCGATGTCGTCCATCTTCACGATCAAGGCGACCGCGCCATAGACGAGGAGGGTGATGCCGATACCCACGACCGCCAGGATGATCGCGCGCGAGACGAAAGTCTCGGCGGCCACCTCGTTGAGGGCGATCACCATGATCTCGGCGGAGAGGATGAAATCGGTGCGGATCGCACCAGAGACCATCTGGTCCTCGTGCTCCTGGCTGCGCTCGATCGCGGGCAGCGGTTCCTGTGCCGCGTGCTCCCCGATCCCGAACCACTCGAGCATCTTGTGCGCGCCCTCATAGGACAGATAGATCCCACCCACCATCAGGATCGGGGTCAACGCCCAGGGGGCGAACTGACTCAGCAACAACGCCGCCGGGAGGATGAAGAGCAACTTGTTGCGCAGCGAGCCGATCGCGATCTTCTTGATGATCGGCAGCTCACGGCTGGGGTCGAAGCCGGTGACATAGCGCGGCGTGACCGCCGCGTCGTCGACCACCACACCAGCCGCCTTCATGCTGGCGCGACCCGCGGCCGCGGTCACGTCATCGACGGAGGCTGCCGCCAGTCGCGCGATCGCCGCGATGTCATCCAGAAGTGCTGCCAAACCACCGGCCATGATGCCGACCCCCAAGGGTGAGAGGAGCGAAACGAGCCAATGTTAGGGCAAGGATCGCCGCAATGCGGTCAGAATGCTCCCCAGCTCCTCCAGGTCGAGCCCGACCGCCCGCCAGTCGTGCACCATCACCCGCAACTGGTCCATCAGCACGGCGGGGCCAAGGTCGGGGACGGTGAGCTGCGGCATACCGGACTCGGCGGCGACCGCGTCGGCGAGCTGCTGCACCACGGCCGCAACCCCTGCTACAGCAGGAAGCGCGCGGTCCAGCGGCAGCTGCTGCCACCGCCGGACCACGCGCTCCAGCTCGGTCCCGACGTGCTCGTCGGGAGCGGTCATCAGTTGCGCTGCAGGATCGAGAACAGACGCAGGAACTCGATGTAGAGCCACACCAGGCTGGCGACCAGCCCGTGGCCCAGCAGCCAGGAGTACTTCTCCGGGGCGCCGCCGCGCACCGCGCGGTCGATCGAGTCGAAGTCCACAGCCAGGCTGTAGGAGGCCAGGCCGACACCGAACAGCGAGATCACGATGCCGAGCGGGCCGCCGTAGACGCCCCAGCCGTCACCGAAGCCGAGGAAGCCGGCGCCGAGGTTGATGAGCAGGAAGACGAGGTAGCCCATCGCCATCATCCCGAAGATGCGCCGGGACTTGCTGCTGACCTTGATGAAGCCGGCCTTCCAGCCGATGAACATGCCCGCGAAGGTGGCCATCGTGGCCACGACCGCGGTGGTGACGACGCCCGGGTAGGCGGCGTTGAAGGTGACGCTGACCGCGCCGAGGAACAGGCCCTGGAGCACGGCGTGCACCAGGATCAGCGGCACGTTGACGCTCTTGCTGAAGCCGATCGCAAAGCTCAGCCCGAGCGAGCCGAACATGCCGAGCAGCCACACCGGCATTGCGATCTGCGGCTGGGCGCCGACGAAGAACCACGTGGCGCCGGTGACGGCGAGCACGATGGCGAAGAGCATCAGCGCCTTGACGACGACGTCGTCGAGGGTGACGCGACCGGTCTGCGCCGGGCCCGCGGGGGCCTGGGAGTACATGTCGCGCAGCTGCTCGTTGGACAGGGTCTCGCTCGGCCCGGGGTAGCCACCCTGGGCGGGGATCTGGGGCTGGCCCTGCGGAGGGGCTCCGTAGCCGGACGGCGCGTTGCCGAACCCGGCGTACTGCCCGCGGGCAGCCTCCTGGTCGATGCGGTTGAAGACCGGGTTGACGGCCATGGAACCTCCGATGTCGTGCGGCACGCGGGAAAAGTCCCCCCGCGTGTCAGTCTGCAGAATAAAACGAACGAGGCCGCAGAAGCATTCCGGCTCCCCGAGAGTGGCCCGATCAGGCCAGGAAAGGGCGCCCCGGGGCACGTTGACGGGAGGTCAGCGCCCGCCACCTCGGGGGCCTCAGAGGGCGGCTCGGAGGGTGGCGAGCGAGGTGTTCGGCAGCTGGCGGCCGTAGTGGGCGCGCATCGCGACCTTGTGCTCCAGGTCGCCGATCACGGCGGGCGCGAAGTCCACGTCGTAGAGCGCCTGGCAACTGCCCAGGCCACCGGGGCTGAAGACGTTGACCTCCATCAGCTTGTCGCCCACGATGTCCAGCCCGACGAGGAACATGCCGTCGGCGACCAGCTTGGGGCGCACCGAGTCGACGAGCTCGAGCATCTCGTCGGTGACCTCGACCGCCTCGGCCTTGCCGCCGGCGGACATGTTGGAGTCGCGCCACACGTCGAGGTCCCAGCAGTCCGCGGGGGTCCGGTAGACCGCGGTGTCGCGCGGGCGGTTCAGGTCGACCTCGAACCGGGAGCGGCGGGCGACCACGCGGGCGGGGGCGTCCGCGCCGATCACGTCGGTGTAGGGGTCCTCCTCGCGGCGGCGCACGTCCTCGGGCAGCACCATCGCCTCGGCCACCTCGGGGCGCAGCTCGTGCCCGTTGTGGATGGCGGTGGCCACCAGTTGGCCGGTCCAGTCACCCTCGCAGAGGGCATGCGAAGGCGCGGTACTCATGGGGACGTGTGTACCCGAACCGACGGGGCTCGGCATCTTGAGACGGGATCAGAACTTCCGCACTGTCGGACCCGGCGGCTATGGTCGGACGGGTCCGACACCACATCTGTCACACCGACCGGGAGGAGGCCCTGTATGCCGCAGCTCCAGCACCAGCGTGCGCGCCGGTCTCCCCGTGTCCGCCGGGGCACCACGATCGCGGCCCTCGGGGTGTCGGCCGCGCTGATCACCACCGGTTTCACGCTGGCGCCGACGCCGGCCGCGGCGCCCACGACCGGGCCGGTGCGCACCGCGCCCGGCTCCCCCGTGCACGAGCCCGGTTACCCACGCCAGACCCCCCTGCCTGAGCCGGCCGTCGACGAGGGTGACGCCTCGCTGCGGCTGGGGGTTGCGGCATACCATGACCTGGCTCCGCGGCTGAATGCCGCGATGGCGAGCTCGGACCGGGTCTCGGCCGAGGTGATCGGGACCAGCCAGGAGGGGCGGCAGCTGGTCCTGGTCACCCTCACTGCGCCGGAGAGCCAGGCCGAGGTGCGGCAGCAGACGATGATGCGCGACCGCCTCCGCCAGCAGCCGTCCCAGGCGGCGGGCGATCGCGGTCTGGCGCGCAAGTACAAGCTGCCGGTCTTCCTCAACGCCAACATCCACGGCAACGAGTGGGAGGGCACCGACGCCGCGCTGCGCCTCATCGAGGACTACGCGAGTTCGACCGACCCGGCCGTCGCCGACCTGCTCAAGCGCACCCGGATCTTCGTGGTCGTCTCGATGAACCCCGACGGCCGCGTGGACAACACCCGCCGCAATGCTGCCGGATTTGATCTCAACCGCGACTTCGTCACCGCCAGTCAGCCCGAGACGATCGCGGTGCGTGACGCGCTGATCCGCACCCAACCGGTGCTGATGCTGGACCTGCACGGCTATGTCAACGGGACCCTGATCGAGCCCACCACCCAGCCGCACGGCGAGAACTACGAGTGGGACCTGTTCATCAAGCACGCCTACCCCAACGCCCTGGGGATGGAGCAGGCGATCCTCGACCTTGGCTACGACAGCGCGGACGGCGTCGAGCCGCCGGAGATCCCCCTGCGCGACTGGGACGAGGGCTGGGACGGGTGGCCCCCGATCTTCACCCCGCAGTACGCCGCGCTCAACGGTGCCGTCACGCACACGATCGAGATCCCGCTGCGGGTCAACAACCGCGACTACTCGCTGCCCGAGGACGAGCTGCGCCGGCGGGCCGAGATCAACACCGACATCGCGCACGCGTCCATGGCGGCGTCGTTGGCCTATGTCGGGGAGAACCGGGCCGACCTGCTGGCCGACCAGATCGAGATCTTCCGGCGGGGGGTGACCGGTGAGCCGCAGACCCCGGCGCAGGTCGGGCTGTTCGACGTGGTGGGTCCGCAGGACATCTACACGACCGAGGTCGCGCGCGCCTACGTCATCCCGGTCGATGATGGGCAGCGTTCGCTGCCCGCCGCCGCGCGCCTCGTCGACCACCTGGTGGACAACGGCGTCGAGGTGACGCGGCTGTCGAAGGCGGCCTGGATCGGTGGCGTGAGCTACCCCGAGGGCACGTATGTCGTGGATCTGCACCAAGCGCGGCGGGCGATGGCCGCCACGCTGCTGGCCGATGGCTCAGACATCTCCGACCGGGTCGATGCGATGTATGACATCTCCGGCTGGAGCCTGGCCCTGCTGTGGGGCGCGAACGTCGTCGAGGTGCCGGCCGGGTCCGAGGTGAAGATCGTCGGAACGTCGGTCACCCAGGCCGACCCGACCGGGATGGTGGCGAGCTCGGACAGCGGG